>JANNZG010000011.1:0-3227 GCA_031410495.1 Porphyrobacter sp.
GGGCGAATGACGACCCGCGCACGCGCGACAAGACCATTGTCGGCGGCAAGGGCGCTAACCTCGCCGAGATGGCGGGGATCGGCCTGCCGGTGCCGCCGGGCTTCACCATCACCACCGAGGTTTGCGTCGACTATCTGGCCAAAGGCGCGGCGTTCGATGCGGGCTTGCGCGGCGATGTGGCCGAAGCGCTGACCCTGATCGAGCGCGCGGTCGGCAAGAAATTTGGCGACGCGGCGGACCCGCTGCTGGTTTCGGTGCGTTCGGGCGCGCGGGTATCCATGCCGGGCATGATGGATACGGTGCTCAATCTGGGGCTGAACGACGCGACTGTTGCGGGCCTCGCCGCCACTTCTGGCGACGCGCGTTTCGCCTGGGACAGCTATCGCCGCTTCGTCCAGATGTATTCTGATGTGGTGCTGGGGCTCGACCATCATCTGTTCGAGGATGCGCTGGAAATAGCCAAGGAAAACAAAGGCTATTTCACCGATATTGAGATGCAGGCTGAAGAATGGCAGGCGCTGGTCGGCGAATACAAGGCGATTGTCGAAGCCAGGCTGGGCAAGCCATTTCCGCAGGATGTGGGCGAACAGCTGTGGGGCGCTATTGCCGCCGTGTTTGACAGCTGGGATTCGGACCGCGCCAAGGTCTATCGCCGGTTGAACGACATTCCGGGCGACTGGGGCACTGCGGTCAACGTTCAGGCCATGGTCTTCGGCAACATGGGCGATACCTCGGCGACCGGCGTCGCCTTCACCCGCGATCCCGCCACTGGCGAGCGGGCTTATTACGGCGAATGGCTGGTCAATGCGCAGGGCGAGGACGTCGTCGCCGGCATCCGCACGCCGCAATATCTGACCAAGGCGGCGCGTGAGCGGGCGAACGCCAAGCCGCTCTCGATGGAAGAGGCGATGCCCGAGGCGTATGGCGAACTGGCACGCGTGTTCGACCTGCTCGAAGCGCACTACCGCGACATGCAGGACATCGAATTCACCGTCGAGCGCGGGCAGCTGTGGATGCTCCAGACCCGCAGCGGTAAGCGCACGGCCAAGGCGGCGCTGAAGATGGTGGTCGATATGGCCGGCGAAGGCCTGATCGACGAGCAAACCGCGATCCTGCGCATCGATCCGATGGCGCTCGATCAACTTCTGCACCCCCGGCTCGATCCGGACGCGGCGCGCGATGTGCTGGGCACGGGCCTGCCGGCAAGCCCGGGCGCGGCATCGGGCACAGTAGTGCTCGATGCCGATACGGCGGAGCGGCATGCGGCGCGCGGTGAGTCGGTGATCCTAGTGAGAGTTGAGACTTCACCTGAAGATATTCACGGAATGCATGCAGCAAAAGGAGTTCTAACCGCGCGCGGCGGGATGACCAGCCATGCGGCCGTGGTGGCGCGCGGCATGGGACGGCCTTGCGTATCGGGCGCGTCGGCGCTGTCGATAGACCTTGCCGCCCGCACGCTGCGCATTGGCACGCGCGTGCTCAAGGAAGGCGATGTCATCACGCTCGATGGCACGACGGGCGAGATCATGGCGGGCCGGGTGTCCACTATCGAGCCCGAGCTGGTCGGCGATTTCGGCGTGCTGATGGGCTGGGCCGATGGCCACCGCCGCATGAAAGTGCGCGCCAATGCCGAAACGCCCGAGGATTGCCGCATGGCCCGCCAGTTTGGCGCGGAAGGCATCGGCTTGTGCCGGACGGAGCATATGTTCTTCGATGCTGCGCGAATTTCCGCCGTGCGCCAGATGATCCTCGCCGATGACGAAACCGCGCGCGGCGCGGCGCTGGCCAAGCTGCTGCCCGAACAGCGCAGCGACTTTCAAGCCATTTTCGAGATCATGGCCGGCTTGCCGGTGACCATCCGCCTGCTCGATCCACCGCTGCACGAGTTCCTGCCGACTGCCGAGGAGGATTTCGCGCGTCTGGCCGAGATCATGGGCATCGGCATCGACACGCTGCGCCGCCGCACCGCCGAGTTGCATGAATTCAACCCGATGCTGGGGCACCGCGGCTGCCGGTTGGGGATCACGTTCCCGGACATTTACGCCATGCAAGCGCGCGCCATCTTCGAGGCGGCTTGCGAAGTTGCCCGGGCAGGGGAAGCGCCGGTGCCTGAGCTGATGATCCCGCTGGTCGTGACCCGCCGCGAGCTGGAGATCCTCAAGAACCTGATCGACCGCACTGCCGAGGCAGTGTTTGCCGAACAGGGCATGCGGCTGACCTATCAGGTCGGCACGATGATCGAGCTACCGCGCGCCGCGCTGATGGCGGGCGAGATTGCCGAAGTGGCCGAGTTCTTCTCGTTCGGCACCAACGACCTGACCCAAGCGACACTGGGCCTTAGCCGTGACGATGCCGGGCGGTTCCTGGGTGCCTATATCGAACAGGGCATCTTCGCGCGCGATCCCTTTGTCAGCCTGGATATTGATGGCGTGGGCCAACTGGTGGGCCTGGCGGCGGAGCGGGGGCGGGGTACGCGGGGCGATATCAAGCTCGGCATTTGCGGCGAACATGGCGGCGATCCGGCAAGCATTGCCTTTTGCGAGACTGTCGGGCTGGATTACGTCAGCGCCTCGCCATACCGCGTGCCGATCGCCCGGCTGGCGGCGGCGCAGGCGGCTTTGGGCTAGGGCCTACTTCTTCCAGCCGCTTAGCGTCAAAATCTCGAAATGCTCCACAGTCGGCCCGCCAAAGGCCTCGCGCGTCATCGCCAAGGCGGCCTTGCCAAGCGGCGGACCACTGCGAGCGAGCACATTGCCTAGCCCCTGCGCGTGCAGATCGGCGACCAGCGCGTCAAGCGTGCGAAAGCGGACGTCAAGGGTGCGGCTGTCGACCACCGGATCGGCAAGCCCGGCGCGCTGGAGCAATTGTCCGCCGGCGCGCACGTCGACTTGCGGATGAATGCGCGGGGCGGGGCGGGTGCCATCGGCGATCAGCATAGCCGCGCGCAAGGCGGGCAGGCAACCCGCGCCAGGGAAGCTGGCGATCATCAGTCCACCGTTTGCCAGTGCACCGCGCAAGTGGATCAGCGCGCCGGGCAAATCGTTGACCGTGTCAAGCGTGCCAAGGCTGGCGATGAAATCGAACGCGCCGAAGGGAAAGGGCGCATCTTCCGCAAAGCCGCCGGCGGGTTCGGCTTCGCTCACGTGTGCGCCCTGCGCCCGCAGCGCAGCCGCAAGCTGGCCCGTCCAGTCGCCGATCACTAGCGCCCGCGCCGGTGCGTGGCGCAG
>JANNZG010000012.1:0-3592 GCA_031410495.1 Porphyrobacter sp.
GATCAGGGCGGGATCGAGGCCGAGCTGATCAAGTTCGCCGCGGTCTTCCGCGGTCTGCATACGCGCCGCGAGCGACATCAGGTCGGCCGAAATGTGCGTCTGATAGAGTGTATGATAGTGTTCCGGGCCACCTGCTGCCGGGATGTTGAACAAGCCCAGCATCTTCAGCATCATCTGGTGGCCGCCCCGGTATCCCGGGAAAAAGGTGTCGACGTGATCGGTATAGGCGTTGACGCCAGTTGTCGCCCGCTGGGCTTCATAATACGAGCGCTGCCACGACGGGAATTCAACCTTTGAGCGGGGCACAAAACTGAGCTTGCCGGTGGTGCCCGAAGATGTGCCCACCAGCATCCCGAACTCGTCCAGCCGGTCCAGCCAGTCGTCGATCATGGAAAGGCCCTTGAGGTCCATTTTCGACAGGTCATGCGTGGTGAGCCGGTCGAGCCAGCCATTGAGCTTGCCGATCTCGCGCTTCTCGATGATCGCCAGCGGATAGCTCTTGTAGATCCGGTGATCGAACAGCAGCGGCAGCGCATCCTCGACACTGTCGATGGCGAGCACACCCTCGCGCCTGGCCAGCTTCTCCAGCGCCGAAACCGGGCCATTCAGCTTGGCGAACTGCAACTTGAGCGCAGCCAGTTGCGCTTCTTCGCAATCGCGCCAGCTCATCGCATAGAGCGGCTCAAAGCCCTGGTCGATCCAAGTCCACGGTGTCTGCGGGTCCAGGCTGGCTGCCTTGGCGAGGGGCTCTGTCATGATTTCTCTCCCGATTGTTCTTTTTTCAGACCGGCGTGAAGCGGATCGGCAGCGCCTCAATTCCCCACACGCCGGGAAAGCGCCGCCAGGTTACTTCGCCCGCAACCTGCGGATTTTTCAGCCGCTGGGCAATAAGATGCAGCCCTTCTTCCATCTGGAAGCGAGCGAGATGCAGGCCAAGACAGATATGCGCGCCCTTGCCGAAGGCGAGGTGATGCTTCGCCGACTCGCGGCCCGGGCGGTATTCCATCGGATTGTCGAACGAGCGGGGATCTCGGCCCGAGATGTTGAGCAGAAACATCAGGTGCGCGCCCTTCGGGATCAGCACGTCCTGATAGACGAAGTCTTCCAGCGCGATGCGCGGCGGGCTGCTGGGGCTGGAATGGCGGAGCGCTTCCTCGATGGCGAGGGTACAGAATTCGCGGTCACGCCCGCAGCGCTCCCATAGCTCGGGCTGCCGGAACAGCAGCAAGGCAGCCATGCCAAGCTGGTTTTTAGAGGTGTCATACCCGGCGGCGAAGAGGAAGAAGAGCTGCTCGCAGACTTCCTGGTGGCTCAACGCGCCGCTGTCTTCCGCCTTGATCAGTTCCTGCAGCAGATCGTCGCGCGTCTCGCCGTTCGCCCGCCGGCCGGTCACCAGATCGGAGCCAAATTCCATCATCATAGCATGCGCCCGCTCCATCTCGGGCAGCAGCGAGGTGTCGAGACTGTAGCTGAGGCCCTGAATTTCGAGCGCCCACTTGATCTTCGGCAGATCGGCGATGTCGGCACCGATCAGCCCGAACATCACCGCCACCGGGAAGTTGGAGGCAAATTCGGTGAAGTCGAACTGGCCCTTGGGTGCCCATTCGTCGAGCAGGTCTGAGACCACCTCGCGGATCTGACCGACATGTTCGGCGATGCGGCGCGGCTTGAAGAAGGGCTTCAGGGCGTCGCGCATGCGCCGGTGATCGGCGCCGTGGCGGCTGATCAGCAGCGCCTGCATGAAATCGCCCCAGGGCTTGCCGGTCGCACCCATGATTTCGACAACATCGCCGGTGGCGATTTGCAGCTTGTCATCCATCTGCATGAGATCGCGGATCTCGCGGTGTCCGTGGACGAGATAGCCATGGGTGAATTTCGCCAGCCAGGGATGGCGCCCGCGCGCTTTTGCGAACCATGGCTCGGGGTCGGCGCCGAAAGCGCGTTCCTCGATCGGCAGGGTCATGAGATCGAGGTCGGCGAGCGAGTTGATCGTGGTCACCATGGCGGGTTCCTCCGAAAGGATCAGGTTGATTTCGGCCAGCCCAGCAGGTTCCAGCCTTCGGGCGTGGCGCAGACGAATTCGATGGGATGGCCGAAGCTGGCTGATGCATCGACGAAGACCGAGGAAATGCCGTTGCCGCTGGTTCTGAAGATGACCGGCAGCGCGAGCGTTTCCACCTCGCGAACAAGCGCCTCGGCATCGTCGCGGCGGACGGCGACGTGATGAAAGCGCGGTGTGGCATCGGACGGATCGGCTGCCAGACCTGAGGCATAAGGGGCGATATAGCCCGAAACCGGCTGGATCAGTTCGATCTGCAACTTCCCGATCCAGCCTGTTGCAACCCGCAGGCGGATCGAGCGCTCGCCCTCGGACGTGAGCAACGGCAATTCGAGGTCCATTGGCATGAACTGGCCGATACCCGTTGCGGCAGAGCACAGCGAGATTGCCCGATCAAGGTCATGCGTGACGTAAGCGTTCTGGAAAAAGCCTTGTAGTGACATCCTGATTTCACCTCAGATCGATGGCATTCACCACCTCACCCGTCTGAGGTTATGCCGGTCTCGCTTTCGACCAGCTGCAAATGCTGACCATTTCGTTAGCGTTTTGATGCAGCGAGTCAACTCCTGGAAAAATTGGGTTGTGTGATGCGAGGCCTGTTGGTCTAGATGCACGGCGAACTGCCGCAGCGAAAAGGCGTAACGAAGATGACGGCGTCTAAGCGGCGGCTCGGGACGGAAAGGTCGGCGTCGCGTGCCTCGTTGATGGACGCCGTCGAGGCGGTGATGCGCGAGGATGGCTATGGCGCGCTGACAGCGCGCAAGGTTGCCGAGCGCGCCGGGCTCAAGCACCAGCTGGTCTATTACTATTTCCAGATGCTCGACGACCTGCTCGTCGCCACATACGAACGGCACATCGAGCGCTATCTTGCGCGGATCGAGCATGCGCTTGAAGATGCGCGGCCGCTGCATGCCTTCTGGCAAGTGCATGCAAATCCGACCGATGCCACATTGAACTCGGAATTCCTCTCGATGGCCAATCACATCGAAGCGATCAGGATCCGCACCATTGAATTCGGCGAGCGGGTGCGCAGGCTGGGGCTCGACAGGCTCCAGGCACAGTTCCGTCCGCCGCCCGCCGGCAAGGACATAGTGAACCCGTTTGCCGTGACCATGGTGATCACCTCGATTGGCAGCGTTCTCGGGCTCGAATCCGCCATCGGCATCACGGGCGGACATGCCGAGACCCGGGCGCTGATCGCATGGTGCATTGATCAGCTGGAGCCCTGAGGTCCGGGACACACCGCGATGCCGGCTCGCCAATCGGGACCGGCCCGTCTAGTGGTCCGATTCTGACATTTGCATCCGCTTTGGGATAGGTCAGGAGCAAATGTCAGAATCTTCAAGGACCACTAGCAATATATTGTTTCTAGTGGATTTTAAAGATTTTGACATTCGCGGATGCCCTATGTCGCTAACGGGATGCGAATGTCAAAATCAATCCACTAGGAGCGCTGCCGATGGCATCGAACCGCAGGATCGGCACCGAGACTTCGGAAACCCGCGCATTGCTGCTGCGCGCGGCGGGGGAACT
>JANNZG010000013.1:0-270005 GCA_031410495.1 Porphyrobacter sp.
CGCGCGCCGCCAGTCCGAGCGCCTGGTCGACGTGCCGGCCTCGGTGAGCGTCATCACCAGCGAGCAACTGCGGCGCACGGGCGTGGACAAGCTTGCCGGCGTGGTCCAGTACACGCCGGGTGTGAGCATCGTCACAGGCTCCACCGAGGCCGGCGACACCCAGGTCAACATCCGGGGCATCAACGGCGCGCGCGACGCCGAGAGCTCGGTCGCCATCGTGATCGACGGCATCCTCAAGACCAACACCGCGCAGCTCAACCAGAACCAGGGCACGCTGCGGCAGGTCGAAATCCTGAAAGGCCCGCAGGGCGCGCTCTACGGCCGCAACGCGGCAGCGGGTGCAATCGTGATGCAGACGCTGAAGCCCGGCGACCGGCTCGAGGCCGGCATGCTGGTGCGCGCGGCGCAGGACAACACCTACATGGCCAACGGCTATGTCTCTACCCCCATCGGGGACTCTGTGGGGGTGGTGCTCTCGGGCAATTACTCGACCACCGACGGCTTCTTCCGCAACCGCTTCCTCGGCAATTCCAAGACGGTGGACGATCAGGAGGTGTGGGGCATCGACGGGCGCCTGGTGGCGAAGGTCGGCCCCGATACCGAGATTGACCTCAAGGCCCGCTATGCCGAGCTTACCGGCGCGTCGATCAACTTCAATGCGAGCTTCCACCTGCCCAACTTCGCAGGCGTGAACCCGGCCTTCTTCGAGGACGTGAACAAGCATCCGTTCGACTACTATTCGAACATCCGTCCGACCAACGACCAGACGACCTTCGAGACGTCTGCCAAGGTCGAGCACCAGTTCGATGGCGCGACGATGACCGCCTGGGTCCTCTACAGCGATGTCGACCAATCGCTAACCGCCGACGGCACCTCGGCCGACTTTGCGCGCTTCACCTTCCCGGGCGCCACGCCTGCATCGGTCGCGGCGGCCAATTCCTGCGCGGCGACGACCACGGCGCTGGCCGGCTACCGGCTCAACCAGCCGACCTTCATCGGCACGAGCCCGATACCCTTCATTTTCAACCCCGCCAGCGGATCGACTTTCGGCGCCTATAGCCCGACGACCTGCGACGGCACCCAGTACCAGGTCCGCAAGCAGGAAGACGTCAGCGGCGAAATCCGCTTCTCGTCGAACGATGGCGGCCCGGTGAACTGGCAGATCGGCGCCTACTACCTGCACGTGAACCGCGAAGTGGGCGTCAGCCTCGGCGCGGATCTCGGCCAAGGGGTGAGCCGCCAGCTCTACAATGCGCCGAGCTCGTCGAACCCGACGACCCAGCTCTTCAACGACGCATTCAAGACCGACGTCTACGCAATCTTCGCCTCGTTCGAAACCGATCTGACCGACCGCCTCAACCTCAGCGTTGCGGGTCGCTACGACACCGAGGCGCGCAAGGTGCGCAGCCTTGTTCCGGCGGTGCGCGATCCGATCACCGGCGGGCCGATCAATCCCGGCCAGGCCGTGACCGGCGGCAACGTCCAGCTGATCGCGCCGCAGGCCGAAACCTTCCGGCAGTTCCAGCCCAAGATCTCGTTGCGCTATGAGGTGACGTCGGACATCAACCTCTACGGTAACTGGGGCATCGGCTTCAAATCGGGCGGTTTCAATAACCAGGGCTCGGCGGCGATCGTCAACTCGGCCTTCAACCAGTTCATCGGCACCAGCGTGCGCATCAACGACCAGTACGACAAGGAAGTCTCGAGCGCCTTCGAAGCCGGCGTGAAGGGCAAGCTGTTCGACGGCAAGGTCAACTTCGACCTTGCGGGCTACTACACCAGCATCGACAACATGCAGTTCTTCGAGTTCTTCGTCGGCGGCTTCGGCCTGCTGCGCGTGGTCTCGAACATCGACGAGGTGAAGGTCTACGGCGGCGAGATCAACCTCAACGCCGAAATCGTCAAGGGCTGGTCGGTGTTCGGTTCGGCCAACGTCACCGGCAGCGAGATCAAGAAGAATTCCTCGCGTCCCGGCACCGTCGGCAACAAGTCGCCTTACACCGCCGATTACACGATCAACCTCGGCACGCAGCTTGATCTGCCGGTCAACGACAGCATCAATTTCGTGACCCGCGCCGATTACCGCATCACCGGGCCGACGTGGTTCCACACGCTGCAGGCCGACACCAACCCGACGCTGTTCAGCGGGCTTCTGCCCGGTTCGGCGCTGGCGCTGCCGGCCTTCGTCGGCAATGCCGATTATTCGGTGACGCAGCGCGATGCCTTCGGTGTCGTCGACCTGCGCGTCGGGGTGGAGGGTGCCAACTGGTCACTCACCGCCTACGCCGAGAACCTGCTGAACGAGAAGTATCTCAACGAAGTGATCACCGCGGTCGAGTTCGGCGGTTCGTTCATCTCGCCGGGCGGTCGCCAGCGCTTCGGCGTGGAGGTTGGCTACAAGTTCTAGTCCCCGCGTAAAACGGGAACTGGAGGAAGCGCGCGGGGAAATGCGACCCTCCCCGCGCGCTTTTCTTTTGCGTGTTACGGCGTAGGCGTAGCGGCAGGAGCCGCAGGCGGGCTCCACCACGACAGCGTCTGCTGATCGTGGGCAGAGGTCCACACGCCCTTGGGCGTCCAGCGCAATGCGCCGCTGCCGACCGATCCCCCCATGCGGGCGCGGATCTTGAGGCTGGCAGGATCGATCACCACCATCGTCTGCACATCGGTGGTGCGCAGCCACACCGCGCCGTCGCCGGTGTCGATATCGCCCCACTTGAGATTGTCGCCGACCTTGGTGCGGCCCGCGATTGTCATGCTCGCGGGATCGACCTTGGCGACCGTGCCGTCGCCCTGTTCCTGCACCCACACCGCGCCTTCGCCCGCCGCAAGGAAGCCGGGCGTGTCGCCCAGCGCGACCTTGCCGGTCACCGCGTTGGTGGCGGGATCGATGCGCTGGAGCAGCTGGCCCTCGCTCGACACCGCCCACACGGCATCGAAGCCATAGGCGAGATACCACGTCTCGGGCACTACGCTGACGGTGGCGACGATGGCGTTGGTGGCGGGATCGATGCGCGCGACCTTGCCGGCCGCGTCGCTCGGTACCCAGACCGATCCGGCACCGGCGATGACGTTGGTCTCGCCCTTGGGATTGGCGAGGCCGGTAGCGATCTTCGCCTCGACCTGTGCGGTGACGAGGTTGATGCGCCACACTTCGCCGCCTTTGCAATTGGCGACCCACAGCGATCCGGCGGCGATTGCCATCGTGCCGCAGGGGCGGGGGACCTCGGCTGCGGCGCGCTTGCCGGTGGTCGACCACTGTTCGACCCGGCCATCATTGGTGACCCACGCGGTGTCGCCGTCGATAGTGATGAAGTCGGCAAAGCCCGGCACCTTCATCGCGTTCTCGGTGAGATTGGGCACGGGGCCGACAGCATCGTCGGGCGGCGGGCCGGAATCGGCGGAGCAGGAGGCCGCGCCGAGCATGGCGGCCACGGCAATAATCAGCGGACGAGCGGGCGGTTTGCGCTTCATGGATGGCGGCCTTCCGAGCGGTGCAGGGCGGCCGCCGCGCGCCCTCGCACGGAGCCCCGATCCCCTGCTGTCGGGAACAATGTCCTCCATATTACGTTCGCAATCAATCGTAATAATTCAGGTGGACAAACGCGCCCGAGCGGCGGATGTTCGCAAGCGCAATATAGGGGACGAATCATGCTGACCAGCTTGCGCCGCTTCTGGGCTTTTGCCTTGCTCTCCATGGCCGCACTGCTGGTGACCGCCTGCTCTGGCGGCGAGGAAGAAGTTGCAGCCCCCCGCACCGAATTCAACGTCGGCTGGTCGATCTACGCGGGGTGGATGCCCTGGCCCTATGCCGAGCAGGCCGGCATCGTGAAGAAGTGGGGCGACAAGTACGGCATCACTATCAAGTTCGTGCAGGTCAACGACTACATCGAGAGCGTGAATCAGTATACGGCGGGCAAGCTCGACGGGGTGACAGTCGCCAATATGGACGCGCTGACCATCCCCGCGGCAGGCGGCAAGGACACCTCCGCGATCATCCTCGGCGACTATTCCAACGGCAATGATGCCGTGCTGCTGAAGGGCGCCGACAACGTCGCGGGCATCAAGGGGCGGCAGGTCTACCTCGCCGAGCTTTCGGTCTCGCACTACCTGCTGGCGCGGGCGCTCGAAAAGAACGCGCTGAAGCTCACCGATGTGAAGACGGTGAACACGTCTGACGCCGACATCGCCGCTGCCTTCGGTGCGCCTGCGGTGACCGCCGCGGTGGCATGGAACCCGCAGGTGACCACCATGAAGGGTGTGCCGGGCGCGAAGGCGGTGTTCACCTCGGCCGACATTCCGGGCGAGATCCTCGACCTGATGGTAGTCGACACCAAGACCATCAAAGCCAACCCGAACCTCGGCAAGGCGCTGGCGGGCATCTGGTTCGAGACGATGACGCTGATGGCCAAGCAGGATGCCGAAGGCGCCGCAGCGCGGGCGGCGATGGCGAAGCTCGCTGGCACCGATGCGCCTGCTTTCGAGGGGCAACTGGCAACCACTTTTCTCTACACAGATCCCAAGGCGGCGGTGGCGGCGATGGCCTCACCCGACCTTGTCACCACCATGACCCGCGTGCGCGATTTCAGCTTCGCCCAAGGGCTGTTCGGGCAGGGCGCTCGCTCGGCCGATGCGGTGGGAATGGAGTTCCCGGGCGGGAAGACGCTCGGCGACAAGGCGGCGATCACGCTGCGTTTCGATCCGACCTTCATGCAGCTCGCCGCCGACGGGAAGCTCTAGAACCATGCGCTGGGTGACCGCGACCCTCGGCCGGCGCGGAAGCCTGCTGCTCGGCGCGGCCCCGCTGCTGGTGCTGGCGCTGGCCTATGTTGTCGCTTCCGCCGCGCGCCATGCGGAGAACCCCGCCGACAAGATCCTCCCGCTCCCCGGCGCGATGGCGACGGCGATGGCGGGGCTGCTGTTCCAGGCCGATCCGCTCTCCGGGCAATACCTGTTCTGGGCCGACACGCTGGCGAGCCTGACGCGGCTGGGCATGGGGCTGGGTATCGCGACACTTTCGGCGCTGCTGGTCGGGCTGGTGCTCGGGGCCTTGCCGCCGGTGCGGGCGACGCTGGGCCCGCTGGTGACCGCGATTGCGGTGATCCCGCCGGTCGCCCTGTTGCCGATCCTGTTCATCGTCTTCGGCCTCGGAGAGACAGCCAAGGTCGCGCTGATCGTCATCGGCATCGCCCCCTTCATGATCCGCGACGTCGCCGGGCACATCAATGCCCTGCCGCGCGAGCAGGTGGTGAAGGCGCTGACCCTCGGAGCCAACTCGTGGGGCGTGGTGCTGCGCGTCGCGCTGCCGCAGGCGCTGCCCCGGCTGTTCGAGGCGCTGCGCCTTTCGCTTGGCCCGGCATGGGTATTCCTGATCTCCGCCGAGGCGATCGCGGCTGACGTGGGGCTGGGCTACCGCATCTTCCTCGTGCGCCGCTACCTCGCGATGGACGTGATCCTGCCCTATGTCGCATGGATCGCGCTGCTGGCGGTGGCGATGGACTTCATCCTGTCGCGCGGCAGCCGGCGATTGTTCGGCTGGGCCCATCTGGGTTCGCGCTGATGGCTCTCCTCAGCCTCTCCAACCTGTGGGTCGAATACGGCGAGAAGGTCGTGCTCGAGCGCATCTCGCTCGACATCGAGGAGGGCGCGTTCGCCTCGATCATCGGGCCCTCGGGCGCGGGCAAGAGCAGCCTGCTGCGGGTGATCCTCGGGCAGGAGAAGCCGACGCGGGGGCGCATCACCCTCGACGGAGCGCCGCTGCCGCCGGAGTGCGGGCCGGACCGCGGGGTGGTGTTCCAGCGATACTCGGTGTTCCCGCATCTGACGGTGCTGGGCAACACGCTGCTCGGCCTCGAATTCGCCGCCGCACCCTTTGCCGCGCGCCTGTTCGGGAGCGCCCGCCGCGCCGCGATTGCCGAGGCCGAGGCGATGCTGGAACAGGTCGGACTTTCCGACGCCACGGACCTCTACCCCGCGCAGATGTCGGGGGGGATGCAGCAACGCCTCGCCATCGCGCAGGCGCTGATCAAGCGGCCGCGCATCCTGCTCCTCGACGAGCCCTTTGGCGCGCTCGATCCGGGCATCCGCAGCGACATGCACGGCCTCATCACCCGGCTGTGGCGCGAGCATGGGCTGACCGTGATCATGGTTACCCACGACATCAAGGAGGCCTTCGCGCTCGGCACGCGGGTGCTGACGCTCGACAAGCGCCGCCACGATCCGCACGCGCCGCACCGCTACGGCGCGGGCGTGGTCTACGACCTCGCGCTGACCCGCAAGGTTGATCAAGTGCATGCGGGCGGGACGGTTCCGGACCCTGAACAACCGCCGGGTATTACGATTGATACGATAGGTAATAATTGAGATGCGCGCCTTATGAGCTCCCCCGAACCCTCTCGCCTCGCGCGCCTCTCGATGAGCCTTCCGGCCGAGCTGTTCCGTCAGCTCGACATGATGGTGGAAGAGCGCGGACTGCCCTCGCGCTCGCAGCTGATCGCCGAGCTGATCCGCCATGCGCTGGCCGAGCACGAGGCGCTGACCCGGCCCGAGGACATGCTCGCGGGCACCATCACCATCGTCTACGCGGGCGGCGGCGGGCGGGTTCGCCAGCAGTTGGCCGAGACGCAGACCGCCTATCTCAAGGAGGTGATCTCCTCGCAGCACGTTTTCCTCGAGGAGGACCAGTCGCTCGAGGTGCTGCTGGTGCAGGGCCCCGCCGTCCGCCTTAAGCAACTCTGCGACGCGCTGCGGGCTATCCGCGGCGTGCAGCAGCTCCAGCTCGTCACAACCACCGCGCTGCTCCCACCGCTCTACGAACAGGAAGGCCTCGCGCCCGAGCCGGGCCGGGAGGCTGCGGAATGAGCGGCACTGCTGATCCCAAAGCCGCCCGCGACCACGCCCGCGCGCAAGGCGGCACGCGGGTCGAGACCATGCCGATCCTCCCCCCTGTGGCAGACGACCTGCCAGCAGGCGTCGCGGCCGAGGACCTCGTTTGGGAAGAAACCATCGCGCCCGGCGGCTATGCCTCGCGGCGTCTGGCGCGCGGCACGCGGCTGCGGCTGATCGACAAGGCGGGCGACGCCTGCGCCAGCCTCAACATCTTCAACGCCGAGATGCCGACCGAGCGCCTCAACGTCGCCGACACGGTCAAGGTCCAGTGGAATGCCTATCTGGGCGCGGGTAAGCTGCTGCTGTCGGACATGGGCCGGGTGATGGCCAGCATCATCGAGGACGGCGCCGGCACGCATGACACTTTCTGCGGTGTCTCAAATGCCGCCGCTAACGCACGGAAATATCGCGAAGGCCGCAATTCGGGAGCCTTCCCCAACGGGCGCGACCGGTTGATCCTCGGCGCGGCCAAGCACGGCCTCACCCGCCGCGATGTCCACCCCTGCGTCAGCCTGTTCAAGGGCGCGAAGATCGAGGAGGGCGGCGCGATCACGCCGATCGTCGGCCCCTTCGAGGCGGGCCGCGAGGTGCTCCTGCGCTGCGAGATGGACGTGGTTCTGGTCATCGCCAATTGCCCCCACGTGCTCGACCCGCGCGACGGCTATCACTCCACCCCGCTGCGTCTGACCGCATGGCGCGGGCCTATCACGCCCGAAGACGACGCGGTGCGCAATCACACGCCCGAGGGCTTGCGCGCCTACCTCAACACCGAGGACAACTACCGCCGCTAACCCTCTCCACCGGAAAGAAACAATGACCGCAGACCCGGCCCTCTCCGGCCTCACCGGCTCCATCATCCACGACGAGATCGTGCCTGCGCGTGCGCCGTGGCTGCACCACGTGAGCGAGGGCGAGGTGCTGCGCATCGTCGATCTGGAAGGCAACCAGGCGGTGGACTTCCTCATCTATGCCGCCGCCGATGATGCCGAGCGGTACTCGGCGCAGGACACCGTCGCAGCGCAGGGCAACCTGTTCCTCAAGACCGGCACCGTGTTGCTCTCCAACGAGGGCAATCCGCTGATGACCATCGTCGATAGCGCGGTCGAATATCACGACACCATCGGCGGGGCGTGTTCGTGCGAATCCAACACCTTGCGTTACGGTCATCACACCAAGCATCAGCACGCCTGCGTCGACAATTTCCTCGAAGCCAATCTCATGCAAGGGCGCGGCAAGCGCGATATCGTCTCCAACATCAACTTCTTCATGAACGTGCCGGTCGAGGATGACGGGACGCTCGGCATCGTCGACGGCATCTCGGCGCCCGGCCTGACGGTCGATCTGCGCGCCGAGATGGACGTGATCGTGGTCGTCTCCAACTGCCCGCAGATCAACAATCCCTGCAACGGCTTCAACCCGACGCCGGTGCGGATGATCGTCGCCCAACCCGCTACGTGATGAGCTTCGACACCGTCCTTATTGCCAACCGGGGCGCGATTGCGACGCGGATCATCCGCACGTGCAAGCGGATGGGGCTGCGGTCGGTGGCGGTCTATTCCGAGGCCGATGCGGGCTCTCTCCACGTCAGCGCGGCGGACGAGTCGGTGTGCATCGGTGCGGGGCCAGCGGCGCAGAGCTATCTCAACGTCGAGGCCATTCTGGCGGCGGCCAAGGCGACTGGCGCGGGGGCGATCCATCCCGGCTACGGCTTCCTTGCCGAGAACGCCGACTTTGCCGAGGCTTGCGCGGCAGCGGGCATCGCCTTCATCGGGCCGACGCCGGAGAATATCCGCACCTTCGGATTGAAGCATTCCGCCCGCGCACTTGCCGAGGCGCACGGGCTTCCGCTGGCACCCGGCACCGGACTGCTGACCGGCGAGGACGAGGCGGCCGCAGCCGCCACGCGGATCGGCTATCCGGTGATCCTCAAGGCGACCGCCGGGGGCGGGGGCATCGGGATGCGCATCTGCGAGACCGAAGCCGCCGTGCGGGAGGGCCTCGCCGCAGTCGTGCGTCAGGGCGAGGCGAGCTTCGGCGACGCAGGCGTGTTCCTCGAACGCTACGTGCCGCGCGCGCGGCATATCGAGGTGCAGATTTTCGGCGACGGGCAGGGCCGCGTCATGGCCTTGGGCGAGCGCGATTGCTCGCTCCAGCGGCGCAACCAGAAAGTGGTCGAGGAAGCGCCTGCGCCGTGCCTCTCCGACACCAAGCGCGCCGAGCTGATCGCCGCTGCCGTGCGGCTGGGCGAGGCAGCGGGATACCTCTCGGCAGGCACCGTTGAGTTCCTTTACGACGCGGCGCGCGAGGACTTCTTTTTCCTCGAAATGAACACCCGGCTGCAGGTCGAACACGGCGTCACCGAGGAGGTGATGGGGATCGATCTCGTCGAATGGATGATCCGCGGGGCTGCGGGTGATTTCGCGATGCTGGATGCGCCTGCGCCGACCGCGCAGGGCCATGCGGTGCAGGTGCGGCTCTATGCTGAGGATCCGGCGATGGATTATCGCCCGACCACCGGCACGCTGGTCAACGTCGCCTTCCCCGACGACATCCGCGCCGAGACCTGGGTGATGGCGGGGAGCGAGGTCAGCGCCTTTTACGACCCGATGCTGGCGAAGCTGATTACGCGGGGAGACACCCGCGAGGGCGCGATTGCGGCGATGCAGGCGGCGCTCGATGCCAGCCGCGTGGACGGGATCGAGACCAACCTGCGCTGGCTGCGCGAAGTTGTCCGGCACGAGGGCTTCACCAGTGGCGAGGTGTCCACGCGGATGCTCGACACTGTCGCCTATGCGCGGCGCGCAGTGCGGGTGATCGCGGGCGGCACGGCGACTTCGGTGCAGGACTGGCCCGGGCGGCTCGGGCTGTGGGACGTGGGTGTCCCGCCGAGCGGGCCGATGGATGATCGCAGCTTCCGGCTGGGCAATCTGATCCTCGGCAATCCGGAAGGCACCGCGGGGCTGGAAGTCACAGCCAGCGGGCCGACTTTGCTGTTCGAGGCACCTGCGATCATTTGCCTGACGGGCGCGGATTTCGGGGCGACGCTTGATGGGATGCCGGTCGCGCTCGGCGAACCGCTCGCCATCGCCGCCGGGCAGACCCTCGCGATGGGCCGGGCGAGCGGCGGGGGGATGCGCGGTTATATCCTCATTGCAGGCGGGCTCGACGTGGTGCCCTATCTCGGCAGCGTCTCGACCTTTGCGCTAGGCCAATTCGGCGGCCATGCGGCGCGGGCGCTGGTGGCGGGCGATGTGCTGCATCTGGGCGATGCGCCGACGGCGAAGGGGCTCGCCGCCGCGCTCCCGCCGCTGGCCCGCGAATGGGCGGTGCGGGTGCTCTACGGCCCACACGGCGCTCCCGATTTCTTCACCGATGGCGATATCGCAGCCTTCCTCGCCGCTGAGTGGCAGGTGCACTACAACTCGAACCGCACCGGCGTACGGCTGGTCGGCCCCAAGCCCGAATGGGCGCGGCGCGACGGCGGCGAGGCGGGGCTGCATCCCTCGAACATCCACGACAATCCCTATGCGATCGGCGCGGTCGATTTCACCGGCGATATGCCGATCATCCTCGGGCCCGACGGCCCGTCGCTGGGCGGCTTCGTGTGCCCCTTTACGGTGATCGCGGCGGACCGCTGGATGATCGGCCAGCTCGCACCCGACGACAAAGTGCGCTTCGTGCCTGTAGGGATCGGCGCGGCGATGGCGGCGGACGCAGCGGGGCTCGTCCAACATGCAAGTGCGCCTGTGGGCGAAGATACGGACCTTAAGGCGGTTCTCGCCAAACTCCCCGCACAGGGCACAAGGCCCAAGACGACCTACCGCCAGCAGGGCGACCGCAACATCCTCGTCGAGTACGGCGACATCGTCCTCGACATCGAACTGAGGATCAGGGTCCACGCCCTGATGCAGGCGCTGGAGGCAATGGCGCTTCCCGGCGTCATCGACATCACCCCCGGCATCCGCTCGCTGCAACTGCATTTCGACGGCACAGTGCTCGACCAGCCTCGCGCCCTCGCCGCGCTGATCGCCGCCGAGGAAGCGATGGGCGATCTGGAGGACTTCGAAGCGCCCTCGCGCATCGTCCACCTGCCGCTGAGCTGGCGCGATCCGGCCATCGAGGAGACCATCGCCAAGTACGTGGGCACGGTCCGCGACGATGCGCCGTGGTGCCCCGACAACATCGAGTTCATCCGCCGCATCAACGGCCTACCCGATGCCAAGGCGGTCGAGGACCTGATCTTCGACGCGAGCTACCTCGTCCTCGGTCTGGGCGACGTCTACCTCGGCGCGCCGGTCGCCACCCCGGTCGATCCGCGCCACCGCCTCGTCACCACCAAGTACAACCCCGCGCGCACCTGGACCCCGCCTAACGTCGTCGGCATCGGCGGGGCCTACATGTGCATCTACGGCATGGAGGGGCCGGGCGGTTACCAGCTGTTCGGGCGCACCATCCAGGTCTGGAACACGCACCGCCAGACCGACGCCTTTACCGGCGGCAAGCCGTGGCTGCTGCGCTTCTTCGACCAGATCTGCTTCTTCCCCGTTACGGCCGACGAGTTGACCGAATGGCGGCGCGACTTCCCGCATGGGCGGCGCTCGATCCAAGTCGAGGAGACCACCTTCCGCCTCGCCGATTACCGCGCTTTTCTCGCCGAGAATGCGGACAACATCGCGACCTTCGAGGCGCGGCGCGGGGCCGCCTTCGCTGCCGAACGCGCGGCGTGGGAAGCCTCGGGCGAGTTCGACCGGGTGAGCGAACTGCTCGGGGCTGACAGCGGCGCGAGCGAGGCGGCTGCGATCGTCCTGCCTGAAGGGACCGACCTCATCGAAGCCCCCTTCGGCGGAAGCGTCTGGAAGCTCCTCGTCGCACCCGGGGACGAGGTGGCCGAGGGCGACGTGATCGCGGTGATCGAAGCGATGAAGATGGAGTGCCCCTTCGAAAGCCCCGCCAGCGGGACGGTCGAAGCGGTGTACATCGCGGAGAGCCAGTCTCTCCACCCTGGCGCGCCGATGCTGGCGCTGAGGAGAGCCTCGTGAGCACCTTCACCCGCCTCAGCGCGACCGCCATCGCAGCCAGCGTCAATTCCGGCGAGACCACCGCGCTCGCGGTGATCGAGGAGACTCTGGCGCGCCTCGCCGCCTATGACGCGTTCCAGCCGCAGGTGTGGATCAGCCGCGCTGACCCCGACGCCCTGCGCGCCGCCGCCCGCGCCATCGACGCGCGCGTGGCGGCTGGCGAGCACCTTCCGCTGGCAGGCGTGCCCTATGCGGCCAAGGACAATATCGACGTCGCCGGAATGGAGACCACGGCCGCTTGCCCCGCCTTTGCCTATCGCCCCGAGCGTTCGGCCAGCGTGATCGAGCGGCTGGAGGCGGCGGGCGCAATCTGCGTCGGCAAGACCAACCTAGACCAGTTCGCCACTGGCCTCGTCGGGACGCGGAGCCCCTTTGGCCTTCCCCGCAACGCCTATAACGGCGACTATGTCAGCGGCGGATCGAGTTCCGGCTCGGCGGTCGCCGTGGCGGCGGGTCTGGTCGCCTTCGGGCTCGGCACCGACACGGCGGGATCGGGGCGGGTGCCCGCGGCGTTCAACCACCTTGTCGGCCTCAAGCCGAGCAAGGGGCGCTGGAGTAATCGCGGGCTCGTGCCGGCCTGCCGCTCGATCGACTGCATCACCGTGTTCACCGATGCGCTCAAGGATGCCGCCGCTGTCGACGCCGCGCTTGCAGGCTTCGATGCCGAGGATGCCTATTCACGCCCGCCCGCAGATGTCGCGTTGACAGGCAAGCGCATCGGCGTACCGCGCCGCGACCAACGCGTGTTCTTCGGCGATATGCAAGCCGAGCACTTCTACGAGCGCGCCCTCGCAACGTTAGCAACACAGGCCGAGATCGTCGAGATAGACATCAACCCGCTGCTCGAAGCCGCCCAACTGCTCTACGGCGGCCCGTGGGTGGCCGAGCGCACCGCCGCCATCGCGCCCCTGCTCGCCAGCAATCCCGAGGCTATCCACCCTGTGGTGCGCGAAGTCGTCGCGCCGGGGGCGGATATGCTGGCGACCGATCTGTGGAACGGCATCTACCGCCTCGCAGAATTGCAGCGCGGGGCCGAGGCCATGTGGGCCGGGGTCGACGCGCTCGCCTTCCCGACCACCGGCACCACCTACCGCGTCGCCGAGCTTGAGGCTGCGCCGATCGCGCTCAACAGCAATCTCGGGCGCTACACCAACTTCGTGAACCTGCTCGACATGGCCGCTGTCGCCGTGCCTGCGGGCGCGCGGGACAATGCCACGGGCTTCGGGATCACCCTGATCGGCCCGGCGCACACCGACCGCGCTCTGATCGATTTGGCGGCCACCTACCTCAGCGCCGCCGCGCTTCCACCGCCGCCACCTCTCGACCTTGGAGACCGTATGGATACCGTCAAACTCGCCGTCGTCGGCGCGCACCTCGAAGGCATGCCGCTGCACTGGCAGCTGACCAGCCGCAATGCGCGCTTCGTCGGCGCCTCCACCACCGCACCCAACTACCGGCTCTACGCGATGGCGGACACGGTGCCGCCCAAGCCGGCGCTGGTCTATGGCGATGCCGGAGCGCCGATTGCGCTGGAGATTTACGAGCTCGGGCTGGCCGCGTTCGGCAGCTTCGTTGCGGAAGTTCCCCCGCCGCTTGCGATCGGCACCGTGACGCTCGCGGACGGCTCCAACGTCAAGGGTTTCGTCGCCGAGCCGCGCGCGCTCAATGGGGCGGAAGACATCACGCATCTGGGCGGCTGGCGCGCCTATATGGCCACGCAGTGATCTGATGACGGGGCGGCTTCTCTCTTGGCTGAAGGGCGAGGGCGCGCCAGAGGGCGACGCTGTCGCGCAGCTGCGCGCTGCCAAGGAAGCCGCCGAGGCCGCCAACGAAGCCAAAACCCGCTTCCTCGCCAATGTCAGCCACGAAATCCGCTCGCCGCTCAACGCCATCTACGGCTACGCCCAGCTGCTTGAACGCAACGAAGGTCGTGATGCTGTGAGCGCCGCCCGCGTCATTCGCCGCAGTGCCGAGCATCTGGCGCACCTCGTCGACGGTCTGCTCGATATGGCCTTGGTCGAGGGCGGGGCATTGAAGCTCGAACGCGAGGCGATCCGCTTCCCGGAATTTCTCGACCAGCTCATGGCGATGCTCGAGCTTCAGGTACAAGCAAAGGGCCTCGCGCTGGTGCTGGACACCGCGCCGGGCCTGCCTGAATTCGTCCATGCCGATCCCAAGCGTCTGCGGCAGGTGCTGATCAATCTGCTGACCAACGCCATCAAGTTCACTGACCACGGCACAGTGACCCTCAAGGTCGAATACCGCAACCAGCTGGCGACCTTCAGCGTGATCGACACCGGCATCGGTATCGCGCCGGAAGATAGCGCCCGCATCTTTGCGCCCTTCGAGCGGGTTTCAGGTCCGGCTGCCGAGCGCCCCGGCGTCGGCCTCGGTCTCGCGATCACGCAGGCGCTGGTGCACATCATGGGCGGCGAGGTTCGCGTCGAGAGCGCACTTGGCCAGGGCTCATGTTTCACTGTCCGGCTGTTGCTTTCGCAGCCGCTCAGCCCTCCGACCGAACCAGCACCGGAGCCCGGCGCAGTGACCGGCTATCTCGGGCGTGAGCGGTGGGTGGTGCTGATCGACGACGATACCGCGCATCTTGCAATGGTGCGCAGTCTGCTCGAACCGCTGGGCTTTCAGGTGCGCGCCGCCACCGACGGCGAGAGCGGGCTGGCCATCGCCGCGCAGGTCCAGCCCGATCTCGTGCTGTGCGACGTTTCGCTGGGATCCGAGTCCGGTTGGGACGTGGCCGAAAGCCTGCGCCGGCGCCACGGCGGGGCCCTTCGGATCGTCATGCTCTCGGGCGAGGCACCGCGTGCCGCCACGGATGAGAACCCCGCTGGTGACACCTTCCTGAGGAAGCCTTTCGACTTCACCGTGCTGCTCGACCTGATTGCGGCGCAGCTGGGGCTCGAATGGGTGCGCGCGCCCGGCCAGCATCGCACGCCGCGCGCAGCCGGGCCAGCACCGCTGCCGCCCGCGCTCGCAGCGCACGCCGCCGCGCGCTGCTCCGAGATCGAGCGGTTGGTGCGGATCGGCCATGTGCGCGGGATCGAGGCCGAGATCGACGCCATCGCCGCGCTTGCGCCCGAGGCCGCGCCGCTCGCAGAGCGGATGCGCGAGGCGCTCGACAGTTTCGATCTGAAGGCGCTCGCCGATCTTGCCCGACGGGTGCAATCCGATGCCACATAGGGACTGCATCCTCGTCGTCGACGACAACCCGGAGTCCTTGCGGTTCCTGGTCGATACGCTCGATGCGGCGGACATGACCGTGCTGATCGCCCGCAGCGGCGAGGCGACGCTGGAACTGCTCGGCGAGGTACAGCCCGATCTTATCCTGATGGACGCGGTGATGCCGGGGCTCAGCGGGATCGAGACGACGCAGGCGATCAAGCGCAATCCTGCCACCGCCCATATTCCGGTGATTTTCATCACGGGCCTCGGCGATCCCGACCATGTCGTCGCTGCACTCGGGACCGGGGGCGTCGATTATGTGCGCAAGCCGATCATCGTCGAGGAGTTGCTGGCGCGCATCCGCGTGCACCTCGCCAATGCCCGCACCACCTACCGTTCGCGCCTTGCGCTGGGGCTGGCAGGGCGCAGCCTTGCGGCGGTGGGCAAGGATGGCGCGCTGGTGTGGTGCACACCGCAGGCCGAGGCGCTGTTTGTGCAGATTGACCCTGCCTGGACTCCCGATCGCGGCGCGCTACCCGCAGACCTGGCCGGTGCTGTCGAATTGCTCGCCGCTGCCGACAGTGCGCAGCCCGTCCAGCCGGTCCGCGTCAGCTTGCGCGGTATGGAGATCGACCTCGTCCGCGTCGACAGCGAGCGCCCCGGCGAGCTGCTGCTGCGCGTCACCGAAGTGCGCGAGGACGGCAAGATCGTGGCCTTGCGCAAGCAGGGTGGGCTGACACAGCGCGAGGCGGAAGTGTTGTTGTGGGTAAGCTACGGCAAAACAAACAGGACGATCAGCGAAATCCTTGGTATAAGCCCGCGCACGGTCAACAAGCACCTCGAACAGGTGTTTCGCAAACTGGGGGTGGAGACGCGCGCGGCAGCAACGGCAATTGCTGTTCGGCTGATGACCGATTGATGACTTCAAATACAATAAAAACAACACCGTAAAACGGGTTCGCGAAGGTCTACGTCATTTGCCCACTTCCTCGCTAGCGTGAGGTTGCCAAGGCTGTTCGTGACGTGGGGATCCGACAATCCTTTCGAGTGGAGTGCGCAATGGCCGGAGTACAGGTGGGCAAGCGGATCATCGGGGCGACGGCGCCCGTGACCGTCGGTTGGGAGAATATTCCCAAGGTCGAAGGCGGGCCGATTAAGCAGTTCGTCTTCACCTATTTCCAGCCCGCGATGCTCTTCGCCGCGATCCTCTTCTGGTATTACGCGCCCAACTGGCTCGCCGTAGCCTCAACCGCGATCGCCATCCGCCTCGGCTGGACGGTGTTGCTGCTCGCGCTTGAATGGGTCAATCCGCGTCACAAGAGCTGGCAGCTGACTTGGAAGGAAGGCATCAGCGACGCCTTCTACGTCGGTCTCGGCATGACCTTTATCGGCATGGCCGACGCCTACATCGGTGACGGTGCGATCATCGGGGCGGTGCAAGGTGCCTTCGACTGGAAGAAGTTCGACTGGTTCACCGGCCTGCCGCTGCTGTTGCAGGCGCTGCTGATCTCGATGATCTTCGACTTCGGCCAATACTGGATGCACCGCGCGATGCACAATTGGCACCCGCTGTGGCTGACCCATGCGCCGCACCACTACATCACCCAGCTCAACGTCCAAAAGGGCGCGGTCGGGAACCCGGTCGAGCTGTTCCTCATCGGGCTCGGGATCGGCGGCCTGTTCGACTTCCTGCCGCGCGCTTTCCTGCTGGCGGGCGCGATCGGGATGACGGTGGGCGTCTACCAGCACATCAACGTGCGCTTCAATGTGCCGCGCTGGTGGCGATTCCTCTTCAACACCACTGAACACCACAGCGTCCATCACTCCCGGGATTACGAGGGTACCCGCAGCAATTATTCGGGGACCTGGATCATCTGGGACCGCATGTTCGGCACGTGCGTCGATGGCGAGGCCGAACTGCTCGGCATGGAGGAAGGGCGCCGGATGCATATCGGCGAGACGATGGTCTACCCGTTCCGTGAAGGCTGGCGCGACAGCAAGGCTTGGTTGGCGAAGAAATTCGGCGCGAGGGCGGCTGCACCGCAGGCCCAGCTGGAACCCGCGGAATGAGCGAAGCGGCAGGGCCGTGGGGCGCGGCCGTGCAGTCAGCCACCCCGGCCCGGGGCTTGCGAATCCCGTATGTTGACATGATCTGGCGGGTCCGCGGCGAAGTGCCGGTCGATCAAACGCTCACGCCCGAGGAAGCCTTTGCCCGGCTCGATCCGCTCCTGCGGACCCCCGGCACGACGCTTGGCGTCGAGGGAAACGCGCTCGTCTACGCCAAACATAACCCTGCCGCGCAGGACCAGATGGCGACCTTCACCCGCGGGCGGCTATGGATCGAGCGCGCCGGTGCGGGCGCGGTGCTGCGCTTTGACCTGTTCAGCCACGCGCTGCTCTTGTGCTTCCTCGCCCCGCTCCTGTTCCTCGGGTTCGCTCAGCTGGCTGTGACCATCAACGCCTACGAGGCCGCCGCCGCCAAAGCAGAGGGCGCATCGCAGAAGGACAAGAAGAAAGACGAGGACAAGCCCAAGCCGGTCAAGAAGCTCAATCCGATCGACGAGTTTCTCGGCGCACCTGCCCCCGAAGATCCGAACAAGAAGAAGGACAAGAAGGACGAGGACGAGGGCCGCCACTCTCCCGAGCCTGGCTATTTCCTCGCCGGGCTGTTCGCTTTGCTTTATCTGCTCGGTCGCTGGCTTGAGCCTTGGCTGGCGCGCCGCCGGTTCCGCGCGGCGCTGGCCGAACCGGTCGTTCCAGCCACGTCCTAGGCGGGTCCGGGAAGCATCCGGCACCCTTCTGAAAGGCGTGCTGCAACCCTTTCGGCTCCAAACCGTATTGTCGGTGCAGCGATTGCAATTGATCGCCGCTGGCAAGGACCTAGCTGAGCACCATGTTTGAGAACCTCGACGCTCTGCTTCTCGCGCGGATCCAGTTCGCCTTTACGGTGAGCTTCCACTTCTTCTTCCCGTCCTTCTCGATCGGGTTGGCGAGCTATCTCGCCGTGCTCGAGGGCTTATGGTTGAAGACGGGCAAGCCCGTCTATCTCGACCTCTTCAAGTACTGGCTCAAGATCTTCGCGATCGCCTTTGCGATGGGCGTCGTCTCGGGCATCGTTATGTCTTACCAGTTCGGCACCAACTGGGCGGTGTTCTCCGACAAGGCGGGGCCGGTGATCGGCCCGTTGATGGCCTACGAGGTGCTGACCGCTTTCTTCCTAGAAGCGGGCTTCCTTGGCGTGATGCTGTTCGGGATGGAGAAGGTCGGCAAGAAGCTGCACTTTGCCGCGACGATGATGGTGGCGCTGGGCACCTTCGTCTCGGCCTTCTGGATCCTGTCGGTGAACAGCTGGATGCAGACGCCGACGGGCTATCTCATCGGCGCCAACGGCCAATTCCTGCCCGGCGACAGCTGGCTCAAGATCATCTTCAATCCGAGCTTTCCCTATCGCCTCGTCCATACGGTGATGGCTGCCTACCTCACCACCGCCTTCGTGGTCGGCGCGGTGGGGGCATGGCACCTGCTCAAGAACCGCGCCAATCCGCACGCGCGCACGATGTTCTCGATGGCAATGTGGATGGCAGCAATCGTCACCCCGTTGCAGATTTTCGCGGGCGACGAGCATGGGCTCAATACGCTCGAGCATCAGCCCGCCAAGGTGATGGCGATGGAGGGGCACTACCAAAGCCACCCCGAAGGCGCTCCGCTGATCCTGTTCGGCATCCCCGACAGCGAGGCCAAGACGATCCGATATGCGATCGAGATACCCAAGATGTCGTCGCTCATTCTGAAGCACGACATGAATGCGCCGCTCGCCGGTCTCGACACCGTCCCCGATGATCGTGAACCGCCGGTCAGCGTCCTGTTCTGGAGCTTCCGCGTCATGGTCGGCATCGGCTTTGCGATGCTCGGCATCGGGCTATGGAGCCTGTGGGGCCGGGTACGCGGCACGCTATACGACTTGCCCTGGCTCCACCGCGCCGCGGTGCTGATGGGGCCGAGCGGGTTCGCCGCCGTGCTCGCCGGATGGATCACCACCGAAGTCGGCCGCCAGCCTTTCGTCATCTATGGCGTGCTGCGAACCGCCGATGCCGCGAGCCCCCTGGCAGCGCCTGCCGTGGCGGCATCGCTGCTTGCCTTCGTGCTGGTCTACTTCACCGTCTTCGGCATCGGCGTGTGGTATATCCTCAAGCTGATGGGCAAGGCGCCCCACGCCGGCGAGTCCGACGTGAAGCGCGGCGATGTCGGCCCGATCCGCACCGCCGGCATCACCCCGGGGCCGACGCAGAACCCGGGCGGGGCGGAGACCCTACCGACCGAGGCTCCGGCCGATAGGGAGCCCGCGTGATGGATCTCACCGTCATCTGGGCCTTCATCATCGCCTTTGCGGTCTTCGCCTACGTGGTCATGGACGGCTTCGATCTTGGCATCGGCATCCTCTTCCCGACCTTCCGGGTCGGACATGGCCGCAACCGCGCGATGAACTCGATCGCGCCGGTGTGGGATGGTAACGAGACCTGGCTGGTGCTGGGCGGGGGAGGGCTCTTCGCGGCCTTCCCGCTCGCCTATGCGGTGATCCTGCCCGCAACCTATCCGCTGGTGATCGCGATGCTGCTGGGCCTCGTGTTCCGCGGCGTCGCCTTCGAATATCGCTGGCGTGACGAGGCGCACCAGAAGTTCTGGGACCTCGCCTTTTTCGGTGGATCGGTGGTTGCGGCCATGTCGCAGGGGATGATCCTCGGCGCGCTGCTGCAGGGGATCAAGGTAAGCGGGCGAGCCTATGCGGGCAGCTGGTGGGACTGGCTGACGCCTTACACTTTCCTCACCGGGCTGGGCACCGTCGCGGGCTATGCGCTGCTCGGGAGCACCTGGTTGATCTGGAAGCTCGACGGCGGCGTGCAGCAGCATGCCCGCTATGTCGCCCTGCGCGCCGGGATAGCAACTATCGTGCTGATGGGCGCAGTGAGCGTCTACAACGTCCTGCTCAACCCCGAATATGCGGAGCGTTGGCTGTCCGCCCCCGAGATTTACTGGGTCGCACCGGTGCCGATCATCACCGGCATCATCGCCCTGTCATTGCTGCAGGCGATCAAGCGCGAGCGCCACTCCAAGCCCTTCTGGCTTGCGCTCGCGCTGTTCTTCCTCGGTATGGCCGGGCTGGGCGTGACGATCTGGCCCTATGTCGTGCCGCCGGGCCTCACCATCTGGGATGCGGCTGCGCCGGAGAGGAGCCAGATCTTCATGCTGGTCGGCGTGGCTCTGACCCTGCCGCTGATCATCGGCTACACGGCTTGGGCCTATTGGGTGTTCCGCGGCAAGGTCGGGCACGAGGGTTACCACTGATGCTGGCCCCGCCAACTATCCAGCCCGAACCGGAAGAGCCCTCGCGCTCAAGTAGCGAAGCGGTAGCGCACGAAGACGCCCCCCTCTGGCAGCGCCTGCTGTGGATGGCAGGCATCTGGGCCGCGAGCGTCGCGGCGCTCGGCGTCGTCGCATGGGTCATCCGCCTCTGGATCGCACCTTGATGGTCAAGGTCTGGTTCGACGGAGCCTGCCCGCTCTGCACCCGGGAGATCGCGCTTATGCGGCGGCTCGACAAGGGCGGGAAGATCACCTTCCTCGACGTGGCGCAAGGCGCGGACCCGTCCTGCCCGATTGACCGCGCCACGCTCCTCGCCCGCTTCCATGCCGAGGAGAATGGCGTGGTGCTGAGCGGCGCGGCGGCCTTTGCGGCGATGTGGCGCGCGATTCCCCTGTTGCGCCCGCTCTGTCTCGCCGCGCGCAACCGCACCGTGCTCCGCGTGCTCGAGGCAGCATATGTGCGCTTCCTCAAGGTCCGCCCGCGGCTGCAACGCTTCTTCGCCTGAAAAACCGCTTGCCCCGCGCGGGCCGATGGTCTGAATCCCGTTCCAAACACAACGGGAGGGATAGGCCGCCATGAGCAACTTCGGCGCGATGCAGAACGAGATCTACAATGCCGGGCTGCGGGGCGTACTGCCCACCTTCCCGGTCGATTTCGCCACCCTCGAAAAGCGCGCCCACGAAGCGCTGGGGCCGAGCCTCACCAACTATGTCGCAGGCGGCTGCGGGGACGAGCATACGCAGGACCAGAACGCGGCCGCCTTCCACCACTGGGGAATGGTGCCGCGCATGATGGTCGATTGTGCGACCCGCGATCTGTCGATCGAACTGTTCGGCCACCGCTATCCGATCCCGCTGTTCATGGCGCCCATCGGCCTCAACGGCGAGGCCTCGCAGGATCGCCACGGCGACATGGCCGCTGCGCGCGCCTCGGCGATGACCGGCGTGCCGTTCTGCGCTTCGACCCTTGCGAACGACCCTATGGAGGACGTGAAGGCGGCCTGCGGCGACACCCCCGCGTGGTTCCAGCTCTACACGCCGAAGAACAAGGAACTCGCGACGAGCCTGATCCGCCGCGCCGAGGAGGCGGGCTACAAGGCGCTGGTCGTGACGCTCGACACCTGGGTGACTGGCTGGCGTCCACGCGATCTCAACGCCTCGAACTTCCCGCAGCTGCGCGGCAAGGTGCTCCAGAACTACTTCACCGATCCGGTGTTCCGCTCGCTCCTCGCCAAACCGCCTGAGGAGGATCCGGCTGCGGCGATCTTCACCTGGGCCGCGACCTTCGGGCAGGTGCTAACGTGGGACGACATGGCGTGGTTCAAGTCGGTGACCAAGCTGCCGATCGTGCTCAAGGGCATCTGCCACCCCGACGATGCGCGCCGCGCGGTCGATCACGGGGCGGACGCGGTCTATTGCTCGAACCACGGGGGGAGGCAGGCCAATGGCGGGATCGCGACGATAGATATGCTCGAGGATGTCGTGGCGGCAGCGGGCGATGTGCCGGTGCTGTTCGACAGCGGGGTGCGTTCCGGCACCGATGCGGTGAAGGCTCTGGCGCTGGGCGCGCGTGCGGTGGGCGTGGGGCGGCCCTACACCTACGGACTGGCGCTCGGCGGCGCTGAGGGAGCGGCTTGGGTGCTGCGCTCGATCCTTGCCGAGGCCGACCTGCTGATGGCGGTCAATGGCTATCCCACGCTCGCCGATGTGCGTTCTGCAGGTGCGAAGCGCATCGGCCGCTGATGCCGCGACGGCGAAGCCCTCGGGCAACTGCGTGATTTCGCGGGCAAGTTTACGCAAAAGTTACTAGTTTTGCCCAGACCGGCATTAAGACTCGTTTTATCCACAGTTTTTGTGTTAGCTAACGCAACATAAAAACAAACGATTCGGGAACGCGAGACATGGAAAAGCCGACCATCTGGTCCAGTCGACCAGACCCGATGCGCCGCACGGTGTGCGTATATGACGAACAGTCGCGCCGCGCGCGCTATGGCCGCATCCAGCCGATGGAAACGCGCAAGTCGTTCTTCTCGCGCCTCGCCGGCATTATCCCGATCGCCTGACCTGCAGGCGGCCGCTCAGCCGCCCGCCTTGGCCAGCATCACCAGCTTCGTGTCGGTAAAGGCGAGGTAGCCTTCCTCGCCGCCTTCCGAGCCGAACCCGGAATCGCCGATCCCGCCAAAGGGTGTTTCGGGCGACGATACGATCAGCTGGTTGATCCCCACCATCCCCGCACGCAGGCTTTTGCCGAGGTAGTGCGCCTCGTCGAGGTCGCCCGAGAAGGCGTAGGCGGCCAGGCCATAGCGCAAGCTGTTGGCGATCCTGACCGCGTCTTCGATGGCATCGAAGGGCACGATCCCGGCGATAGGGCCGAAGGGCTCCTCCAGCATGAAGCGGCTGTCGGGCGAGGGGTTGGCGATGACCGTCGGCTGGAAGAAGAAGCCCCTGCTTTCGATCACGCTACCGCCGGCAACGACTTCGCCGCGATTACCCCCGGCATCGGCAACCACCTGTTCCATCGCGGAAATCCGGCGGCCGTGGGCTAGCGGGCCCATGTCGACGCTCTCGTCCAAGCCCGGATCGCCGACCTTGAGCTTGCTCGCCATCGAGGCGAATTCGGCGACGAATTTGTCGTAGATTTCGCGCGCGACGAGGAACCGTGTCGGGGAGACGCAGACCTGTCCCGCGTTGCGGAACTTGGTCGAAGCGCACATCGCCACGGCGCGGTCGAGGTCGGCGTTTTTGCTCACAATAACAGGCGCATGGCCTCCCAGTTCGGGCGTGAAACGCTTCATGTGGCTCGCCGCAAGCGCGCCCAATTGCTTGCCCACTGCGGTCGAGCCGGTGAAGCTGATCTTGCGGCTGACAGGCGAGGCGATGAGGTGCTCGGCGATCGGGCCGGGGTCGCCGTGGACGAGGTTCAGCACGCCCCTGGGCACGCCGGCATCGACGAAGCATTCGACCAGCATTTGCGCCGAGGCCGGAGTGTTTTCGGCTGGCTTCAGGATCGCGGTGCAGCCTGCTGCGAGGGCTCCTGCGATCTTCTTGGCGGGGAGGTTGATCGGGAAATTCCACGGGGTGAGCAGCACCGCGGGACCGATCGCCTCGTGCGTCACCATCTGCGCGATCAGTTGGGAACCGCGCACCGGGATCAGCCGTCCGCCGCGGCGCTTGGCTTCTTCGCCAAGAAAATCAACCACATCTGCCGAGGAGGTGATCTCGCCCACGGCCTGCGCGCGGGGCTTGCCCATCTCTGCGGTGACCACCCGGGCGATCTCGGGAGCCCGTTCGCGCAGCAGGTCGGCGGCGCGGCGCAGGATTGCGTGACGCTCTGCGCCGGAGGTGCGGCTCCATCCCGGGAAGGCATCGTCTGCCGCCTTCAGCGCGGCGTCGAGCTGCGCTTTCCCCGCCTTGGGACACTGGCCGATCACCGCTCCGGTGGCGGGGTTCACCACGTCCATCGACCCCGCCTCGCCGGTCTCGATCCATTCGCCGTTGATGAACAGTTTGAGGGTCGGATAGGCGGTCATCGGGATTTCCTTCGGCTGGCGGCTGGGAGCGATGTTTCACGTGAAACACCGCTGCCAAACCGCTCTGGAGGGGGTTTGGAAGGGGTCTAGGTGGGGTCTAAAAGGGGTCTAGCAAGGGTCTGAACGAGTCTAAAGGCCCTCTAAACCGACACCACGTGCTGCTCGATCGCGCCGAAGATCGAATGGTTGTGGCCATCGCGCATTTCGATCCGCACCGTGTCGCCCGCCTGCATGAAGGGCGTGACCGGAGCGCCGCCGGTGATCGTCTCGATCATGCGGATTTCGGCAATGCAGGAATAGCCCGCTCCGCCCTCGGCCACGGGCTTGCCCGCGCCGCCATCGGCGCCCTTGTTCGAAACCGTGCCGGTGCCGATGATCGTGCCCGCGGCGAGATTGCGGGTCTTCGCCGCGTGCGCGACCAGCTGCGCCAGAGTGAACGTCGCATCCTTGCCCGCATTCGCGCGGCCGAAGGGCGCACCGTTGAGGTCCACCATCAGCGGCAGGTGGATGAGGCCATCGGCCCAGGCATCGCCCAGCTCGTCGGGCGTCACCGCGACCGGCGAGAAGGCGCTGGCGGGCTTGGACTGGAAGAAGCCGAAGCCCTTTTCCAGCTCGCCCGGGATCAACCCGCGCAAGCTGACGTCATTGACCAGCATCAGCAGCTTGATGTGCCCCGCCGCTTCCTCGACCGAGCAGCCCATCGGCACGTCGCCGGTGATGCAGGCGATCTCGCCTTCCATGTCGCAGCCCCATGCGGGGTCGCCCAGCGGAATGTCCTGACGCGGGCGCAGAAAAGAATCGGAGCCGCCCTGATACATCAGCGGGTCGTGGTAGAAGCTCTCGGGCACCTTGGCGCCGCGCGCCTGCCGGACGAGTTCGACGTGGTTTATATAGGCGCTGCCATCGGCCCACTGGTAGGCGCGCGGCAGCGGCGAATGCGCCTGCCGCTCGTGGAACCGCTCGCACGGCACCGTCTCGTGCTCGACATCGCGGGCGAGCAGTTCGAGCTCGGGCGCGACCCGCTCCCAATTGTCGAGCGCGGCCTGCATCGTCGGCGCGATATAGCCCGCCGACGAGCAGCGCGTGAGGTCTTTCGAGACCACCACCAGCATACCATCGCGCGTGCCGTTATCGAGGGTTGCGAGCTTCATTAGTTTCTCCCTGATCCAAATTCCGTTCGCCCTGAGCTTGTCGAAGGGCCGCTTTTCTTATGTCCCGCCGTATCTGAAGAAGAACGGTGCTTCGACAAGCTCAGCACGAACGGGGTGGGTTATGTCTTGGCCGGTGCGTCGATCTGTTTGTCGGGGTGCGCCGCCGCGAAGGCGGGCAGCGCGAGGCAGGCGGCCTCGATACGGGTCATGTGCGGACTGGCGCTAAGGTCGTAGGCAAAGCGCCGTGCATTGGCGAGCTGCGGGATCAACACGATCTCGAACAGGCCCGGCGCATCGCCGTGCAGGAAATCGCCTGTGCCGATCTGCGCCAGCCGCGCCTCGACCGGATCGAGCGTGCGCTTCAGCCAGGTGCGATACCACGTGTCGATCTCGTCCTGCGTGTGGCCGAGCGGGTCTTTCAGATATTTCAGCACCGGCAGGTTGTTCACCGCGTGGATCTCGGTCGCGATCCCGTACGCAAGCTCGCGCACGGTGTAGCGTGCTTCGATATCGCGGGGCATGAAGGCGGGCGTCGGATAGGCCTCGTCGAGCCATTCGAGCAGCGCCATCGATTGCGCACGGTCGCGCCCGTCGGCTTCGAGCATGGGGAGCGAGCCGAACGGATTGCGGCTGGTGAAGCCTGTGTCCTTGTTCTCGGCCGTGGCCAGATTGACGGGGATGTTCTCGAAGGCGAGGCCCTTGAGGTTCAGCGCGATCCTGAGGCGGTAGGAAGTCGACGAGCGGAAGTAGCCGTAGAGTTTCATCGTGCTCATGCGTTTGCCATCGCAGGCTTGGCTTGGAGGGGCAAGGGGGTGCGCCGGTCAGGGGCGTGCGGATCGATCTTGTCCTCCACTTCCCCCCAGTTCAGTCTCGGGGAGACGTGCGAGATTTTGAAGCTCGGCCTCAATTCCTCAGACCGGTGCCAACGCCCGGCTAACGGTCTGAAGCAACTTGGCGGGCGGGCAGGGCTTGGCGAGCATTGTCGCGCCGGGGAAGCGGGCCGCGATCTCCAGCGCCTCTGCCATCTCGGAGTGCAGGATCACTGGCACATTATCGTCGAGGAGCTTCTGCGCGAGTTCGTAGGCGAGCCCGTCGGCCAGCTCGATGTCGAGCACGGCAAGGTCGGGCTTCTCCTTCTGGCAGGCGAGCATTGCCGAGGAAATTCCGGCGTGCGGGCCTTCAACCTCGTAGCCCGCTTCCTCGAAAGTATCGCACAAATCGAAAGCCGTGATGAATTCGTCTTCGGCGACCAGAATCCGTAATGCCATCGGCCTCTCCCGTGTAAACGACTCCCACAAGCCGGAGTGTAACACGGATTGGACGTCAGGCTCCTACCTATATCATCCGTTATTGCCGAATTGCGAAACGAATGTCTTTTCATCGTTTGCGGCGAGCAACTTGGCTTGTTCGACCCATTGATCGCGGACGATCCGCCCCGAAAACCGGCCAAGATGTGCGTCGATGCGCTCGATATCTTCCGGGGTCCAGGCGGCGATCTGGGCGTAGCTGGCGATGCCGAACTGGCCGAGCAATTCGGAGAGCTTGGGGCCGAGCCCCTTGATGCGGGTCAGGTCATCGCCGGTGCCGGGCGCGGGGATCGGGGCAGGGGCAGGGGCGGTGCCGGTCGGCGCGATGGGGGCACCTGCCTCGGCATCGGCGTCCATTGTCGCGGCGGCGGTCACCTGCGCATTGGCCATCGCCGACAGGTCGCCCTGGATGATCTCGATCCCGCGCGGGGAATCGATCAGCGCCTGATTGCGCGCGGCAGGCGCGGCGCCCTCGTCGAGCACGTCGCGGCCGATGGCGGGCGCGCTGCCGTCGTCGATCACGCGGGCTTTCTGGCCCGAGCGGATGAAGATCCACACCGCAATCGCCAGCACCGCGAGGGCGATCAGGATCAGCGGCAGGTAGGAGTTAAGATCGGCGGACATGGCGTGGGTGTCTCCGGGTAGATTCGTTGGTCGTGCCAAGCGCCTCTAGCAGCCCCACGCGGCCAAGCCCAAGCGCGAGGTTAGTCTTCGGCCACGACCTGCTTGCGGAACAGCACCTTGTCGCCCTCGTCAAAGCCGCGCCGCCAGATGACGAGCGCGTAGGTGCCGAGGATGGCAGGGACGCCGAACACGAGCTCGATCCATTCGGGCAGGAAGGTGAAGGCGTAGCCGACCACCACCGCTGGCGCGGCGGCGTAGACCAGCGCCCAGCGCCAGTTCGACACAGGGGCCTTGAGCAGGTGCTTGAGCAGCAGCGCCTTGACGAGGCTCGATACCGCGAGCGCGACCATCAGGGCGCCCGCTGTGCCCGCCGCCTGGAACCCGCGCCCGAAGCCGAGGTGCTTGGCGAGCGTGATCAGCGCCATCGTCAGGCACGCTTGCAAGGCGATGATTCCCACCGAGATTGCGAGGTTGCGCTTGCGTGCGATGTAGACGAGCACGCTCTCCGACACGACCGCCATCGATGCGGCCACTTCCGCGGCGAGCAGGAAGGCGAGCGCGGCGGTGCCCGCGACATAGTCCGGCCCCCACAGGCCCATGACAGCCTCGCCCGGCACGCCCAGCACCAGCGCGATGCCGAGCTGGACGGCGATGATCCAGAACCCCACCTGCCGCACCTGCGCGGCGATGGCTTCCATGTTGCCGATCCTGAGGTTCTTTGTGATCACCGGCGAGAGGATCGGCTCGAAGCTCGTCTTGAGCTTTTGCGGTAGCGAGGCGATCTGCTGCGCGGCGTAGTAGATGCCGACCGCCGATGGCGGCGCGAACAGGCCGAGGATGAAGATGTCGAGCAGCCGCGTGCCGCGCTCGATGGCATCGGCGCCGACGATCGGGAAGGCGCGGCTCGACATCCTGAGCATCGCGCCCGGGTGGGGGTGCCAGGCCTTGGGCAGGCCGTAGGTGCGCAGGAACGGCCACAGCGCGGTGAACAGCCCCGCATAGATCGAGGCGATGAAGGCCAGCGCCAGCCCTGCCTCGCGCGTCGCGGGGATGAAGAAGAACGCGCCCGCGCCGATGGAAATCGTCCACGGCTCGACCACCGCCCGCGCCCGCACCGAGGTGGCGATGTCGAAGCGGTAGGCTTGCGCCGCGAGCAGGATCTCGGTGACCGCAAAGGCGGGGATGGTGGCGACCAGCCAGATATCCCACTGCGAGTTCATCCCGTTGGGGAACATCGGCTCGGGGAAGATCAGCAGCACCGCCGCCGCGATGGCCGAATAGATCAGCGCCAGCAGGATGCCGTCATAGACGAGGTTGGTCTCCGCCGCCCGGTTCTCGCCCGCGCCTTCGGACAGGCGCTGCGCCAGCCCGCGTTTTTCCCCCAGCGAGCATATCAGCGCGATGATCTCGATCAGCACCAGCGCCGAGGCGAAGCGGCCCAGCGCCTCGGCCCCGTAGAGGCGCGTGGCGATGATCAGGAAGGGGATGCGCGCGATCAGCCGGACGACGAAGCCCATCGTGTTCGTCCGCCCGCCCTTGGCGAGCTGGGCGAGATCATCGTGGTTTTCGCTGGCTAGCGTCACGCGCCAGAACCTTGGGGCACGTCCCGTTCGGCCTTGAGCGGCCGCGCCAGCAGGCTGGCAACCACAGCCCGCGCGTCCTCGCCCTTGAGGATCGCGTCGACCGCCGCGACGATCGGCATCGGTGTGCCCCGCGCGCCTGCGAGTTCTGCAAGGACGGGGGCGGTGAAGGCCCCTTCCGCGACGGTGCGGCGGTCGGCCATCAGATCGGCAGCGGACGCGCCTTCGCCCAGCGCCTTGCCGAGGCTGAAATTGCGGCTGGAGGTGCTGGAGCAGGTCAGCACCAGATCGCCGAGGCCGCACAAGCCGCTCAAAGTCTCGGCCCGCGCGCCCAGCGCCTCGCCGAAGCGCAGCATTTCGGCATAGCCGCGCGCGATCAGCGCGGCGCGGGCGTTCTGGCCGAGCGCGAGGCCGTCGACCACCCCGCAGGCGATGGCGAGCACGTTCTTGACTGCGCCGCCGATCTCCGCGCCGGCGACGTCGTCGGAGTAATAGGGCCGGAAGGCGGGCCGGGCGAGCGCAGGCGCAAGCCGCTCCCACTGCTCACGTCCGCCCCCGCAGGCGAGGGTCACGGCGGTCGGCAGCCCGGCGGCAACTTCATGCGCGAAGGTCGGCCCGGAGAGCACGGCGATGGCGCTGCCCGGAGAGGCCTCGCGCGCCACGTCGTTCATCAGCTTGCCGGTGCCCGCCTCGATGCCCTTGGAGCAGAGCACCAGATCGCGCGGCGGGGTGGCGAGGCCGGAGAGGACACGCCCCAGCACCTGCGCGGGGGTGACGACCAGCGCGGTGTCGAGGTTTGCGAAGTCGGCGAGGTCGCCGGTCGCGCGGATGGTCGCAGCAAGGCTCGCCGAGGGCAGATAGAGAGGATTTCGGTGATCGGCGTTGATCGCAGCGACCACCTCGGGCTCGTAAGCCCACAGCACCACACCGCGCCCGTCGCTGGCGAGCATCTGGGCGAGCGCCGTGCCCCATGCGCCAGCGCCGATCACGCCGATGGTCGGAAGCGCGCTCATGCCTTCACCCCCGCCCCGCGCACAGCTTCCGCCGCCGGATCGAGCGGCCAGCGCGGGCGGGCCACGAAATCGAGCGGATCGCCCGCGGCAAATGCGCCGCCGAGCGCCAATCGCTCGCATCCGGCCCAGGCGATCATCGCGGCATTATCGGTGCACAGCGCCAGCGGCGGCGCGGTGAAGCGCATATTGTGTTTGGCCGCAAAACCCTCGAGCGCCGCGCGCACGGTCTTGTTCGCCGCCACCCCGCCCGCGACGACCAGCGCCGGGAACGGCCCTGCGGTCTCCAGCGCCAGCGCAAGCCGGTCGATCAGGCAATCGACCGCCGCCTGCTGGAAGCTCGCGCAGATATCGGCCGGCGTATGCGCGCCGCTTTCGGAAGCCCGAAGCACCGCGCTCTTGAGACCCGCAAAAGAGAAGTGCGGCTCCTTGGAACCCTTGAGCGGCCGGGGCAAAGGCACCGCCTTGTGATCACCCTGCAAGGCCAGCCGCTCCACCGCAGGCCCGCCGGGATAACCGAGGTGCAGAATTTTCGCGGTCTTGTCGAACGCCTCGCCCAGCGCGTCGTCGATGGTGGTGGCGAGGCGGCGATATTGCCCCACGCCCTCGACGGCGAGGATCTGGCAATGCCCGCCCGAGACGAGCAGCAGCAGATAGGGAAACTCCAGCTCCGCGTCCGCCAACCGGGGCGAAAGTGCGTGGCCTTCCAAGTGGTTGATCGCCAGCAGGGGCTTGTCGGCGGCCATCGCCAGCGCCTTGGCGCTCACCAGCCCGACCATCACCCCGCCGATCAGGCCCGGGCCTGCCGTGGCGGCGATGGCGTCCAGATCGTCCAGCGACACCCCCGCCTCGGTCATCAGCTTTTCGAGCATCGGGGCGAGGCGTTCGGCATGGGCGCGGGCGGCGATTTCGGGGACGACGCCGCCATAGGGGGCGTGTTCGGCCTCCTGGCTGGCGATGGCCTGGGCCACAATCGTCCGGTCGCCACGCACCAGCGCGACGGCGGTTTCGTCGCAACTGGATTCGATACCCAGTACCAGCGGCGCTTCTGAGGTGTGCGTTGACGAACCCATCCGGCTTCCATCTAGACTTTGTGAACGCTAGAGCAAGCCAACATGACTGAAGCAACCACACCCGCGCCCCCGGCTTCGAAAGCGAAGCTGCGCCTCGGCACCCGCAATTCCCCGCTCGCGATGGCGCAGGCCTACGAGACCCGCGCGCGTCTGTGCGCCGCGCACGGCTGGGCGGAGGACGAGGTCGAACTCGTCCCCGTGCTGGCGAGCGGCGACAAGGTGCTCGACCGGCCGCTGAGCGAGATCGGCGGCAAGGCGCTGTGGACCAAGGAATTGGACCAGTGGCTGGGTGAGGGTCGCATCGACCTCTCGGTGCACTCGGCCAAGGATGTCGAGACGATCCGGCCGGATGTGTTCCACTTCCCCGCCTTCCTGCCCCGCGCCGACCGGCGTGACAGTCTTGTGGGCGCGGCGAGCATCGCTGAGATTCCGCAAGGCGCGATCGTCGGTACCAGCGCGCCCCGGCGGGCGGCGCAGCTTTTGAACCTGCGGCCCGATTGCACGGTCGTGATGTTCCGCGGCAATGTCGCCACGCGGCTGAAGAAGCTGGCCGAGGGCGAGGCCGAAGTGACCTTCCTCGCGGCGGCGGGGCTGGAGCGGCTCGATCAGGCGGAGGTCGGCCATCCCCTGTCGTCCGACGAATGGATTCCGGCCGCCGCTCAGGGCGTGATCGCCATCGAGTGCCGTGCCGATGATGCGGAAACGACCGCGCTCCTCGCCGCGATCGACCACGCGCCGACCCGCGCGGAACTGGAAGCCGAGCGCGCCTTGCTCGCCGAGCTGGGCGGTACCTGCCATTCGCCGGTCGCGGTGCTGTGCGAACTCGAAGGCGGCATCCTGACCATGCGCGCGGCGCTGTTCAGCCCCGACGGGGCCGAGCGGATCGAGGGCACCACCACCTTTGCGGCGGGCGACCATGTCCCGGTGCAGATGCTCGCCGCCGACCTTCTGGCGCGCGCCACGCCGGGGATCGCTGCGCATTTCAACGCGGGGCAATGAGCCTGCATTGCCTCGCGCTCAGGCCGGAACCCGGCCTTTCCGCGACGCTGGAGAAGGCCCGGGCGATGGGCCTTGCGATCTCGGGCCTCGCGCTCTCCGAGATCCGCGCCGTCGCGTGGGACTGCCCTGATCCCGCCAGTTTCGACGGTCTGCTGATCGGCAGCGCCAATGCGATCCTCCACGGCGGCGAGCATCTCGCGGGCCTCACCGGCAAACCCGTCTACGCCGTGGGCGAGGCGACCGCTGCCGCGGCTCGGGATGCGGGTTTCACGGTCGCCATGACGGGGAGCGGGGGGCTGCAAGGCGTGCTCGAAGCCATTCCCGCGCCCTGTCACCTGCTGCGCATCGCGGGCGAGGAGCACGTGCCGCTGGTTCCGCCTGCCGGCGTCAGTTTCGCCGAGGTGATCGCTTATCGCTCGGTCATGCTCCCGCTTGACCCTGTGGCCGGGTTGCTGGCTTCGGGAGAGGCGCTGGTCCTGCTCCATTCCGCCGCGAGCGCCGCGCATTTCGCGTCCGAATGTGACCGGCTGGGGCTTTCGCGAGAGGCCATCACCCTCGCCGCGCTCGGCCCGCGCATCGCGGCGGCGGCGGGCGAGGGGTGGGGCGCGGTCCACACCGCCACCCGCCCGGACGAGGCTGCATTGTTGCAATTGGCATTTGACTTGTGCGCCGCGCCGCGCTCCACTTGACCTTTCACGCCCCGGCAAGCCCGCGCGCCTGCCGGAGCGGCTCATTCAAGGCCTGAGATCGGATCACGATGGCATCAGAACCGGGACCATCGCCCTATGGCAGCCCCCCCAGACAAACGTCGGCGCGGGGCCTTTTGCTCGCCGCCTTCCTCGCGTTCCTCGCCGGAGGAGCGGTGGTCGGCTGGGTGATGTACAACCGCGACCCCGCGCCGAGCGATACTGCGCAGACCGCCGCGCCCGGGGCGGACCTCGCATCGACGGGCGCATCGCCGACCCCCGCGCTGGCGTCCCCCACACCGCTCGCCTCGTCGGTTGCGCAGAAGGCGGTGGAGCGCGTGGCCGAGCAGCAGGGCGGGCTCGACCAGCGCCTCGCCGCGGCCGAGCAGCGGCTCACCAAGCTCGACCTTCAGGCACAGGCCGCCGCCGGCAATGCTGCGCGGGCCGAGAGCCTGCTGATCGCCTTCGCCACCCGCCGCGCGGTCGAACGCGGGGCGGAGCTCGGCTACCTCTCCGACCAGCTGCGCCTGCGCTTCGGCGACCAGTGGCCCAATGCGGTGAGCACGATCATCGACTTCTCGCGCGATCCGGTGCGGCTCGACAGCCTTACTGCGCGGCTTGACGGGCTCGGCCCGCAATTGCGCGAAAGCAGCGAGGGGCCGTCTTGGGCCTCGTTCAAGCGCGAATTGAAGCAGCTCTTCGTTGTGCGCCGCGAAAGCACGCCCTCGCCCGAACCGCAGCGCCGCATGGAACGCGCACGCTGGGCGATGGAGCAGGGCCGCTACCAGGCCGCGATCGACGAGGTGAAGGGCATGCCCGGCGCGTCGAAGGCGGAAAGCTGGATCAAGGACGCCGAACGCTACAAAAAGGCGATGGACGCATTGGAAGTGATCGAGACCGCCGCGGTACTCGATCAGCGCGGCCTGCGCGACGGAGCGGGCAATCCGGTGCGGCAGCTGAGCCCGTTGGTGCGGCCTTAGAACTTCAGGCCCTGAGGATTTCCGGCAGGTCCCCCGACACGCCGCGCGCTTCGTCCATGAAGAAGCTCTTGAGCATCGGGGTGCGCTGCACCGCGGCCATCCCCAAACGCCGCACCGCAGACGCCGTCTTCCCCGGCACGCCGAACAGCCGCGTCAGGCCATCCGTGGCCAGCGCAACCATGAAGCTGTCGAGCCCGCGCCACGTCTCGTAACGCTTCAGCAGCTCCGGATCGCCCGGATCGAGGCCGAGCCGCGCGCCTTCCGCCAGCACTTCGACCAGCGCGCCCACGTCCCGCAGACCGAGGTTGAGCCCCTGACCCGCGATCGGGTGGATGCCGTGCGCAGAATCGCCGATCAGTGCGAGACGCTCGGCGGTGATCTTGGCGGTGTGGTGGAAGCCCAGCGGCCAGCTCGAACGGTGGCCGACGCTCAGCACCTTGCCCAGCACGCCGCCCATGCGCTTCTCGACCTCCGCGAGGAACGCGCGGTCGCCCAGCTTGAGCACGCCCGCGCCGTCCTCCTCCGACACGGTCCATACCAGCGAGGAGCGGTGGGTGCCGTCGGCATCGTCATTGAGCGGCAGCAGTGCGAACGGCCCGGCGGGGTAGAAGATCTCCCACGCGACGTTGCCGTGGGGCTTTTCATGCGTCAGCCCGGCGATGATCGCGCGATGTTTGTAGTCCCATTTGGCGAGCGTGATGCCGGCGCCGTCGCGGGTCGGCGACTGGCGGCCTTCGGCGGCGACCATCAAGCGGCCCTTGAACTTGCGCCCGTCGCTGAGCACCGCTGCGACACCGTATTCGTCGCGCTGGCGCTCGGTCACGGTCGCGAGCGAGGTCCAGTTGATCAGCGGCTCCTTCGCCGCAGCCTCGAACAGTGCGAGCCGCAACCGGCGGTTGGGGAACATCCGCCCCAGGGTGCCGCCACCTTCGCCGGGGACGAAGTCCAGACGGCCGGGCTTCTGTTGGTCCGTCACGGCAATGCTGGCGATGTCGCAGGCAAACTTGTCGAGCCCTTCGGCGATGCCGATGTTCTCGAACAGGTGCCAGCTCGCGGTCGAGATCGCGGTGGCGCGGTCGTCGAAGCCTTCGGCGGTCAGCTCGGCCGGATCGGCGCGGTCGATCACGTGGCTGGAGAGGCCCTTCTTCGCCGCCGCCAGCGCCAGCGTCATGCCGACGAGCCCGCCGCCCAGAATGACGAGATCGCGCATATTGTCTGAAGTCGCTGTCACCTTGGCCGCTCCGATTGCGAAGTATGGCTGTCATGCCTAGAGGGCTATCCGTGCTGCACGCAAGATTCTTCCCGCGCCCTATCCGTCAATTCGCTGCATGGGTGATTGCGCTTGCCGCAATGCTGCTGCTGGCGCTGCCTGCCGCTGCGCAGGATCCGATGCCGGGCAAGGCGAGGTTCGGCGACAAGAACATCGCGGTCGAGCTCTATGCCGAAGGCCAGCCGGTCGAGGGCAAGGAGTGGCTGCTTGCGCTGCGCTTCATGCCGAGCGCGCCCGAATGGCACGGATACTGGTCGAACCCCGGCGACGCGGGGGAGGGGATGCGCCTCAACCTCGACCTGCCGCCCGACTGGGAAATGGGCGAGGCGCGTTATCCGGTGCCCAGGAAGCTGGTGATCAGCGGGCTGATGAACCACATCTACGAAGGCCCCTACACCGTTCTGGTGCCGGTGCGGCCGGGGCCGAGCGTCAAGAGCTTCGCGGGGCCGGTGAAGGCCCATGTCGAGTACCTCGCCTGCACCGACCAGATCTGCGTGCCGCAGGACGCGGTGCTGGAGGCTAAGGCCGGCGGCGATTTTGCGCGGTGGCGGGCGGGGGTGGCTCCGCTGCTCGACGCCAGGGCAAGCTTTGCGATCTCGGGCAAGACGCTGCGCGTGGCGATCCCGCTGCCCGCGAGCATGGCCTTGGGCGATCCGCACATCTTCGTCGCGAACAAACAGCTCGTTGCCTATGCCGCGCCGCAGGTATTCCGCCGGGTGGGCGACTTGCTGATCGCGGAAATTCCGCTCGATTCCTACGGCACCGGCAAGGCGGAAAGCCTGTCGGGTATCCTCGCCTTTGGCGACAAGGGCGCAAGCGGCGGCGGGTTCCGGTTCACCGCTGCGCTCGGCAATGTGCCGACCGGGGGCGAGATCGTCTCCGGACCCAAGGACGTCACCACCCCGCCGCTGTGGACGCTGATCTTCGGCGCCTTCGTGGGCGGGCTGCTGCTCAACATCATGCCCTGCGTCTTCCCGATCCTGAGCCTGAAAGCCATCGCACTCGCCCGCGCCGGTGAGAGCGAGGCCAAGGCGCGCGCCGAGGGCATCGCCTATACCGCCGGCGTCGTGCTGGCCTGCCTCGCACTTGGCGGGCTGCTGCTGGCGCTGCGCGCGGCGGGCGAGCAGGTCGGCTGGGCGTTCCAGTTGCAGGAGCCCGGCGTCGTGGTTGCGCTGCTGGTGCTGGCCGCCGCGATCACCGCGAACTTTGCGGGCCTGTTCGAGCTGCCGACGATTTCGATGAGCATGGGCGGCGATCGCACGGGCGCCTTTGCGACCGGACTGCTCGCGGCTTTCGTGGCGACGCCCTGCACCGGCCCGTTCATGGCGGCGGCTCTTGGCGCGGCATTGCTGCTGCCGGTCCCGCAGGCGCTGTTGCTCTTCGCGCTGCTCGGGCTGGGGCTGGCGCTGCCGTTCCTGCTGCTCGGCTTCGTGCCGCCGCTGCGGCGGATGCTCCCCAAGCCCGGCGCATGGATGGACCGCTTCCGCAAGATCATGGCGATCCCGATGGCGCTGACCGCGCTCGCGCTGCTGTGGCTGACAGTGCAGCTGGGCGGACGGCCCTTCGGCCTGATCGCGCTGGTGATGGTGTTTGGCATTTTGATCGCCCTCTTTGTGGTCGGCAGGTTGCAACGCGGCGGCAAGATGGCGTGGCCCGCCTTCGCGCTGGTCGCCGCGCCGTTCGTGGCCTTTGCCGCCATCGCGCTGCCTTCGGTCTATCAGGGCGAGCGCGCCGAGGCTGCGTCGAGCATCCTCGATGCGCAGGCCTTCAGCGCCGATGCCCTCGCCAAGGCCCGCGCGAGCGGCACGCCGGTGTTCGTCTATTTCACCGCCGACTGGTGCCTTACCTGCAAGGTCAACGAAGCCTCCTCGATCGAGCGCGAGAGCACCCGGGCGGCGTTTGAAAAGGCGGGCGTGGTGACGATCGTTGGCGACTGGACGCGGCGGGACGAGACGATCACCAGGTTCCTGACCGAGCAGGGCGCGGCGGGCGTGCCGCTCTACCTGTGGTACGCGCCCGGAGCCTCAACCCCGCAGCAATTGCCACAGGTGCTTACGCCGGAATTGCTGGAGCAGCAGGCGGCTCAGGGCTCCCCCGGCACGCGGTGATCAGCGCCATCGGCAGAGGGCTGGGGTCGAGCCTGAGTAACCCTGCGCCCGGCACCGTGACACTCGCCTCGCGCTCGGGCTTCAGAGCAGCCCATTCGCGCGCGCTGGCAGGAACGTCGCCCTGCCATAGCGACTTGCCGGCGACCGGGGTCGCATCCACGGGGAAGCGGCCGATCCAGCCATTGCCGATCAGCGCCAGCAACGCCCCTGCGCCTTCATCGGCAGGAGCGTGGCGGGTGATCCGCAGCTTGGCATCGGGCGTGGCGGGCGAAAGACATTCGAGCGCGAGCAGCACAGGCTTGCCGGGGATGCCGTAGACCAGCCGCAGCGGGTTGGCCGTGGCTGCCCAGACCGCGCCGGTGACATCGGGCGAGGCGATCGGTTCGGACGGGCCCTTCGCCGGGCGGTCGAGCGTCACCCGCGCCACGGCGGCATCGGTCGGGGGCGGCTTGCACGCCGTCAGCCCGCCCACCAGCGCGAGCGCGGCACAAAATCCGGCGCGGCGGCTCATCGCGCGCGGATGAAGGCGCGGATGTCGGCGGACAATTTCGCCCGGTCCTCGTCGCGGATATACATCATGTGCCCCGCGTCGTAATATTTCCACGTGATCCGTTCCTGCGGAATGCCCGGGCGCTTCAGCGAATATTCCGCACCGAAGAACGGCGTGGCGAAATCATACCAGCCCTGTGCGGCGAACAGGCGCAGCCCTGCGTTCTGCCGCATCGCCTGACCGATAAGCGGGGCAACGTTGAGGTAGGAACTGCGGCCCGAGGCATCGAGGCTCCAGTCCCAACTGCGTCCCGGCTCGCGCCCGATGGACTGGTATTCGCGGTCGGTCTTGTAGCCGAGCGTCTCGCGCGTCCAGCTGTTGATCGCGGCGGTATAGCCTGCATCGATGCCGTAGAAGCTCGGGTCGCCGTCGGCCCTTTCGCCGGCGTTGTCGTAGTCGGCGCCGGTGTAGCGCGCATCGAGCCGCCCGATGGTCTGCCCGCGGTCGCGCAGCAGCTCCTTGTAGAAGCGCACGTCGGTTACGCGCAGGTTCGCCTGGTCGAGATAGGTCTCCGACAGGCCGGTGAGGCGCGAGAGCTCCTTGCGCACGCTCGCCCGCTCGTCGGCGGGCAAATCCGTGCCCTTGAGCAACGCCGAAGCGAACGGCCCGATCGCGAACTTGCGCGCCTCCTCGACGACCGCCTCGACCGACGCGCCCTTGACCTTGCCGTGGTAAAAGCCCGCCGCGGCCATGCTCGGCAGGGTGACGACATAGGCCATCTCGTTGCCGGCCGCCGTATCCTCCGCGCTGAAATCGAGGATGGAGGAGATCAGGATCAGCCCGTTCAACCCTACATCGTTATAGGTGCTGCCCTCCAGCTCGTCGGCGACCATCGCGGTGCGGGTGGTGCCGTAGCTTTCGCCGCCGAGGAACTTGGGGCTGTTCCAACGGCCATTGTCGTTGATCCAGCGGCGGATCACCGTGGCGACGGCGCGGCCATCCTGACGCAGGCCGTAGTACTTCTTCGGGTCGGTGCCCTGCGTGAGGTGGCTGAACCCTGTCCCCGGCGGGTCGATGAACACGAGGTCGGCGACGTCGAGCAGGCTGTCGGGGTTGTCGAGCAGCGGATAAGGCGGCGCGCCGTCGTCCTTGGCATCGGAAGGGATCGCGACGCGCTTGGGCCCGAAGGCCCCCATCTGCAACCACACCGAGCCCGAGCCCGGCCCGCCATTATAGATGAAGAACACCGGCCGCGACGGGTCCATCGGCGTCCGCACATAGGAGGTCGTGACGATCACGGCTTCCGCCTTGCCGTCGTCGTTCGACAGGATCGTGTCGCCCATGGTGACCCGGTAGGGCACGCGCTGCCCGCCGAAGGTGCCGACAAGGTCGCGGGTGCGCACTTGCGCCTCGGGAGTGACCTTCTCGGCCTCCGCCTTGGGCGCGTCCTGCGCGAGGGCCGGCGGCAGGGTGGCAACAAGGGCGACGAGGCCCAGAGCGGCAGTAAAGCTGCGGATGTTCATGCGCCCGACCTATGCGGTGACCCCGCGCAGGGGTCAACTGCACCGGAGCGGGCTATCAACGGGGCTTGCGGAACACGAAGGCGAAGCGGTCGGTCTTGCCGCGAATGGTCGGGTCGAACACCAGCTTGGTGTGATCGTCCGCCGGGTTGGCGAGATAGTCCGACCGGCGCTCGAGCACGAAGCCGGCCTTCTCGAAATCCGCTTTCACCACCGCCGGGTCGATGCGGTGCAGCTTGTCGACGATCGCGCGGGTGTCGCCCGCCGCGCCGACATGGTCGATGACCAGCAGCCTGCCGCCCGGCTTGATCCCTTTGAACAGGGCAGCGACGAAAGCCGCCGGATCGCTGCGCGGGATCTTGTACTGCGCCGACTCCCAGTAGAGGTCGTGGTAGGACAGATTGATGATGCCCGCGTCGAGGCTGTTCGCGGGCAGCGTCAGCGCCTTGAAGGGGTAGGGCGTGACGGTGAGGTTGGGGTTCCGCTTGGCAAGATCGTCAAGCGCAGCCTTGCCCCGGGGATCGGCGTAGAACTCTTCGGGTTCCAGCGCGGTGACCTTGCCCTTGGGGCCGACGACCTCGGACATGATGTCCGCCCAATAGCCGGTGCCGGTGATGATGTCGGCGACCTTCATGCCCGGCTTCAGCTGGAGCAGCGCGAGCGTTTCTGCGGGCTTGCGGTCCGCGTCGAGCGCCTTGGCGGCGGCCGTGCGGTCCGGAGCGGCGATGCTGGCGGCGACCGTGAGCGGCTTGGGCTTTGCCTCCTTGGCGAGCGTCGGAACGGCTATGACGGCCAAGGCGAGTAGCGCGGACAGGCGGGCATTGGTGACGGCACGGTTCATGGCAAGTCTCCCTTTTGCGCAAGGTCAGCCCATGGGCACCGTCACCGCAAGCGCAGATGGACGAACACCGTCACCGCTCGACCGGCGGCGCTAGGGCTTTCCGCCCATCTTCTTGTAGCGCGTCTTGCCGTAGCGGGTCTTGCGGGTGCCCGGCTTGCCCTCGTTCGAGCGGCCCACGATCGGCGCGCGCTTCTGGCCGTCGGGTATGCCGAGCTCGTCAGCTTCCAGCCGCCGGATTTCGTCGCGCAGGCGTCCGGCTTCCTCGAACTCGAGGTTCGCCGCGGCGTTGCGCATCCGCTTTTCGAGGTCCTCGATGTACGAGCGCAGGTTGTGCCCGACGAGGTTGTTGCGCTCCGGATCTCCGGTTTCGACCAGCACGGAATCCTGCGCTGCCGAGTGTGCGACGATGTCGTGGATGTTGCGCTTGATCGTGGTCGGCGTGATGCCGTGTTCCTTGTTGTATTCTTCCTGCTTGGAGCGGCGGCGGTCGGTCTCGGCGAGCGCGCGCTCCATGCTGCCGGTGATGCGGTCGGCATAGAGGATCACGCGCCCATCGACGTTGCGCGCGGCGCGGCCGATCGTCTGGATCAGCGAGGTCTCGCTGCGCAAGAAACCTTCCTTGTCAGCATCGAGGATCGCGACCAGCCCGCATTCGGGGATGTCGAGCCCTTCGCGCAGCAGGTTGATGCCGATCAGCACGTCATAGACCCCGAGCCGGAGGTCGCGGATAAGCTCGATGCGCTCCAGCGTCTCGACGTCGGAGTGCATGTAGCGCACCCGCACCCCGGCCTCGTGCATGAACTCGGTGAGGTCCTCGGCCATGCGCTTGGTGAGCGTGGTGACAAGCGTGCGGTAACTCTTGGCAGCGGTCGCCTTGCACTCGACGATGCAGTCCTGCACCTGATCCTCCACAGGGCGGATTTCGACAGGCGGGTCGATGAGGCCCGTGGGGCGGATCACCTGTTCGGCGAACACACCGCCCGTCTGGTCCATCTCCCAGTGGCCGGGCGTGGCGCTGACCGCGAAGGTCTGCGGGCGCATCGCGTCCCACTCGTTGAAGCGTAAGGGGCGGTTGTCGATGCAGGACGGCAGGCGGAACCCGTATTCGGCGAGCGTCAGCTTGCGGCGGTGGTCCCCCTTCGCCATCGCGCCGATCTGCGGCACGGTCTGGTGGCTTTCATCCACGAACAGCAACGCGTTTTCGGGCAGGTATTCGAAGAGCGTCGGCGGCGGCTCGCCCGGCAGGCGTCCCGTGAGGAAGCGCGAGTAGTTCTCGATGCCTGCGCATGAGCCGGTCGCAGCGATCATCTCGAGATCGAAATGCGTGCGCTGTTCCAGCCGCTGGCGTTCGAGCAGCTTGCCCTCGATCTCCAGCTCCTTGAGGCGCTCCTCCAGCTCGAATTTGATCGCGGCAGCAGCCTGCTTCATCGTCGGACCCGGCGTGACGTAGTGCGAATTGGCGTAGACCCGCACCTTCTCCAACGCCGCGCCCTTGACGCCGGTGAGCGGATCGAACTCGGCAATCCCCTCGATCTCGTCGCCGAAGAAGCTGACCCGCCAGGCCACGTCCTCGTAGTGTGAGGGGAAGATTTCCAGACTGTCGCCGCGCACCCGGAAGCAGCCGCGCGTGAAGGCGGTGTCGTTGCGCTTGTACTGCAGGGCGACCAGCTTGCGGATCAGCTCGCGCTGGTCGACCACTTCCCCCACCTTGATGTCGAAGATCATCGCCGAATAGGTCTCGACCGAGCCGATCCCGTAGAGGCACGAGACGGACGCGACGATGATCACATCATCGCGTTCCAGCAGCGCGCGGGTGGCCGAGTGGCGCATCCGGTCGATCGCCTCGTTCACGCTCGACTCTTTCTCGATGTATGTATCGGAGCGCGGCACGTAGGCTTCGGGCTGGTAGTAGTCGTAGTAGCTGACGAAATACTCGACCGCGTTCTCGGGGAAGAAGCTCTTGAACTCCCCGTAAAGCTGCGCGGCGAGGATCTTGTTGGGGGCGAGCACCAGCGCGGGGCGCTGCAAGGTCTGGATGACCTTAGCCATCGTGAAGGTCTTGCCCGAGCCGGTTACACCGAGCAGCACCTGCGTCTTCTCGCCCGCGAGAGCGCTTTCGGTCAGCTCCGCGATGGCGGTCGGCTGATCGCCCGCCGGCTCGTATTCCGAGACCAGCTTGAAGGGGATGCCCCCCATCGACTTGTCGGGGCGCTGGGGACGGTGCGGGGTAAAGTCCGCGCCCGTTTCAGGCTCGTCCAGTCCGCGGCGGATCACAAGTTGCGACATGGCCTATGTATGGGGAACAAAGCGGGGCCGTGCAAGGAGGTGCGGGCAAAGGCGGGCGCTTTTCGGGGCACGCTTTGCCGCATTCGCCGTTACCCCTTGCATGAGGCACCAGGAGACCAGACCCATGACGCGCACCATCATCATTGCCGCTGCCGGAGCATTGCTGCTCGCCGGTTGTTCGGGCGGGGGCGGGGAGGCTGACACAAAGGGTGTGGTCACCGTCAAGGAGGCGGCGGAAAAGGCCAAAGCCGAAATGCCGCGGCCCGAGCCGGGCCTCTACAAGACCACCGTCACCATGACCGGCCTCGACATCCCCGGGCTCCCCGCGGACATGAAGGGGCACGGCGCAGGGATGACCACCACCACCGAGGATTGCCTCACGCCCGCAGATGTCGACAAGGGTTACGGGGAGCTCGTCAAGCAGGGCCAGAACGGCGACTGCTCCTTCGAAAAGTTCGATGCGGCGGGCGGCAAGATCGACGCGGTGATGCTGTGCAAGTCGGCCGGCACCGACAAGCGCATGGCCATCGCGGGCACCACCTCCAAGACCGGCGCGGAGCTCACCGCGAGCGTGGAAATGGACTTCGAAGGCGCGGGCAAGGGGACGATGAATTTCACCACCTCGCACGAGCGGATCGGCGAGTGTCCGGCGAAAGTACCTGCGAAGTAGCACAATATGTCAAAGAAATGACTTTGTTACACTTCAGGGAACATTCATGATGGTGTCGTGTATAGCGCAGGCATGGCATCACGTTTTGTCCCAGAACTGCCTCGCTTTCCCGCGCCTTTCCTGGCCGCGGCGAGCGCGGCTGGGGGACGTGCACAGCAAGCCTATGCGGCAAGCCAGCTTGGCCGCCGCATAGGGCTGGCGCGGGAGGTCTGCCCCGAAGAATTCGAAGCGGGCAAACCCCGCCTCGCGCGGCTGCTCGGCGAGGCGCAGGTGCTGCTCGAACCGATCCGTCGTCCCAAGCGCAAGTTCTCTGCCGCCATCACCGTCAATCCGCAGGTGGTGATGATCCTCCCCGGCTTCGGCGCGCACCCGATGCGGATGCGTTATCTCGCGCGGCAGCTCGAGAACGCGGGTCATATCACCAAGCGCTGGGGGCTGGGCCGCAACTGGGGCCCTGATCCCGACCGCTTCGACGCGATCGAGGCGCGGCTGCTCGAACTCCACGCCCGCCACGGCCGCAAGGTGGTGCTGATCGGCTGGAGCCTTGGCGGGCTCTACGCACGCGAAATCGCCAAGCGCCAGCCGCAGGCGGTTGCCAAGGTGATCTCGATGGGCTCGCCCTTCTCGGGCTCCCCCCGCGCCAATAATGTGTGGCGCGCTTACCAGTTCATCACCGGCCATTCGGTCGATGCTCCGCCGGTCGATGCCCAGCTCTCCACCAAGCCTCCGGTCGAGACCGTCGCGCTGTGGAGCGCCAATGACGGCGTCATCGCCCCGCGCTGCGCTGCCGGCCGCCCGGGCGAGCGTGACCGTGCCATCCCGCTGCGCTGCACGCACATGGGCTTCACCTACGATCCGAAGGTGATCACGACCCTGCTTTCCGAGCTCGAAGCCACCTCCGTCTGAGCCCCTCTGCGGCATTCTTGCGCCGCAATCCCGCCAATGTGACGCAATCACTTCCCTTTTGTGGAAGCCGCGTTACTTGTTGCATTGCACCAAACGGACAAGCGGGGGTCGATGCAGGCGCGGGGTAGCAATTTCGACGAGATGTTCGACGGCTCGGGCCAGACCCGGCCCGCCTATGCCGAATATTCCCGCTGGCTGGGCGAACAGCCGCCCGAGTTCCTGCGCCGCAAGAACCGTGAGGCGGACGATACCTTCCGCCGCACCGGTATCACCTTCAACGTCTATGGCGAGAACGAGGCCGAAGAACGCCTGATCCCCTTCGACATGGTGCCGCGCATCATCACCGCGGCCGAGTGGCGCAAGGTGTCAAAGGGCATCGAGCAGCGCGTGCGGGCTCTCAATTCCTTCCTCTACGATCTCTACCACCGGCAAGAGATCGTGCGCGCCGGGCGCCTGCCCGAACGCCTGCTGCGCGGCAACGAGGCGTGGCTGGCCAACATGGTCGGCTTCACCCCGCCGGGCGGTATCTACACCCACATCGTCGGCATCGACCTGGTGCGCACCGGGCCGGACGAGTTCTTCGTGCTCGAGGACAATGCCCGGACGCCTTCCGGCGTCTCCTACATGCTCGAAAACCGCGAGACGATGATGGGGATGTTCCCCGATCTGTTCAGCCGGATCGCAGTGGAGTCTGTCTCCAACTACCCGCGCCGCCTCGCGCGCAGCCTTGCCGCCTGCGTCCCGCCTGCCTTCGAGGGGGGCAAGCCCACGGTCGCGGTGCTGACGCCGGGGATCTACAACTCCGCCTATTTCGAGCACGCCTTCCTCGCCGACCAGATGGGCGCGGAGCTGGTCGAGGGCAGCGACCTGCGGGTCGTCGGCGGGCGCGTGCAGATGCGCACCACGCGCGGTTACAAGCCGATCGACGTGCTTTATCGCCGCGTCGATGACGAGTTTCTCGATCCGCTCACCTTCAACCCCGATTCCGTGCTCGGCGTACCGGGGATCATGGATGTGTACCGCTCGGGCGGAATCACCATCGCCAACGCGCCCGGCACCGGGGTCGCGGACGACAAGGCGATCTACAGCTTCATGCCCGAGATCGTCGAGTTCTACACCGGCGAGCGCCCGCTCCTCCCCAACGTAGAAACGTGGCGCTGCGCCGACAAGGACGCGCTCGGCTACGTGCTCGACAACCTGGCCGAACTGGTGGTCAAGGAAGTCCACGGCTCGGGCGGCTACGGGATGCTGATCGGGCCGACATCGTCAAAGCGCGAGATCGCCGCCTTCCGCGAGAAGCTGATCGCTAAGCCCGATAACTACATCGCCCAGCCCACGCTTTCGCTGTCGACCTGCCCGATCTACACCGCCAAGGGCCTCGCGCCCCGCCACCTCGATCTGCGGCCCTTCGTGCTGGTCTCGCCGGAGGGGATCGACATCACCCCGGGCGGTCTCACGCGCGTGGCGCTCAAGAAGGGGTCGCTGGTGGTCAACTCGTCGCAGGGCGGGGGCACCAAGGACACTTGGGTGCTGAAGGACTGATGCGCAAATGCTAGGCCGCACCGCCAACGGATTGTTCTGGATGTTCCGCTATCTCGAGCGGGCGGAGAACACCGCGCGCCTGCTCGAAGCGGCGCTGCGCATGGCGCTGACCCGCGACGTGGTCACGGCCGAGGCGGAATGGCGCTCGGTGATCGCCACCCTCGGCCTGACGCAGGCCTATCAGGCCGCGCATGATGGCTATGACGGGGTTTCGGTGTGGAACTTCGTGCTGCGCGGGCCCACCAATCCCGGCAATGTGCGGATCATGTTCGGCGGCGTGCGTTCCAACGCGCGCGAGGCGCGGATCAACATCTCCTCCGATGTCTGGGAAGCGGTCAACGAGAACTGGATGCGCATCGACAAGCTGCTGGCGCGGCCCGTCGGGCAAGGGTCGGTCGGCGAGGTGCTCGCCGCGATCCGCCGCGCGGGCACGCAGGTCCACGGCGCCTTCGACGGTTCGATCCTGCGCGACGAGGGCTATCACTTCAGCCGCGCAGGCACTTATATCGAGCGCGCCGACAGTACGGCGCGCATTCTCGACATGAAGTATTTCCTGCTGCTGCCCTCGCTCTCCTACGTGGGATCGAGCCTCGACACAGGGCAGTGGGAACAGGTGCTGCGCTCGGTCGCTGGCGCACGGGTCTATAGTTGGCTGAACGCCGGGCAGATCGAAGCGCGCGGGATTGTCGAGTTCGTGGTGCTCGACGACCGTTTCCCGCGCAGCCTCGCCTTCTGCCGAAGTGCCCTGCGCGGCTGCCTCACGGCGCTGGCCATCAACCATGGAACGGAAGGCAAGGCGGTCGCGCTGATGCGCGAGGCCGACACGCGGATCAGCCACCTCACCGTCGATCAGATCTTCGAGCAGGGCCTGCACGAATTCCTCGTCGATTTCCTCGCCCGCAACGCCGCGATCGCCCGCGCGATTGCCGAGGATTACCGGTTCCACGCATGAGCAAGCTCAAACTTCAGGTTCGCCACACCACCCACTACGCCTTTGCGCAGCCGGTGGTGCACGCGCTCCAGCGGCTGCGGCTGACGCCCAAGGCCACGCAAGGCCAGCGGATCATCGACTGGCGGATGACCTTCGACAACGCCGTGGCCGAGCTCGAATATGACGACCAGCACTTCAACCACGTCACCCTTATCAGCCTGACGCCCGGGGCGCGCGAGGTCACCGTGACCTGCGAGGGCGTGGTCGAGACCGAGGACAATGCCGGGGTTATCGGACGGCATTCGGGCCACCTGCCGCTGTGGAGCTTCCTGCGCCACACGCCGCTGACCCGCGCCGGTGCCAAGCTGCGTGCGCTGCTGCGCGAGGTGCCCGAACGGGTCGACAATGCGCCGCTCGACTTCCTCCACGGCCTTTCCGCGCTGATCCGCGACCGCGTCGCCTACGAGACCGGCCGCACCAATTCGCGCACCACCGCCGAGGAAGCCGTCGGGCTGGGCGCGGGCGTGTGTCAGGACCATGCCCACATCTTCATCGCTGCCGCGCGGGCGAGCGGCATCCCGGCGCGCTATGTCAGCGGCTACCTGTTGATGAATGACCGCATCGAGCAGGAGGCCACCCACGCCTGGGCCGAGGCCCATGTCGAGGGCCTGGGCTGGGTCGGCTTCGATGTCTCGAACGGGATCAGTCCCGACCCGCGCTACGTCCGCGTCGCCACCGGAAGCGACTACCGCGATGCTGCGCCCGTCACCGGGATCAGCTTCGGCAGTTCGGCCGATCAGGTGTTGACCGTCGGCGTGGCTGTCGAGGCGCATCCGCTCTCGGGCCAGAGCCAAGCCCAAAGCCAGAGCCAGCAGCAGGGCCAGTCAACCCAGTAGCCGCAAAGCGCAGGCTCGCCCCTTTACGGTGCGGCCCGCATCGGGCTAGGGCCGCGGGGCAGGGTGGGGACAAGAGGATGATCGCATGACCTATTGCGTTGGCATGGTGCTCGACAAGGGCCTCGTCCTGATGAGCGACACCCGCACCAATTCGGGCGTCGACAACATCTCGACCTTCCGCAAGCTGTTCCACTGGAGCGTGCCGGGCGAGCGCATGATCGCGGTGATGACCGCGGGCAACCTTGCCACCTCGCAGGCTGTGATCAGCCAGCTGGAGGAACGCACCAAGGCCCCCGAAGACCGCGAAAACTGCCTGCTGAAGGGCGCGACCATGTTCCAGGTCGCGACCGAGATCGGGCGGATCCTGCGGGCCACTATCGAGGACGTCCAGCGCTCCAACGGCGAAGGCGGCAAGGGCCGCTTCACCGCGACGATGATCGTCGCCGGGCAGATCAAGGGGATGCAGCCGCGCCTGTTCATGATTTATCCCGAAGGCAACTTCATCGAGGCGAGCTGGGACACGCCGTTCTTCCAGATCGGGGAGACCAAGTATGGTCGCCCGATCCTGCTGCGCGGGTACGAGCGGGAGATGACTTTCGAGAACGCGGTGAAGCTGATGATGGTTAGCTTCGACTCGACTCTGAAGGCTAACTTGTCAGTCGGGCTTCCGCTGGATCTGCTGGTGATCGAAAAGGACGCGTTCGCGGTGACCCACGCACACCGCGTGACCGAAGACGACCCATATTTCGACCATATTTCATCGGGTTGGGGTAATGCGCTGCGCCAGGCGTTCCACTCGCTTCCGCCCTATCGGTTCAGCGATGACGCTTAGGGAAAATGCCTGAATTGCCTCCGTTCCGGAGTTGATAAACCCTTTTAATTCAAGTGCATGATGCTTTCCGGGTATGGTAAATCCTCCGGATCGGCGGCGCTCCTGCGTGTAACCCATAATAGGTTAGCGCACAGACCATCGCATGACACGCAAATCATCCCTCCACTTCATCGACTCGTGCAGCCGCCAACGGGCCGAACTGGCTCGTGTGGGCTTTGGCCTCGGCCATCATTGCGAGGTGTACGGCGACTTATCTGAACTCGCGGTGCACCCGCCGCGAGACGGGATCATCATCGCCCGCGACACGGCGGAAGAAGGCGGGGTCGGCATGATCCTCGACCGCCTCGGGCGGCTCGGCATCTGGCTGCCGTTGATCGCGGTGGACGTGCAGCCGCGCCCCGGCCGCATCGTCGAGGCGATCAAGGCGGGCTCGCTCGACTATCTTGCCCTGCCGCTCGATCCGGAACGCTTCACCCGCTGCCTGATGCGCATCGAGAAGGAGGCCGAGCAGTTCGGCGCCGCTCGCCGCCGCATGATCGAGGCGCGCGACCGCATCTCGACCCTCTCGGCCCGCGAACGCGAAGTGCTCGACTGGCTGGCCGAGGGCAGCAGCAACAAGGCCATCGCCCGCGAACTCGACATCAGCCCGCGCACTGTGGAAATCCACCGCGCCAACATGATGACGAAGCTCGGGGCGCGCCACGCGGCTGAAGCGGTGCGGCTGAAGCTGGAAGCCAAGCTGGAGCCCAAGCTCCACGCCTGAGAGCGATTTAGCGATCAATCACGAGCTACCCGCGGCGGTCCGGACCATTCCCCCCCTTTGGTCCGGGCCGCTGGGTCGTTTCCGTATGCCGGAGCGGTAGCTTAGCGGCAGAACGTCCCGCCGGTGCCCTCGAGGTGGAAGTGATCCTCGTGCGCGGGGTTATAATTCGGGCCGAGCACCGTGCCGAACCGCTTGCAGGCGCTCTTGTGCACCACCCGCAGGAACTCGCGGGTCGCCGCATCGCCGCTTTGCCAGTCGTTCTTGACCACGATCCTGCGGCCATCCGCCAGCACGAAGGCGGAAACGTCGATTGCCTCGGCGCGGGCGTGGGCCGAGCGGCGCTCGGTGCCTGCGACGTTGCGGCAGGAATAGGAGCCCATCGTCTCGATCCGGACGACCGGGCTTCTCAGGATCTGGCGCGCGGCGCGGTCGACCCCGAAGCGTGCCCAGTCCCCGAAAGCCTTGGCGACGTTGCATTGCACCGGGCCGATATTGGCGACGCTTAGCGGCGAACGGTCGCCGGCGAGGGCCATTAGCTGCACCGTGCCGAGCTTGTTGCATCCCGGCGCCGAATAGGTGTCGGGCACAGGCTGGAAGCGCGCGCCGCTCGCGCCGAGATCGGCTAGGCAGCTCGCATCCTCGGGCCGCGGCGCATAGGATTGCGGGGCAGATGACACCGGAACCGAGGACCGCACCGGCGCACGCGCTGTCTGGCTGGCGCTGCCGCCGGGCACCAGCGAGCCGCAGCCCGCCAGCGTCAACGCCGCCGCCGCCACAACAAATCCGCGAAGATGTGCCCAAGCCTTCATGGCTAGGGAGTATCCCGCAGAAATGGTTAATAGCCAGATAACAGGTTAGGACGAACGCGGCCCCGCCGTGACGTCAGGGGATACTGTCTTCGGCCTGCTCCCACAGTTCGATCTTCACCCCGTCGGGGTCGAGCAGCCAGGCAAATTTGCCGTAACCCTCGTCCGCCTCGCCAAGGATCTCCACGCCCTTGGCGCGCAATGCCGCAACCAGCCCCGCACAGTCGTGAACCCTGAAGTTGATCATGAACCCGCCCGCGCCCGGCTTGATATAGGCATCGTCGCTGAAGTGGCTGATCAGCGAGTAGGGATGGGTTAGCGGCTCGTCAGCCCACGCAAGCTGCGGTCCGTAAGGGCCGTCGATCCCCAGCGTCTCGCGGTACCACGTGCGCGATGCTTCCGGGTCCTTCACCACGTAAAAGACCCCGCCGAGTCCGGTCACGCGCGGGCCTGTGTTCTGCTCTGTTGTCATGTGCCTCTCCTCTCCGGGCATCATGGCCGACGCGGGAGCAGGAAGATAGGGTGCGAGGCCTGCGCCGCCCAAGGGGGGTTGGAGGGGGGAGAGAGGCGCAAACCTCGCACACCCCGGTTCGCCCGCCCGGCGCGGAAAGTTACGTCGCCGCGCGCGACTTTCCGGTGGCGAGGCTCACCACCACGATCGCAGCGAAGGCGGCGATGAAGCCCGGGACGATCTCATAGAGGCCGGGGCCGCCCAGCAGCGCCTTGTTCAATCCCAGCGCGATCCAGCCTGCGACGACCGCCGCCCCCGTCACCAGCCCCGCGACCGCGCCTGCGCCGGTCATGCGGTCCCACGTCAGGGCGAGGAGGATCAGCGGGCCGAAGGCGGCGCCGAAGCCCGCCCAGGCGTTGGAGACGAGGCCCAGCACCTCGCTGTCAGGATCGGCCGCGATCACCATTGCCGCCGCCGCGACCAGCGCGACCGACAGCCGACCGATGTTCACCGCCTCGCGCTCGGAAGCGTCGCGGCGCAGGAACAGGCGGTAGAAGTCTTCGGTCAGCGAGGAGGAGGACACGAGCAGCTGCGAGGAGATCGTGCTCATGATCGCCGCCAGCAGCGCCGCATAGAGGAAGCCGGTCACCGCCGGGTGGAAGAGCAGCTTGGCAAGGATGATGAAGATCGTCTCGGGGTCCGTCACCACCAGCCCGTTGGCCTCGGCATAGGCACGCCCCGCAAGGCCGACCGCGACCGCGCCGAGCAGCGAGATGACCATCCAGCTCATCCCGATCACGCCCGCCTTGCCGACGTTCTCGACCCTATCGATCGCCATGAAGCGCACGATGATGTGCGGCTGGCCGAAATAGCCGAGGCCCCAGGTGACCGCACTGATCACGCCGACCACCGTCGCGCCCTGTGTGAGGCTCAGGAAGCCCTCCTGCGGTACCGAAGCGAGCGGTGCGCCGTTGGTGCCGAACAGGATCACCAGCGGCATCACCACCAGCGCCACCATCATGATCACGCCCTGCACGAAATCGGTGAGGCTCACGGCGAGGAACCCGCCGATCGTGGTGTAGACCAGCACGATCCCGGCGGTGATGAAAATGCCCAGCATGTAGTCGCTCATCCCGCCCACCGACATTGCGCCGGCAAAGGCGGTGGCAAACAGCTTGCCGCCGCCGACCATCCCGCTCGCGGTGTAGACGGTGAAGAAGCCGACGATGATCACCGCCGAAATGACGCGCAGCATCGTGCCACTCTCGGGGAAGCGGTTGGCGAGGAATTGCGGGATGGTGAGCGCGTTGCCCATCCGCTCGGTCTGTTCGCGCAGCCGGGGTGCGACGATGATCCAGTTGAGCGCCGCACCGACGGTGAGCCCGATCGCGATCCACGCCTCGACCAGGCCGCCCACGAACAGCGCGCCCGGAAGGCCGAGCAGCAGCCACCCTGACATATCGCTCGCCCCGGCGCTCAATGCGGTGACGGCGGGCGAAAGATTGCGCCCGGCGAGCAGGTAGCCCTCGGAATCTCCGCGGGTCTTGGCCCAGGCGTAAATGCCGATGGCGATCATCAGGACGAAATAGGCGGCAAGGCTGGCGAGCGTATATGCGTTCATGGGCCACGGCCTAACGGCTGGCGCGGCGCTTGGCCAGTCGCCGCGTTTGTCCGCCCATTGCGCGGCGGAGCGGGGCATTCGTCCCGGTCAAGGAACGCTTCCCCGTATCGGCCCTGCAAGACGGGACGAATGGCCAATCGCCCGCCGCAGCGGCGGAACATCCGCGCGCCGATCAGGTAAGCCTCCAGCAACTCGACAGGAGTTGAGACAAAGCTACACGCTTGGAGTTCATAATGACCGTTACGACTAAACTCAGCTGCGCCTGCGGGCTGGCAGCTCTCACACTCTCGACCGCCGCCTTCGCGCAGTCGGAAGATCGCTATTTCGACGGAGTCTACATCTCCGGCGCTGTCGGTACGGAGTTCGTCGAGGACGACGCGTCCGACGGCCTGCAGTTCGACACCAACCGCGATGGCAATTTCGACAACACCGTGCGCACCACGACCACCCCCAACGCCTTTGCTCCGGGCTTCTGCGCCGGTTCGCCGATCTCGGCCGCCAATGCGACCTGCCGCGGTAGCCGCCAGACCGAAGGCTATGCCCTGCGCGTCGGGATCGACAAGCACCTCGGTGACAGCCCGTTTGTCATCGGCGGTCTGATCGAAGGCGCAAAGCCGGGCGTGGAAGAATTCACGACCGGTTTCAGCAGCACGCCCGCTTCCTACACCATCGGCCGCGAGATGGATTGGGCTGTGACCGCCCGTGCCCGCATCGGCTTTGCACCGGGTGAAGGCCGCGCGCTGTTCTACGGCACCGGCGGCGCTGGTTATGCCCGCATCAAGCACAGCTTCCAGACCACCAACACCGCCAACTCGTTCACCTCGGCGAATGATCGCGACTGGCAGCTCGGCTGGCAGGCTGGCGGCGGCGCGGAAGTCATGCTGACCCGCAACATCGGCATCGGCCTCGAATATCTCTATTCGAGCTACAAGGATAACGACTATGTCGTGGCCGTCGGCCCCGGCACCGCGCCTTTGACCAATCCCTTCCTGCTCGACAATGCGGGCGGAACGGACCTTCGCCAGTCGAACGACCGCTTCAACTACCACACGCTGCGCGGCACTGTGAGCCTGCGCTTCTGATCGGGGCAGGGCAAGGCCGATGCGCCTCGCCCGCTCAACACAAACAAAGACCCCGCGGAGCCGAGGCTGCGCGGGGTCTTTTTTTGTCCGGTGTGTCCGAGCGGTGTGCCCGATCAGCTTTCCTTCTTGCGGCGCATCTTCTTGCGCTCGTTCGGATCGAGGATCGCCTTGCGCAGACGGATCGACTGCGGGGTCACTTCGACCATTTCATCATCGTCGATATAGGCGATCGACTGCTCCAGCGTCATGCGGCGCGGCGGGGTGAGGCGGATCGCTTCGTCCTTGCCGCTGGAGCGGACGTTGGAAAGCTGCTTGGCCTTCATCGGGTTGACTTCAAGATCGTCGGGCTTGGCGTTCTCGCCGATGATCATGCCTTCGTAGACCTTCATCTGCGGGCCGACGAACAGCTCGCCGCGCTCTTCGAGCATGTTGAGCGCATAGGCGTTGGCCTCGCCGTCACCGTTGGAGATCAGCACGCCGTTGATGCGGCCTTCGATCGGGCCCTTGTAGACGTCATACTTCTCGAACAGGCGGTTCATGATCCCGGTGCCGCGCGTGTCGGACAGGAATTCGCCGTGGTAGCCGATGAGGCCGCGCGAAGGGGCGGAGAAGGTGATGCGGGTCTTGCCGAGGCCCGAGGGGCGCATCTCGGTGAGGTCGGCCTTGCGGCGCTGCATCTTCTCGACAACCGTGCCCGAGTGTTCATCATCGACGTCGATCACGACCGTTTCATACGGCTCCATGCGCTTGCCGCCTTCTTCGCGGAACAGCACGCGCGGGCGGCTGATGCCGAGCTCGAAGCCTTCGCGGCGCATCGTTTCGATCAGCACGCCGAGCTGCAATTCGCCGCGGCCGGCGACTTCGTAGGCGTCCTTGTCCTCGCTCTCGGTGACGCGGATCGCGACGTTGGTCTCGGCCTCGCGCAGCAGACGGTCGCGGATGATGCGGGTGGTGACCTTCGTCCCCTCGCGCCCGGCGAGCGGGCTGTCGTTGACCGAGAAGCGCATCGCCAGCGTCGGCGGGTCGATCGGCTGGGCGGCGATAGGCTCGCTCACCGAAGGATCGGCGATGGTGTTGGCGACGGTCGCCTTTTCGAGGCCGGCGAGCGCGATGATGTCGCCCGCGCGGGCGATTTCGACCGGAACGCGCTCAAGCCCGTCGAAGCTCATGAGCTTGGTGGCGCGGCCGGTTTCGATGACCTTGCCGTCCATGTCGATGGCGTGGATCGGATCATTCACGCGGATCGTGCCCGACTGGACGCGGCCGGTGATGACGCGGCCCATGAAGTTGTCGCGGTCGAGCAGCGTCGCAAGGAAGCTGAACTTGGCGTCGGGGTCGAGGCCGGGCGCGCGCACGTGCTCGATGATCTTCTCGAACAGCGGGGCAAGGCTGCCTTCGCGGCGCTCCTGGTCTTCGCTGGCATAGCCATCGCGGCCCGAGGCATAGAGCACGGGGAATTCAAGCTGGTCGTCTTCGGCATCGAGGCTGACGAACAGGTCGAACACTTCGTCGAGCACTTCCTGCGGGCGGCCATCGGGACGGTCGATCTTGTTGACGACGACGATCGGACGCAGACCCAGCGCAAGCGCCTTGCCGGTCACGAACTTGGTCTGCGGCATCGCGCCTTCCGCGCTGTCGACCAGCAGGATCACGCCGTCGACCATCGACAGGATGCGCTCGACCTCCGCGCCGAAGTCGGCGTGCCCGGGGGTGTCGACGATGTTGATGCGGGTCGTGTCGCCGTTCTCCGAGTGCCACTCGACGCTGGTGCACTTGGCGAGAATGGTGATCCCGCGTTCCTTTTCGAGGTCGCCCGAATCCATTGCGCGTTCTTCGACCCGCTGGTTTTCACGGAAGGTGCCGGACTGGCGGAACAGCTGGTCGACCAGCGTGGTCTTGCCGTGGTCAACGTGGGCAATGATCGCGATATTTCTGAGGGCGGACGACATTCGGGGCACTTCCGGTGAAAGGCCGGACGCGAAGGGGCATCCGGGGTTTGAAACGGCGCAGGGCGCACGGCGCGCTGCATAAGCAATAGGTTCGTGGCGGCGGGGCACCCATCCGCGACGCTACGGCCCACAGGATTTCTGGGCCGCGCGCGCAAATGTGCTGCGTTGCAACATCGCGGCGGCGCCTAGCAGGGGCGCGTCCTCGGGGCAAGGGTCAGGGCCGCCGGCAAGGCATTACAAGGGTTTTTGAAGTGTGACTCTTGCGCAACAGCATAGCGAAATGCCCCGGAAAAGCGCGGGGGTCCGGCTTGTCGCTCACGCCACAGTGGCTTATCAGGTCCGCTCACGATCTCGGGAGAGAGCGCACAGGGACGGTGCGTGCCCGAAAAAGGGCGCCGGGATCGCGGGATATTGGAGAGGAGCTTCCATGCATTCGAAATTCACCGGCACTGCCGGCGCAACCCGATTCACCCTGCTTGCAGGTGCGGCCACTCTGGCCCTCGCCATGCCGGGTGTTGCCTTCGCCCAGGACGAGCAGCCTTCGGCCGAGCCTGATCTTGAAGCCAGCAACGTCATCATCGTCACCGCGTCGAAGCGCGAGCAGACGCTGCAGGAAACCCCGATCTCGGTGTCGGTGACCAGCGGCGAGACGATCGAGCGTGCGCAGATCCGCGACGTGCTCGACCTTCAGACCGTGGTTCCCTCGCTGCGCGTGAGCCAGCTGCAGACCTCGTCGGCGACCACCTTCATCATCCGCGGCTTCGGCAACGGCGACAACAACTTCGGCATCGAGCCTTCGGTCGGCGTGTTCATCGACGGCGTGTTCCGCTCGCGCTCGGCTTCGGCCCTGTCCGACCTCAACATGATCAGCCGCGTCGAAGTGCTGAACGGCCCGCAATCGACACTGTTCGGCAAGAACGCGTCGGCGGGCGTCATCTCGATCGTCACCAAGGAGCCGCAGCACGAATTCGGCGGCCAGGTCGAAGCGGTCTACGGCAACTACAACACCGTCAACCTCAAGGGCGAAGTGACCGGCCCGATCAGCGACGCCATCGCGTGGTCGATCGACGGCACCTACCAGAAGCGCGACGGCTTCGGCCGCATCGTCAACCTCGGCAATGCCGAGATCAACGACCGCAACCGCTGGTCGGTCCGCGGCAACCTGCTCATCGAGCCCAGCGCGGACCTCAAGATCCGCCTGATCGCCGATTACGGCAAGATCGACGAAGTGTGCTGCGAAACCAGCAACCTCGTGGTTGGCGGCGTCACTGCGCTCGCCATCGGCGGCGTGGGCGGGCAGTACCCGACCGACTTCTTCAGCCACAACAACTTCCTCAACGTGATCCCGGTCAACACCAACAAGAGCTATGGTGCTTCGGGCCAGGTCGACTGGAATGTCGGCGCTCTCACGCTGACCTCGATCACCGCCTATCGCGAGCTGCGCAACGCCTTCTCGCAGGACGTCGATTTCACCAGCGCCGACCTCACCGTCGAAAACCGCGACCAGGGTGTCAACACCTTCACCCAGGAACTGCGTGTGACCAGCGACTTCGATGGTCCGCTCAACTTCCTGCTCGGCGGTTACTACTTCAACGAGAAGATCGATCAGGACAGCTCGCTGACCGTCGGCCGCGATTTCCGCAACTTCGCGGCATTCCAGGCCGCACCTGCCGCCCTGCTTCCGCCTAACCCGACCGCCGCACAGCGGATCGCGGTGGGCAACGCCGTGCTGCGCAACGTGGAAGGCACTCTCGGCCTTCCGCTCGGCTCGATCCTTGGCGGCACCGGAACCGGTCTGACCCGCGAGCGCTACAGCCTCGATAACGAGTCCTACTCGATCTTCGGCACCGTCGACTTCAAGCCCTTCGATCGTCTGACCCTCACCGGTGGCTTCAACTACACGGACGACAAGAAGGACTTCTCGATCAGCACGCAGGCGCTTGATCCGCTGGCCAACATCAACCTCGTCGACGCCTTCATCGGCCTCGCGACGGGCGGTGCGGTGACCACCCGTGCGCAGTTCCAGGCGCTCCCGTTGGTCAACCAGCAGGCGCTGCTGGCCAGTGCCACCAACCCGGCGGTGAATACGTTGCTGGGCTTGTCCGCGCTTCAGTTCCAGACCCCGTCGCCGTCCGTTCCCAACACGGTGGAGCCGGGCCGGACCAACGACAACAAGTTCACCTATCTGCTGCGCGCCGCGTACGAGATCTCGAACGAGGTGAACGTCTACGCAAGCTACGCCACCGGCTTCAAGGCGAGCTCGATCAACCTGTCGCGTGACAGCCGTCCGCTGCTCACCGACTACACCCCGGGTCCGCGCGGTTCGACCTTCGCAGCTCCGGCCTCGCCGATCATCAATGCCGGTCTGGCGACGCCCAACCTCACCACCGGCACCCGTTTTGCCGGCCCGGAGAACGCCAAGGTCTACGAAATCGGGATGAAGGCGCAGTGGGAAGGCTTCGGCTTCAACCTCGCGCTGTTCGACCAGACCATCAAGGGCTTCCAGAGCTTCTCCTTCACCGGCCTCGGCTTCGCGTTGCAGAACGCAGGTTCGCAGTCGGTGCGGGGCTTCGAGCTCGACACCACGATCCAGCCCGATCCGTCGCTGGTCTTCACCTTCGCGGCGACCTACCTCGATCCGAAGTTCGACAGCTTCCCGGGCTCGGTTCTCGGCGACCTGTCGGGCAAGCGTCCGGGCGGCATCCCCGAGTGGAACCTGCGTGCCTCGGCGACCCACACGCTTGAACTGGGCGGTTCGGGTACTCGCCTTATCAGCCGCGTGGACTACAGCCACGAAAGCAACACGCCGATCAACAACGGCCTGCCGGGCTTCAACCGTCAGCTGGGCAACACCAAGATCTTCGACCGCGAAGTCAATCTGGTGAACGCCTCGGTGACGCTGGCGCTGAGCAATGGCATCGAAATCGGCGCCTTCGCGCGCAACCTGCTCGATGACCAGTACATCCTCACCAACTTCGACGGTGTGGCGCAGGCCGGCACGGTTTCGGGCTATCCCAGCCCGCCGCGCACCTACGGCGGTGTCGTTCGCTTCAAGTTCTAAGCCGAAAGCTCGGAACCAACGAAAAATGGGCCTCGCACCACTGGTGCGGGGCCTTTTTCGTTTGCAGACGGGGCTGCAATATGTTCGTTTGCAAGGACTTCACATGCGACAAGGGGATCGAGCATGGAATGGATGATTCTGCCGCTTAAACGCTACGCCGAATTCACGGGCCGCTCGCGCCGCCGCGAGTTCTGGATGTTCCAACTGCTCAACTTCATTGTGGCATCGATCCTGGTGGGGCCGTTCTTCTTCAGCGCGTTCAACGCTGCCGTTGCAGCGGGCGGCCAGCCGGGTTCCGAGGACGCGATCGTCGAGCAAATGATGACGGGCGGGGCGGGGCTCTCGATGATCGGAGTGATGCTCTACGGGATCTATGCTCTGGCGATCTTCATCCCGTCCATCGCGGTCACTGTGCGCCGCCTGCACGACCGCGATATGTCGGGCTGGTGGTATCTCGGCGTCGTCGTGGCGAGCTTCATTCCGCTGATCGGTTTTGTCGCCGCCATCGCCTTTCTGGTGCTGATGGTGCTGCCCGGAACGGATGGCGGCAACAACTTCGGGCCTGATCCGAAGAACCCCTACGGCGAAGACGTCTTCGTCTGATCACCTGACTATCTGAACGCAGCAAAGGGGGGCTTCACCGATGGAAATCGGACGGATTTTTTCGACCAGCTTTGCCATGTTCCGGCAACGTTTCTGGCCGCTTGTCGGCATGTGGGCGGTGTTCTTCGCGATCCAGATGGCAGGCTCGATGGTGCTCGGCATCGGGATGATGTTGACCACCGTGGCCGGCGCGGCGGGCGCTGGGGCTGGCCTTCAGGACCCCGCGGCGATCAGCAGCCTCGGCGTCGGCATGATCGTCTTTCTGGTGCTGTTCTACGGCGCCTATCTCGTGCTCCTGCTCGCCCAGCAGGCGGCGATGGTGACGCTTGCCTCGCCGCTGGAAGAGCCCGCGTTCGGCGCGGCGCTGGGGCGCGGGTTCAAGAGCGCGCTGCCGTTCTTCGGGATCGCGGTGATCCTCATGCTCGGCTATTTCCTCCTTGTCGTGGTGATTGGCGGCATTGCGGGCGTAGCCGGGCAGGCCGCTGGCTCCGCGGTCGGGATCGTGCTCGGGCTGCTGCTTCTGCCGGTGATGGTCTATCTTGCCTGCCGGTTTTCGGTGCTGGTTCCGGTCGTGGCGGTGGATCAGGTGTTCAACCCGATCTCCGCGATCCGCAGGAGCTGGGCGGTGACGCAGGGCAAGGTCGGTGCGATCCTGCTCGCGATCATCGCCTTCGTACTGCTGTCGCTGGTGGCGATGGGGCTGCCCTTTGCTTTGATCTTCGGCGGGATCTTCGCGGCCGAGGACAGCGGCGTGGCGGCCGCTGGCTTCGCGATCGTCGGCGTGCTGCTCATCATACCGCTGTTCATCGTCTACACGATCTTCGCGGCCGCCTTCACCGCGGTGCTGCACAGCGAAGTAACCGGCGGCGGGGCGGAGGCTCTCGAGGAGGTCTTCGCCTAGGCTAGAGTTCGCGGAGCGCCCGCGCCGGTTTCGCCCGCAGCAGCGGTAGTGATCCGGCGAGGGCGAAGCCGAGCACCAGCGCGACCCCGAGGCCGAGCACGCCGAGGACCTCGCCCCAGTCGGGCAGCCAGTCGAACTCGAAGAGCTGGGTGATCACCAGCCAGGCGAGCCCCGTGCCGAGCCCCAGTGCAACCAGCGCCAAGACGCCTGCGATGAGGCCATATTCGGCCAGCTGCAGCAGCAGGATCTGCCGCCGGCTCGCGCCCAGCACGCGCAGCATCACCGTGTCATAGGTCCGCGCCGCCCGTGCGGCAGCGATCGCGCCCATCAGCACCGCGAGCCCCGCCAGCACCGTCACTGCCGCCGCCGCCAGCGTGGCAAGGCTGACCTGCCGGAGGAGGTTCCTCGCCTCGACCAGAATGCCGCCCACCTCGATCACCGAGCTCGACGGCATCTCCTTGACCAGTGCGCGCAGCAGCCGGCCCTTGGCGGCGCTGTCCACGCCGTCGGGCAGATCGATGGTCGCCGAGAGGTTATGCGGCGCATCGCTGATAGCGTCGCGGCTGAACACCAGCGCGAAGTTGAAGCCCATGCTCTCCCAGTCGATCTCGCGCAGGTTCGCGACCCGCGCGGTGCGCTCGACGCCGAGGATGCCGATGGTGATGTAATCGCCCGGTTTCAGGCCCACGGCGCGCGCGAAATTGGCGTCCACGGAGACCTGCGGCCCCGCATTGCCGGCGGCGTTCCACCATGCGCCCTCGACCACCCGGTTTCCGGGGGGGAGGGTGTCGGCATAGGTCAACCCGCGCTCGCCGCGCAACGCCCAGGCGCCTTCGGGGATCTCCTTGAGGTCGGCGACGCGCGTCATCCGGTCCTTGGGCCCATAGGCGAGGATCGCTCCGCGCATCGTCGGCACGGTGCGGATCGCGGCCTTGGGGAACTCGGCCGTCACCAGCTCGCGGAAGCGCGCCTCCTTGGCGGGCGGCACGTCGAGCACGAAGTAATCGGGCGCCTCGTTCGGCACGCGGCGCTGGATGTTGCCGTCGATGGCGCTCTGCACCGCGGCGAGCAGGACGAAGGCGGCAAGGCCGAAGCCGAGCGCGGTCACCAGCGCCCCCGTCGGCGCGCCGGGCCGGTGGATGTTCGACAGCGCGCTCCGCAGCAAGGGATTGGCCGGACGCGGCAGGCGGCGGGCGAGCGTCTGGATGCCCCAGCCGAGCCCCGCCAGCACCACCAGAGCGCCGCCCGCGCCGAGCAGGAACCCGCCCGACAGCCACGGCTGCGCGGTGGTCAAAAGAGCCAGCGCGCAGATCGCCGCAAGCCCCAATGCAGTGACCCCCAGCGCCCGCCAGTCGCGCGCCAGCGGCACGATGCCGGAGCGCATTAGCGTCATAGCGGGGAAGGTCCGCGCGCGCAGCAGGGGAGCAGCGGCGAAGGCGAAGGCCACAAGCAGCCCGTAGCTCGCCGCCAGCGCCAGCGCGGCAGGCGCGATGATGAAACCGCTGTCCACAGGCAGCAGGCCTTGCAGCGCGCTCGCAAGCAGCGGCGTCACCGCCACGCCCGCGACGAGCCCCGCAAGGCTCCCCGCCAGCGCCGCAACGCCGATCTGCATCGCATAGATGCGCACGATGTCCGCCGAAGTCGCGCCCAGCACCTTCAGCGTCGCGATGCTCGAACGGCGCTGGTCGAGATAAGAGGACACGCCGCCCGCAATCCCGATCCCGGCGATCACCAGCGCGGCAAGGCCCACGAGGGTGAGGAAATCGCTCATCTGCCTCACGAAGCGGTCAGCCCCCGGCGAGGCGCGGTCGCGGGTGCGGATGTTGAAGCCTGAGGTGGGGAACCGCTTGGTCAGCGTCTCCTCGATGCCGTCCAGCGCCCGCGAAGGGTTGCTGAAGGCGATGCGGTGCTTGCTCTGGTAGAGCGCGCCCGGTTGCAGCAATCCGGCCCTGGCGGGGACATCCTCGGCAACGATGATCGTCGGGCCGAGCTGGAAGCCTTCGGAGAGGCGATCCGGTTCGTCCTTGATGATGCCCGCCGCGCGCAGGGTGACGGTGCCGACCTTGAAGCTCTCGCCGACCTTGATGCCGAGCCGCTCCAGCGCCGTGTTCGCGATCCACGCATCGGTGCCGCTGGGTGCGCCGACCTTGCGGCCATCCTCCAGCACGAGGCGCCCGAACATCGGCCACTTGGCGTCGACTGCCTTGAGTTCGATGGGCGCGGCTGCTGCGGGCGTGCTCGCCATCGCCTGCATTCGGAAGCCGCTCGAGATGGTGCCGTATTCCTCCAGCGCCTTGCGTTCGTCGGACTTGAGATCGCGCTGCCAGACCGTCACCTCGAGATCGCCGCCGAGCAGTTCCTGCCCGCTCGACGCCAGCTCGTTTTCGATCGCGGCGGTCAGCGTGCCGATGGCAGCGAGCGCGGCGGTGCCGAGGAAGATGCACACCAGCAGCAGGCGCAGGCCCTTGAAGCGCGCATTGAGATCGCGCCGGGCGATCCTCCAGGCTGTCCCTATCGGCAGGCTCATGCGCTTCCTGCGAGGGTCGGGCGCGTATCCGAGACGATCACGCCATCGGCCATCGTCAGCACCCGCTCGCAGCGCGCCGCAAGGCTCGCGTCATGGGTGATGATGAGCAGCGTCGCTCCGGTCTCGGCGCGGCGGGCGAAAAGCAGGTTGATGATCTCCTCGCCGGTCGCGGCATCGAGGTTGCCGGTGGGTTCATCGGCAAAGATCAGGTCGGGACGCGGCGCGGTGGCGCGGGCGATGGCGACGCGCTGCTGCTCTCCGCCCGAAAGCTGGGTGGGGTAGTGCCCGATGCGGTGGCCGAGGCCGACCGCCTCCAGTTCCGCGATGGCGCGGGGGCTCGCGTCAGCCATTCCCGCCAATTCCATCGGGGTCGCGACATTCTCGGCGGCGGTCATGGTGGGCAGTAAGTGAAAGGCCTGGAGCACGATCCCGATCCGCCCTCGGCGCGCTGCCGCCAGACCGTCCTCCGTCAGCGCTGCGAAATCCGCGCCCGCCACCTGAAGGCTCCCGCCGCTCGCGCGCTCAAGGCCCGAGAGCACCGCCATCAGCGAGCTTTTGCCCGATCCCGAAGGCCCGAGCAGCGCCACGACTTCACCCCGCGCGATGTCGAGATCGATCCCGCGCAGGATCGTCACCGGCGAAGCGGTGCTGCCGAGGGTCAGGGTGAGGTTGCGGGCGCTGATCGCGAGAGAGGGACTTGTCACAGGGTTCCGATGGCATAGGTGGTGATTTGCAACAAGCTACAGGTATGGAAGGCCGTCGGATGCACAAGCGTTATGGCACGAATATCGGGGTCGCGGCGGCCCTCGCGCTGATGCTGCCCCTGACGCTAGGCGCGTGCAGCGACAAGGCGGAGGATGCCAACGCCCCCAAGACTGAAATCGCCGACGACGGCCAGCCCGCGCTCCCCGCGATCCCGGTGATGGGACCGGAGCGCAAGATCATCGCCTTCGGGGACAGCCTCTTCGCAGGCTATGGCCTCGACCCGCGCGATGCATACCCTGAAAAGCTGGAAAGCGCGCTGCGGGCCAAGGGCATCAATGCCGATGTGATCAATGCGGGCGTCTCGGGCGATACCACTGCAGCGGGGCTCAACCGGGTCGAGTTCACGCTGGTCTCGCAGAAGGACGCACCGCCTGCGCTGTTCATTCTGGAGCTGGGCGGCAACGATTTGCTGCGCGGCCTCTCGCCTGACGAGACCAAGAAGAACCTCGGCAAGATGCTGGCCATCCTGCAAAAAGCCAAGGTGCCCGTCCTGCTTATGGGGATGCGCGCGCCCCCCAATTACGGCCCGGAATATCAGGCGCAGTTCGACGCGCTCTATGCCGATCTCGCGAAGGAATACGGGGCGACGCTGATCCCGTTCTGGCTGGAGGACATCTACCGCGATCCCTCGCTGTTCCAGGCGGACCGCATCCACCCGACCGCCGACGGGGTCGAGCGGCTGGTGGGATCGACGATTGCGACGGTCGAGGGGGCTTTGCCGAAGGACGGCAAGTAGTTTCGTCATTGCGAGGAGCCGAAGGCGACGCGGCAATCCACGAACCGACGCTGTGGTTGCGCGCGGGTGCAGTCCATGGATTGCTTCGCCTGCGGCTCGCAATGACGAGTTTTGAGGTTCAGACCCGCTCCACACCGCCGCCAGACACCCGCCATATCGCCGCTTCGGCGCGGATCGCCTCGAAGGGGCCGAGCTCGGTGCCGGTCATCCAGACCTGCGCCTTGCCTTCCCGCAAGCGCCGGAACAGCTCGGTCCGCCGCACCGGATCGAGGTGGGCGGCAACCTCGTCGAGCAGCAGCACACTGGGGCGACCGGCAGAGGCCAGAATGCCGTGGGCGAGGGTGATGGCGATCAGCATCGCCTTCTGCTCGCCGGTCGAACAGGATGCGGCGGGCTGGCGGGAGGAGGCCATCTCCACCTGCAACTCATCGCGCTGCGGCCCCGTCAGCGCGCGGCCTGCGGCACGGTCGCGGGGGCGTCCTTTGGCGAGTTCGGCGCGCAGGGCGGTTTCGTCGAGCGGCCCGCCGGGGCGGTAGGTCAGGGCCGGGCGGGCGAACGGCTCAGGCGGCAGGGCGGAAAGCTCGTCCGCGAGGCGCAGAACCAGCTCCGCGCGAGTACGGGCAACAGCGCTTCCGTGATCCGCCGCCTGCGCCTCGATAGCATCGAGCCAGCGCGGATCGCCCCTGTTTTCCAGCAGCTTGCCCCGCTCCCGCAGGGCCGTCTCCAGCGCATTGACCCGCCGCGCGTGATCGGGCGCGATGGCCAGCGCCATGCGGTCCATGAACCGCCGCCGCGCGCCCGCGCTATCGGTGAACAGCCCGTCCATCGCGGGGGTCAGCCAGCTCATGGCGATCCACTCGGCAAGGCTCGCGGCGGTGGCGGCAGCGCCGTTGACCCGCACCAGCCGCCGCGCGGGGGTGCCCGCTTCGGTATAGGTGCCGATCCGCGCCGAAACGGTCCCCGCCTCGCTGAGGCTCGCACCGATCGCGAAGGGCAGGGGAGGGGCGTCCGGGCCGGCCCGCCGCGCCAGATCACCGAGGTTCGCGCGGCGCAATCCGCGTCCCGGGCCGAGCAGCGACAGCGCCTCCAGAAGGTTGGTCTTTCCCGCCCCGTTCTCGCCCACCAGCAGGTTGAAATGCGCCGTCTCGCCAAGCGTGGTCGCCGCGTGGTTGCGGAAGTTTTCGAGGCTGATCCGGCTGAGGCCCATGGCTGCGCTTCGGGTAGCGGGAGGGGGGTGCTTTGGCCAGAGCGGAAGGGCTGAATTGGCTAATCCCAACACATGGTGGAATTTCCCAAGCTTTCGGTTTGCTGAACCGGCTGTTTGCGGGGCGAAAGCATGAGAATGGCGGATTTCTGCCGTTTTTCGAGTTTGGCACGGCTGATGCAAAGTAGCTGACATCCCCGGGATGGTCCCGGAAACACCAGACAGACACGCAAAGGAGACCTCTTATGTACGCCAACGAAATCTCGAACCGCCTGTTCGCCGCCGCTTTCTCGGTTGTCCTCTCGGCCGCTTTCCTCGCCTACGCGATCATCCCGGCCAGCCCGACCCTGCTCGCCTGATCCGCTTTCAACCCGCCACTTCTGTTACAAGGAAACCTCACAATGTTCGGCTCCGATACCACCGCCCGCTTCGCTTCTGCGACGTTTGCCGTAGTGCTCACCATCGCCACTTTCGCTTACTGCATCCTGCCCGCCACCCCCGGCCTGATGGCTTGATCGCAACGCTTCCGACGGAGAATGACTGACATGAACGACATCACTGGCCAGAGCGGCGGCAAGCCCCCCCGCACCAGCTTCCGCCTCGACAAGGGCAACGGCAAGGTCTTCGGCGTGTGCGCCGGGATCGGCAACTACTTCGGCGTCGACACCATGCTGGTGCGCGTCGGCTTTGTCCTTGCGACCCTGCTGGGCTTCGGCAGCCCGGTGCTGATCTACCTTGCGATCGCGCTGATCGCCGACTGAGTGCAGCGCCAAGCGGACCCCGGTTTGTCGGGCCGCTGCACCTGATTGTGAATGACCGGGAGGGGCCACATCGGCCCCTTCTTTTTTGCTCACATCGCGCTGATGCCGCCGTCGAGCTTCAGCTCCGCGCCGGTCATGAAGCGGCTCTCGTCGCTGGCGAGATAGAGCACCGCATTGGCGATATCGTTGGGCTCGCCCACGAACTTCAGCGGGATCTGCCGCGCCAGCTTCTCCAGCAACACGCCCTTGTCGAGCGACGCGGCCTTGGCCGTCCCGTCAAGGATCGGCGTGTCCACGAAGGTCGGGTGCACCGAATTGCAGCGGATGTTCATGCCCTTCTTCGCGCAGTGCAGCGCGATCGACTTCGACAGCATCCACACCGCCGCCTTCGAGGCGTTATAGGCGGGCATGGTGTCGCTCGCGATCAGGCCGGCGATCGACGAGATGTTGATGATCGACCCCGGCGCGTGTTCGCGCATCAGGGGGAGCGCCTTCTGGCAGCCGTGGAAGATCGAATTGACGTTGATGTCGAAGCACCGCTGCCAGTCGCCGAAGTCGCAGGCCTCGATATTCCCGGCAACGCCGATGCCAGCGTTGTTGACCAGCACGCTCAATCCGCCGAGCTTCTCGCGTGCGGCGTCCACGGAGGCTTCCCACTGGACGGGGTCGGTCACGTCATGCGCGATGGCAAAGGCGGTGCCTGCGCCCATCTCGGCGTTGATGATCGCTGCGGTCTCTTCCGCTCCGCTTCCGTTGATGTCGGTCGCCAACACCCGCGCGCCTTCTTGCGCCAAGCGGATGCAATGCGCGCGGCCAAGACCCTGCGCGCCGCCTGTAACCAGCGCGAGCTTCCCCGCTACCCGTCCTGCCATAATTCAGTCCTCTCCCAAATATCCCGGTGTCAGCAGCATCGCTATCCGCACATCCACCGCATGGCCAGCCCGCCGCCATTCGGCAACGAAGCGGGCGAGATCGCGCAAGGCGACGCGGTGGACGATGATGTTCTCGCCCTCGGTCCCGCCGCCTTCGCCGACCCGTTCGAGGCCGGTGGCCTTCAAGAGCGTGAAGCTTTCCGAGACCATGCCGGGCGAGGAGTAGAACTCGCCGAGCACTTCGAGATTGCCCGCGCGGTAGCCGGTCTCTTCCTCCAGCTCGCGCGCGGCGGCGGCGGTGGCCTCCTCGCCTTCGCCGCCCGCATCGTCGCCGACGAGGCCTGCGGGAATCTCGAGGCTGAAGCGGCCCAGCGGCACGCGGTACTGGCTGACGAGGATGACGTGGCGCGTCCCGTCCGGATCATCATCCAGAGCGATGATCGCGGCAGCGCGAATGCCGCGCGCGCGGCCGACATATTCCCAGCGCCCCCGCATCTTGGCGGTGATGAAACGCCCTTCCCACATCACCTCTTCAGGCAAGTCGGCGTCGCGGTCTCGTTCCAAGCTCAAAAATCCCGTTCATCCTGAGCTTGTCGAAGGATCGTCCTTCTTCGGCGCTGGATCAGAAGTGAAGAGCGGCCCTTCGACAGGCTCAGGGCGAACGGGTCAAGAGCATTATTGGGGAGGGTGGATCAAACCTCGATCAGCCGGTCAGGGAGCTCGTTGACGTCGTCCTCGCTGCGGGGGAAGTGCTCGGCGAGGACATGGCCGACGTCGCTGATGCCGACCGCGAGCCCCTCGGCGACCCGGCCCTTGCGGATGTGGACGAGCATATCGCCCATCGCCTCGCCCCACACCTCGGCAGGCACTTTCGCCGCGATACTCTCGTCGGCAACGATCTCGGCGCGGTGTTCGCGCATCGAGAGGTAGATCAGCACGCCGGTGCGCCCGGTGGTGCGGCGTTCCGCGCCGACCTTGAACTGGCGCACGGCCTGGTTGTGGACGCGGATGGTGCGGACCGGGCCGGGGATCAGCGCCCATTTCAGAGGCTGCCACTGCTGCACCAGCACCGCGACGAGGAAGGTGACGAGGCCCAGCGCGATGACCATGCTGGCAAGCTCGCCGCTCGACCATTGGTGACCCCAACCGCCGAACATCGCGTCCCATGCGTCGAGGAAGGGTCGCGGGAAGGCAGCGAACACGCTCATCGCGGTAAACGCCGCGCCCGCCGCCCACAGCAGGGCGACATCGGTGTAGCCGTCGGACGCGTCCGCCAGAACGGTCACGATTTCGCCGGAGGTCGCGCTCTCCGCTTCGGTCACCGCCGCGCTGACGAGCTGGCGTCCGGCATCATCCATATGGGCCATGACCTACCATCCCCCCGATGCGCCGCCGCCGCCGGACGAACCGCCGCCGAAGCCGCCGAACCCACCGCCGCCACCGCCGCCGCCCCAGTCGCCGCCGCCGCCGCCATTACCGCCGCTGTTGATGAGACCCCGCGCAATCGCGCTGCCGACTTCCCACAGGATGATGTTCTTGGCCGCGTCGCCCACATCGCTGCCGCGGCTGCCCCACGGGCCCGTGCCGCTCGCCGAGTAGCCCCGCCGCCGCCCGCGTCCGGCAAGGAGCGGGAGGACGAAGAAGAAGAACATGAAGGCGATCCAGATCAGCACGCCGAACGGGAAGCCGCCGTCGCTGCGGCTGCGCTGCTGTTCGGCGGCCTTGGCGGCCTCCTCGATGGCAACGGCGTCCTCGGGGCTCTTGGCGAGGTGCGCGAGGATGGCATTGACGCCATCGGTGACGCCCGCGTCGTAATTGCCTTCCTTGAAGCGCGGCGCGATCACATCGTTGATGACGCGCCCGGCCATGATCCCGCCGAAATAGCCGTGGAGGCCGTAGCCCACTTCAATGCGCATCTTGCGCTCGTTCGGCGCGATCAGCAGCAGCAGCCCCGTGTCGCGCTTGGCCCCGCCGATACCCCACTTGTCGGTGTAGAGCGTGGTCGCATAGCTCTCGATCGAGGCCCCCCCGAGGCTCGGCACGGTGGCGACAATGATCGCCTGGCCCGTCTGCGCATTATAGGCGCGCAGCTGCTGGTCGAGCTGGGCCTTGGTGCCCGCCGACAGAATGTTCGCCCCGTCATAGACAGGCCCGGACGGGCGAGGGGGATAGTCTTGCGCCTGCGCTGCAACCCCTGCGAAAGCGAGCCACAAGCCCGACAGCAGGAGCGCAAACGCGCGGCGCAGGGGTGCAAAAGCGGCGTTCACCTCAGTTGGTGGCTGCCGGGGTCGCTGTGCCGGCAAGGCCGCTCATGTCGACCTTGGGGTTGGCCTTGGCCGCTTCGTCCGCCTTGAAGTATTCGAGCGCCTTGGCACCGTAGATGACGTTCGCGCCGATGCTCGACGGGAAGGTGCGGATCTCGGTGTTGTAGTCGCGGGCGAGGTCGTTGTAGCGGCCGCGCTCGGTGTTGATCTGGTTGTTCGCCTCGTCGATCGCCACCATCAGGTCGGCAAAGCGCGGCTGGCTGGCGAGCTGCGGGTAGTTCTCGACCACTGTACGCAGCTGGCCCATCGCCTGCGTGAGCTGGTTCTGCGCATCGCTGAACTTCTTGAACTCTGCGGGGTTCGACAGGTCATCGGTGGTGATGTTGATCGCAGTGGCGCGGGCGCGCGCGTCGATCACCCCTTGCAGGATGTTCTTCTCCGAGATCGCGGCGCCCTGCACCACGGCGACGAGGTTGGGGATCTTGTCCGAGCGGTTCTGGAGCGCGCTTTCAACGTTGCCCCATTGTGCCTTGGCGGCCTCTTCCTTGGTGGGCACCGAGTTGATGCCGCAGGCGGCAAGGCTGAGTGCGGCAACAGCGGCAAAGGCGCCGCGCAGCATGGTGGAAAAGCGCATCGTCGTGTCCCTCCTGAAGTCGCGGGGAGCAAGGCGCTCCCGGCGGCTGACGTTCTGTATTGCGCATATAGCACACCCCCGACCCCTTTCAAGCGGTGGACGAGGCGCCGTGTGCGACTTGGCAGCGTGGCGGCCGGATGCCAGAACATGGTTAAAGGCAATCAGAAGGGGACAACCATGCTTTCCGAATTCAAGACTTTCATCCTGCGGGGCAATGTCATGGACCTCGCCGTCGGCGTCATCATCGGCGCTGCGTTCGGTGGAATCGTCAAGTCGCTGACCGACGACATCATCATGCCGCTGGTTGGCGCGGTGTTCGGCAATATCGATTTTTCGGATCGTTACCTCGTCCTGTCGGGTGACGTGATGGCCGGAGCCCCGCTGGAAGCGGCGCGGCAGGTGGGAGCCAACGTGCTCGCCTACGGTGCCTTCCTGTCGGTGCTCATCAACTTCGTGATCCTCGCCTTCATCATCTTCCTGATGGTGCGCTACGTGAACAAGCTGACCGCCAAGGTCGCCAAGGGCGAGGAAGCCGCGCCCGCTGGCCCCACCGAGGTCGAGCTGCTGACCGAAATCCGCGACGCCCTGAAGAAGTGAGGCGGGCTGCCGTGGGCCATTGCGGCTCGCGGCAGCTTTTTTGTTGGATGTTTCAGAGGGGGTGCAGACCCCCTCCAGATCGGTTTAGACCCCCTTTAGACCCCGTTTAGACCCCCTCCAGACACGTTTCGGAGGGCCTTTGCGCGGGTGTTTCACGTGAAACATCGCGTGTGCGGCTGTGCCGCGTCCACTTCCCATTCAGGATTGTCGCGCTATATGGGTCGGGCCGGTTTCGACCGGATATGGCGATAAATGGCTGCGTATAATAGATGCAACGGACCCGGGGGCAGTACCCGGCGGCTCCACCAGAATCTGCGGCGTTCAGCGATGACTGGCCGCAAGTCCTGACGGGGCCGAACCAGGATCGACGTGTGTTGAAAAGCGTAGTTTTTGCCCGGGCTGAGTAACCCGCATAAGGCTCAAAAACCATAAGTGCCAACGATAACGAAGCACTCGCAATGGCTGCGTAATTGATGGGCTAACGCCCTTCTTTTACTAGGTTAAAAAGCGCGGTCGGGCCGAACCGGGCAACAGAATCGGATACCGGGGGCCCGGGGCGGGCCTAGCAACAGAACCGCCCCACCTTACTCCGATCAAGGGTGGTCTTGTGCCCGTCTACGCGACGGTCTTCACCCCGTTCCTTCAAAAAAGGTCCCGGGTACGTAGCAACAGAAACCCCCACCTATCAGCGCCTTAGCTGGCGCGGACCCGCTCCCTCAGCATCTCGACTTCCTGCTCCAGCTTCAGGCAATCGAGGATCTTCGCCCCGCCGAGGAACACCGCGCCGGTGGTCGCCAGAAACAGCAGCTTGCCGCCGAAGCCGGGGTAGTCGTGGAGGTAGACGATGCCGCGCATCGTCGATCCGAGCGCCAGGGCATAGATGATCAGAAACGCCTCGATGCGCGTCTTGATCACGAACAACCTCTTGATCTTGCGCAGCATGAGCTCTCCGGACCGTCGTGCGACCAACCGCGTGGCTGAGTCGCTTTAACATTGGCGTAACCTTACCCCCGAGGCGGCCAAGTCTCCAAACGCGTTAACCAAGCATCGTCAGATCAAGCGCCTCCAGAAGTGCAAGCCGTGCCGCGATGACACTGTTCGCCAGCGCCTCTGATCCGAGATCGGCGGGGTCGATCTGCTCGGGCCAGCGGGCGGCGATGACGCTCTCGAGAAGGTCGGCCTTGGCCTCGGAGAGCAGGAAGCGCGGATCGACCGTGGCCGGATCACACACCACCCGAAGGCGCAGACATGCGGGGCCGCCGCCATTCGCCATCGACTGGCGCACGTCGACGGGGATCACCTGCCGGATCGGGCCGTACGAGGCGAGCATGCCCTCGACCCAGCCCCAGACTGAAGGGCTCTCGCGGCATTCCTCAGGCACGACCAGGGCCATCTCGCCCGAGGGGAGGGTGAGCAGCTGGGCGTTGAACAGATAGGTGCGGATCGCCTCCTGCAAGGTGACGGCAGAGGAGGGCACCTCGACCACCTCGAGCGCGGGAAACGCGCGCCGAAGCGCATCATAGGCGCCCTGCTGGTCGGCGAAGGCCATGTCGTGAGTAAACATCACGCGCCCATTAGCCACCGCGACCACGTCGTTGTGGAAAGCGCCTGCGGCAATGGCGTCGGGGTTCTGCTCGATGAACACGGTGCGCTCCTGCGCAAGCCCGTGCCGGCGGGCGACGATGCGGCTCGCCTGTTCGTGCTGGCGTGCGGGGAATCGGCCGCCGGTCTTGCCGTAGACGAACACCTCGACGCCGGGAGCATCGTGGCTCTCGCACAGGCGCATGTGATTGGCCGCGCCCTCATCGCCGAAGCTGGCGGGCACCGCGTCGTGCACCGCGAAATGGCGTGCGTCGCCGAATGCGACCTCAAGCTGCCGCTTGGTGTCGGGCCATTCCTGCGCGCGGTGGAGCATGGTGACGAGATTCGCCGCGGTGAGGTGGCAGCGCCCGTCGGCGGTGTCGGGCGCAGGGCTGACGGTCGCGGCATTGGCCGTCCACATCGACGAGGCAGACCATGCGGCGGCGCGCAGCTGCGGCGGCTCGCTACCGTCGAGCGCCAGTGCGTGGGCGAGTGCGAGATTGGGGCGGGGGAGGGGCAGGAGGAAGCCCTGCACGCCCAGCCGCGCGAGGTTCCCGCGCATCTTTGCCACGCCCTGAAGCGCAGCGGCGCGAGGGTATGACGGATCGCCTGCATGGCTCGCGCTGGCGATGTTGCCGAGGCTGAGGCCCGCGTAATTGTGCGACGGGCCGACGATCCCGTCGAAGTTGATTTCGGTGAGGCTCATCGCGCGACGCTCCACACCGTGTCGCCTTCGCACACGTCGAGCAGGTCGGCGCTGGCGGAATCGATCGCCACGCCGCCCTCGCCATCCAGAACCCGCGCGCCGAAGCACGCGCGGAAGGTGTCGAGCCGTCCGGTGGCGAGGATCGCGCGCTCGCCCTCGCTGGCGGTCAGGGAGGTGATCGTGGACGTGACCGCGCCCTTGACGCTCGTGACGTTGTCGGTGCGGGCGACCATCGTCGGCCCGCCGTCGAAGATGTCGACATAGCCCTCGGCGCGGAAGCCCTCGTCCTCGAGCATCCGCATCGCCGCGCGCCCGGTGGGGTGGGGCACGCCGATCACGGAGCGGGCATCCTCGCTCAGCATCGCGATGTAGACCGGGTGCTTGGGCATCAGGTCGGCGATGAACTGGTTGCCGTTGATCGCGTTGAAATAGTCCGCGTCCTGGAAGCTCATCCCGAAGAAGCGGCCCGCGACTCCGTCCCAGAAGGGCGATCCGCCGCGCTCGTCGATGATCCCGCGCAGCTCGGCAAGGATGCGTTCGGCGAAGCGTTTGCGATGCATCGCCACGAACAGATAGCGCGAGCGGGCGAGCAGCAGGCCGAGGCCGCCGGCACGCTCGTTGGGGTGGAGGAACAGCCCGCCGACCTCGCTCGACCCTTCGAGATCGGTGACGAGGCTCAGGAGTTCCGCGCGCACCGTGCGGTCAAGCTCCTGCGAATACTGGGTGAGGGTGTTGAGGCGGTAAGAGTAAAACGGCCAGCGTTGCCCCACCTGCGTCATCAGCTGGCAGGTGCCGCGCACCGCGCCGGTGCGGCCGTTTTCGAGCACCAGCACGAACAACTCGTCACCCAGCGTATCGCTGTCGGTGGTAAAGGCGGCGGCGGCGCGTTCCAGCTTGGTGCCGAGCGCCGCGCGGTCGGGCGGCAGGTTGGTGAACCCGCCTCCGGTGAGCTTGGCCATCTCGTAGAGATGCTCGAGATCGGCAGGTCGCGCGGCGCGCAGGCGGAAGGTCACGATAGGGCTCCCTGTTCTAAATGACCCAGTGCGAGACGCTCGATGACGCGGGCAGAGAGCGCGGCCCGCTCGGCAAGGCTGGGGACGATGAGGTATTCGTCGGGCGAGTGGATCGCGCCGCCGCGCACGCCCATGGTGTCGACCACTGGCACGCCGCAGGCCGCGATGTTGTTGCCGTCGCATACGCCGCCCGAGGGCTGCCAGCGGATGTCCTGCCCAAGCTCCGCCCCGCAGGCGCGCACGAGGTCGAACAGCTTCTGCGCCTTGGCGTCGACCTTCTTGGGCGGCCGCGTGACGCCGCCGTGGCGGTGGGTGGCGACTTGGTGGTCCGCTGCGATGCTCGCGAGAACGTGGCCAAGGGCGTGATCGAACGCAGCGCCCGCCTCGACGGTCTTGGGCCGCACGTTGAAGCGCAGTACCGCGTGGTCGGGCACGACATTGTTGGCCGCTCCGCCTTCAAGCTTGGCGGGGTTGATGGTGATTTCGCCGCTCTCGAGCGCCTTGAGCCTGAGGATCAGGTCGGCGGCTGCGACGATGGCATTGCGACCCTCGTGCGGGTTACGCCCGGCGTGGGCGGACTTGCCGGTGAAGGTGATCGAGTAGTTGCCCGTCCCGCCCCGCTCATGGGCGAGGGTCCCGTCGGGCAGGGCTGCAGGCTCGTAGGTCAGCGCAGCGAGCTTGCCCGCAGCAAGCTCCGCGATGAGGGCGGAACTAGCGAGCGAGCCCGTCTCTTCATCGGAATTGATCAGCACGTCATAGCCAAGGCCGGAAGCATGACCGCTCGCATCGAAGGCCATCAGCGCGTGGAGCATTACCGCGATGCCGCCCTTCATGTCGGCCACGCCCGGGCCGTTCAGCGTCTCGCGGTCGAGCCACCGTAGCCGCTGGAAGGCGTGATCGGCGGGGAACACCGTGTCCATGTGACCGGTCAGCAGGATCCGGCGATTGGCCTCCGGACGGACCCGCACCAGAAGGTGCTGGCCATGGGGCTTTTCGAAAGCGGAGCCATCAGCGGCAATGGCGGTGACGGGCGCGGGATCGACCAATTCGACCCGCCCGGGGAGCACGGCGAATGCCTCGGCCAGCAGCGCGGCCTGCTGCGCCAACCCCGACAGATTCGCGGTGCTGGTGTTGATCGCGCTCCACGCTTCGACCTGCGCCAGCATCGCTGCGGCGTCGATTGTGCCCAAGGTCCCGTCCACTTGCATAGGACCCCCTCTAGACGCCCATTTGTCCCAGTCCAAGCCGTTGCAATCGCGCGTCCCCTGCGCCATAGCGCCATCCGTCCTCTCCTCCCCGGGTTCGCGTCACGCCACCACACGAGGACTACCATGACTGACATGACCACCCGCGCCGGTTTGAGCATCGACTCCCGGCTGGCGAGCGTCCTCGAGAGCGAGGTGCTGGCACCGCTCGGACGGGATGTGGAGGCCTTCTGGCAGGGATTCGCGGCGCTGCTCGCGGAGTTCGCGCCGCGCAACGCTGCGCTGCTGGCGAAGCGGGAGAGCCTTCAGGCGCAGATTGACGCCTGGCATATCGAGCGCGCCGGTAAGCCCCATGATGCGGAGGCCTACAAGGCGTTCCTCACCGCAATCGGCTACCTCGTCCCTGAGCCGGGCGACTTCCAGATCGGCACCCAGAACGTCGACCCCGAGATCGCCACGATGGCCGGCCCGCAGCTGGTGGTGCCGATCCTCAACGCCCGCTTCCTGCTCAACGCCGCGAACGCGCGGTGGGGAAGCCTCTATGACGCGCTCTATGGCACCGACGCGCTCGATGCTCCGGCTCCTACGCCGGGCGGTTATGACCGGGCGCGAGGGCAGGCGGTGATCGCCCGGGCGCGGGGTTTTCTTGATGAAACACTTCCCTTGGCGGGCGGAAAAAGCTGGCATCAACTTGCCTCGCGCGAAGAAATCCAAGTCGCTGACCCCTCCCACCTTGTTGGACAAACTGACAAGGGTTTGCTCTACAAGAACAACGGGTTGCATATCGAAGTCCACTTCGATCCGAGCACCCCGGTAGGCGCTGACGATGCTGCCGGCATCTCAGACGTGGTGATAGAAGCGGCGCTTACCACCATCGCGGATTGCGAGGATTCGGTTGCGGCGGTTGATGCCGCAGACAAGCTGCTCGCCTACACCAACTGGCTCGGCATCATCCGCGGCGACCTTTCCGAGAGCTTCGCAAAGGGCGGCAAGACGCTCACCCGCACGCTGGCAGGCGACAAGACTTACACTGCCAACGACGGCACGACGCAAACCCTCCCGGGCCGCAGCCTGATGTTCGTGCGCAACGTCGGCCACCTCATGACCAACCCCGCGATCCGCCTGCCCGATGGCGGCGAAATCCCCGAAGGCATCATGGACGCGGTCTTCACCTCCGCGATCAGCACGCTCGATGTCGAGGGCCACAGCTCGCGTGGCAACTCGCGCAAGGGCTCGATCTACATCGTGAAGCCGAAGATGCACGGGCCGGAAGAATGCGCCTTCACCAACGATCTGTTCGATGCGGTGGAGGACTTGCTCGGCCTGCCGCGCCATACCATCAAGGTCGGCGTGATGGACGAAGAGCGCCGCACCTCGGCCAACCTTGCCTCCTGCGTCCATGCCGTGCGCGACCGGATCGTGTTCATCAACACCGGGTTCCTCGATCGCACCGGGGACGAAATCCACACCTCGATGCGTGCAGGCCCGATGCTGCGGAAGGGCGCGATGAAGGGGTCGGACTGGCTCAAGGCCTATGAGGCGCGCAACGTCGCCATCGGGCTGAAGCACGGTCTCTCGGGCAAGGCGCAGATCGGCAAGGGCATGTGGGCCGCGCCCGATCTGATGGGCCAGATGATGGTCGAGAAAATCGGTCACCTGAAGGCCGGCGCGAACACCGCATGGGTTCCGTCACCCACCGCCGCGACGCTCCACGCGCTGCATTATCACCAGATCGATGTGTTCGATGTGCAGAAGCACCTGCACGAGCCAGCGAGCCTTGACGCGCTGCTGACGATCCCGCTGGCCGTTGGTGCGAACTGGTCGGAGGAAGAGATCCGCGAGGAGCTCGACAATAATTGCCAGGGCCTGCTCGGCTACGTGGTGCGCTGGATCGACCAGGGCGTCGGCTGCTCGAAAGTGCCCGACATCAACGACGTCGGCCTGATGGAAGACCGCGCGACCTTGCGCATCTCTTCGCAGCACATCGCCAACTGGCTGCTCCACGGGGTGATCACCGAGGCGCAGGTGATGGACAGCCTCGCCCGCATGGCCGCCAAGGTCGACGCCCAAAACGCGGGCGATCCGCTCTATGCGCCGCTTACCGGCAACGAAAACGGCGCAGCCTTCAGCGCGGCGAAGGAGCTGATCTTCAAGGGCGTGGAACAGCCAAGCGGTTACACCGAGCCGCTGCTGCATGCGTGGCGCTTGCGCAAGAAGGCGGACTAGCTCAGCGCCTTTGCCACCGCGACGAACTCCGCCACGCTGACTGTCTCGGCGCGGCGGGTTTCGTCGATGCCGAGGTTTGCGAGCGCCTCCAGTGCGCCCGGCACGCCCTTGAGGCTCTGGCGCAGCATCTTGCGGCGCTGGCCGAAGGCGGCTTCGGTGAGGCGTTCGAGAATCCGCGCCGAGACTCCCTCGGGCATGGCGGCAGGGGTGACGTGGACGATGGCGCTCATCACCTTGGGCGGCGGGGTGAAGGCGCTGCGGTGCACTTTCATCGCCAGCCTTGCCTCGCTGCGCCACTGGGCGAGCACGGCGAGGCGGCCATAGGCGTCGTCCCCGGCGTCCGCGACGATGCGGTCGGCGACCTCCCGCTGGAACATCAGAGTAAGCGATTGCCACAGCGGCGGCCAGCTTTCGCCCGATAACCAGCGCACGAACAGCGCGGTGCCGACGTTGTAGGGCAGGTTCGAGAGCACGTGGAACGGCGCAGGTTCGCCGTCTTTGGCCATCAGCGCGGCGTGGTCGATCTTCAGCGCGTCGCCTTCGATGACAGTCAATTGCCCGGGGAAGCTCTCGCCCAGTTCCGCAAGCGCGGGAAGGCAGCGGCGGTCCATCTCGATGGCGGTGACCTTGGCGCCTGCCCTGAGCAGTGCGCGGGTGAGGCCGCCGGGTCCGGGGCCGACTTCCAGCACCTGCTGCCCTTCGAGGCTCCCGGGAAGCGCGGCGATCCGGTCAAGCAGCTGTTCGTCCAGCAGGAAGTTCTGCCCCAGCGCCTTGGAGGCGGCGAGGCCGTGGCGCTGGATCACCTCGCGGATCGGGGGGAGGGTGACTGTCACGCCGCTGCCCGCGCTGCTGCCATTTCGGCCGCCATCACGATTGCCGCGGCCATCGCGCCCGGGTCGGTGAGGCCCTTGCCGGCGATGTCAAAGGCGGTGCCGTGATCGGGCGAGGTGCGGATGATGGGGAGGCCGAGCGTCACGTTGACGCCTGCGTCGAACTCCAGCGCTTTCAGAGGGATAAGCGCCTGATCGTGATACATGCACAACGCCGCGTCGTAGCCTTGCCGCGCCCTCGGCGTGAACAGCGCATCGCCCGGGATGGGCCCGAACGCGTTGATCCCCTCGGCCTGCAGCGCGGCGATGGCAGGGGCGATGATGCGGGTGTCCTCGTCGCCGAACTGTCCGCCTTCGCCGGCGTGAGGGTTCAGCGCGGCAATCGCAAGTCTCGGCTGCAAAATACCGAAATCATTGCGCAATCCTGCCGCAACGATCCGCGCCTTGTGGATGATCAGGTCGGCCGAGATCAGCCCCGGTACTTCCGACAATGCGATGTGGACCGTCAGCGGCACGGTCCGCAGGGAGGGTCCGGCGAGCATCATCACGGCGTCGCGGTAAGGGCGCCCGCAGGCGTCGGCGAGGAATTCGGTCTGGCCGGGGTAATCCCAGCCGATTTTCGCCAGCTCGCCCTTCGAAATCGGCGCGGTCACCAACCCTACAGCCACCTCGGAGAGGGCGAATTTAACCCCCCACTGAAGCGACGCCAGAGCGAGGCTGGCGCCTTCTGGCGTGGGTCTGGAGGGGGTCAAGAGCCCATCGAGACCGGCCATAACCGGCAGTCCTACAGCAGAGGCGAAGATCGCCTCGGCCGGATCGGCGATCGGCACGATCGGGCAGTCTATCCCAAGCCGTTCGGCACAGGACCTCAGCAGTTCCGGCCCCCCGACGACGAAAGCCGGCGGAGCGCGCCGTTCAGCCCGGAGCCTTGCCCAGGCGCCGAGGATGACTTCGGGGCCAATGCCCGCCGGATCGCCGAGCGTGATCGCGAGAGGCGCGGCCAAACTCGGTGAGCCCGGGGTCAATTGTATTCGATGTAGGCGTCGTTGCGCAGGTCGCGCAGCAGGCGCTGGGCGCGCTTGTTGACCTGGTCCTGCTCGATCTGGTCCATCACCGCCGCAAAGGTCGGAGCGCCCGAATCCTTGGGATCGTCACGGCCGCACAGCATCAGTACGCGCACGCCATCCTTGACGCCGCCGAAGGGCGGGGTGGTTTGGCCGATCTGCAAGCCGAGCAGGATCGCGCGCAGCTGTTCGGGCAGGTTTCCGGCCTTGATCTGGTCGTTCGAGATCACCTCGGCGCCGATCTTCTTGGCACCCGCCTCCACATCGCCGCAGCCCTTGAGGCCGTCGATGAAGGCGCCGAATTCGGCTACCTTGGCTTCAGCCTGGGCCTGGCTCACGCCGGGGGCGAAGGCGACCGAGATCTGCTTGAGGCTCAGCAGCGCCTCGTTGGGATCGGCCATCAGCACCTGGCGCTTGTTGATGAGGTACAGGATCGAGAAGCCGCCCGGAATTTCGAGCGGGCCCTGAAGCTGACCGGTCTGCATGGTGCGCGCCGCGGCGGCGAGCTGCGGGGGAAGCTGGCCGAGCCGCACCCAGCCCAGATCCCCGCCGACGACTGCGGTGGTCGCTTCGGAATACTGGCGCGCATAGGCGACGAAGCTGCCGCCCTGTTGCAGCTGTTCCATGATCTTCTGCGCATTGGCGAGCACCGCCGCACGGTTTTCCGTGGTGGCCGAGAGGTAGATCTCGCCAAGCCGGTATTCGTCGGTGCCCTTGGCCTCGTTCATGCGCTTGAGCACGTCGTTGACCTCTTCGGCCGAGACGTTGACGAAGGGAATGATGTTGCGGCGCAGGACATTCTCCCACGCCTGTTCGCCTTCGATCTGGCGCTTCAGCGAAGCGGGCGAGGAACCGATCGACAGAAGATAGTCGTCCATCTTCTTCGGGTTGTTCGCAAAGTTCTGCGCGGCGAGCTGCTGGTAGGTCTGCTCGACCTCCTCGGGCTTCACCTCCAGCTTGTCGGCATCGGCCTTCTGGATCTTGAGCGTCTCGTCGATGAGGTTGCGCAGCACCTGCACGCGCAGGCGGAGCATTTCGTCGGCCGAGATCGGCCCGTCGGACGCTGCGGTGACGAGCGCGACGCGCTGGTCGATATCGGTGCCGGTGATCACGAAGCCATTGACGATCGCGGTCGCGGAACGCCGGTCGGGATCGGCCTTGGCGAACAGGGTCACATCAGCGGGCAGGCCGAAGGGGTTGTCTGCGGTCGGCACAGCGACAGTCTGGGCAGGCGCCGCCGCCGGGGCGAGCGCGAGCCCGATGATGCCGGCCACCGTCAGAGCGGTTCCGGTTCTGGCAAAGAGCGCCTTGGTAAACAGCTTTACAGTCACTCGTTATGTCCCGCCTTTTGGCCAAATTTTCCGCGCGATTGCTCGCGCTGGTCATGCGCCGATGCCCCCCATCGGCTGAATGGAAGCTGAGTCCCGTTACGATCCCGCGCGGGTGCTCGGCTGTGTCCGGCGTGCCCTTTAACGCCATTTGCGCGCCGTGCCAATTGATGGACGCAAACGGAGAGGATTAGCGGAAGCCCAGGTTTCGCAAAGCGAAGAACACCTGGAATGCATTGCCGCGCCGCGCGTCGCCCGCGTCGATGAAGTCACGCCGCCAGGTCGCGCCGAACTCGATGCAATCGTCCGAATAGGCGACGCCGAACCGGGTGCGGATCGGCTGGAAGCCGTCGGACTGGAACACCGGGTCTTCCTCGCGGTTGGTGAGGTTGAACACCCCCGACCCGAACACCGACCAGCGCCGCCCGATCGCGACGCGTCCTGCGGCGCGCAGTTCTTCTCGGTCGCGCAGATCCTCGACCGTCGCGATGTCGCGGTTTAGCCGAAGATAGCCGATCTCCAGATAGGTGCGCCGCGAACCGATGGTCGCGTCGACCTCGTTACGGCGCACCGCGAAGTTGTCTTTGTCGAGCCTGAAGCGGTGGGTGAAGCTGACGAGATTGCGGAAGCGGATTTCGGTCCGTCCGACAAAGTCGGTGACCTTCTCCGACAGCCCGGTGCCTTCGGGCAGCAGCCCGGCGCGGGGTGTTTCGAGCCGGAAAGACTGGCCGATATTCGTCTTGATCCTCCAGTTGGGGCGCTGCAGCTCCCAGTCGACGCCCCATGTCAGACGGCTGCCGTCTTCGACCCGGTCGTATCCGGGGAAGCGGTTGAGGGCGAAGAGGTTCGAATCCTCAAGGTCGATCGCACGCGCGTCCTCGTTGGGCACGCTGAGGTTGCGCACGCGCGGGCTGGCGACGAATTGCAGGCGCGGGGTGAAGACCTGCGTCCCGCCGAAAGCCTTGCCGACAAAGGGCCATTCGACGTCGATCGCGGCGGTGGCGATGCCGCGCGTCGTCCAGCCCTCGTTGCCGCGATAGGCGGCGGTGATGGTCGCAAGGCTGTTGTTGGTGTTGTAGACGTCGCCGCGCACGAGCCCGGTGAGGGTGACGACCTGGCCCATGCGCGTCAGGCGCTTCAGGTCCCACTGCGCGCCCGCAAAGGCCCGCTGCGTGTCCTGCCCGTCGTTGCGCAGGAGCGAGAGCGAATTGGCCTGCACCATCAGGGTGCCGCCGAGGATCTTGTCGCCGATCCTCTGGCGGTAGTCGATCGCCGGCACCGCAAGCGGCACCTGGCCTTGCGTCGCGTTCAGCCGCAGCGTCTGCGTCGCCCAACCCGCGATCGAGAGGTAGGAACGCTCCGTGATCCGCTCGAGATTGATTGTCGAGCGCAGCCGGTCGTCGCGCGTGATGTCGTAGCGGCGTACGAAGGTGCGGTCGCTGGCGAGGCGGATCGAGCCGGTCAGGCTCCAGTCGGGCGAGAATTGGAAGCGGCCATTGGCGTCGAAATACCCGCGCGGCTCGCGCTTGAAGCTGGTCCCGCCGGTGAAGTCGGTGGAACGGTCACTCGCCGTGGCATAGCCGGTGATCTGGTAGGCGCCCTTTTCGGTGAGGTGCTGCCATTTGGCGCTGACCATCGGGGCGACATTGGAAAAGACGAAGGCGCCGAGCGTCAGATCGGCGTTGTCGGCAACGCGCCAATAATAGCGGCTGGAAAGCTCGAGACCGTTGACCTGCGTGACCCGCACGTCGGGGACGAGGAAGCCGCTCTCCGATCCCCCGTCGGTGCGGATCGCGAGACCGGGGAGCGGGAGGACGCGCGCGCCGAACAGCTCGAGCATTGCGCCCTCGAAGCGCACGCGGCTCTCCTGGCGGTCGTAGATCACGCGCCGGGCGGTGACGCGCCAGCTCGGATCCTTGGGGCAGCCTGCTTCGTCGGTCACCGGGCAGGCGGAATAGGCGGCGTCGTTGAGCAGTGCATCGCCGTTCGCGCTGCGTGTCGCCGAACGCGCGGCGAGCCTGCCGCCTGCACGCAACGCGATCAGCAGCTCGGACATGGCGCCGGTGTCGAATTCCTCGGTCAGCTCGACCTGATCGGTGAACAGCTGGTTGCCCGCCTCGTCGACCATGCGGATATTGCCGGTGGCGATGATCTTGCCCGATTTGCGGTCCCATGTGACGGCATCGGCGCGCACCGAGCGGTCTTCGGAGCGCAGGATGACATTGCCGCTCGCCGTGACCGTCTCGGTCGTGTCGTCGTAGCTGAGCTCGGTCGCCTCGAAATCGATTTTGCGGGGCGCTTCGGCGGTGGCGGTGCTGGGCGCGGCGGGCGCGTCCTGCGCGGCGAGCGGGGCGGCGCCTGCCAGCAAGGCCAGCGCGAGCGCGAAACGCGACGCGAGCCCCGGCGTCGGCGCGCGCTGGGCGGGGTCCGCGGCCCTGCGCGATGCGATCAAACAGCCTCCCGACATGGCCTTGCCTATTGCACCGCTCGCGCCTAATCGCAATCGCCATTGCGCCCTGAGCGCGTGCGGCTTGTCGCAGGTGCAAAGCGCCCTGACAGCGGCTCGCCGACCGGGCCACACGCTTCATCCCCGGAGTTCCCGATGCAGATCCATTTCGCCGCCGCCGCCCCTTCAGACGTCCGCCTCCATGCGCGGCTGGTCAATCAGGGTGCAGCCCTTACCGGGCTCGATGCGGCGCTGGTCGAAGGCGCAGCCGCCTCGCGCTTCGGCGGGCGAGCGGCGCAGGTGTTCGAGGGCTTTGCGAGCGTCGATGGCACGGTGAAGCGCATCGCGCTGGTCGGGGCGGGCGAGGCTGATGCTGCTGACCGCCGTACGGCTTGCGAGCGTGCCGGGAGCGCGCTGACGGCGAAGTATCTCGTCTCGGGCGAAACCGCGCTGGTGCTCGACCTGTCGCACGCCGCCCTCACCGCCGATGAAGCGGCCGCCGTGCTGCTTGGCCTGCGCCTGCGCGCATGGCGCCACGACAAGTATCGCACGCGGCTTGCTGCCGACAAGCGCCCCTCGCTGACCACCGTCCACGTGACCGGCGCGCCCGAGGGCACCGACGCGGCATGGACGCGCGAGTCGGCCGTCGCCAAGGGCGTCGAGTTCACCCGCGGCCTCGTCGCCGAGCCTGCCAACATCATCTACCCCGCCAGCTTCGTGGCCGCCTGTCAGGAAGCCTTCGCGGGCACCGGCGCGGAAATCACTGTGCTGGGCGAAGAAGAGATGGACGCGCTCGGCATGGGCGCGCTGGTCGGCGTGGGCCTCGGCTCGGAGCGCGAATCGAAGCTGCTCGCGATCCGCTGGAACGGCGGCGCGGCGGGCGAGAAGCCTACCGTGTTCGTCGGCAAGGGCGTCACTTTCGACACCGGCGGCATCTCGCTCAAGCCGCCGCCGGGCATGGAAGACATGAAGTGGGACATGGGCGGCGCAGGCGCTGTCGCGGGCGCGATGCTCGCGCTGGTCACCCGCAAGGCCAAGGCCAACGTGATCGGCGTTATGGGCCTCGTCGAGAACATGCCCGACGGCAAGGCGCAGCGCCCCGGCGACGTCGTCACCACGATGAGCGGCCAGACGGTCGAAGTGCTCAACACCGACGCCGAAGGCCGCCTCGTGCTGTGCGACGCGCTTCACTGGGCGCAGGAGCAGTATGACGCGGCGCGCATCGTCGACCTCGCCACGCTGACCGGCGCGATGATCATCAGCCTCGGCAACGAGCATGGCGGGATGTTCGCCAATGACGACACGCTCGCCGCGCAGCTGACCGCTGCGGGCAAGACCAGCGGCGACAAGCTGTGGCGGATGCCGCTCGGCCCCGAATACGACAAGCTCATCGATTCGCCGATCGCCGACATCAAGAACGTCGGCCCGCGCGAGGCCGGCTCGATCACCGCGGCGCAGTTCCTCCAGCGGTTCATTAAGGATGGCACCCCCTGGGCGCACTTGGACATCGCGGGCATGGTCTGGTCGAACAAGCCCGGCGCGACCTGGGACAAGGGCGCAACCGGCTACGGCGTGCGCCTGCTCGACCAGTTCGTGCGGGATGTGGCCGAGGGTTGACGCGAGCGCCTCATGCCAAGAATGAGGCGTAAGTCCGACCTGCCCTCCAAGACCTGCCTCGCCTGCGGACTGCCCTTCACGTGGCGCAAGAAGTGGGAGCGGGACTGGGACAATGTGAAGTATTGTTCCGACCGCTGCCGCCGCAGTAAGCCAGCCTGATGAAGCTCGACTTTTGGCAGTATACCCACGATCCCCTTGAAAAGGTCGTCACGCTGATCGCCAAGCGTGCGCTCGACCAGGGCGAGCGGGTGCTGGTCGTTTCGGCCGATCCCGATCAGCGTGCCGCCATTGCAAGTGCGCTATGGCAGGCGGGGCCGGAGAGCTTTCTGGCTAACGGCGAAGCGGACGCGCCCGGTGCCGATCGCCAGCCGGTGCTGCTTTCCGAGATCCTCGAGCCCGCCAATGGCGCGACCCACCTGATCCTTGCCGATGGCACCTTCCGCGAGGCCGTGGGCTTAGCGCGTGTCTTCCTGCTGTTTCCCCCCGAAGGCGCCCCCGATGCGCGCGTCGCGTGGCGCGCGCAGGATGGCCGCGAGGGGGTCGAGCGAGCCTACTACGCGCAGGAAGACGGGCGCTGGGTGAAGAAGGGCTGACCGCTTGCCGCCGCTCGCATGATCGGAGATGATGCTCCGGGCGACGTAAAAGGGGGGCAAGCGACCAAATGCGCATAAGGCTCGCAGTTCTGGCATCAATCGTGATCGCCGCTCTCGGGCTGGCTGTCTCCGTACTGGTCTGGTTCGGTGTCCTGGAGATACCGGGTGCCAGCGCCATCGGGCCGCGCATTGTCACCGAGCACACCATCGATCCCGCAACCGGCGAGGTCCGCATGACCATCCCGGACAAGAATGGCGCCGTCACCGTGCTCTCGGGGTCGAAGGTCCCGGTCACCTTGCCCAATGGTTTGAGCCTGTTTCCCGGCAGCCGGGTGCTCGGCAACTCGCAGGTCACGCGCCCCGGCAGCGGGCAGGACACGCTCGTCACCTTCGAGGCGGACGCTCCTGCAGCTGATGTGATCGCGCATTTCCGCGATCAAGCGAAGGCAGCAGGCTTCGCCGTCTCGCTCGAAGCGGAAACCGGCGATACGCGCATTCTCGTCGGCGAGCGCGGGAGCACGAAGCTCACCGCCACTGCCACGCAAGGCACGCCCACAACCGGGCAGATCGTGATCGCCGCCAAGCCGATGGGCTGACCGGGCGGCGCGCGCGTTAGGTTTCGAAGAGCACGATGTCCCAGCGGTACTTGTCGGCGTCGGCCTGCTGCTTGGCCATCGCAGTCACCGCATCCTCGCCAAGCTCGTTGTAGAGCGCGTCCTTGCTGTTGGTCGCGTAGTCCTCGGTGAAATACATCTGGGTGATGAGCCGCTTCTGCCGGCCCTTGATGTCAAAGTGGATGTGCGGTGTCCGGTGGCCGATGGGGCTGTCATAGCCCGAAGGCTTGATTGTGCGGATGCGCCACTCACCGGTGGGCCCTGTCACCAGCTTGGCGAAGCCCTGGAAGTTGGGATCGAGCGGTGCGGTCGACACATCGCCCGGGTGGGCATAGCGTCCGGCGGCGTTGCATTGCCAAAGCTCGAGCTCGGCGCCGCTGACCGGATTGCCCTTGAGATCAAGGACGCGGCCCGTGACCTCGATCACCCGTCCGAGCGCCCGGCTAGCGTTGCCCTTGATCTGGGTCATGTCGAAGTCGTCGTCGCCCGGACGCATGACGGGATAGAACGGCCCGAGCGGGCCGCCGGCGGTCAACGCAGGCTCGGCTGCGCGGGCGATGCCGCCGCCGACGACGAGACCCGCCGCGGTAAGGGCAGCGCCTGCAAAATGACGCCGCGAAAGCTTGTGATCGTGATCCATGATGTCCCCCTTTCAATTCCCCGTCGACGGCTTATCACGATTGCTGCCCGATAGGAACCAAGGCGCGAGGATACGCGATGCGCTCGCGCTTGCCATTTTGCAGCGCAGCATCTACGGGGCGCGGCCAAGTCCCCCCGACCATAAAAAGACGTTTACAGGAGCATACTCATGGCGGTCACCCGCACCTTCTCGATCATCAAGCCCGACGCCACCCGCCGCAACCTGACCGGTGCGGTCACCAAGATGCTGGAAGAAGCCGGCCTGCGCGTCGTCGCCTCCAAGCGCATCCACATGACCCGCGAGCAGGCCGAAGGCTTCTACGCCGTCCACTCCGAGCGTCCGTTCTTCGGTGAGCTCGTCGAGTTCATGATGAGCGAGCCGGTGGTGGTGCAGGTGCTCGAAGGCGAAGACGCCGTCATCCGCAACCGCGACATCATGGGCGCGACCAACCCCGCCGACGCTGCTCCGGGCACGATCCGCAAGGAACTGGCCCTGTCGATCGGCGAGAACACCGTCCACGGTTCGGACAGCGAAGAGAACGCCGCGATCGAAATCGCGTACTTCTTCAAGCCGGAAGAACTGGTCGGCTGATTTTGCTCAGCTGAGGACACGCAAAGGGCCGTCCCGCGAGGGGCGGCCCTTTTGCTATTGGCCTTGCGAAAACCGCGCCAATTGCTCGGCATGGGCACGGTGATGTCCGCCTTCGCTCTCGGCCATCACGCGACGCATCGCGGCCAGTGCTACGGGGGTGAGGGCAAGGCCGAGATCGTCGTAGATCTGCGTGATCGCGGCTTCCCAGTCGGCATTCAGGGCATCGAAGCAAGCGCGCGCCTGCGGCCCCTGCCACCCTTCCTGCGCCGCCGCCATGCGCGCCTCGCGCAGGGAAATCTTGTGCCGCCAGCGCGCCTCGATCGCCTCGAGGCAGCAGGAATCGGACTGCATCGCCATCTGGTTTGCCGCAAGGCTGATCGCGCTCCGCAGCACCGCCTCATGCTCGCGCTCGGCAAGCACCAGACGGGCGTCGGGGAACAGGGTCAGCAGAGTTGCGAGGTCCTCGGCGAAGGCGGGGACTTTCAGCACGCGCGGTTTGTTCGCGACACCGCGATGCGCAGCGTCAGTCTTCAGGATGCGGTGGAACTCGCGGTAGATCGGCAGGGGTTCTCGCGCCTCGCTCCAGTCCGAATAGGCGGGGATGTGCCACTGGCTTTCGTAGATCGAGTGGTGGAGGGCCGCGGAAATCCACGCCAGCTCCTCTTCGACCGCCGCCGGGGCCATCGGGTGGATCGATTGCATCCACGGGTTGAGCAGCCCGAGCATGGCAAGCTCCATCGCGGCCTTCATGCGGTTCACGCCGCGCGGGGCAGGGACGGGGTGGTAGGCGTCGCAATAGCGGGTGTGCGAATGCGCCGGATCGGCGGCGAGCAGGGTGTGGATGCGTGTGGTGCCCGAGCGCATGTGACCGATGACGATGATCGGCGGGGCAAGCGCCGTTTCGAGAAGCTCGGGTCGTTCCAGCCATAGAGCGCCGAAGGCAAGGCGGTTCTTCACAACACGGGCCAGCTGCCCCCACGCCAGCGCGCGCCCGAGCGGATTGAGATCCGCATCGTTCTCGAGCGCGGCGATCAACCTCGCGAGCCGTTCGCGGAAATCGGTAACGTCTTCTTCGCTGCGCCCGCCATGCTCCGCGCTGTGTGCCTTGGCGCCGTAAGGCTTGGCGGCGAGCGCCCACAACGCGTCCGGATCCAGAACCGGCGGGGGCAGCCATCCGCGCTCCCACGCCTTGCCGAGGAAATCATTGGCGCGGCTCGCCATCGGGCCGCGGGCAAGGAGATGGTCGCGGACGGGCGGCATCAGAATTCGTCCGCGATGTCGAGGAGGCGGGTCAGCCGCTTGGGCGCGGCGCTGCGCCAGCTGCGGTGGAGCCATGCGGCGACCTCGTCCCAGTCCACGCCCGGCCGGTTGAGGATGATCCCTACCCAGCCGCTCGCGCCGTAATAGGCGGGCTTGAAATAAATCTCCGGCTGGTCCTCGACGAGCGCCAGCAGCTCGTCCATCGATCCGGTGCGCACCAGCAGGGCGATGTGCGGGGTGCCGTGATGTTGGTCGGCGAAATAGGCGAAGTACTTGCCAGTCTTCTCGCCGCCGACGCGGAAGCCGGGGCTGCCGTGGCTCTCGCGCTCGTCGGTTTCGGGCAGAGCGAGGGCGAGGGTGCGGACCCGTGCGAGCAGGTGCGCCGGATCGCGCCAGCGCCCGACATATTCGGCCACGGCGCGGGGGTAGAGCTGGTGCTCTGCGAGCTTCACGCGTGCCGCAAGGCTCTCCGGCGTTTCGCCCGGGGCAATGGGGATGCGCACCTGCGCCAGCACTTCGCCCGCGTCGAGTTCCGGGGTGACCAGATGGACGCTCGTCCCGCCGTGGCTATCTCCTGCCGCGATGGCGCGCGCGTGGGTGTCGAGCCCCTTGTAAAGCGGCAGCAGCGAGGGGTGGATGTTGAGCATCCGTCCGGCCCACCGCTCGACGAAAGCGTCAGTGAGGATGCGCATATAACCGGCAAGTACGATGGTATCGGCACTCGCTTCCAGCACCGCAGCTTCGATCGCTGCGTCGTGCGCCTCGCGGGTCATGCCCTTGTGGGGCAGTGCGAAGGTGGCAATCCCCTCGGCAGCGGCGAGCGCGAGGCCGGGGGCGGCCACGTCATTGCTGGCGACCAGCACCACCTCGTAGGGGCAGTCTCCGATGCGGCTGGCATAGACCAGCGCGGCCATGTTGGTCCCCGCGCCCGAAATAAGAACGGCGATGCGGGCTTTCTCAGCCAAGGTGCGTCGCGCTCCAGCCGGACTTGGCGGACCACGTCTCGACCGATCCGCGCACGGTGCAGCCCTTGCCGCCCGCTTCGATCCGGCCGACAGTCACGACGGTCTCGCCCGCTGCTTCGAGCTTAGCGGTGACTTCGGCGACCTTGTCGGCGCTGACGGCCAGCACCATGCCGACGCCGCAGTTGAAGGTGCGCGCCATTTCCTCGGGTTCGATATGCCCCTGCGCCTGCAGGAAGGCCATCAGCCGCGGCTGTGTCCAGAGGTCGGCATCGACATGGGCGTGTGCGCCATCGGGCAGGATGCGCGGAATGTTTTCGAGCAGCCCGCCGCCGGTGATGTGGGCGAGCGCGTTGATCAGGCCTGCGCGGATCAATGGCAGCAGGCTTGCGACATAGATGCGCGTCGGTGCGATCAGCGCGTCGATCAGCAAATGCTCCTGATCGAAGAGGGCGGGGCGATTAAGCTTCCAGCCCTTGTCCGCTGCGAGCCTGCGCACGAGCGAATAGCCGTTGGAATGGACACCGCTCGACGCGAGGCCCAGCAGCACATCGCCCGGCGCAACCTTGTCTCCGGTGAGCTGCTCGCCGCGCTCAACCGCGCCGACGCAGAAGCCTGCAAGGTCGTAGTCGCCGGGCGCATACATCCCCGGCATTTCTGCGGTCTCACCGCCGATCAGCGCGCATCCAGCGATCTTGCAGCCCTCGGCGATGCCCGCGATGACGCGTTCGGCCACGCCGTTCTCCAGCTTGCCCGTCGCGAAGTAGTCGAGGAAGAACAGCGGCTCTGCGCCCTGCACGATGAGATCGTTGACGCACATCGCGACCAGATCGATCCCGACCGTGTCATGTCGGTCATTCTCGATGGCAAGCTTCAGCTTGGTGCCGACGCCGTCATTGGCGGCGACCAGCAGCGGGTCCTTGTAACCCGCCGCCTTGGGGTCGAAGAAACCGCCGAACCCGCCCAGCTCGCTCGTCGCACCGGGGCGCGCCGTAGCCTTCGCCATCGGTGCGATGGCCTTGACCAGCGCATTGCCCGCAGCGATCGATACGCCCGCGTCGGCATAGGTGTAGCCCGAGCCTTGCGGCTTGCTCTCGTCGTTTGTCCCCGAAGTCATGCCCATCGCCATAACCATTCGCGCTTGGAATTCCACTCGCCATTGGGCAAAGGACTTGCGATTTCCCCATGAGCGTGTCCGTCTCCCTCTCCCGCCCTGCTGCGGCACCCTCCCGACCGCTGCGGCGGTGGCTCGGTAGTGCGGTCGTTACGCTCGCGTTGCTCGGCGGCGGCTATGCCTTGCTGGCGCAGGTCGCAGGCGATCGCGGCATCGCGCCGACCGCTGCAAGCGCCGATATCGAGGTGAAGGGCATCAGCGTCGACGTGCAGGGCAAGAGCTCCGAGGACGCGCGCACCAATGGCTGGCGCGAGGCGCAGAAGCAGGCCTGGGCGAAGCTCGGCGGGCCGCAGCTTTCCGAAGGCCAGCTCGAAGGCCTCGTTTCGGCCATCGTGATCGAGCGCGAGCGGCTGGGCCCGCGGCGGTACATCGCGACGCTCGGGGTTGTCTTCGACCGCCAGCGCGCGCGGGGCTATCTCGGCGGGGCGCAGCAGGCGAGCCGCTCGGCCCCGCTGCTGCTCATTCCGGTCGTGGAGAGCGCCGGCGCTTACATCACTTTCGAGCAGCGCAACCCGTGGCAGCGCGCCTGGGCGGAGTTCAACCCGGGCGGCAGCCGCATCGATTACGTGCGCCTCAACGGGGCGGGTGGCGATTCGCTGCTGGTCAATTTCGGGCAGGCGACGCGCCGCAGCCGTGGCTGGTGGCGCTCGACGCTCGACCAATATGGCGCAACCGACGTGCTGATGGCTTTCGCGCGGCTCGAGCACCAGTTCCCCGGCGGGCCGGTAACCGGCACCTTCACTGCGCGCTACGGTCCCGACAGCCGCCCGCTCGAGACCTTCACGCTCAAGGCCGAAAGCCCCGACGCGCTGCCCGACATGCTGGGACAGGCTGTCGAGCGGTTCGACGGGATTTTCTCCGCCGCGCTCAACTCCGGCAAGCTGCGGCCCGATCCGACGCTGCGGTTCGGCGGCGGGGGGCAGATCGATCCGGCGATCCAGCGCCTGATCGAGATCGGCCGTACCGCTCAGGCGCGCAGGGCAACCGAGGCGGCGCTGGCGACCGGCGCGGTCCCGCGGATCGAGGCGCAGGCGGTGACCGGTATCGAGCCGGGCGAAGCGCCGGTGCGGCTCTTCACAGTCCAGTTCGCAACGCCCGATGCCGGCGCCTTCGATGTATCGCTCGGTGCGGTGCGCGGCACCGGCGGCGTGCGCGGTGTGGGCGTGACCAGCACCGCAATCGGCGGGACGTCGGTGATGGCGGTGAGCTACGCCGGTTCGCTCGACGAGCTAGCCGCGGCGCTCGAGGCGCGGGGGTTCAGCGTACGGCGAGGAGCAAACGCGCTCGCCATCAGCCGCTGAGGCGCGTCTTGGTGAGCGATAGCGCCAGTCCCTCCCAGATCGCCCTTCCGCTGGGGGGGAACCTTGCCACGACCGCCCAGCGCATCGTCATCGGCGATGCCAATGCCGCGGTGATCGAGGCGCTGCAGACACCCGAGCGCTGGCCCTTCAATGTCGCTGTGCTGAGCGGCCCGCCGCGCTCGGGCAAGTCTCTGATCGGCCGCTGGGCGCGCGCGCATGTCGGATCCGAGCGCCTTGAGGTGATCGACAACGCCGAGACCCTCGACGAGACCGATCTGTTCCACCGCTGGAATGCTGTGCAGCAAGGCGGCACGCGTGAGGGCGAGGTGCTGCTCCTCATAGCCAACGCGGACGAAGAACTTGGCGGTTGGCGTATCGCCTTGCCCGATCTCGCTTCGCGCATCGGCGGCTCGCTCCAGCTTGCGATTGCGGCGCCAGACGATGACATGGCGGGCGCGCTGATCCTTGCCCATGCCGAACAGCGTGGGCTTTCGCTGCCCGAGGGCGCGGCGGATTATCTGGTGCCGCGCACCACCCGCTCTTTCGCCGCAATCGAGGCTTTGGTGGCGGCAATCGACCGCATTTCCCTTGAACGCCAGACGCCTGCCACCATGTCTGTGTGGCGCGCTGCGCTCGAGGCACTTCACGGGCCCGAGCAGCAGCGCCTGCTTTAAGGTCACGCGGCGCGATTGCATCGGTCGCGCTTTGGTGGGATGTTGAGGGGCAATGCTCGAGCAACTTGTCAGCTACTTGGATTCCATCCGCGCCCGCGACCCCGCGCCGCGCTCGCGCTGGGAAATCTTGCTCTATCCGGGCGTCTGGGCGATGGGCTTCCACCGCGTCGCGCACTGGCTGTTCGAGGCACAGATGTTTTTCCTCGCCCGCGCCGTCAACCACATCGGGCGCCTGCTGACCGCAATCGACATCCACCCGGGTGCGACGATCGGGAAGAACTTCTTCATCGACCACGGCTTCACGGTGATCGGCGAGACCGCGGAGATCGGCGACAATGTCACGATCTACCAATGCGTGACACTGGGCGGCACCAACCCCGCCAACGGGAAGGGTGGCAAGCGCCACCCGACGCTTCACGACAATGTGATTATCGGCTCGGGCGCGCAGATCATCGGACCTATCGTGGTCGGTGAGCGCGCGCGTGTCGGCGCCAATGCGGTCGTGACCGAGGACGTGCCTGCGGGCGCGACGATGGTCGGGATCAAGGCGCGCTCGACGCTGGTGCCCGCCGAGGAATGGATGCGCGAATTCGTGCCCTACGGCACGCCTTGCGACGATCCGCCCTGCGACGATCAGGGCCGCCCGCGCCGTGACTGCATCGAGAAGCTCGAGGGCGAGGTCGCCGCGATGCGCGAGGAGATGGCAGTGATGAAGGCGCTGCTCGCCGAGCGTGCGGCACCTGCAATTGAAGCCGCTCCCGAACCGGTAGCCAGCCCGACGGACGCACCGGTGCGCCTGCGCAAGCGCGCGGCGAAGGACTGAACCCGAGGATGGCTTCACCCCAGACCCCGGGTGGCCCAGGACAAGTGCTTCCCTTCCCGGCGCGCGGTGCGGATCAGGTCGGCTTCGAGCGTGCCGAGCTGATGCGCATCCTCGACCTCTACGGCCGCATGGTGGCTGCGGGCGAATGGCGCGACTATGCGATGGACTTCACCCGTCAGGCCGCGACCTTCGCCGCCTTCCGCCGCGCTGCCGAGCGCCCCCAAGCCCGCGTCGAAAAGCGCCCTGCGCTGCGGTCGAAGCAGGGGATGTGGACATTGTTCGGCGAGCACGGTCAGGTACTTAAACGCGGCCACGACCTCGCCAACGTCCTCGCGCCGATGGAACGGCGGCTGCTGAAGGCGGTGGACGACTAATGCGCTCAGGTTACTCGAAGATCTGCGCTGCCACGATCCCGTCGACTTGCGCTGCCGTGATCTGACGCATGATCTGAATTAGCATCCAGGCCGCGCCGATTATGCACAGGCTTGACACAAAGCTGAGGGTAATGGCCGCCGGACCAGTGCTGCCATCGTCGCTTGTGAGCAGCCGGCTGCTGATGTTGCTTAACAGGATACTGGTCACCCAAAGCCCCCACCAAGTCTTGAGCAGGGGAGGTGTTTCCGTAGTAAAGCTGCCGTCCGCCAAGTAGCTTTGCCTCCACAGTTCTCGCATCGCCTGAAAGGGTTTGAAGTAGGTGGCGATAGGAACAAAGTACCAGCCGACGGCCCAACCGGGAGTGAATTCTAGGAACTGTACTCCGGCATCCTGCAAATTGGCATGCGCCCGGTGGATCCACATTGCGACGACAATCACCGACCCGATAAAGATGATGCTGTTGATGACCAGCAGCAGCTGATAGGCAGTGGCCAGCGGCTCATCGGGCGCGAAGGCCAAATCGATCGCGCCGACAAGCTCGAGCACTTCTCCGACTGCTGTCAGGCTGAAAACAGCCATTATGGCGTACATCGCGCCGACGGCGATGCTTTGGCGTTGTTGAAGGGTGCTCACGCCTGTGGTGATGCTGTCGGTATACATTCTTGCTCCCCTGTCAGGCGTCCTTGCCTCCCACAGCACAACGCCCCCGCACATTTCTGCACGAGGGCGTTGGTAACGCAAGGTTTTTCAGTATCTCGCCGCGCTTACCCCCGCGCGCTGGCAGGCCCCGTCCCGGTGACCTTCTGCATGGCGCGCAGGATGTTGCCCGACTGCTCGCTGCCCGACTGCGGGGCGATGAGGTTGGTGAAGGAATTGATCTCCTCCCAGCGCGCGGCGAAGCCTTCGACGCTGCGGTCTTCGTCCTTCAGCCAGACTGCATCGTTCATGACCGTCCACGAGGAGTGGAAGCCGCCTGCACCTGCACCGACGATGGCGTTGGTCGGCGCGTCTTCGCTCACGAGGAACAGCGCGGCCGGGACCACGTTCTCGGGAGCGAACAGCTTGAAGGCTTCCTCGGGGAACAGGTCCTCGGTCATGCGGGTGCCCGCGACCGGCGACAGCGTGTTGCAGCGCACGTTGTACTTCGCGCCTTCAAGGGCGAGCGTCTTGGTGAGGCCCGCAAGGCCGAGCTTCGCCGCACCGTAGTTGGCCTGGCCGAAGTTGCCGAACAGGCCGGTCGACGAGGCGGTCATCAGCACGCGGCCATAGCCCTGCTCGCGGAAGGTTTCCCAGCACGCCTTGGTGGCGAAGGCCGAGCCGGTGAGGTGCACCTTGACGACGAATTCGAAGTCGGCGGGCTCCATCTTGATGAAGGTCTTGTCGCGCAGCACGCCGGCGTTGTTGATCAGGACGTGCACGCCGCCCCACTTTTCCTTGGCCTCGGCGACCATCGCTTCCATCTGGTCGTATTCGGTCACCGAGTGGCCGTTGGCGATCGCTTCGCCGCCTGCCGCCAGGATTTCCTCGACGACCTTCAGGGCCGCGTCCGAGTGGCCGGTGCCGTCGCGCGATCCGCCGAGGTCGTTGACGACGACCTTCGCGCCGCGCCGGGCGAGTTCCAATGCATAGGCCCTGCCGAGCCCGCCGCCCGCACCGGTGACGATGGCGACCTTGTCCTTGAAGCTGATGGTCATGGGTGTTCTCCTGTCGTTGGCACGCGGCGCGGTTTACGCCTGCGTAAAGCTGATGAGCGGGCGCTGCGTGGCACTTTCGCGCGCGGCTTGCAACATCCGAACTGACAGGGTGCGATGCCGTAGGGTCAGGCGGCGGGGCGAAGGCCTGCAAGCGCGGGAATCAGCGCCTCGAACGAATCGATAACCGCATCCGCGCCCATCTCGTGCGCAGGCGCATCGCAGTAGCCATAGGCTGCCGCGACGAAGGGCACGCCCGCCGCCTTGGCCGCGCGTGCGTCGTAGGTGGAGTCGCCGATGAAGACGAAGCTGCCGCTGCCCGTCACTTCCTGGGCCTTGATGATCGGGGCAGGGTGGGGCTTGGCGAGGAACTGGCCGTCGGGGCCCTTGCCCATCGAGTCCCCGCCGATCACCGTCTCGAACTGGCCGATCAGATCAAGCTGGGTGAGGACATTGCGGGCGAAGGCCTCGAACTTGTTGGTGACCACGACCATCCGCACGCCGCGTGCCGCCAACTCGGCCAGCGCCTCGCGCACGCCCGGATAGGGCACGGTGTGGACGGCATTGTTCTGCTCGTAGTAGCCGAGCATCGCCTTGTAGAGCCGCTTGAACTCGTCCTCCGGCAGGCCGCCTTGCGCGTCCACCGCGCGGGCGAGCATGATCTTGGCGCCCCCGCCGATCAGGTCCTTGCTGCTATCCACCGATACCTCGGCAAAGCCGCCGAGCACGAGCGCATGGTTCACAGCCGCGCCGAGATCGCGGAAGGTGTCGAGCAGGGTGCCGTCGAGGTCGAAGCCGATCGCGTGGAATGGAATGTCCGTCATTTGCGGCGCGGTGGCTGATGCGACTTCAAACCGCAAGCAATTGCTGGCAGCGGCGGCTTTGCCTAAGGACGAAAGCATGACCACGACGACCCATCCCTTTGCCGCCATCATCCTTGCCGCAGGCAAGGGCACCCGCATGAAGAGCGACACGCACAAGGTGCTCCACAAGGTCGCCGGGCGGCCGATGTTCGAGCACCTGATGGCGAGCGTCGCGGAGCTCGGCCCGGAGCGGACGGCGGTTGTCGTGGGCGCGGGGCGCGAGCAGATCGAGGCAGCGGTTGGAAGCCGTGCTGCGACCTGTCTTCAGGAGCCGCAGCTCGGGACCGCCCATGCGGTGCAGCAGGCCGAAGAGCCTCTTTCGGGCTTCTCTGGCGATGTGCTGGTGCTTTACGGCGACGTTCCCTTCGTCAAGGCTGCGACGATGCAGGCGATGCTCGAGCGGCTGCACGGCCCCGATGCGCCCGCTGCCGTCGTGCTCGGCTTCGAACCTGCCGATCCCCTCGCCTATGGCCGGGTGATCGCTGATGATGCGGGGACCATCCTCAAGATGGTCGAATACAAGGATGCGGACGAAGGCGAGCGCGCCTGCCGACTGTGCAATTCCGGACTGCTGGCGGCGCGCGCCGAGGATCTCTTCGCGCTGCTCGCCCGCGTCGGTAACGACAATTCGCAGGGCGAGTATTACCTCCCTGATATCGTCAATATCGCGATTGCCGACGGGCGCACCTGCGCGGTGATCGTCGCGGAGAGCGCCGACGAGGTCGCAGGCATCAACTCCCGCGCCGAACTCGCCGATGCCGAAAGCCGCTGGCAGGCCGCGCGCCGCCTCAAGGCGATGGATGACGGGGCCACCCTGATCGCGCCCGAGACGGTGTTCTTCAGCTGGGATACTCGGGTGGGCCGCGACGTTACCATCGAGCCCAACGTCTTCTTCGGTCCCGGCGTGTCGGTCGCCGATAAGGTGCTGATCCGTGCCAACAGCCACATCGAGGGCGCAACGCTCGCCAGCGGGGTCAAGGTCGGGCCGTTTGCCCGCCTGCGCCCCGGCACGGTGCTGGAAGCAGACAGCTTCGTCGGCAACTTCGTCGAGGTGAAGAACGCGGTGCTGGGCGAAGGCGCAAAGGCCAGCCACCTCACCTATCTTGGTGACGCCACGATCGGAGCGGGCGCCAACATTGGCGCTGGCACCATCACGTGCAATTACGACGGCTACTTCAAGTACCGCACAGTGATCGGCGAGCGCGCTTTCATCGGCTCGAACTCGTCGCTGATTGCGCCCGTCACCATCGGGGCGGACGCGATTGTGGCCGCAGGTTCGGCCGTCAGCCGCGATGTCGCTCCGGGCGAGCTGCGCATGGTCCGCGCCGAGCAGCTGGTGAAGGACGGCTGGGCCGACCGCTTCCACGACGCGATGAAGAAGAAAAAGGCCGCCGAGAAGGCAAAAGGGTGACCGACAGCGATCACCTCACCTGCTGGCTATGCGAGCGCGAGCTGGGCGAGATCGTCCAGTGGCATCACCCCGTGCCCAAGGCCAAGAAGGGCAAGATCAAGGTGCCGATCCACCCGATCTGCCACAAAACGATCCACGCCAACTTCACCAACAACGAGCTGGCGCGCATCGGCGAGGATGCCGACAAGATCCGCGAAAATGCCGCGATCGCCAAATTCGTCGCCTGGATCGCCAACAAGCCCGCCGATTTCGACGCACCGACGCGTTAGGCGCAGCGCGGCGGGAACCTTGGGTGCCTTTGCGGACTAGTGTCACTGGGGCCCCAATCTGGAGACACGTCATGAAAGCCGCCAAATGGATTGCCGCAGGCGCAGGCCTTGCCGTTGTCGGAGCCGCCGCCGTGTATGCCCAGTACCGCCAGATCGAACATCCCGCCTATGCTCTCGTCCGCGCCGACGCGGATTTCGAGCTGCGCGACTATCCGCCGCTGGTCGTGGCCGAGGTCAGCAACACCGGCAGCCGCGAGCGGGCCAGCGGGGCGAGTTTCAACCGTCTTGCCGCCTATATCTTCGCCAAGGATCGTCCCGCCGGTGGCGACAAGATCGCGATGACTGCACCCGTCCTTCAGGACGAGACGAAGCCCGGCGAATGGCGGATGCGGTTTGTCATGCCGTCCCAATACACGCTTGCGACCCTGCCGCCTGCGCCTTCGGACATCACCCTTACCGAGATGCCCGCAAGGCGGATGGCGGCGGTCCGGTTCTCGGGGAACGGCGGAGCGAGCGATCTGGCGCTGATGGAGGCTCGGCTGCGCGACTGGATGATGGCGCAGGGCCTGATGCCCGCCGGTGAAGCCGAATTCGCCTTCTATGACGCGCCGATGGTGCCCGGCCCGCTGCGCCGCAACGAAGTGCTGATCCCCGTCGCGGGCAAGTAGGTTCTCAGGCGTCCTGCTTGGGCGCTTCCGCGCTGCGGCTCGCCAGATAATCGGCTTCCCACTGCTCGAACTCGCTCCGGCTGAGCAGGTAGCGTTCGCGCGCTTCATGAAAGCTGATCGCGCGGTCGTGCACGGCGCGGACCACCTCGTCCTTGCGGGCCTTGGACCAGTGGACGCGGTGGGTGCGGGGCAACTGGTAGTAGCTCTTGATCGCATCGGCGATCGAGACGTTTCTGGGGTAGGCCATCGCTCGGTTCCTCGTCACTTGTCATCGCCCCCGATAGGCCAAGTGTCGATGGCGAGACTTAATGGGATGCTGCCAGACAGGGTTAACATGGCGTTGTTGAAACGCGCCGTGCCGCCTGCGCGACGAGTTGAGGGCAAAGTGTCGGCTTGCTTTACACAGCCCCGCTTTGGCGCCCTACGGTTAACGCAAAAAGGGCGGCTCCGGGTGGAGCCGCCCCTCTTTTGAAACCCGCAAAAGCCGGGGTTATTTAGCCCCGCGTTCGTCCATCAAACGCTGCATCAGGTAGATGAATTGCAGCGCCTGAAGCTTGGCGCGCTGGTCGTTGTCCACCCCGCCCGAGTGGCCGCCGGTCGTATCCTCGAAGTAGTAGTAGGGCTGGCCCAGCTCCTTGAGCTTGGCCGCTGCCTTGCGTGCGTGGGCGGGATGGGTGCGGTCATCCGCGGTCGAGGCCCAGAGGAACGGCGACGGGTAATCCACGCCCGCGACGATCTTCTGGTAGGGCGAGTAGCCCTCGATCCACTTGCGCTGCTCGGGGATGCGCGGATCGCCATATTCGCCGATCCACGAGGCTCCGCGACCGATCAGGTGATAGCGCAGCATGTCGAACAGCGGGATCTGCACGATCGCCGCGCCCAGCAGGTCAGGTCGCTGGGTCAGGAAGGTGCCCACCAGCAGACCGCCCTGCGAGCCGCCCTGAATGCCCAGATGCTGCGGCGAGGTGAAGCCGCGCTTCTCGAGATCCTCGCCCACGGCGATGAAATCGTCCCAGGTGCGCTGCTTGTTCTCGCGGATCGCGGTCTGGTGCCACTGCGGACCGAACTCGCCCCCGCCGCGCAGGTTGGCGAGCACATAGGCGCCGCCCTTTTCCACCCACATCTTGCCGGTCGAACCGAGATAGCCGGGCAGGCGCGGGACCTGAAAGCCCCCGTAGCCGGTGAGCAGCGTTGCCGTCGTGCCGTCGGCCTTCATGCCCTTGGGCTTGACGATAAAGTAGGGGATCTTCGTCCCGTCCTTGCTGGTCGCCTCGTATTGCTCGACGTCCATGCCCGCCGGATCGAAATATGCGGGCGAGGTCTTGAGGACGGCCGGGGCCGCGCCGCCTACCGAATAGTAGAGCGTGGTCGGCTCGAGGAAGCCGGTCACGGTATACATGATCTGGTCGGTGGTGTCCGAGGAGGCCGCGATGCCAAGCGTGGCGTTATCGGGCAGGGTAACGGGCTTGCTGACCCACTTGCCGCCCACGTAGTTGAATTCCAGCACCTTGCCGACGACGTTGTCGAGCAGCGTCACGAAGAGCCCGCCGCCCGTCACAGCGCCGCCCTGCTTGGTCTGCTTGGGCCCCGGCGCCCAGACGAGCGTCTTCTTCGCGCCGTTGGGGTCCTTCTTCCACTCTTCCAGATCGACCGCGATCAGGCTGTCGGCAGCGAAAGTCTGTCCGCCCGTGGTCCAGTCCTCGTCGGTCGAGAGCAGCATGTGCCCATCGACGATCCCGAAGGGCGAAGCCTTCTTGGGAAGGTCGAGCTGGAGCCACTTGCCGTCCTTTTCGACGTAGTAGGCACGCTCGTGGAAGCTCAGGCCGCGATAGGCCATGCGGGCATGGATCGTGCCCTCGTTGTCACGCAGCAGCGTCGCGCCGGACGAGACGTCCTTGGCATCGCCGCGGAAGATTTCGGGGGCGTCCTCGATCTTCGTGCCGCGCTTCCACTCGCGCGTGGTGAAGGGATACTCGCTCTCGGTGAGCGTGCCTTCGCCAAAGCTGCGGCTGACCAGCAGCGTGTCGGCATCGACCCATTCGATGCCGCCCTGGCTCTTGGCATCGAGCACGAAGCCGCCCGGCACGAACTGCTTCGACGCCATGTCGAATTCGCGCATGATGGTGGCGTCCTCGCCGCCATCGGAAAGCGCGATCATGCACTTGGTTTCAGCCGGCGGCAGGCAGGTCGAGCCCTGATAGACCCATTCCTTGCCCTCGGCCTTGGCGAGCGCGTCCACGTCTAGGACAGTCTCCCAGACCGGCTTGTCGCTGCGGTAGCTCTCCAGCGTCGTGCGGCGCAGCAGGCCCTTGGGGTTCGCCTTGTCCTGCCAGAAATTGTACAGGCCGTCGGGGCGGATCGATACGAAGGGAATGCGGTCTTCACTGTCGAAGATCGCCAGCGCCTCGGCCTTCAACTGCGCATAGCGCGGGTCGGCCTCGAAGGCGGCCAGCGTGCGCTCGTTCTCCTTGGCGACCCATTCGAGCGCCTCGGGGCTGCGGGCCTGTTCGAGCCAGATGTACGGGTCCTGCTCGGGGCCCGGGACGCCCGCGACGGGGGTTTCCTCGGCGGCGGATGCGCCGGTTGCTGATGCGACGGTCATTGCGAGAGCCAGTGCGAAATTGGAGACAAGTTTCAAGCGTCCTCTCCTCAGGGAAATGTTGCCCGGTGTTGTGCCGAGGGAGAGGGCGAAAGGGAAGGGGATACAAACAAAAAGGGCGGACCCTGCGGCCCGCCCAATTGTGTCTTCATCGGTAGAGCGCCTCAGCCCTCGACGTGTTCGGCCAGTACGGTGAGGCCATTCTCGCCCACTTCGGCGAAGCCGCCGCGGACCTGGATCACTTCGGGCGCCGAATTGGCGGTCGCGAAGACCTGCAACGCGCCGTCGCGGATGGTGCTCATGAAAGGCGCATGGCCTTCCAGCACGCCGAATTCGCCCTCAGTGCCGGGGACGACCACCATGTGGACTTCCTCGGACCGGACGAGCTTGGCGGGGGTGACGAGTTCGAAGTGGAGGGGCATGCTGCCTTACGCCTCTTCGGCCATCTTCTTGGCCTTGGCGACCACGTCGTCGATGCCGCCGACCATGTAGAAGGCCTGCTCGGGCAGGTGGTCATATTCGCCGTCGACCACCGCCTTGAAGCTCTTCACGGTGTCTTCGATCTGCACGAACACGCCCGAGATGCCGGTGAACACTTCAGCGACGTGGAAGGGCTGCGAGAGGAACTTCTGGATCTTGCGCGCGCGGGCGACGATCGTCTTGTCCTCTTCCGAGAGCTCATCCATCCCGAGAATGGCGATGATGTCCTGCAGGCTCTTGTACTTCTGCAGGGTTTCCTGAACGCGGCGGGCGGTTTCGTAGTGCTCGGCACCGACAACGCGGGGTTCGAGAACGCGGCTGGTCGAGTCCAGCGGGTCGACCGCCGGGTAGATGCCGAGTTCCGAAATCGCACGGTTCAGCGTGGTCGTCGCATCAAGGTGAGCGAAGGAAGCAGCAGGCGCAGGGTCGGTCAAATCGTCCGCGGGAACGTAGATCGCCTGCACCGAGGTGATCGAACCCTTGGTGGTCGAGGTGATGCGCTCCTGCAGCTTGCCCATGTCGGTCGCCAGCGTCGGCTGGTAGCCCACGGCGGAAGGAATACGGCCGAGCAGCGCCGACACTTCCGAACCCGCCTGCGTGAAGCGGAAGATGTTGTCGACGAAGAACAGCACGTCCTGGCCTTCGACGTCGCGGAAGTATTCCGCCATCGTCAGGCCCGACAGAGCGACGCGTGCGCGGGCGCCCGGAGGCTCGTTCATCTGGCCGAACACGAGCGCCACCTTGGAGCCTTCCGAGGTCGCATTGCCATCGGCGTCCTTGGCGATAACGCCGGCGTCGAGGAATTCGTGGTAGAGGTCGTTGCCCTCGCGGGTGCGCTCACCCACGCCTGCGAACACCGACACGCCGCCGTGGCCCTTGGCGATGTTGTTGATGAGCTCCTGGATCAGCACGGTCTTGCCCACGCCCGCGCCGCCGAACAGGCCGATCTTGCCGCCGCGCGCATAGGGGGCGAGAAGGTCGATGACCTTGATGCCGGTGACGAGGATCGCCGCGTCGGTCGACTGGTCGATGAACAGCGGGGCGTCAGCGTGGATCGGCATGGTGCTTTCCGCACCGATCGGGCCGCGCTCGTCGATGGCTTCACCGATCACGTTCATGATGCGGCCGAGAACCTTCGGACCAACAGGAACGCTGATCTGCGCGCCGGTGTTGATCACTTCGCTGCCGCGCGTGAGGCCTTCGGTCGCGTCCATCGCGATGGTGCGAACGGTGTTCTCGCCGAGGTGCTGGGCGACTTCGAGCACCAGCGTCTTGTCGCCGTTGCGGGTTTCGAGCGCGGTCAGAATCGCGGGCAGCTCACCGGGGAACTGCACGTCGACGACAGCGCCGATGACCTGGCTGATGATGCCGTTGGTGGTCTGGTTGAGAGCGGGGGCGGTGGCCATGATTGTTTCCTTGGCTTTCGATTAGAGCGCTTCGGCGCCAGCAATGATTTCGATGAGTTCGGTGGTGATCGCCGCCTGACGCTGGCGGTTGTAGATGATCGTGAGCTTCTGGATCAGATCGCCCGCGTTGCGCGTGGCGTTGTCCATCGCGGTCATCGAGGCGCCCTGTTCTGAGGCCTCACGCTCGAGCAGCGCGCCGAACAGCTGCGTGCGAACGTAGCGCGGCAGCAGTTCTTCGAGGATTTCCTCTTCGCTCGGCTCGTAGTCGACCACGGCGTCGGCTTCGATGACATTGGTCGGGGCGGGGACGGGGATCAGCTGGTTGATAGTCGGGTCCTGCGCCAGCGCCGACTTGAAGGTCGGGTAGATCAGGTGCGCGACATCGAACTTGCCCTCCGCGAACATCGCGATCAGCTCGTCGGTGATGCTTTCGGCCTCGTCGAAGCCCGGGGTCTTGACCGTGCTGGTGTCGTAGCCGCCGCCGATCAGGGTCGGAAACTCGCGCTTGAGCGGCGCGCGGCCCTTTTTGCCGACGAGGTAGAATTCCACCGTCTTGCCCGCCGCCTGAAGCTCGCGGGCCTTGATCTTGGCAGCCTTGACGAGGTTCGAGTTCAGACCGCCGCACAGCCCCTTGTCGGTGTTGACCACCACAAGGAGGTGCTTCTGGTCCGCGCCGGTGCCCGCCAGCAGCCGCGGGGCGCTGTCGCCTGCGACCTTGCCCGCAAGCGATGCCATCACCGCGGCAAGGCGCGTGGCATAGGGCCGGCCAGCCTCGGCCGCAGCCTGGGCACGGCGCAGCTTGGCCGCCGCGACCATCTGCTTGGCCTTGGTGATCTTCTGGGTCGATTTGACCGAGTTGATCCGGCCCTTGAGTTCCTTGAGTGAGGGCACTTCAGGGCGTCCTTACGCGAACTGCTTGGCGAAGGCTTGGAGCGCGGCCTTGGTCTTGTCCGCGACTTCACCTTCGAACTTCTTGCTGGTGCGGATCTCGGTGAGGACCGAAGCGTGCTCGCGGCGCATGAAGTCGAGCATCTGGCTCTCGTACTCGTTCACCCGGTTGACCGGGATCGCGTCGAGGAAGCCGTTGGTGCCGGCATAGATCGAGATGGTTTGCTCTTCGAAGGGCATGGGCGAGAACTGCTTCTGCTTGAGAAGCTCGGTTAGGCGCGCACCGCGGTTGAGCAGCTTCTGGGTCGAGGCATCGAGATCCGAGCCGAACTGCGCAAACGCCGCCATTTCGCGGTACTGCGCAAGGTCGAGCTTCATCGAGCCCGAGACCTTCTTCATCGCCTTGGTCTGGGCGGCACCGCCGACGCGGCTCACCGACAGACCGACGTTGATCGCCGGACGGATGCCCTGATAGAACAGGCCGGTTTCGAGGAAGATCTGGCCGTCGGTGATCGAGATCACGTTGGTCGGGATATAGGCCGACACGTCGCCCGCCTGCGTCTCGATGATCGGCAGTGCGGTCAGCGAGCCGCTGCCGTTGTCGCCGTTCATCTTCGCCGCACGCTCGAGCAGGCGGCTGTGGAGGTAGAACACGTCGCCCGGATAGGCTTCGCGGCCCGGGGGACGACGCAGCAGCAGCGACATCTGGCGGTAAGCCACGGCCTGCTTGGAAAGGTCGTCATAAACGATCACGGCGTGCATGCCGTTGTCGCGGAAGTACTCGCCCATCGCGCAGCCGGTGTAGGGCGCGAGGTACTGGAGCGGGGCGGGTTCGGAAGCGGTCGCGGCGACCACGATGGAATATTCCATCGCGCCGTTCTCTTCGAGCTGCTTGACGATCTGCGCCACGGTCGAGCGCTTCTGGCCGATCGCGACATAGACGCAGTAGAGCTTCTTGCCCTCGTCGTCGCCGGCGTTGGCTTCCTTCTGGTTGATGAAGGTGTCGATCGCGACGGCGGTCTTGCCGGTCTGGCGGTCACCGATGATCAGCTCGCGCTGACCGCGGCCCACGGGGACGAGCGCGTCGATGGCCTTGAGGCCGGTCTGGACGGGCTCCGAGACGGATTCACGCGGGATGATGCCCGGCGCCTTCACTTCGACGCGGCTGCGCTTTTCAGCCACGATCGGGCCCTTGCCGTCGATCGGGTTGCCGAGCGCGTCGACAACGCGGCCGAGCAGGCCCTTGCCGACCGGCACGTCGACGATGGTGCCGGTGCGCTTGACGACATCGCCTTCCTTGATCTCGCTATCCGAGCCGAAGATCACGACGCCGACGTTATCGGCTTCGAGGTTGAGGGCCATGCCCTGCACGCCATTGGCGAATTCGACCATCTCGCCGGCCTGCACCTTGTCGAGGCCGTGGATGCGGGCGATGCCGTCACCCACCGACAGCACGGTGCCGGTTTCGCTGACTTCGGCCTCGGTGCCGAAATTGGCGATCTGGTCCTTGATGACCTTCGAGATTTCTGCGGCGCGGATTTCCATGGGTTTGTCCTTTAGGCCTTCATGGCTTGGGCAAGCGAGTTGAGACGGGTGCGGATCGAGGCATCAATGCGCTGCGAGCCGATGGTGACGACGAGGCCGCCCAGAAGGTCGGGATCGACCGAGGCGGTGAGCATGACGGTGCGCCCTTCGCGCGCCGTGAGCTTGGTCTTCAATGCGGCGATCTGGTCGTCGCTGAGCGGATGCGCGCTGGTCACGGTCGCGGTAACTTCACCGCGCTGTGCCGCAGCGATCGCCTTGAAGGCGGCGATGATCGCGGGCAGCTTGCCGAGACGGCGGTTGGCAGAGAGCACACCTATGAAGTTGGTGGTGAGGGCCGAAAGCTTCAGCTTCTTGGCCACCGCTGCCATCGCCGCCCCTGCGGCAGCGCGCGACAGTTCCGGGTTGGTGGTCAGCGCGGCAAGATCGCCCGATTCGGCCAGGGCAGCGCCCAGCGTCTCGAGGTCCTTCTCGACCGCTGTCACCTTGCCGTTTTCAGCGGCGAGATCGAACAGGGCCGAGGCATAGCGTCCAGCCAGGCTAGCCTTGATACCGGCGGAAATATCCACGCGCGTGCAATCCTCTTGCGAAGCTTCGAAGGGTAATATGCTTGGGCCTTGGGAGTGGGGCGTGCACAAGGGCTGCCCGCAAGGTTGGCGCGCGCCTAGCAATTGATTCCCGAAGGTGCAAGCCGCGAGGGCCGGGAATTGTGCAGGTGCGAAGGCTTCAGCGATCTCCGCCGGGGAAACCTTGGCGACTTGCGTCGACGGTTCCGCCTACTTTCCTGCCCCGCTCTTCGCCGTGCACGAATAGACCAGCCGCTCGTTGGGGCGCTCCGGAAGCCTGGCGATCAGCGCCGATTGCTGCTCGCCCAAGGTGCGTGCGGCATCGCTTACCCCGCAGGCGGGCGGCGTGTAGGCCGAGCGGGCCTCGCGGGCTTCGGAGAGCGCCTGCTGGCCGAGGAGGTAGCGGTCGGTGCGCAGAGTTCCGGTTTCCGGGTCGAAGGTATTGACCGCCACCGCCGCATCATCCTGCGCGGCGAAGACCCGTTGCCACTCGCCGCCGGGGCCCAGCCCATATTGCGTGCGCTTGTTGACGCAGCCATCCGCCGACCATTCCAGCGCGACATCATCGGTGCGTGCCGAGGTGACGCGGCTGCGCTCGGGGACAAGCGTGCAGATCAGCGCGCCCTCGGCAGCGCCGCCAGCAGCCGGTTTTGCGCCCGCAGGGTCACGCCCTTCCGCCTTGGCGATCGCTTCTGCGACACGGTCTTCGATGTCCGCGAGGCCGGGGCGGGTGACCCACGACAGCACCGCGATCATCGCTGCGGTGGCGGCTAAGACAGCGGCTATAATGGTGTGTTTGCGCCGCGCTTCATCGCCGCGCCATATGCCTGCGGCATAGCCTGCGCCGATTGCCGCCAGCAGCGCGATCAGGGCGATTGCCATGCTGTTCTCGCGCTCTCCCAGCACGTCCATCTGCGCGGTGAGCAGCGCCTTGTCGCGCACGCCGCGCAGGGTCTCGGTGCGCTGTTCCAAGGCGGCGCGCGCCTGCGACTGCTGGGTCTCGAGCCGCTGCCGCTCGTCGGCGTTGAGCTCTTCGATTGAGCGGCAGGGCAGGGCGTTGGTGACCGGTTCAACGCCGTTGCTGCGCAGGAAGGGCTGCAGCTCGCGTAGGGATACCGCGAAGTAGAATTCCGCGTCGCCGCCGCTCGAATCCGTGCTGAAGGAATTGACCCCGATCACCCGCCCGCACGGATCGAGCAGCGGCCCGCCCGAATTGCCGCGTGCAATGGGAGCCGTGTGGAGGATCGTGTCGAACTGGCGGCTGGGGCGCAGGCCCGAGATATAGCCGCGCGACTTCACCGGCGGCTGGGCGCGGAAGATGTCGTTCATGCCAAGCCCTTGAGCAAGATCGACATTCATCGGATAACCCACCGCCGCCACCTCGCCCTGATCGACCGCCGGCCCTCCCGCCAGCGCCAGCGGGGGCAGGCGCAGGCTACCCTTGGCGATCTCCAGCAGGGCCAGATCGTTGCGCGGGGAAATGGCGATGATCCGGGCGAAGGCGCCGCCTTCTCCCTCGGCGGGGACGATGCCGATCCGCAACGTGTCGTCTTGCGCGGCCTCGGTCACGACGTGGGCATTGGTGACGATCCGCGTCGGCGAAACGGCAAAGCCGGTGCCGTGGCTGATGGGGGTCGGCTGTCCGTCCTCGGTTCCGATGATCACCACCCGCACCACGCCGCGCGAGGCCGCATCGACGTCGCCGGGGTCGGCGGAGGCTGGGCCTACCGAAAACGAAAAACCGAGGAGAGTAAGGAGCAGCGCCAGCGCGCCGAGAAGCCGGGTCATGGCGCCGCTTATACCTGCTTTTTCAGCGCGCGCGACATTGAACGCAACAAGCGGGGGTGCGGCAGGGCGGGGGCTGTGGCAGAGTGTTTCACGTGAAACATTTTGAGAACATGACCGACGAGGAGCGCTGGCAGACGGCGCTCGCCAAGGACCGCCGTTTCGACGGGGCTTTCGTCACCGGCGTGCATTCGACCGGCATCTATTGCCGCCCCTCGTGCCCGGCGCGGGCGCCTTTGCGCAAGAATGTGCGCTTTTATGCGACACCCGCCGATGCCGAGGCGGCGGGGCTAAGGCTCTGTAAACGCTGCTCTCCTTCGATGCAAAGCGCCGAGGAGGCCTGCGTCCTTGCTGCCATCGCCGCGATCCGGGAGCAGGGCGCGATGACGCTGGAGGCGCTGTCCGACCTCACCGGCTACACCCCCACCCACTTCCAGCGCCTCTTCAAACGCACGGTCGGAATGTCGCCCGCCGCCTTTGCCAAGGCGTTGCGCGAGGAGCGTTTGCGAGACGCGCTTGGAGGGGGTCTAAACGTGACCGAAGCCCTGTCTAAAGCGGGCTACGGGGGGTCTAATACGTTCTACCACGCCACGAAAGGCAGGCTGGGAATGCACCCGAGCGACTGGAGCAGAGGCGGCGCGGGCCGTGTGATCAACTGGGCGGTGCTGCCGACCTCGCTGGGGCCGATGCTGGTCGCCGCGACCGACAAAGGCGTGTGCTGCCTAGCCTTCGGTGAGGGCGAGGCGGAATTGCGCATTCGCTTCCCCCGCGCCGAACTGGTGCCCGCGGGCGAGGACTTCCGCGCGCTGTTCGCCCAAGTGGTCGACGCGGTCGAACAGCCCGGCCCGGGCAGCGCCGCGATCCCGCTCGACGTGAAAGGCACCGCCTTCCAGCAACGCGTCTGGGAAGAACTGCGCCGCATCCCCCACGGCGAGACGCGCTCCTATGGCGAGTTGGCGGCGGCTCTCGGCAATCCTAAAGCCAGCCGCGCGGTGGGCGGGGCGAACGGGGCGAACCATGTGGCGGTGCTGATCCCCTGCCACCGCGTGATTGCGGGGGACGGGACGCTGGGTGGCTATGCCTATGGGTTGGCGATCAAGGCGGAGTTGTTGAAGCGGGAGGGACGGTGAGGGGGCCAGGACTGCTTGTTTGCAAACTGGTAGTCGTGTAAGTCTTTTTCATGAGCCTTTCGAACCGATTGCGCCGGAACTTCAAGTGGCTATCGGCAGGCGTGGGTCTTCCGGTTATCTTCCTGATATGCCCGCCTGAGTGGTTGGGATGGACCTTATTTGTGTTCGGGCAACTGATCGCAGTCATCGATGAATGGCTCAATCCGCGTCCACGTTCGCACACCGGCCCGCTGCTTCCATGGAACCAGATGGATGCAGGCGACCGGCTCGAGTACTTTTTCCTGCCGATGTCGATCACGGTAGTCGGCGTTCTGATTGTCGTGATCACCACGGGGGCGGACGTCGAAAGCTGGCCGCCGATCGTGTTCGGAACCCTTTGGATCGCCTTCGGCTTAGGGTTGGGCTACTTCAACTGGCGCAACCGCTGGGGCGCGGTCGAAGCGGATTGAGGTCGCATGATCGACACTCCTCCCGAACCGCCGCCCGCACAGGAGCAGGTGATCGAGCAGAAGCTGCTCGATTGCGGACTAAAGGCGGGCGGGTTCTCGGTAAGGTATGAGGACGAGCTTCAAAGCATCGAGGTCGTCATCACGCCTGCGGCCGAAGTCCTGCCCGAAAAGTTCAGTTGTATCCGCGAGGCAGCATTCCCGGAGATCGTGACCTTCGAAGATCGGGACATGTTCGGGCATTACGTGGCGTTCGAAGCGGAGCTTATGCGGCCTCAGGTGCTCGCCGATTCAGAGGCTGCGCTTAAAAGGTATGGGTTTTGGGAGGGCTTCCCGCGCCTGGGTGGGTTCGCCACTCTCGATGGCTACGCACATGCGCTTGAATGGCATCTCGGTTTTGCTTCGGGTTCGCTTTTTAAGGTGAGCGGTGACGCCCTGACGTTCGACCCGCCTAGGGACGAGTTCCTAGCGGCGGGTTCCTTTGAACGCTACGCGCCAGTCATGGCAGCGATGGCCTTCGCGTCCGCAAGCGACAACGCGCACTTCTATTTCATCGGCAACGACAAGGTGCGCGAATGAGGCAGCGGGACCCCGGCTCGGGGGCCGGGGTGACGAGCCGGTGAGGCGCGCCCATCTCTTTCGTCACCCTGAACTTGTTTCAGGGTCCATCGTGCAGCCACCAGCCGCGTCGACTGAGGCGAAATGGATGCTGAAACAAGTTCAGCATGACGAGGTGGGGGGCGTGGCTGCCCCTCAATCCAGCTTCGGCGGCATCCCCGGTTCGCACTTCGCCATCGCGCGCTGATACGCTTCCCGCGAGCCGATGCGCTCCAGGTACGCTTGCAGGTTCGGCATGCCGTCGATGCTCATCCCGCTCATCGCGCGGCTGGTGGTGAGCTGGAAGCCCATCATGATGTCCGCCGTGGTGAGTTGCGATCCGCCGAAATAGTCCGCTTCGCCGAGGCGCTTCTCAACTATGGCCCAGCCCTTCTGCAACCGGTCGGCGACAAACGGAGGAAGCTCCTTGGCGCCCATGAACTGCGCCACCAGCGCCATCATGCCGTTGGTCATGAAGGTCGCGTTGGCCCAGTGCAGGTAGAACAGGTGGTCGGTGAAGTCGGGGTGGTCGACGCCCGGCACCAGAGCCGTATCGGGCGCGCACCTGGCGATGATGTAGTCCATGATCGCGCCGCTCTCGCCCAGCACCAGATCGCCATCGGTGATGACGGGCGCGATGCCCATCGGGTGGAGCGCCTTGTATTCGTCGGGCGCGAGGCGGTTGTCGGCGCGGCGGTTGTAGAGCTTGAGGTCATACTCAAGCCCCAGCTCCTCGGCGAGCCAGACGATGCGTTCGGATTGCGACAGGCGCAGGTGGTGGATGGTCAGCATTGTGTCGGCTCTCCGTCGATTAGTGTGCGCCGAGACCTAGCCAAGCCTGCGCGCCTGCGCCATCCTTTCGGCAGACAAAAAAGGGGGCATAGGGCTCATGGACGCTGAACTCACTCAGCCGCAGCCGATGTGGAAGCGGATCTGGAACTTCCCGCTGGTTGCCATGCTGGTCGCGCTGGCGACGACGGTGGCCATTCTGGCGGGGATGGGCTTTGTGAACCAGATGCTCCGGGCCTCCCTCGAGCGCGATGTGCGGGGCGCGATCGGGGTGGTTGTGACCATCGGGCTGCTGATCGTCGTCCAGAAGCTGGTGCTGCGCCGCCTCGGCGACCGCAAGCATGATGACCTGCCCTTGGCCGGTGCGGCGCGGGGACTCGCGCTCGGCACGGTGGGCGCATTCCTCCTGTTCAGCCTGATCGTCGGCGTGGCGGCGCTGCTGGGCAATTATTACATCGTCGGCTGGGGCGGCATGAACAATTGGCTGATGCTGCTGTTCACTGCCGGGATCAGTGCAGGCTTCGTCGAGGAATTCATCTTCCGCGGCATCCTGTTCCGCTGGATCGAGGAATTCGGCGGCAGCTGGGCCGCGCTGGTTGTGACCTCTGCGCTGTTCGGCCTCGCGCATATCATGAACGACAACGCGACGTGGTTTTCCTCCTTCACTATCGCGGTGGAGGCCGGGCTGATGCTCGGCGGGGCCTATATGCTGACCCGCTCGCTGTGGCTGCCGGTCGGTCTCCATTTCGGCTGGAACATGACGCAGGGGATGCTGTGGGACGTTCCGGTGTCGGGCAATGACGTGGACGGACTGGTCGATGCGCGGCTGGTTGGTAATCCGCTGATCTCCGGCGGCAGCTTCGGGCTCGAGGCCTCGGTGATCGCACTCGTTGTGGCAGGCGGCTTCGGCGTGTGGCTGGTCAAACGCGCCTATGACAAGGGCGAGGTAATGGCCCCGTGGTGGGTGCGCCGCCGGCTCGCTGCTGCCTAGTCCCGCGCCCAGCCTGACGACGCAGGGACGAGGCTGTCGAGGAAGATTTCCGCGCTTGCCAGATACTCGGCGCGCTTGTCCTCGGCCATCCGGTCCCAGGTGCCATAGATGCGCCCGATGCGGTGGTTGCTCTCCAGCTTGCCGCGGTTTTTGACCATGAAGTCCCAGTAGAGCGGGTTGAACGGGCAGGCGTCCGGCCCGGTCTTCTGGGCGACCTTGTAACGGCACTTGCCGCAGTAATTGCTCATCTTGTTGATGTAATTACCTGACGCCGCATAGGGCTTGGTCGCCAGCCTGCCGCCATCGGCATAGAGTACCATGCCCGCGACGTTGGGCAGCTCCACCCACTCGTAGGCATCGGCGTAGACCGCCAGATACCAGTCGGCGACCTGCTTGGGGTCGATGCCCGCAATCAGGCAGAAATTGCCGAGCACCATCAGCCGCTGGATGTGGTGCGCGTGGGCGTCCTCGCGGGTAGTGCGGATGCAGTCTGACAGGCAGCGCATGTCGGTCTTGCCGGTCCAGAAGAACTCGGGGAGCGGGCGGGTAGCGGCGAGCTCGTTCGCCTCTGCCAGCCCCGGCATCTGGTGCCAGTAGAAGCCGCGCACATATTCGCGCCAGCCGATGATTTGGCGGATGAAGCCCTCGACCGAGTTCAATGGCGCGTGGCCCGAGCGGTAGCGTGCCTCGGCCGCGCGGCACAGTTCGAGCGGATCGAGCAGCCCGCAGTTGAGGCTGGTCGAGAGCATCGAGTGGTAGAGGTCGTCCTCCCCGTCGACCATCGCGTCCTGATAGGGGCCGAACAGTGTAAGGCGGCGGGCGAAGAAGGCCTCGGCGGCTTCGAGTGCCTGCGCGCGGGTGACAGGCCAGCCGAAGGGTTCGAGATCGCCGAAGTGATCGGCAAAGCGCGTGCCGACGAGCGCGATGACTTCCTGCGTGATCGCATCGGGCGCGAACTTCGGCACGGGCGGAGCGACCATGCCCGCCTTGGGCGGCTCGCGGTTTTCGGCGTCAAGGTTCCAGACGCCGCTGAGCGGCTTGTCGCCCTCCATCAGCAGACCGGTCTTGCGGCGCATCTCGCGGTAGAAATACTCCATCGTGAGGTGTTTGCGCCCCTCGGCAAAGGCGCGGAACTCGGCGTGGGTGGCGATGAAGCGCGTGTCGGGCAGGATCGCAACGGGGCAGGGGAAGCGGCCTTCCCATTCCAGCATGGCGTTGTGCACGCGCCACTCGCCGCTTTCGGTGACGCGGATTTCGGATGGGGCATGACGTTCCACCGCGCGGGCCACTTCGCCAGTGAAGCTCCCCGTGTTGGCGGGATCGTCGAGGTGGACGTAATCGACCTGCCAGCCTTCGGCGCGAAGCTCGTCCGCGAAGTGGCGCATGGCCGAGAAGATCAGCACGATCTTCTGCTTGTGGTGCTTCACGTATGTGGCCTCGTCCCACACCTCCATCATCAGGATGACGGCATTTCCCGGGGTAAGGCCCTCAAGGCTGGAGAGATTGCGTGACAGTTGGTCGCCAAGGATCGGCACAAGAACGGGACGGGTCATGCGGTGGGTTACGCGCAGGCGCCGCCTTTGGTTTCGTCAGACGAAGGAATAGGGGTCGATATCCACGCCGACCCGCACCCCGGGCGCGAATTGCACCCCTGCAATCCAGTCGCGCAGCACCGCTTGCAGGTTGGCGCTGCGCTTCGCGTTGACGAGGAAGCGGTAGCGGTAGCGGCCCCGCAGGAGCGCGAGCGGGGCGGGGGCGGGGCCAAGGATCTGCACATCCGTGAGCCGAGGGCGGACATCGCCCAGCCGCATCGCTGCCTCGCGCGCCTCGCGCTCGTCCTCGCTGGAAAGTATGATCGCCGCCCAGCGCCCGAACGGCGGCGCGCCGGCATCGCGGCGGCCCTCAGTCTCGGCGGCGTAAAAGGCGTCGCGGTCGCCGTCGGCAAGGGCGGCGATCACGGGCGCGTCGGGGTGGCGGGTCTGGATCAGCACCTCGCCCGGCTTGGCTCCGCGACCCGCGCGCCCGGCGACCTGCGCGATCTGCGAGAAGGTGCGCTCGCCCGCGCGCAGGTCTCCGCCCTCAAGGCCGAGGTCGGCATCGACCACGCCCACCAGCGTCAGTTCGGGGAAGTGGAAGCCCTTGGTGACAAGCTGCGTGCCGATAATGATGTCGATCGCGCGGCCTTCCGCCATGGCGATGAACTCTGCCGCGCGTTCGGGCGTGTTGAGCGTGTCTGACGTGGCGACCGCGACCCGCGCCTCGGGGAACAGGTCGGCGACTTCTGCCGCGATCCGCTCCACCCCCGGGCCGCAGGCGACCAGGCAATCACTCTCGCCACATTCCGGGCAGGCCTCGGGAACCCGCGTCTCGAAGCCGCAGTGGTGACAGGCGAGCCTTGCCGAAAGCCGATGCTCGACCAGCCACGCGCTGCACGAGGGGCATTTGAAGCGGTGCCCGCAATTGCGGCACAGGGTGAGCGGCGCATAGCCGCGGCGGTTAAGGAACAGCAGCGATTGCTCAGCCCTAGCCAGCCGGTCGCGCAGGCCTTCGACCAGCGGCCCGGCAAGCCAGCGCCCGCTCCCCGGCTTCTCCTCGGTGAGGTTGACGAGCTTCACCGCAGGCAGGCTCGCCCCGCCGTAGCGGCTGGGAAGATCGAGCTTGGTGTAGATGCCTTGGGCGGCCATGTGCAGGCTCTCGAGCGCGGGGGTGGCGCTGGCGAGGATCACCGGGATCGCCTCGAACCGCGCCCGCATCACGGCGACATCGCGGGCGTTGTAGCGTACCCCGTCGTCCTGCTTGAAGCTGATCTCGTGCGCCTCGTCGACCACGATCAACCCGAGATTGGCATAGGGCAGGAACAGCGCCGAGCGCGCTCCGACCACCACCTGCGCGGAACCCTCGGCAATCGCCCGCCACGCGCGCCGCCGCTCGGTGGAGCGCAGCGAGGAGTGCCACAGCACCGGCGCCGCGCCGAAGCGGGCGGTAAAGCGGGCGAGGAAGTTTTCTGTGAGCGCGATTTCGGGGAGCAGGACGAGCACCTGGCGCCCGGCGCGGATGGCGGCGGCAACGGGCTCGAAATAGGTCTCGGTCTTGCCGGAGCCTGTGACCCCGTCGAGCAGGAAGGGGGCGAAGGCCTGCGCTTTGACCGCATCGACAAATTGCCCTGCGACTTCGCTTTGGACGGGCGAGAGATCAGGCTGATGGAAATCGGGCTTGGCGGCGGGGTAGCTGCGGTCAATGGCGACGATCACCGGCTCGATCAGCCCCGCGCCTGCCATGCCCCGCAGCACGCCCTCCGAGACCCCCGCGATCCCAGCGAGTTCGCGCATCGTGCCTTGCTCGCCTGCGAGCTTTTCCATCGCGGTCTTGCGCTGCGCAGTGAGGCGGCCCGCGGCTTCCGCTCCGGTCAGGCGATACTCCGTCATCGTCGCCGGGCCGCCGAGCGCCCCGCCGCTCGCCAATGCCATCCGCGCCACCGAGGCGAGCGGCGCGCAATAATAGTCCGCCGTCCACTCGATCAGCCGCCGCAGCGGCTCGGGGAGGGGCGGGACGGACAGCACCTCAGTAATCGGGCGCAGCCGCTCGAAAGCGATTTCGTCGCCGGGCAGCCGTCCCTCGTCCCAGACGATCCCCATCACCTTGCGCGGTCCCAGCGGCGCGACGACGACGCTACCGGCAGGCGCATCGACGCCCTCGGGCAGCCGATAGTCGAGCGCGCCCAGCGCTGCATTGAGGACAAGAAGGCGAACCCGGTTCATGTTGGGGTTATATGGAGAGCCGCATAGCGTTCCGGCAAGATTGGAGGCACGAACAATGACCGCAATTGTCACCCACATGGCCAGCCGCCGCAGCCTGCTCGCCGGAGCCGCGGGCGCAGGCGCTCTGCTCCTGCTCCCCGGATGCGCGAGCATGGGAGGCGGCTACAGCCTCGAGGAAGCGGTGCGGCGGATGCTGATGCTCGCTTCGGAGAACGCTTTCGCACGCCTCACCGCGCCCGGCGGCTACTGGGACGAACAGGTCGCCCGCATCGGCCTCAGCAACCTCATGGGCACGCGCGGCGACGTACTGTCGCGCATTCTCACCTCGTCGCTGGTCAAGGACCGGCTGGAAGAGCGCTTCGCCACCTTCGCGATCGACGCCAGCTACCGCGCCGCGCCGGTTGTTACCGATGCCGTGCGCGTGATCGGCTTCCAGAACGCCATCGCGCTGGTGCGCGGCGGGCCGACTGCGGCGAGCAGCTACCTGCGCGAGGAAGTCGGCTCGGCGCTGATCGACGCGGTGGTGCCGGAACTCGGCGATGCAATCCGCGTGAGCCGCGACCCGCTGCTTGGCGAGGCTCTGAGTGCGCTCACCGGCGTAGACGTGGCTGGCGTGGCCGACCGGGTCGGGCGCGAGGTCGACAATGCGATCTGGGGCGAGATCGGCCGCGAGGAAGCCGCGATCCGCGCTAACCCCAATGCGACCCGCGATCCCGCGATCATCGCAGTGTTCGGCGCGGCGCGGGCGCTGTGAGGCTGCGCGGGGCGTGACGACGTAAAACTCGCCCCCCGCACGCTATCGATGGTTGCCAAGCCGCGCTTGCGTCGGCAAGCACCGTCCCGCAATCGCGGGCCGCTGTGCGGCGCCGACCATCTGAGCGACACCGGAGCGAGCCCACATGAAATTCTTCGTCGACACCGCCGAGATCGATGCGATCCGCGACCTTGCCGCCACCGGCCTGCTCGACGGGGTGACGACCAACCCCTCGCTGATCGCCAAGTCAGGGCGCGACTTCAAGGAAGTCACCGCCGAGATCTGCGCCATCGTCGACGGCCCGGTCAGCGCCGAGGTGGTCGCGCTGGATCACCCGACGATGATGCGAGAGGCCGAAATCCTCCGCAAGATCGCCGATAACGTCTGCATCAAGGTGCCGCTGACAGTGGACGGCCTCAAGACCTGCAAGGCGCTCTCGTCCGAGGGCACGATGGTCAACGTCACCCTGTGCTTTTCCGCCAACCAGGCGCTGCTCGCGGCCAAGGCGGGCGCGACCTTCATCTCGCCCTTCGTCGGCCGCCACGACGACAACGGCTTCGACGGGATGGAGCTGATCGCCGACATCCGCCTCATCTACGACAACTACGATTTCGCGACCGAAATCCTCGTCGCCTCCGTGCGTCACACCACCCATGTGCTGCAGGCCGCCAAGATCGGGGCCGACGTCATGACAGCACCGCCCAAGGTGATCCTCGACCTGTTCAAGCACGTGCTGACCGACAAGGGCATCGAGGGCTTCATGGCCGATTGGGCCAAGACCGGTCAGAGCATCCTCTAAGGCGATGGCCGACCAGTCCCCGCTCGATCTGCTGAAACAGGCGCTGACCGGCGCGAGCCGCGCGATTGCGCGCGATCCCGAGGTCGAGGTCGCGTGGAGCGCGGACGTGCCGGGCAGCGCGGGCAACCGTTTCCGCGTGCCGCTGCCGGGGCGCGATCTGCCGGCTGATCAGGTCACCGAGGCGCGCGGCTTTGCCGACAGCTTCGCGTTGAAGCTGCGCCACCACAATGCCGCACTCCACGCCAAGTCCGCGCCGCCCGAGCCAATCGCGCGGGCCTGCTACGACGCGATCGAGCAGGTGCGCTACGAGGCGCTGGGCGCTAACCGCTTCGGCGGGATCAAGGCCAATCTCGACGCGGCGACCGAGATGCGCACCGCATCCGACAAGATCGTGCGGGCGCAGAACTCGTCCGAAGTGCCGCTCCAGACCGCGCTCGCGCTGCTGGTGCGCGAGGCGCTGACTGGCGAGGCCGTGCCCGAAAAGGCGCGCGGCGGGATCGAACTGGTGCGCGACTTTCTCGAAGAGAAGGTCGGCGGCGACTTTGCCGCGCTGGCCGATACGGTCGGAGATCAGGAAGCCTTCCAGAAGCTCGCGCTCGACATGCTGCGCGAGCTCGACCTCACCCGCCCGACCGACGCGCCCGATGAAAGCGACTCCGACGAGCCCGATGACGAGGACGGCCCCGACGACGAGAACGGCGGCGAGGACGACAACCAGGGCGAGGGCGATCCGCAGTCGGCCGAAATGGCCGGCGACATGGCCGAGGGCGAAGGCGAGGGCGAGCAATCCTCCGACGCCGAGACCGACAGCGACATGTCCGAAGGCGAACCGGGCGAGGATGGCGATGCCTCCAACGCTCCGGTGCGCCCCAATCGCCCGCAGGCCGAAGTGCCCGCGAGCGTCGACTACAAGGCCTTCACCACCCGCTTCGACGAGGAAGTCGCCGCGCCCGACCTGTGCGACGCGGAGGAACTCGACCGTCTGCGCGCCTATCTCGATAGCCAGCTGACCGGCCTTCAGGGCGTGGTGACGCGCCTCGCCAACCGCTTGCAGCGCCGCCTGATGGCGCAGCAGAACCGCAGCTGGGATTTCGACATGGAGGAAGGCGTGCTCGATGCAGCGCGCCTCGCCCGCGTCATCATCTCGCCCGGCACGGCGCTCAGCTACAAGGTCGAACGCGACGTCGAGTTCAAGGACACGATCGTCACGCTGCTGATCGACAATTCGGGCTCGATGCGCGGACGGCCGATCTCCATCGCCGCGATCAGCGCCGACATTCTGGCGCGCACGCTGGAGCGCTGCGGCGTCAAGACCGAGATTCTCGGCTTCACCACCCGCGCGTGGAAGGGCGGGCAGAGCCGCGAGGCGTGGCTCGCCGATGGCAAGCCGCAGAACCCCGGCCGCCTCAATGATCTGCGCCACATCATCTACAAGCAGGCCGACGAGCCGTGGCGCCGCGCGCGCCGCAATCTCGGGCTGATGATGCGCGAAGGGCTGCTGAAGGAAAATATCGACGGCGAGGCGCTGATCTGGGCGCATTCCCGCTTGCTCTACCGCCCCGAGGAACGCCGCATCCTGATGGTCATCAGCGACGGCGCGCCAGTCGACGATTCGACCCTGAGCGTAAACTCGGCTGGCTATCTCGAAGCGCACCTGCGCAGCGTGATCGAGTGGATCGAGAAGGTCTCGCCCGTCCAGCTGGTGGCGATCGGCATCGGCCACGACGTGACCCGCTACTACCGCCGCGCGGTGACGATCATGGACGTCGAACAACTCGGCGGCACGATCATGGAGCAGCTCGCGGAGCTGTTCGAGGACGAGAAGGGCGTGAAGGGGCGGCGGTGATCGAGACCGTTACTCTATGGCGGCCGACCGGCCCCAAGGAACTCGAACTGGTGGAGCAGTCCGGTTGGACGGCTTGGCCACCGCGCCTGCCGGAGCAGCCGATCTTCTATCCGGTCACGACCGAGGAATACGCTATCAAAATCGCCCGCGATTGGAATGTGCGGGCGAGCGGGGCAGGTTATGTCACCCGTTTCAAGGTGCGAAAGGACTATCTCGACAAGTTCGAGGTGCAGCTCGCGGGCGGTCGGGACCATGCGGAATACTGGATCCCGGCCGAAGAGCTGGATGAGTTTAACGCCGCTATTGTCGGCAAGATCGAGGTCACTCGGACTTACCCCGAATAGTCCCACCCACTCTCTCTTCGCTCCTCCAAACCGCTTCATCGCTACCGCCGTTTAGTGTCGGAACACTCGCCCGCCCGGCCCTGTAAGCGCCGGACCCGCAATCATGCGGGGCTAGGCGAGGAACCCGACATGGCTTTGAAATTTGCCGGTACGTTGAATGCAATCAATCGCGGTCTCGAAGGGCTGAAGCCCGCTCAGGCCGTCAACATGATCGAGGACTGGGAAGCGGCGCTTGCCGAAACCGATGTGCCCGGTGCCAAGGGCATCGCCCGCGATCTTGCTGCGCTGCGCAAGCAGCTCGAAAAGCCCGAACCCGACTCCGTGCGCGTGCTGACGCTGTTGTTCCGTCTGGGCGAGGCGACGGTCAAGATCTCGGCGCGTGCCGAGAAGAACCAGGAAAAGATCGGTTCGCTCGGCGAGGCCCTCCACGAGGCGGGCGACGAGGATGCCGACGAGGCCGAGGACACCGAAGCCGCCGCAGCGCCCAAGCGTCGCGGCAGCCGCGCACCCAAGGCCAAGAAGTAAGCGATGCACGGGCGGCGCGCAGGCCGCGCCGTCCGTGTTTCCCTCCCACTTGTGTGATGTTGACGTCGTTGGGGTTGCAATTTGCAACCGGATTGGCACATCGGTCTGGTTACTGCACGGCTCGCGCAACCGCGGAGCGCCTTGAGGGGAAACCAGAATGAACGTCACCGAAGCCGTCACCACCCGCCGCTCGATCCGCGCTTTCCTCGACAAGCCGGTCGATCTCGCCACCATCACCCGCGTGATGGACAAGGCGCGATGGGCGGCCTCTGGGTGCAATTACCAGCCGTGGGAGGCGAGCATCGTCACCGGTGCGGCGCTGAAGGATCTGCAGGCGAAGATCGTCGCAGGCGGCCCGCAGGCGGCTGAATACGACTGGGCCGCGCCCGGCGCCGAGGAGGCCTACAAGAAGCGCCTTGATAGAGTCTCGGCCGGGATGTTCGGCGCGATGGGAATCGCCCGCGACGACGGCGCAGGGCGCATGGCCGCGATGGCCAAGAACACGGTGAGCTTCGATGCGCCCGCGGTGATGTTCGTCTATTTCCCGCGCCTGATGAAGGAGCCGCAATGGTCGGATGTCGGCATGTGGCTCCAGACCGTCGCGCTGCTGCTGCGCGAGGAGGGGCTGGATAGCTGCTATCAGGAATTCATGGCGCTCTACGCGACCACGATCCGCGACTTCCTCGGGCTCGACCACGAGCGCTACATGTTCTTCTGCGGCATGGCGATCGGCTACCGCGATGCAGAGGCGCCGGTGAACAATTTCGAGCGCGAGCGCGTGCCATTGGAAGAGCACGTGAAGTTCATCGGCTTCTGATCTTCCGTCGTCATTGCGAGCCGCTGGCGAAGCAATCCATGGACCGACGTTTCGAAATCGAGCGACGGATCATGGATTGCCGCGTCGCCTTCGGCTCCTCGCAATGACGAAAGAATTGACGTTGAGCCTGTCGCTGGCCAAAGCGCGGACATGACTGACGCGCCGCTCAAGCTGTTCAACTCGCTCACCCGCCAAGCCGAGGTGTTCGAGCCCGTCCACGCCGGTGAGGCGCGCGTCTATACCTGCGGGCCGACGGTCTATAATTACCCCCACATCGGCAACATGCGCGCCTATGTCTTTGCCGATGTGCTGGGGCGGACGCTCTCGTGGAAGGGCTACAAGCTCACCCACGTGATCAACATCACCGACGTGGGCCACCTCACCGACGATGCGGACGCGGGCGAGGACAAGATGGAGAAGATGGCGGCCGAGCGGGCCCAGTCCATCTGGGACATCGCCGAGCATTACAAGCAGGCCTATTGGGCCGACGTGAAGGCGCTCAACATCCGCCAGCCGGCACAGTGGACCATCGCGACCGACTACGTCCCGCAGATGATCGCGTTTGCCAAGGGCATCGCGGACAAGCACTGCTACGAGCTTGAGAGCGGGCTCTATTTCGACGTTTCCACCGTCGCGGATTACGGGCGGCTTGCCCGCGCTCACACCGATGAAGGCGCCAATGCTCTCGGGAGCCGCATCGAGGCGGTCGAGGGCAAGCGCAACGGCGCCGACTTTGCGATCTGGCGCAAGACTCCGCCGGGCGAGAGCCGCCAGATGGAGTGGGATTCGCCGTGGGGCCGGGGCGCTCCCGGCTGGCATCTCGAATGCTCGGTGATGAGCGGCGAGGTGCTCGGCTTCCCTTTCGATATCCATACCGGCGGGATCGACCACCGCGAAATCCACCACCCCAACGAGATCGCGCAGAACCAGGCGCATTGCTGCACGAATGGTCTCGACGACGCGAAGAATTCGGGCGCGCGCATCTGGATGCACAACAACTTCCTCGTCGAACGCTCGGGCAAGATGTCGAAGTCCTCGGGCGAGTTCCTGCGGCTGCAATTGCTGATCGACAAGGGCTACCACCCGCTGGCGTACAGGATGATGTGCTTGCAGGCGCATTATCGCAGCGAGCTGGAGTTCTCGTGGGAGGGGCTGGGTGCGGCGCTGGTGCGGTTGAAGCGGATGCTGATGGCGGTTGAAACCCTCAAGGCGAAGGACTCGCCCTCAAGACCTAATCCGCATTCTGACGTTGCGCGTTTTTTGACGAGCTTCGGAGATTGGATCTCCGATGACCTCAACACGAGTGTGCCGCTCACAATCCTTGAACAGATCTTGGCGATGAAAAACGCTGCTCCTCAAGAACGCTTGCAAGCCGCCAAGATCATGGACGCCGTACTCGGCCTCGACCTCCTCAACCTGACCCGCGCCGACCTGCGCATCCGCCCCAAGGCCGCGACAATCACCGAGGCCGAAATCGACACCGCGCTCGCCCGCCGCAAGGAAGCGCGTGCGGCCAAGGACTTCGCCGCCTCCGACGCGATCCGCGACGAGCTCGCGGCGCAAGGCGTCGAGGTCATGGACGGCGACCCGCTCGGGTGGGAGTGGAAGCTGGCGTGACCCCCACTTTTCGTCGTTGCGAGCCGCAGGCGAAGCAATCCATGGACTGACCACACGCCAAGGCGCGCAGGTGATCCATGGATTGCCACGTCGCCTTCGGCTCCTCGCAATGACGATTGAAGGGCTTTTCTGATGACCACACTCGCCATCTCCGGAATGATCCGCCCGCTGCTCGAACCGCGTCTGCCGCAAGGCCTCGATGTGCGCTGGTTCCTGACCCACGAGGAGGCGCTGGAGGCAGTCAATGGCGCCGAGATCGGGTGGTTCGATTCCAATAGCAAGGAGGACATGGTGAAGTCGCTGATGGCGGCGACCGACCTCAAGTGGCTGAACTCGATCTACGCCGGCCTCGATTTCCTGCCGATGGACGTGCTCGCCGAGCGCGGGATCACCGTCACCAACGGGGCCGGGATCAACGCCATAACCATCGCCGAGTATGTCGTGATGGGGATGCTCAACATCGCCAAGGGCTACCGCGATGTGGTGCGCGCGCAGGACCGGCATGAATGGCTGCTCGACAGCCCCGGCAAGCGCGAGCTGGCAGGGTCGAAGGCGCTGCTGCTCGGCTACGGCGCGATCGGAAAGCTGATCGAGCCGCGCCTCAAGGCCTTCGATGTCGATGTCACTATTGTGCGCCGCTCGCCGGGCGAAAACACGCTCGGCCCGGACCAATGGCGCGCGCGGCTGGGCGAGTTCGACTGGGTGATCCTCGCCGTGCCCGCCACGCCCGAGACCGACGGGATGATCGGGGCGGATGAACTGGCGGCGATGAAATCCGACGCGGTGATCGTCAACATCGCGCGCGGCGCGGTGATCGACCAGCCGGCGCTGGTGGAGGCGCTCATCAAAAAGTCCATCGGGGCGGCCTTCCTCGACGTGACCACGCCCGAACCGCTGCCCGCCGACAACCCGCTGTGGTCGCTGCCGAACGCGCATATCACGATGCACCTGTCGGGCCGGGCGCAGGACAAGATGTTCCTGCGCTCCGCTGACCGGTTCCTCGACAACCTAGCCAAATACCTCAAGGGCGAGCCGGTCGCGCCGATCTTCGACCCGCGCCTCGGCTACTGAATCGCGCACGCCGTTTGCGGCTTGGCGCTTTTCTGCAATACTCCTCCGCCGAGAGGGTCCATCACCGGGCCGTCACACGCTTGCTGTAGCCGCCGGGGGGCGGTGCAAGCGGGAGCGGGGGCTCCGCCGGATCATCGGCAAGGGGGATTGCAAGCATGAGCGACAGCAAGAAGGCATCGGACCTGTTCATCGAGTGCCTCGAGGCCGAGAGCGTCGAATACATCTTCGGCGTGCCGGGCGAGGAGAACCTCGACTTCCTCGAGAGCCTATCGAAGTCCGACAAGATCAAGCTGATCCTCACCCGCCACGAACAGGGCGCAGGCTTCATGGCCGCGACCTATGGCCGCCACACCGGCAAGACCGGCGTGTTCCTCGCCACGCTCGGCCCGGGCGCGACCAATATGGTGACGGCGGTGGCCTATTCGCAGCTCGGCGGGATGCCCACGCTGGCGATCACCGGCCAGAAGCCGATCAAGAAATCGAAGCAGGGCCGCTTCCAGATCCTCGACGTCGTGGCGATGATGAGCCCGATCACGAAATACGCCCACCAGCTCGCCAGCGCCGACAACATCCCGAGCCGCGTGCGCGAGGCGATCCGTCTGGCCGAGGAGGAAAAGCCGGGCGCGGTGCATCTCGAGTTCCCCGAGGACATCGCCGAGGAGCAGACCACCAGCCGGCCCATTGCGGCCAGCCTGGCGCGGCGTCCTATCGCTGAGGAAAAGGCCGTGCGTCAGGCGGTGCTGGCGATCGAGGGCGCAAAGGCCCCGATATTGGTCATCGGGGCGGGCGCCAACCGGAAGATGACCGGGCGGATGCTGCGCCAGCTGATCGACAAGACCGGCATCCCCTTCCTCACCACCCAGATGGGCAAGGGCGTGGTCGACGAACGCCACCCGCTGTTCCTCGGCTGCGCGGCGCTCTCAGCCGGAGACTTCGTGCACCGCGCGATCCAGGACGCGGACTGCATCGTCAATATCGGCCACGACGTCATCGAGAAGCCGCCCTTCTTCATGCAGGCGGGCGGGCCGACCGTCATCCACGTCTCGACCCGCACCGCCGAGGTCGATCCGGTCTATTTCCCGCATATCGAGGTGATCGGCGACATCGCCAACGCGATCTACCAGATCAAGGAAGACATCGTGCCGCAGGGCAAGTGGGACTTCCGCCGGATGCTCGAATACCGCGCTGCCGAGGTCGCCCACACCGCGCCGCTCGCCGCCGATACGCGCTTCCCGATCTTCCCGCCGCATCTGGTCGCGCAGGTGCGCGGCGCGATGCCGGAAGACGGGATCATCTGCCTCGACAACGGGGTCTACAAGATCTGGTTCGCGCGCGGCTTCACCGCCTATCTGCCTAACACCGTGCTGCTCGACAATGCGCTGGCGACGATGGGGGCGGGGCTCCCGAGCGCAATGATGAGTTCGATGCTCTATCCCGATCGCAAGGTGATGGCGATTTGCGGGGACGGCGGGTTCATGATGAACAGCCAGGAGATGGAGACCGCGGTGCGCCTAGGCCTCAACCTCACCGTGCTGATCCTGCGCGACGATGCCTACGGGATGATCCGCTGGAAGCAGGCCAACATGGGCTTTGCCGATTTCGGCCTGACCTACGGCAACCCCGATTTCGTGATGTATGCCGAGAGCTACGGCGCGAAGGGGCACCGCGTGACCTCGGCCGAACACCTCACCGACCTGCTGGCGCACTGCCTCAGCACGCCCGGGGTGCACTTGATCGATTGTCCGGTCGATTACACCGAGAACGACCAGATCCTGAACCACGATATCAAGCGGCTCAGCAAGGCGCTCTAAGGCACCATCGTCGCCGACCATCGCTGGAGAAGCCGCGTGAAGCTCAAGGACACCTACCCGCTCTACCTCAACAACAAGGCGGTGCAGCCGAACACCGACTTGGAGGTTACGGACAAGTACACCGGCGAGGTCGCGTTCCGAACCGCGATGGCGACGCCCGATATCATCGAAGAGGGCACCGCGGGTGCCGTCCGCGCCGCCGAACCGATGGCGCGGCTTGCCTCCTACGAGAAGCAGGACGTGCTGATGCACTGCGTCAGCCGCTTCAAGGAACGTAGCGACGAGCTCGCCTATGCCCTGTGCGTAGAGGCGGGCAAGCCGATCAAGGATAGCGAGGGCGAGGTCAGCCGCCTCATCGACACCTTCCGCATCGCCGCCGAAGAAGCGGTGCGCAATTTCGGCGAGGTCCAGCCGCTCGACATTTCTCCGCGCGCCAAGGGTTATCAGGGCATGTGGAAGCGCGTGCCGATCGGGCCGTGCAGCTTCATCTCGCCCTTCAACTTCCCCCTCAACCTCGCCGCGCACAAGATCGCGCCCGCCATCGCGATGGGGTGCCCCTTCGTGATGAAACCCGCCTCCAAGACGCCGCTGGGCGCGATCATCATGGGCGAGGTGCTCGCCGAGTGCGACATCCTGCCCGACGGCGCGTTCAGCATCCTCCCCGCCCACCGCGAGGGCGCGGATATGTTCACGCAGGACGAGCGGCTGAAGCTGCTGAGCTTCACTGGATCGCCAGCGGTGGGCTGGGACCTCAAGGCCAGGGCGGGCAAGAAGAAGGTCGTGCTCGAACTCGGCGGCAATGCGGCGGTGATTGTCGACAAGGATGCCGATCTGGCCGACGCACTGGAACGCGTGATCTTCGGTGCCTTCTACCAGTCGGGCCAGTCGTGCATCGGGGTGCAACGCATCCTGATCCACGACGAGGTCTACGACCAGTTCAAGGGCATGCTGGTCGAGAAGACCAAGACGCTGATCGCAGGCGACCCCAAGGACCGCGCCACCTTCATCGGCCCGATGATCTCCGACGGCGAGGCCAAGCGCCTCAAGGGCTGGATCGACGAGGCGGTCGAGGCCGGCGCGACCCTGCTGTGCGGCGGCGGGCTCAGCCGCGGCAACATGCTGGAGGCCACGCTGCTCGAAGGCGTGCCCGATGATGCCAAGGCCAAGAACGAGGAAGCCTTCGGCCCGCTCGCCATCCTGCAACGCTTCAACCATTTCGATGAAGCGCTGGAGGAGGTGAACAACTCGAAGTTCGGCCTTCAGGCGGGCATTTTCACCCGCGACCTGTTCCAGATGTTCGACGCCTGGGACCGGCTGGAGGTTGGCGGCGTCGTCATCAACGACGTGCCGAGCTACCGGGTCGACAACATGCCCTATGGCGGCGTGAAGGATTCAGGCCTGGGCCGCGAGGGCATCCGCTTCGCCATGGAGGACATGAGCGAGATCCGGAATCTGGTGATCCGGAGAACCTGATTTCGTCATTGCGAGCCGGAGGCGAAGCAATCCATGAACCGCCGCCGCGACTTGGGCGGCTGTCCGATGATGGATTGCCGCGTCGCCTTCGGCTCCTCGCAATGACGAGGTTCGTGCCTTACCCATCCTCCAGCAACAACAGCACCGCCGTCACCTCCAGCCGCTCCATCGCGCCGAAGCGGTGGTCGACCGCGCTGATCGTCGCATCGGCGACCAGCTGGCGGGCGATCGCGAATTCGTGATCGGGCAGGCGCTCGATCAGCTCCTCGCCTGCCACGACAGCCTCAGGTCCGCAGAACTCCAGCACAACCTCGTGGCGGGTGCCCGCAAAGGTGATCGAGGCCCAGGCGGTCTCGAGGTGCGAGAGCGCCGTGCCGTGCCCGCCGGTCAGCTCCATGAGCGCGCTGCGCACCCGGTCGGACAGCGTGCGGCGCTGGCGGTAGCTGGATGCAGATTTGATCTCGATCTGGTCGAAATCGGCGAACAGGTGCGCGAAGGGATCGCGAAGGCTTTCGGTCAGCATCAGGCCATCTCCCTCACCTCGGCGGACGCGCCATCGGCGTAGCCCTGCATCCATGCGCGGGTGCGCAGTTCGGTATCGCGGCGGGGCGTGCGGCCCATGCGCAGGTCGAGCACGAAGCGCGGGTCATGGGCGGCGAGCCGCCCGAACTTGGTGGCGGGCATGGTATGCTCGCGCAAGAAGGTCTCGATGGTCCGAAGCAGCATGGTTTTGCGTCCCTGTTTTGCTGATCTAGTTGGTTGTTTCCACCAGGCGAATCGCCCGATGTTCCACTTTTGTTTCACCTCATTTCCTACTTGTCTAGGAAAAATCTTTCATGTAGGACGTTTCCATGACGGAAATCGCACAATCCTCTCGTGAGAACCCCGCCGGACCCCGGGCGCGGCTGCTCGAATTGTCGCAGGAACGCGGCGTGAGTCTTGCCGCTTTGTCGGAATTGCTCGGGCGCAATGCGAGCTATCTGCAGCAATTCATTCGCAAAGGATCGCCCCGCAAGCTTGAGGAGCAGGACCGCGCGACGCTGGCGCGCTTTCTCGGGGTAGGGGAGGAGGAACTGCGCGAGGCACGGGAAAATTCCTACGTAAAGCCCCTAGGGCAGAGCGACTCGGGCGAATGGGTGGATGTGCCGCGCCTCGACCTCGGCGCGTCAGCAGGGCCAGGGCGCTTTGCGGGCGGCGAGGAAGCCTTCGACACCTTCCGTTTCTCGCGCCGCTGGCTGGAGGAGCAGGGCCTCGCCCGTGCCAGTCTATCGGCGATCCGGGTCGAGGGGGACTCGATGGAGCCGCTGCTCAACGACGGCGACGAGATCCTCGTCGACCGAAGCCCCCGCCCGTTCCGCGATGGCATCCACGTGGTGCGCCTCGGCGACACGCTTATGGTGAAACGTATCGCCAGCGCCGGGCCGGGGCGGGTGGCGCTGCTCTCGCAGAACTTCGCCTACCCGCCGGTCGAGGTGGCTGCGGAGGAGGTCGAGATCGTTGGCCGGGTTGTGTGGAAGGGGGGGCGGATATAGCCGCGCCTCCCGTCAATCCAGCAGATAGGGCATGTTTTCGCGAATGAAGCCCTCGGACACGAGATCCCCTTCGCCAATATCGGAATAGGGCATTTTGGCGGCCTGCGGCGGGATCGGCCGGGCAAAGAGGTTGCGCGGAAACCGGGGGTCGCCGCCGAGTTCGACGAGCAGATCCTGGCGTTCCTTGTCCCAACTATCGTTGAGGCCTATGCCATGTTCCGGCCAAGACCTCTGAGCATCGAGTTCGCACAGGCGGTCGATCGCGTGATTGAGCCTGCGATGCTTGGATCGATACGGCTCGGGCATCTCGTCCGGGGGCAGTACCCCGTCCGTAAGCCGGTTTTTCCCATTCGACTGCGCGAGGAAGATCGTCAGAGCGGTCACGCGGTCCATGCGCTCTTGCTCAACCAGCCACGCAAGGAAATCCTGACTGTCATCGCGAAACAGCAGGATCGAGAGCGCGGTGCAGTGCCAGATCAGCGGATCGCCGGTCTGCTTGACCCATGCAATGTCGTCCGCGCTCTCAAGGTCGAGCATTTCGCGCAAGGGGCCGGACGCCGGCTCTTGGGTCATTTTCCTGCCAAACATCACGCACCTCCTGAATAGCCGGTCGACGTTAGCCGGTAGTCGTTAAGACTGCGTGGCTTGCCAGTCTGGCCGCGCAGACTATCTTTGCACTCATGACCGACACCCCAAAGCCCACGCCCCCCCAAAGCGTACCCATGCGCGCCGCGATTATCCCCGTGACGCCGCTCCAGCAGAACTGCTCGCTGATCTGGTGCACCAAGACAATGAAAGGCGCGCTGGTCGATCCGGGCGGGGATCTCGACAAGCTGAAAGAGGGCGTCGCCAAGGCGGGCGTCACACTCGAAAAACTGCTCGTCACCCACGGGCATCTCGACCATTGCGGGCAGGCGGGGATGCTCGCCGAGGAGCTGGGCCTTGAGATCGAAGGCCCGCACGAGGACGACCGCTTCTGGATCGACCAGTTGGACGATGACGGCCCGCGCTGGGGGATGGTCGCAAAGAGCTTCACCCCGACCCGCTGGCTCAAGCATGGCGACACGGTGACGGTGGGCGAGTTGACGCTCGACGTGATCCACTGCCCCGGCCACACGCCCGGCCACGTGGTGTTCTTCCACGAGCCGAGCCGCTTCGCGATCGTCGGCGATGTGCTGTTCCAGGGCTCGATCGGGCGCACGGACTTCCCGCGCGGCAACCATCAGGACCTGATCGACAGCATCACCCAGCGCCTCTGGCCGCTCGGCGAGGATGTGATGTTCATCCCCGGCCACGGCGGCACGAGCACCTTCGGGCGCGAGCGCAAGACCAACGCCTTCGTCAGCGACTACGCGCTGAGCTGAGCGTGATGGAGGGCTGCGTCATCGCCGTAGCGCGGGACGCGGGCCACCGCTTTTCCAAGGAGGTGGTCGAGGCGATCACCATCCTCGAAGGGCTCGGTGTCGAGGGCGATGCCCATGCGGGGACCACGGTAAAGCACCGCTCGCGGGTGAGGGCCGATCCGGCTGCGCCCAACCTCAGACAGGTGCACCTGATCCACGCCGAGCTGTTTGACGAGGTCGCGCAACAGGGCTTCACTGTCAGCCTCGGCGACCTCGGCGAGAATATCACCACCGCAGGGATCGACCTCCTCGGCCTCCCGCGCGGCACAGTGCTGGCGATCGGCGATACCGTGCGGCTGGAGGTCACTGGCCTGCGCAACCCCTGCAGCCAGATCGAGGCCTTTCAGCCCGGACTGCTAAACGCAGTGCTCGACAAGCGCCTCGACGGCACACTGGTGCGCAAATCGGGGGTGATGAGCATCGTGCTGGCAGGCGGGACGGTGCGGGCGGGCGACGCGATCCGCGCCCACCTTCCCGCGCCGCCGTTCCAGCCGCTCGAACGGATCTAGAGAACGCCCATCACGATCAGGATCGCCACGATGGCAAGGCCAAGCTGCACCAGCATCGTCACGATCGTGCCAATCATCCGGCCCACCTTGAACTTGCCGCCGTCCATGCCGAAGCCATGCGCCACGCGGGCGAGGAAGTAGGCCGCCGCCACGTAGGCCAGCCACCAGCTGCCCCGCCCGGCGAGCTCGATGGCGGCGATCAGCACCAGCACGAAGGCGGTGTTCTCGACATAGTTGAGCTGCGCACGCATCCGGCGCTGGAGCGGCTCGCTCCCGCCGTCGCCGATGCTGATCTGGAGCGCGGTGCGCAGCGCGCCGATGCGGATCCCCAGCCAGATGTTGAGCACGGCAGCAGCCGCCGCGGCGGCGAGCGTTACAGGAAGCACGGTCATGTTTGAGATCCCCTCGTTGATAGGCCCCCGTGCTAGGGCGAGCCTGCATTGCTTGCAACGCACGAAATTTCAGCTATAGCGCGCGCCTTCCCGCCACTGCTGGCCAAGGAAACCTCGCTAGGCTTCGGCTTGTGCGTGCGTCATCCTTGCCGTAAGGGCGGCCTTCGAGAATCATGGCGCCGGTGGCGCGAACAAACGTATTTATTTGAGGAAATGGTGCCACCATGGCTGTCCCCAAGAGGAAAACATCGCCTTCACGTCGCGGCATGCGTCGCTCGCACGATTCGCTTCGGGTCGAAGCCTTCGGTGAGTGCAACAACTGTGGCGAACTGAAGCGTCCGCACAACATCTGCGGCCACTGCGGCCACTATAACGGGCGTCAGGTCGTCGCCGTCGGCTGATTGCCGGTGGCCTTCACCCTAGACCGGAGTATCGCACGATGAACCTCCCGCGTATCGCTGTCGATGCGATGGGCGGCGATGAAGGCGTGCGCGTCATGGTCGAAGGCGCCGCCCTTGCGCGCCGTGATCACGACAAGTTCAAGTTCCTGCTGGTCGGTGACGGCAAGCGGATCGAGGCTGCACTGGAAAACCACCCGAACCTGCGGGCGGCCTCCGAAATCCTCCATTGCGACGATGTGGTGGGCGGCGACGAGCTGCCCAGCAAGGCGATCCGCCGCGCCAAGACCACCTCGATGGGCCTTGCCGTCAACGCGGTGAAGACCGGCGACGCCGGCGCCGCGGTCAGCGCAGGCAACACCGGCGCGCTGATGGCGATGAGCAAGCTCGCGCTGCGGACCATGCCCGGTATCGACCGCCCCGCGCTCGCCGCGATCATGCCGACCTTGCAGGCGCATGACGTGGTGATGCTCGATCTGGGCGCCAACACCGAGGCGGACGCGCGCAACCTCGTACAATACGCCGTGATGGGCGCGGCTTACTCGCGGATCGTCAACGGCTTCGAGCGCCCCGTGGTGCGCCTCCTCAACATCGGCACCGAAGAGATCAAGGGCACCGAAGAGCTGCGCGATGCGGCCGCGATGCTGATCGCAGCCTCGGCCGACGGTGGCCTCGCGCTGCAATTCGACGGCTTCGTCGAGAGCGACAAGATCAACCGCGGCGAGACCCACGTGGTCGTCACCGACGGCTTCTCGGGCAACATCGCGCTGAAGGCTATCGAGGGCTCGGCGCGCTTCGTGACCGACCTGTTGCGTCAGGCCTTTACGTCTTCGCTGCGCTCCAAGATCGGCTTCCTCGTCTCGCGCCCTGCGACCGAACTGCTGAAGCACCATCTCGACCCCAACAACCACAACGGCGCGGTCTTCCTTGGCCTCAACGGCGTGGTGGTGAAGAGCCACGGCAGCGCCAATGCCAAGGGCGTCGCCCATGCCGTTGCGGTGACCGCACGCCTGCTCGAGAACAAGCTGACGCAGCGGATCGCCGAAGACCTTTCGCAGCTTGGCGAAAAGGCCTTGGGCCGCAACACGCGTCCCGCCGCCGCAGCCGCTCCCGAGCCTGCTGCAAGCGATAGCGAGCCAACCGCGTGATCGGATCGCGCGTGCTCGGAACGGGTTCGGCGCTGCCCCGCCGGATCGTGACCAATGCAGAGCTTGCCGAGCGGGTCGACACCTCGGACGAATGGATCGTCGCGCGCACCGGCATCCGCCAGCGCCATATCGCCGAAGCTGACGAAACCACCGCCACCCTCGCGATTGCCGCAGCGCGCGCTGCGATTGCGGATGCGGGGATCGAGGCCTCGTCGATCGGCCTGATCGTGCTCGCCACGGCCACACCCGACAACACCTTCCCCGCCACAGCCACCAAGGTGCAGGCCGCATTGGGCTGCCAGGGCGGCGTCGCCTTCGATGTCGCCGCGGTCTGCTCGGGCTTCCTCTACGCGCTCGCCACCGCCGATTCGCTGCTGCGCACCGGCATGGCCAAGCGCGCATTGGTGATCGGGGCGGAAACCTTCAGCCGCATCCTCGATTGGGGAGACCGCACCACCTGCGTGCTGTTCGGCGACGGAGCGGGTGCCCTGGTGCTCGAAGCGCCATCGGCTGACACAGTGGGCGATGAGGCCCCCGGGATCATCGGCACGCGCCTCCATGCCGACGGCGACAAGCACGAACTGCTCTATGTCGATGGCGGCCCCTCGACCACGCAGACCGTAGGCCACCTGCGGATGCGCGGGCAGGAAGTGTTCCGCCACGCGGTCGTGAACCTGTCCGACGTTCTCAAGGAAGTGCTTGTGGACACGGGCTTTTCGGCGTCCGATATCGACTGGATCGTGCCCCATCAGGCCAATGCCCGGATCCTCGATGCGACCGCAAAGAAGCTCGGCATCGCCCCCGGAAAAGTCATCGTCACCGTTGATCGCCACGCCAACACCTCGGCTGCCTCGGTGCCGCTCGCGCTCGACGTGGCGCGCAAGGACGGGCGGATCAAGCCGGGCGATCTGGTGATGCTCGAGGCGATGGGCGGTGGTTTCACCTGGGGCGCAAGCCTGATCCGGATGTGACCGGTAAGGGGCAAGGTGTCCCTATCCCTAACACAATTGCGGAAAATTCACCGGAACCCCCGGCATCGCTTTGCTATTGCGCCAGAAATCCCGTAAACCACCGACAATCTTTCGGGTCGCGCCGTTGAGGAGATTTCGGATGATGCGTTCGGTTGGCACTTTGACCCGCGCCGATCTGGCAGAGACCATCAATCGCAAGATGGGTTTCAGCCGGGCGGAGTCTCTCGATCTGGTCGAGTCGATCCTCGGCAAGATGAGCGATGCTCTTGCCCACGGCGAGAATGTGAAGATTTCGGGCTTCGGAAGCTTCGTGCTGCGCGACAAGAACGAGCGGGTTGGCCGCAATCCCAAGACCGGGATCGAAGTGCCGATCACGCCGCGCCGGGTGATGACTTTCCGCGCGAGCCAACTGCTCAAGGAACGCATCGCCAAGGGCTGATGCAGCAAAGGTGAGGCGTGATGACCGCATTCGGTGACGGCAAGGACGAGGGCGCGCTGCGCACCATCGGCGAAGTCAGCGAGGCGCTGGGCATCCGCTCCCATGTGCTGCGTTATTGGGAAGCGCAATTCCCGTTGCTCAAGCCATTGAAGCGCAGCGGCGGGCGTCGCTACTACCGCCCCGCCGATATCGAGCTGGTCAAGAGCATCGACCGGCTGGTCAATCGCGAGGGCTATACCCTCAAAGGTGCCGAAGCCGTGCTGCGCTCCGCCGCCAAGTCCCCGCTCGACCGCCGTGGTGAAGAGCGCCGCGTCGGCGACCGGCGCGCCGATGCCCCGGATGCCGAGACGCCGGGCGTGCGGCTTATGGTTTCCGAAGGCCCTGACATCACCGAGGTGATCGCGGGGCTGAAGGCCGTCCGCGCCAAACTGGCGGCTGCGCTTCAGGCCTAGGCCTTACTCCGCCGCCAGCAGCGCTGCCTCACCCAGATCGACGCTGACGAGGCGTGAGACGCCTTTTTCCGCCATCGTCACCCCGAACAAGCGGTGCATCCGGCTCATCGTCACCGCATTGTGGGTGACGATCAGGTAGCGCGTGGTGGTGGTGCGGACCATCGAGTCGAGCAGGTCGCAGAAGCGTTCGACGTTGGCGTCGTCCAAGGGCGCGTCGACTTCGTCGAGCACGCAGATCGGAGCCGGATTGGTGAGGAACAGCGCGAAGATCAGCGCGGTCGCGGTGAGCGCCTGCTCGCCGCCCGACAGCAGCGAGAGTGACTGCAACCGCTTGCCCGGCGGCTGGGCGTAGATTTCGAGCCCCGCTTCCAAGGGATCGTCGCTGTCGACCAGCGCGAGGTGCGCAGCGCCGCCCTCGAACAGGCGGGTGAAGAGCACGCGGAAGTGTCCGTCCACCGCCTCGAAGGCCGCGCGCAGGCGCTCGCGGCCCTCGCGGTTGAGGCTGCCGATCGAGCCACGCAGCCGGGCGATGGCCTCGACGAGTTCGGCCTGTTCCTCGGCGCTTGAGCCGTGCTCGGTCTCGATGCGGGCGAGTTCGTCGGCGGCCACGAGGTTCACCGGGCCGATGCGTTCGCGCGCGGCGGTGAGCTTTTCAAGCTCGGCGGATTCCTCCGCGGCTGCTGCCAGCGAGTCTTCGGTGAAGCCGAAGCGGTCGGGCAGCAGCGGGGGCGGGCACTGGAAACGCTCGCCCGAGATGCGGCCCATTTCGGCACGGCGCAGTTCCTCGTTCTCGGCGCGGGCGACGAGGCTGGCGCGGCTTTCGCGGGCCTGGGCGAGCACTTCGGTGACCTGCGCCAGCGTCGCATCGGCGGCACGCTGGCGGGCGTCGGCCTCGCGCATCACCGCATCGGCAGCGGCGAGTTCGGCTGCAAGCCTTGTGCGGGTGCCTTCGCCCGCTTCGATCTCGGCAGAGAGTGCGGCGGGCTTGGCGGCGTGGATGGCGTGGTCCTCGGCGATCTCGGCGAGGCGGCGCGCGGTTTCGGCCATGCGCCGCTCGGCATCCGAGGCGCGGGCCTGCCATCCGGCGTGGTCGGCTGACTGGGCCGCGAGCCGCTCGCGGGCGACGGCGAGGGCTTGGTCCTGCGCGGCAAGTTCGGCAAGCGCGGTCTGCACCCCAGCGCGGGCGGCGGCGTTCTTGGCCTGCGCGGCCTCCAGAGCGGCGCGTCCGGCGTCGCGGGCGGGGAGGCGTTCACGGGCGGCGCGGGCGGTGTCGACCTCGCCTTTGGCGGCGGCGATCTGGCTTTCGACGTCCCCCGCGCTGGCCGCGAGTTCGGCGAGGCGGGCGGCGAGCCGCTCCTTGGCGGCTTCGGCCTGATCGAGGCGGCGTAGCGCGTGGCGCTCGGCCTCGATGGCTGCGGCGATGCCGCGTTCCTGAGCGACGAGGGCGGTCTGGAGCGCAGCCAATTCCTCGCGGACCGCCTTGTCTTTGGCCTCTGCGCGGGTAGCGGCGTCGCGCAAAGGGGGCAGGGCGGCTTCGAGTTCGGCGAAGCGGTTGGCGGCTTCGAGCTGTGCGGCTTCGGCGGCGCCTTCGCCGCGGGCGACGAAGCCGTCCCAGCGGCGCAAGTGCCCGGCGCGGGTCACGAGCCATTCGCCCGGGCCGAGCGCGCGGCCATCGTCCGCCTCGACGCAGTGGACCAGCGCGAGGCGGGCGGCGAGTTCGTCGGGGCAGGCGGAGAGGCGGGAAAGCAGGCTGTCGGCGACCGGCTTCGGAGCCGAGGCTCCCGTCCAGAAGCGCCCGTCCTGCGCGGCAGCCGGAGCGCCGAGGGGCGATTTGCCGTCACGCCCCAGCACCGCGGCGAGCGCGCGTTCGTAGCCGGGGGCGACCGTCACGCGGTCGAGCGGGGTCGCCATGCCCTGCCGCCCGGCCTCGCGCTTGGTGCGGGCGTCGCGGTCGCGGGCGAGGGCGGTGTGCTCGCGCTCGATCCCGGCGAGTTCGGCGCGGGCGGCGGCGAGGGCAGACGCGGCCTCGTCGCGGGCAGTCTGCAAGTCGGCCTTGCGGGCCTGATCGGCAGCGAGCTTGCTGCGCAGACGCGTGACTTCCCCGGCGGCCTCTTCGGACGCCTCGCGTGCGGCGATGACGTCGGCCTCCGGATCGCCGCTCGCCGCCAGTTCGGCGCGGGTGCGGGCGATGCGGGCGGCTTCGGCCTCGATACGGGCGAGGCGGCTCTGCGCCTGCTCGACCGCAGCTTCGGCGACGCGCCATTCGGCCTCGACCCCGGCCTGATCGGCGGTCGCTTTGGCTAGAGCGAGTTCGGCGGCGCGGCTGGCGCGTTCCTTGTCCTCGGCCTTTTCGGCGAGCACCGGGCGCGCGGCGGCGGCGGCGCTGACGGCCTCGCGGCTGGCAGCGACTTCGTCCGTGAGCCGCGCCAAAGCCTCGACCGCCGCGCCGGTCAACCGGTCGGCATCGGAGCGATCCTCCTCGAGCCGCGTCCGCTGGCGGGCGAGGTCGGCGAGGCGCGTCTCGGCAGCCTCCAGCTTCTCGGCCAGCGCAGCCATGCGGTGGCCATGGGCGCTGGCATCGTCGCGGCGATCGGCGAGCTCGTCGCGGGCTTCTGCGAGCGCGTGGGCGGCCTCCGCCTGTTCCTTCTGCGCCACCTCGACGAGACCCTGCGCCTCGGCGACCTTGGCCTCGGCCATCTCGGCAGCAGCCCGCGCGGCCTTCGCCGCCGCCGCCGCCTCGCGCCAGCGGGCGAACAGCAACCGCGCTTCCGCGGCCTGAATCGACTTGGTGAGTTCGGTGTAACGCTCCGCCTGCTTGGCCTGCCGCTTCAACGAGGCGATCTGCGCGTCGAGCCCCGCCATCAGGTCTTCGAGACGGGAAAGGTTCGCCTCCGCAGCCCGCAGCTTGCCCTCGGCATCCTTGCGCCGGACGTGCAGCCCCGCGATCCCCGCCGCCTCTTCCAGCATCGCGCGACGCTCGGCGGGCTTCGCCGCGATCACCTGCGCGATCTTGCCCTGCGAGACGAGCGCCGGAGAATGCGCGCCTGTCGCGGCATCGGCGAAGGTCAGCGCCACATCTTTGGCCCGCACATCGCGCCCGTTCACGCGGTAGGCAGAACCCGCCCCGCGCTCGATCCGTCGGGTGACAACCAGCTCCTCGGCGTTATTGTCCTCGGCGTGGAGCACAACTTCGGCAAAGTCGCGCGGCGGCCTTGTCGAGGTGCCCGCGAAGATCACGTCCTCCATCCCGCCCGAGCGCATCGACTTGGCCGAGGTCTCCCCCATCACCCAGCGGATCGCTTCAAGCAGATTGGATTTGCCGCACCCGTTGGGGCCGACGACGCCGGTTAGCCCGGGCTCGATACGCAGTTCCGCCGGCTCGACGAAGCTCTTGAACCCGCTGAGCTTGAGCCGGTGGATCTGCATCGGATTGTCGGTGCGCCCCCGCCCCTCAGCCTCAGCGCGCGCCGGCGCGCTGGAGCTGGGGTTCGATCATTTCCCAGGTCGTCCCTTCGAGCTTCTTACCGTTGAGGAAGAAGGTCGGCGTGCCCTGAATCTGGTCCTTGGCGTTGTTCGCCTCGGTCGACTTCACCAGCGCCTCCATCTTGGCGGCATCGGTGAGGCAGGTGATGCCCTGATCCTCGCTCACGCCGCGCGCTGCGAAGAAGTCGAGCATGCCGGTCGCCTTGGCGATCGCGGCGAAGCGCTGGTTGGTGGGAAGCGCGCTCGCCGCCTGCACTGCCTGCGGGTTGCCCTGAAGTCCGGCGAAGACGCTTTCGAGATTGCCCCACACCTGATCGGAGAGCGGGTGGAACTGTTCCTTGGTGCCGCACTGGGCAAGGCCCGCGATCACGAGGTCGAAGGGATTGAGGAAGGTTTCGCGCTGCTCGAAGCTGACCACGCCGCTGGCGACGTACTTGCTCTTGAGCGGCTCCTTGCCGGTCTTGGCAAAGTCCGCGCAGTGCGAGCAGGTGTGCGAGGCGTACTCGACCAGCTTCAGGGGCGCTTCGGGGTTTCCGACCTGATAGCCGCTTTCGGGCGTGATCGAGACGGTATCGAGCCAGCTCTGGCCCGCCGGGGCAGCGATGGCGGGGAGCGCCTCGCCCGCAGGCGCGCTGCCCTCGGGCGTGGCATCGTCACCGCAGGCGGCCAGCATCAGCGGCGCGAGCACGATCAGGGGAAGCGAGAGCAGGCGGGTCTTGGTCATCGGGGGGCAATCCTCGGCAAGATGAAGGCGTGAAAGATAGCCGCTCACGCGCCCTTGCAGCAAGCGCCGCGTTGCGGGCTGTGAACAATTCGCGGCAGGTCAGCTGCCCAGAGGGGCGAACTTGGCGGAGAGCACGGGGTAGAGCGCAATCCAGTCGTGCACATCGGCAAGAAGCTTGCCGTCGAGCGCGAAGCTGGGCGTGCTGTTGACGCCGAATTCGGTGCCGTCGGCCTCGTCGATGGCGATCAGCTTCCGGGCGGCGGCATCGTCCGAAACGCAGGCATCGAGCTTGGCCCTGGACTCCCCGCGCTCCACCAGCATCGCGGTGAGGCCCAGTGCATTGGCGGCGTTCATCCGTCCGGCCTTGTCGGCGCGGTTCCAGATTTCCTGCTGGGAGGTGGGCGCATTGCGCGCCTTGCCGAGCCAGATCGCCTGATTGATCATCAGCGCCTGATGGCGGGCCTTGAACCCGGCCGGATCGCCGCACTGGGCGAGCAGGGTCGCGGTGATGTCGAGCCCGTTGCGCAGGCGCGAGCGCACTTCGAGGGTCATCTTGCCCGGCTGGAGCAGCACGATCTCGAGCGGCGGCTCGCCGCGCGCGGCAAAGTCGGCGCAGTGCGGGCAGGTGTAGCTGATGAACTCGATCAGCTTCTCCTTGGCAGCAGGATTGCCGATCACGAACCCGCGTTCGGTGCGGGTAACGGTGCTCCCCCAGTTGCCGGGGTTTTCCTGCGGCACGAAGCTGCTGCCGGGGCGGGTAAGGTCCTGGCCCGATGGCTTGGGCTTGGGGGCCTGCTGCGCGGTGGCGGCACCGGCGGCGAGCATCAGGGTGACTGCGGCAAGGAGGAGGGGCTTCATCATCACGTGTCGTCTTCCGATTGGGTCGGGGTTTCACTGTTGGTGAGGCTGCGCGCCAGAGATTCTAGCACGGTGCGCAGTTCCGGATCGCCGATATCGCGCAAGCTGTCGCCGAGTTCCAGCGGGATCGGCTTGAGCGACGGGGGCGGCTTGGCGGGGCGGTCGTCCACCGGCGGCGTAACCACGCCTTGGCGCAGCTTCACGCGGGCGACGGCCTTGTAGCCGAAGAAGCGGTTCACCCGGTCGATGATCTCGGGGATCACCTGCTCGATCAGCGGGGCATGGGCGGGCAGGACGACGAGCTGGAGGATGCCTTCCGCCTTCTCGCCGGGGGGAAAGCGGATCGCCTCGGGGCTGCACACGCGGGCGTGGCGCGGGCCGACGATCTCGGGCCAGCGGGTGACGACCGAGGACTGCACGAAGCCGAAGCGGCGGAAGGCGGTGCGTCCGATCTCGGGCATGAGATCGCCGATGGCGCGGGCGCCCTTGCCGCGTGGGCGGGTGTAAGGTTTGGGGGTTTTAGGCTTGTCGCTTCCCATGGTCGGCGCAGCCATGCCATAGGCCGCGCGTGACCGCCAGCATCTCCGCTTCCCTGCTCGCATGGTATGACACGCACGCCCGCGACCTGCCGTGGCGCGTGCCCCCGGGTGCGCCGCTGCCGGAGGACGCCGACTGGCCCTACCGCGTATGGCTTTCCGAGGTGATGCTCCAGCAGACCACGGTGGCGGCGGTGAAGCCCTATTTCGCCAAGTTCACCGCCACGTGGCCCAGCGTCACCGCGCTTGCCGCCGCGAGCAATGATGACGTCATGGCGGCATGGGCGGGTCTGGGCTACTACTCGCGGGCCCGCAACCTTGTGAAATGCGCGGCTGCTGTGGCGGAGTTGGGCGGCTTTCCTGCGACCGAGGTGGAGTTGCGCAAGCTCCCCGGCCTTGGCGACTACACCGCCGCCGCCATCGCCGCGATCGCCTTCGGGCAGCGCGCGGTGGTGGTCGATGCCAATGTCGAGCGGGTGGTGGCGCGGCTCTTTGCGATCGACGCGCCGCTACCGGGGGCGCGGAAAGCGATCCGCGCTGCCGCCGATACGATCACGCCGGAGGTGCGCTCGGGCGACTTTGCGCAGGCGATGATGGACTTGGGCTCGCACATCTGCACCACCAGAGCGCCGCGCTGCCTGCTCTGTCCGCTCTCCGATGCCTGCGAGGGGCGCAAGCAGGGCGAACCCGAGCGCCTGCCGGTCAAGCCCGCCAAGAATGCGGTGCCCGAGCGTCGGGGGACGGCCTTCTGGATCACGCGGGGCGGCGGCGCGGAGGTGTGGCTCGTCACCCGCCCCGGCACCGGAATGCTCGGCGGGATGCGCGCATTGCCCGATGACGGCTGGACCGCGCGGGCCGATGGCTCGGGCAAGGTGCCGCTCGAGGGCGCTTGGCGAAGCTGCGGCGCGGTGCGGCACGGGTTCACCCATGCCCACCTCACTCTCGAGGTGCGTGCCTTGGAGACCGAAGCGCAGCCCGAAGGCGAAGGCCAGTGGTGGCCGGTGGCGCGGATCGGCGAGGCGGGGCTGGCGACCCTCTTCGCCAAGGCCGCCGCGCTGGCGGTCGCTGGTTAGAAGACGCCGCCGCCCAGCGTCAGACGCAGGGCCGCGATCAGCAGAACGATCAGGCAGAAATTGCGCCCGCCATTCTTCGACGACAGCGCGCCGAGGATCACGCCGACCACCACCAGCGGCAAAGCCAGCCAGTTGAGCGCCCCCAGAAACGGGATCTGCGCGGGGATGACGATGACGAGGCTGACAAGGCCTACGAGAAAAGCGAGCACGTTGAGCATGTGTCCTATATAGGCAACACACCCCTGCCTATCAAGATGGCTTGCCGCCGCCCGATTGACCAGACGGGCGGCCTGCCGCAGACAGGCGCCCGGTCCGTTTCGGAGATTCTGCCTCATGCCTTTCGACACCCACGCCTCGTTCCAGATTTCGCGCCGCTCCCTGATCCGCAGCAGCGCGCTGTTCGCGGGCGGGGCGATGCTCACGAGCCTGCCGTTCGGCCGCGCGGCCTTTGCGCATGATGTGAGCGAGGACTGGCCGAACGTGGCGGCGTTGGCGGACAAGTATGTCTCGCAAAAGAAGGTCGCCAACCTGCTGATGACCTTCGGCTGGGGGCAGGACAAGATGGCCCATACCGTCGGCGGCGGGACGCTCAGCCTCGCCAAGCCGATGATGGCGGACGAGGATTCGCTCTACCGCATCTACTCGATGTCGAAGCCGATCACCGGCATGGCGGTGATGATCCTGATCGACGAGAACAAGCTCGGCCTCGACCAGCCGGTGCACGAAATCCTGCCCGCCTTCCGCGATATGCGGGTGTTGGTCGATCCCGCAGGCTCGCTCGACGCGACCGTTCCTGCAGACAAGCCGATCACCATCCGGATGCTGCTGACCCACACCGCAGGGCTCGGCTACCAGATCGTCAGCAAGGGGCCCTTGCTAGGGGCCTATAACGAGGCAGGCCTCGTCGGTGCGCCAGTCAGCCGGATGCCGATCCCGGGCTTCCCCAAGGTCACTCCGGCCCCGAGCCTTGCAGACTTCGCCGACCGCCTCGCCGAGCTGCCGCTGATGTACCAGCCCGCGACCAAGTGGAGCTATTCCTGCGGGCTCGACCTGCTCGGCCGGGTGATCGAGGTGGTGAGCGGCATGGAGTTCGAGGCTTTCCTCAAGAAGCGCATCTTCGAGCCTTGCGGCATGGACAGCACGTGGTTCCAGGTCCCCGCCAGCGAAGCCGGACGCCTCACCGACAATTACGGCATCGTCGGCGGCAATGCCTTCCCGATTGACCCGGGCGCAGCCTCGGTCTTCCTCGACGCGCCGACGGTCAAGAACGGCGGCGGCGGGCTGGTGTCCAGCCCCAAGGACTATGACCGCTTCCTGCGCATGCTGCTCGGCTACGGCACCATCGACGGCAAGTTCGTGATGAGCGAGGAAGCGGTGCGGGTCGGCACGTCGAACCTCATTCCCGCGGGCGTCGACACCAAGGGCACCTATGTCGATGGCGAGGGCCACGGCGCGGGCGGCCGTTCCACCGGCTCGACCTACGGCTGGGGCGGGGCGGCAGGCACACTCGGCGCGATCGACTTCGACCTCAAGCTGCGCACCGGTCTGTGGACCCAGTATATGCCGGCCGAAGCTTACCCGATCCGCGACGAATTCCTCGCCGCGCTCGACAAGGATCTGGCCGCGATGCGCGCCAAGAAGAAGGCCGCCTGATGCACGCCCCTGCTGCGCCTGAAACGGCGATGGCCTTCGCAGGCTCGCCGCTCGACCGCGCCGATCACATCCGGGTGGACGACGCGGCGCTGGGCGAGCTGATGAACTGGCGCGCCCGCGTGCTGCTGCTCGACGGGCTGCTGCCGGGCGTGGACGACCAGGGCGGCCTCGTGTGGGGCAGCCTCGCCGATGTGGCAGAGAATGCCGAGCTGGTGTTCCTCGGGATGATGGACGGCAAGGCGCATTTCGCTCCCGTGCCGGGCGAGGGCGCGGACGGCCCTGCCTATGCCATGCCGAGGGCGTGGCAGCTGATGACCCAGCTCTCACCGCCCGATCTCGCGATCTACGGCGGGGCGCGCAGCCTTGCCGACTGGCACGCGCGGCACCGCTTCTGCGCGCGCTGCGGCGGGGCGACCAAGCTCGTCAAGGGCGGCTGGCAGCGGCATTGCGACGGCTGCGGCGCGGACCACTTCCCGCGCACCGATCCGGTGACGATCATGCTCGTTGAGCATGAGGGCCGCCTGCTCTTGGGCCGCCAGCCGCGCTTCCCGCCCAAGATGTACTCCGCGCTCGCCGGCTTCGTCGAACCGGGCGAGACCATCGAAGAAGCGGTTGCCCGCGAGATCCACGAGGAAGCGGGCGTGCGCGTGCGCGATGTGAAATACATCGCCAGCCAGCCGTGGCCTTTCCCGAGCCAGCTGATGATCGGCTGCACCAGCGTGTGCGACGATCCGGAACTGACCATCGACACCACCGAGCTGGAAGACGCCCGCTGGTTCACCCGCGAGGAGCTGGAAGCGGCGCGCGCGGCGGGGGAGGCGGGGACGGACCTGCTGTATTTCCCGCGCCCCTTCGCCATCGCGCATCACCTCGTGACATGGTGGCTCGACAAGTGACGGAACAGAAGCTCACCATCGACATCTATTCCGATGTCATGTGCCCGTGGTGCCTGATCGGCTACGGCCAGCTGACCAAGGCGCTGGGCGAACTTGAAGGCGAGATCGCGGCGGAGATCCGTTGGCGGCCCTTCGAGCTGAACCCCGATATGCCCCACGAGGGCGAGGAGCAGGAGGCGCATCTCCAGCGCAAATACCGCCGACCCGCCGAAGAGGGCGCGAAGCTGCGCGGCCAGATGAAGGTCATCGCGGAAGGGGCGGGCGTGTCGCTGTCCTACGAGGGTGAGGGCGAAGCGCCCCCGGCGATGATGTGGAACACCCGCGACTGCCACAAGCTGCTGACCTTCGCGCTGGAGCATGCCGGGCCCGAGGTGCAGACCGCGCTGAAGCTCGCGCTGTTCCGCGCGCATTTCAACGAGCGCCGGAACCTGTCCGACCGCGACGTGCTGCTCGATATTGCCGCCAACGTCGGCCTCCACCGCGCGGCGGCCAAGACGGCGCTGGACGATACCGACATCGAAGCCCGCGTCCTCGCCGAAGAGGCGCAGGCGTGGGACATGAACATCTCCGGCGTGCCCGCGATGATCGTCGAGAACAAGTTCCTGATCCCCGGCGCGCAGGCCCCCGAGGTCTACGTCAACGCCTTGCGGCGGGTGGCGGAAAAGACGCGCGCGACAAGCTGACCGAATTATCGGCCACAGGGCGGCAGGACAGCCACCCATGTCAGCGCCGTCCCATGCCAACACCTGCGAGGAGTGGCCACGCGATCCGGCGTAACAATCCGGACGCTCCATCCAGCAGGAGAACATACATGTCCAAGGTATCAGCGATTTTCGACAGCCACGCCGAGGCGGAGCGTGCTGTCAGCGATCTGCGCTCGCTCGGGCTGAGCGACAATGATCTGTCGGTCATCGCCCACCACAAGGGCACCACCACCGCCACGAGCGGTGACGGCGAAGTGACCGACGAGGACCACACCAATGTGCTGCGCGGCATTCTCGGCGGCGGCGCGCTCGGCGCGGGCCTCGGCGTTGCGGCGCTGGCGATCCCGGGTGTCGGTCCGCTGGTGGCGGCAGGTGCGATTGCGTCTGCGGCTGTCCCGGGCGCGATGGGTGTCGGCGCGGTGATCGGTGCGATTGGCGGGACGCTCAACGAAACCCTCACCAAGCACGGCGTCAGCGAGGAGGACGCGACCTACTACAACGACCGCATCAAGGATGGCGGCGTGGTGGTGACGGTCGAGGACATCGGCGTCGACGAAGACCGCATCCGCGAAGTGCTGACCCGCAACGGCGGGCACAATGCCAGCAACGCGCGCGCGGTCAGCTTCTGAATGGGCAGCAGGGCCAGGCGGCGGTGTATGCGCATCACCGCCCGGCCTTGTCGCTGGCGTATGGTCTGACCGGATGGAACCGGTGTCGTCGGCGCGCGATTGCGGCGCTCAGCGCCGCTTGATCGTGATCAGAGCGCTATTGGCGGAGGCATCAAAGCGCGCATTGGCGGCAGCATCGCCAAGCACCCGGCTAAGCAGAAAATCCTCCACCATCGCCGTGACTTCGTCGTTCCCGGGCTGATTTCCGGCGAAGAATTCATGCGTTGCACCCTTGACGATCAATGCGGTGTGGTCACCTGTGGGCAGTCCGTTGAAATAGACCAGATGCGTCGCCGGATCGTCCACGAAGCCCGGCACCTTATCGGCGTCACCCGTGATGAGCAGCGTCGGCACCTTCACCGCGTCGAACGCTCCGGGCGCGGTCGTCAACGGAGGGATCGGGCCGGGCGTGGAGTACATCACCACGGCCTTCACCGAAGGATTGCTGCCCGGGATCATGCTCGCAAAGGCACCACCACCGACCAACGAGGTCGCCGAACCATAGCTATATCCCAATTGCGCGGTCGGCAGGCCGGGAAAGGCCTTTTGCGCATAGCTGGCTGCCATCTGCATATCGGTGATCCGCGTCATGAAGGCGGCGCGAAGATCGGTGCGGCGTTCCGCTGGCAGGGATCGCGAATCGGTATGCGTGGGAATGATCAGCGCAAAGCCGCGCTCGGTCAGCCGCGCAAACAGGGCAGGCACCTCCGACGGGGAGCTTCCGCCTCCGTGCGAGAACAGGATCACGCCGCGCGGCGCGGATGGCGCGATCACGGTAACGTCGATGACCCGTCCGTCCGGAGCGGTAAGCGTGGTCGTCGTGGTGGTCGCCGGTGCCGCCGACGCCGGCCGGGCGACCGGCTCCGGTGTGGTGGTGCAGGCTCCAGCGAGCAGCATCAGGGCCGGTGCGACCGCCCCAAACAAGTTCGATCGTTTCATTTTCCTGTCCCCTTCACATCGATTTGCCATTTCGCAATGCTGCGCCGCTGTTTGCTCTAAACCAGCCCCAGCCGCTCCAGTTTCATCGCGAGCTTGCCCGGCAGCGCGTCGCCTATATCCGCGCCCTCGGGCACATCCTTGGGGGCCTTTTCCTCGGTGAGGTAGCGCCAGCCCTGGTGCGCGCGTTTCGCCTGCTGGTGGACGCGGATCAGCACCGGCTCCAGCACGATGTCCCAGCGCCCGTCCTCGGTCTTCTCGAAGCCGAGGATCCGCGAGCGCGCGACGATCGCGTGGTTGATGATCCAGAACAGCGAGCCGCCCACGCACTCCTCGTGCCGCGTCGGGCGGTTGCGGGTGGTGAGCGCGATGGCGCCGCGACCCTGATACCAGCCTTCGAGATGCTCGTAGCTCTTCGCCCCGAAGGCGATCTTGGTCAGGTGTAGCGGCATGGGCCCAATGTGGGCCGATGCCCCCATCGATCAAGCGATGCTGAGGCCCCCGTCCACAATAAACGGCGCGCCGGTGGCAAACTTGCTCTCGTCGCTGGCGAGATAGACCACGAGGTGCGCGATATCGTCGACCTCGCCCATCCGGCCGATGGGCTGGGCGACGGAGAACGCCGCGCGGGTCGCGTCGGGGTCGGGCGTGCCGGCGATGACGCTCTCGACGTTGGGCGTGAGGATCGTGCCCGGCTGCACCGAATTGACGCGCACGTTGTTCTGCTCGCGGGCGCAGTAGAGGGCGATGCTCTTGGTGAGCGTCACAACCGCGGCCTTGGCGCTGTTGTATGCGGCAAGATCAGGCGAGACCTTGTTGCCCGCGGCGGAAGAGAAGTTGACGATGGAGCCGCCCCCGCTCTTGGCCATCAGCGGGATCGCCGCCTTGCAGCCCATGAAGATGGAATCGACGTCGACCGTGTAGCAGCGCTTGAAGTCCTCGACCGATATGTCGGCGATCGAGCCGAACACGGTGATCGCGGCATTGTTGACCAGCACGTCGAGCCGCCCATGCGATGCTTCGACCTCGGCGATGACTTCCTGCCAGCGCGCCCAGTCGGTGACGTCTTGGGGGAGGTAGCCGCAGCCCAACTCCGCCGCCGTGGCGCGGCCTGCGGCCTCGTCGATGTCGGTGATGATCACGGTCGCGCCTTGCGCCATCAGCGCCTTGGTCGCCGCCTTGCCGAGGCCCATCGCGCCGCCTGTCAGCAACACCACCTTGCCTGCCACACGTCCTGCCATCACTCTCTCCCTTTATCGTTGGGGAGAGAGTTAAAGCGTCGTCAGACCCATCGCCACTGCCAAACCTAAGAAGGCGAAGAAGCCCATCGAGTCGGTGATCATGGTGACGAACACCGATGAAGCGACCGCCGGGTCCTGATCCAGGCGCTCGAAGATCACCGGCACCAGCACACCCGCAAGCCCCGCCACCGCGATGTTGATGACGATCGCCAGCGCGATCACCACGCCCATCATCGGCGAGAACAGGAAGCCCGCCGCCAGCCCGATCAGCAGCGCGACGGTGCCGCCGTTGAGCAGCGCCACGCGAAACTCGCGCCACAGGATGCGCTTGGTGTTGGAGCGGGTGAGCTGGTTGGTCGCAATTGCGCGCACCGCCACCGCCATCGTCTGCGTGCCCGCGTTACCGCCGATGCTGGCAACGATCGGCATGAGGATCGCCAGCGCCACCAGATGCTCGATCGCCGCGCCGAAGAAGGCGATGATCGAGGAGGCGACCACCGCCGTCCCCAGATTGGCGATCAGCCATCGCACGCGGCTGGAATAGGCCTCGCGCAGCGGCTCGTTGATGTCCCCGTCGCCCGCACCCGACATCAGCAGCGCGTCTTCCGCGGCCTCTTCGGAGATGATGTGGACGATATCGTCGACCGTCATCTGCCCGACCAGACGCCCGCTCTCGTCCACCACGGCGGCCGAGATCAGCGCGTATTTCTGGAACATCAGCGCCGCTTCTTCCTGATCCATCGTCACCGGGATCAGGGTCTGGTCGCGCTTCATCACGTCGGTAAGGCGCACGTTGCGCGGCGTTGTCAGCACCCACGACAGCGCGCAGGTGCCGACCGGATGATGCCGCTCGTCGATCACGAAGACCTCGAAGAAATCGTGGTCGAGATCGCCGTCCTCGCGCAGGAAATCGATGAGATCGCCGACGCTGAGATGCTCGGGCACCGCCACGAAGTGACGGCTCATCAGGCGCCCGGCGGTCTCTTCGGGATAGGCGAGCGCGCTGGAGACGGCCTCGCGGGTTTCCGGCTCCAGCTCGGCCATCACGGCGCGCTGGTCGGCCTCGTCGAGATCCTCGATCAGCTGCACCGCATCGTCGGTGTCGAGCTGTTCGGCGATGGTCGCGACGGCCTGCGCGGACAGCGTGTCCATCAGGTCTTCGCGCACGTAATCGTTCAGTTCCGCGATGACATCGCTGGTCATCAGGTCGCTGATCGTCGCGGCGAGCTGGGTGCGCTCCGACCGGTCGAGCAGCTCGATCAGGTCGGCGATGTCGGCGGCGTGGAGCGGCTCGACCAGATCATAGACCGCGCCCTTGTCGCCCGCCGCCAGCGCATCGTGCACGGCATTGACGAAGGAGGGCTTGAGGCGGTTGTCCTCGTCGTGCCGCTCGTCGTTGACGCGGTCGTCCGGGCGCACCTCTGCATCTGCCGGATCGGCGATCAACAGATCGTCTTCGGGGATGCGCTCGTCAGCCATATTGAGGCGTTTACGGAGGGGGCGATGAAAAGCAAGCGGAGGAGGGTGACAGGCGGGGAATGGCTGCTAAAAGCGCGGGCAAATTCCCTCAGGAGATACGAAATGGCCGAGACCCTCACCTTCACCCTCGACACCGGCGACGGCGAAGCAAAAGACGTTGTCATCAAGCTGCGCCCCGATCTGGCCCCCGGCCACGTCGCGCGCATCGCCGAACTCGCCAGCGAAGGCTTCTATGACGGCGTGATCTTCCACCGCGTGATCAACGGCTTCATGGCGCAGGGCGGCGATCCGACCGGCACCGGCATGGGCGGCAGCGACAAGCCCGACCTCGCCGCTGAATTCAACGCCGAACCGCACGTCGAAGGCGTGTGCTCGATGGCCCGGTCGCAGAACCCGAACAGCGCCAACTCGCAGTTCTTCATCTGCCTCGACGATGCGCGCTTCCTCGATAAGCAGTACACCGTGTGGGGCCAGGTCACGAGCGGGATGGAACACGTCCACGCCCTCCCCAAGGGCGAACCGCCGCGTTCGCCCGGCAAGATCGTCAAGGCGACGGTGGCTTAAGCCACAATTACCCAGACCCGCTCGTGCTGAGCTTGTCGAAGCATCGTCCTTCTTTGCTTAAGGCGAAGTACGACCGTTGGCCCTGTGGGCCAGCTTCGCTTCCGACAGGCTCAGGGCGAGCGGGTTATGGATTCATGGCCGAGACGAAACCCCGTTCTTTGTCGACTGATTGACCCCGCCACCAGCGCCGCTACAGGCTAGGGTCATATGATAGTTTTCCAACACTTGCTGACGCGCGGCGCTTCATGCTGCGGATAGACCTCCGCCCGCTTGTCCTGCTGCTCGGCCTCGCGCTCTCGGGCTGCGTCACCTTCCCCGACATTGCGCAATCGCGCTCGCCCTGCCAGCTTGAACCGGGCGGGTGGTGCGGCTTCGTGCGCGATGCGGCGGTCGATGCCTTCCCCTATGCGCTGGCCTCGACCAATGCCTACACGGGCGACGAGGACTTGTTCGAGAAGCCGGGCCGCGTGTTGCAGCGCGTAGCCCATCTCCCCATCGCCGATGCCGATGCGAAGAAGGGCTTCGATTACCAGATCTTCAACCAGTACGAGAGCGGCAAGGGCGCCGCTGCCGACCGCAAGCCGGTGGCGCGCATTCTCGCCTTCCGCGGTACGGACATGAAGAGCCTCGCCGATGTCTTTTACGGCACGCTGCGCAATGACCAGATCGAGATGGCGCTGCGCTATTTCGACGCGGAAAAGGCGCGGCTTGGCACCGATGTGCCATGGATCGTCACCGGCCACTCGCTGGGCGGGGCGCTGGCGACCGAGGTGTCGGCAGCCCATCCCGAAGTGCGGGCCTACATGTTCAACACCTCGCCCTTCTACCGCAGCGAGGTCCGCGACAATGCGCTACGGCGCACCGTTTTCAACGAGCGGGGCGAAGTCCTGCGCCGCTTTGCGCGCTCTGTCGAGCCGCCCGCAGCCAATGTCTTCACGATCAATTGCGAGCCGCGCAAGGGCAGCCTCACCAAGCACAAGGTGCGCCCGCTGGCGGACTGCATCACCTGGATCGCCGCCTATGCGAGCGACGATGCGTACCAGATCGTGAAGGCGAACGGCATCACCAAGCCCTTCGTCGAATGCGGGCCGGAAGACATGGTCCATCCCGGCCCCGGTTATCGCCCGAAAACGCCCTGCATCCAGAACGGCCTGCGCCGCGAGGATAAGAAGAAGGACAAGGGCGAGGACAAGGGCGAGGGGAAGGGCAAGGGCAGCGACAAGGACGGCGTGCGCGAAGCGACGGCGACCAAGAAGTAGGAAGGAGCCGGAGACGCCGCGCGGCGCGGGTTGGACATTCCAGACCCCCTCCCGATCGTTTTAGATCCCCTCTAGACCCCTTTTAGACCCCCTTTAGACGCGTCTAGACCCCCTCCAGCCACGCTCTTGAACGGTGTTTCACGTGAAACATACGGGCTTGGGGGCGATTGGGGGCATTTGCGGGCGATTGAACCGCCATGCCATCGGCGCTAGGGGGCGGCCTTCATGAAACCTTGCGCGCCTCCCCAGACCTACCGGGTCAAAAGCTTCGGCTGCCAGATGAACGTCTATGACGGCGAGCGCATGGCCGAGCTGCTCAGCGCGCGCGGCATCCAGCCTGCGCCCGAGGGAGAAGACGCCGATCTGGTCATCCTCAACACCTGCCATATCCGCGAAAAGGCTCAGGAAAAGGTCTATTCCGATGTCGGCCGGCTGGTATTCGCGGGCAAGCAATCGGAGGCCAAAGGGGGGAGGCAGCCGCTGATCGCGGTCGCCGGTTGCGTCGCCCAGGCCGAGGGCGAAGAGATCATGAAACGCGCCCCTGCGGTGAGCATCGTGGTCGGCCCGCAGGCCTATCACCGCCTGCCGGAAATGCTTGATAAGGCAGCAAAAGGCGAGCGTGCCACCGATACGGATATGCCCGCGATCGCCAAGTTCGATGCGCTCCCTGCGCGGCGGAAAAGGGGGCCGAGCGCCTTCCTCACTGTGCAGGAGGGATGCGACAAGTTCTGCACCTATTGCGTGGTGCCCTATACCCGCGGCGCGGAAATCTCGCGGCCTTTCAAGGATCTCGTCGCCGAGGCTGAGCGGCTGGTCGAGGCGGGGGCGAAGGAGCTCATGCTGCTTGGCCAGAACGTCAATGCGTGGAGCGGCGAGGACGACAAGGGACGGCGAACCGGCCTCGCGGGACTGATCCATGCGCTGGCGAAAATCGACGGGCTGGAGCGCCTGCGCTACACCACCAGCCACCCCAATGACATGGACGAAAGCCTGATCGCCGCGCATGGCGAGGTGGGCAAGCTGATGCCCTACTTGCACCTCCCCGTGCAGAGCGGCAGTGACCGGGTGCTGAAGGCGATGAACCGCCAGCACACCGCCGACAGCTACCTGAAACTCATCGAAAAATTCCGCGCCGTGCGGCCTGATATCGCCATTGCAGGAGATTTCATCGTCGGCTTCCCGGGCGAGACCGAAGCCGAGTTTGCGGAGACTTTGCAGGTGGTCGACGAGGTGCGCTACGCATCGTGTTTCAGCTTCAAGTATTCAGCCCGGCCCGGCACCCCCGCAGCGACAATGGAAGGCCAGATCGCGCCCGAAGTGATGGCCGAACGACTCCAACGCCTCCAGACCCGCCTCGCCGAACAGCAATATGCGTTCAATCAGGCAAGCGTCGGAAAAACCTGCAAAGTTCTGGTCGATCGCACCGGTAGGGACCCCGGCCAGTGGCTCGGCAAGTCCCCGTGGCTGCAATCGGTCTGGTTCACCAAAGATGAGGGGCCCCCGGCCGCGATCGGCGACATGGTCGAAGTGACTCTTGAGGCCGCGGGTCCGGTCTCGCTCAAAGGCGCCTTGCGCTAAACCCTTGCTACCTAGCGATTTTTAACGAGGCTATTCACAACCTCGCCGTAAAGGTTGCTCGCCGGAACATTCCCGGCGATCCCGTAGACCCCGCGCAAGAATGCGACGTCGAAGGCGGTAAGCCCCTCCGGCGCGGTGGCGGGATCGAGGAACAGCGTCATGATCGTGCCCGGTGCTCCCGGCGTGATCTCGGTGACCTCCGCAGTGGGAGCAAGAAGGCGCAGGGTGGCGTAATCGGCGAGCTGCTGCGCGGTCTTGCCGTCGGCGGCATCGCGGTCGATGATCACAATGGCGGCAGTCACCCCGATCATGATCGGCTGCTTGAGCCGTCCGCTCATCTCGATGGTCCGGTTCTGCGGAATCTCGCGGTCGTCGTACTGGACGGGCATGCCATTGGTGCCGAGCACCTGCGTTGCGCGCCAGGCAAAGGCGGGATCGCGCGACTTGAGCAACTTGTCGAGTGCGGCAGGCCCGAGGTTGCCGAAGATCGCGCGGTTCTTCTTGCGTGCCTGCTGCAGTTCCCTGCGGGTGTTGCTGGTGAAGATGACCAGCGCGTTGGCCTTGCATTCGCCGCGCGCAATCGGGACGTCGGCCGCCTTGGCGTTGTCGATGATCCGCATGGCAAAACCGTCGACGAAGGTGTCCTTGACCCCGGCGATTGCCAGGCACAGTGGGTTCTGGAAGCGGGCGATGGGCCTGTCGAAGGGAAGGCGGCCCGTGACCTGCCGCGCGAGGCCCTGCACCGCTTCCTCCTTCTGCGCACGCTCGGTGGTGACGAGGATGTCCGTGCTCGGCTGCACCTCGGGTGCGGTTTGCGCGAGCAGCGGCTTGGCCCCGGCGAACAAGAGGGCGGCGGCGGTCATTCCGATAGTAAGGGGCGACATTTCAGGGTCTTTCTTAATCTGCGACAGCGCGCGTCTAAGGGAACGGATTTTTGATGTCGATAAGCCGACTGCACGACTGGTCGATGCCATCCGACCAGTGACATCATTCACCTTGCTATCGCCGCCGAATGATCCATGTTCGCGGATAAGCATGAAAGGAACCTATGGGCCGACGACCCTCACGTGCCGGGCACCCGGCACTCACGCCTGATCCGCGCGGCATCCCGGCCCAGCGGCGTGCGCGAATCGACCTGACCTTCGAGAATCAGGCGCTGCTCGGCCCCTTGTTCGGACAGTTCGACGCCAATCTGGTGCAGGTCGAGAACCGGCTCGGGGTCTTCATCCACGCGCGCGGTCACCAGGTGGTGATCGAAGGGCCGGAGGACGACGTGGGCCGCGCCCGCGAGACCCTGAAGACCATGTACGACCGGCTGGCCCGCGGCGAGGCGCTGGACAGCGGCGCCATCGAATCGATGATCGCAATGTCCGCCGAACCGACGCTCGAGGGGATCATCTCGGGCGACATGGGCGCACCGCCGATCATGATCCGGACCCGCAAGAAAACGATCGTGCCGCGCTCGGCGACGCAGATCGAATATATGCGCAGCCTTGCCAAGGACGACATCATCTTCGCGCTCGGCCCGGCAGGGACGGGCAAGACCTATATCGCGGTGGCGCAAGCCGTTAGCCAGCTGATCGCCGGTTCGGTCCAACGCCTGATCCTCTCGCGCCCGGCGGTCGAGGCGGGGGAAAAGCTCGGCTTCCTTCCCGGCGACATGAAGGAGAAGGTCGACCCCTATCTGCGGCCGCTCTACGACGCGCTGAACGACTGCATGCCGCCCGAACAGGTAGAGCGGCGGCTGGCCAATGGCGAGATCGAGATCGCCCCAATCGCCTTCATGCGCGGACGGACGCTGGCCGACAGCTTCATCATCCTCGACGAGGCGCAGAACACCACCACGGAGCAGATGAAAATGTTCCTCACCCGGTTCGGCCAGAACAGCCGCATGGTGATCTGCGGCGACCCGCGGCAGGTCGACATTCCCGGTGGCCCGCGGATGAGCGGGCTGAACGATGCGGTCGAGAAGCTCGAGGGCGTCGATGGCTTCGGCACGATCCGCTTCACCGTTGCCGACGTGGTGCGCCACCCGATCGTCGGCCGGATCGTCGAGGCCTATGAGGGCAACGGCGAGGGCGACGGCGCTTGAGCCCCGCAGGATGACTGCCACCGAGGCTCGCGAGGGGCTGAGCAAGGTCCCGGCGATCACACTGGGCTTCTGGATCATCAAGATCCTTGCCACGACGCTCGGCGAGACGGGCGGCGATACCGTCAGCATGAGCATGGATCTCGGCTATCTCGTCGGGAGCGCGATCTTCCTCGCCCTGCTTGTCGTGCTGGTGGTCCTGCAGATCAGGGCCGAGCGATTTCGCCCGCTGCTTTACTGGGCGACGATCATCGCTTCGACCACGGCAGGCACTACGATGGCCGACTTCGCCACCCGCTCGCTGGGCATCGGCTACACGGGCGGTTCGCTCCTGCTGTTCGCCTGTGTGCTCGGCTCGCTCGCTGCGTGGCACCTTGCAGTCGGTCGGATCTCTGCTGACAGCATCGTCACTCCGCGCGCCGAGGCGTTCTACTGGCTGACCATCACCTTCTCGCAGACCCTCGGCACGGCGCTCGGCGACTGGGCGGCGGATGATGGCGGGCTCGGCTATCTTGGCGCTGCAGGGGTGTTCGCGGTGCTGCTGGCGGTGGTTGGCGCAGGCTGGCGGTGGACGTCGATCAGCCGCGTGGTGCTGTTCTGGGCAGCCTTCATCCTGACCCGCCCGCTTGGCGCGGCGGTGGGCGATTTCCTCGACAAGCCGATCGCCAAGGGCGGGCTTGATCTGAGCCGACCGATGGCCTCGATTGTGCTTGCGGCCGCGATCCTCCTCTTGATCCTCGTCCTCCCACAGCGCGCCGGACGGCATCCCGAAGCGGGGTGAGGTCAGCCGCCCGGAGCGGATTACCTCCCGACCGAAACCGCGCTATGGGCGCAAGCCATGCAACTTGACATCGACATCGAAGATTGGCCTGCGGGCGACTGGGACGCCTTGGCCGAGCGTGCCGCCGAAGCCGCAGGCGAGGGAGAGCCGCTGCTCGCCAATCCGCGCCTTATGGCAAGCCTGCTGTTCACCACCGATACCGAGGTTCACACCCTCAACCGCGATTGGCGCGAGCGGGACAAGCCGACCAATGTACTCAGCTTCCCTATGCTGGAGCGCGAGGAACTCGAAGACCTTGCACCCAATGGCCCGCCGGCAATGCTCGGCGACATTGCGCTCGCTTACGAGACCTGTGCGCGCGAGGCGGGTGAGAAGGGCGTCACGCTCGAAGCCCATGCCACGCACCTGATCGTCCACGGCCTGCTCCATCTCGCAGGCCACGACCACGTGGAGAGCGACGAACAGGCCGAGGCGATGGAGCGGCTGGAGGCCCGCATACTTGCCAAACTGGGCATCGCTGACCCATATGGCGATTGAAACCATCAGGAGCTGTTTCGAAGGCCATGGCCGATTCCCATTCGCCCGCGTCTCAATCAGGAGATGCGGACAGTAGCAGCGGGCTTTGGCCTGCCTTGCGCAAGATCCTTGGGCTCGAAGCCGCGCGTTCCTTGCGTGAACAGCTCGAGGAAGCAATCGACGAGCATGAGGACGAGAACGGCGCCTCGGGTTCAGACGCCAGCGGCAGCAGCGGCGGAGACCTCTCCCGGGTCGAGCGGCAGATGCTGCGCAATCTCCTGCACTTCTCCGAACATGACGCCGACGATGTCGCCGTGCCGCGCGGCGAAATCGTCGCGGTCGAGGCCTCGATCAGCTGGGAGGCGATGGTCGCTGCTTTTTCCGAGCACGGCCATTCGCGCATGCCGGTGTACCGCGACACGCTCGACCACGTGATCGGGATGATCCACATCAAGGATATCTTCCCATTCCTCGCCAACGGCACGCCGCCGCCTGCCGACTGGACGACGCTGATGCGTCAGCCGCTCTATGTGCCGCAGGCGCGCGGGGCGCTGGACGTGCTGGCCGACATGCGCACGCAGCGCGTCCATCTTGCGATCGTGCTCGACGAGTTTTCGGGCACTGACGGGCTGATCACCATCGAGGACCTCGTCGAGGAGATCGTCGGCGACATCGAGGACGAGCATGACGAGACGCCGCAAGAGCTCATCACGCCGATTGGCGAGGGGATGTGGGACTGCGATGCCCGCGCCGAGCTCGACGATATCGCCAAGCTGATCGACCCGCGTCTCGCCGAGGTCGAGGAGGCGGTGGACACTTTGGGCGGCCTTGCCTTCGTGTTGGCCGAGGCTGTCCCGCAGGTCGGCACGGTGCTGGAACATCCGAGCGGCTGGCGGATTGAAGTGACAGCGGGTGATGAAACCCACGTCACCCGCCTGCGGCTGCACCCTCCCGTCCCCGAGGACGAGGTGCAGTAGGCGCAACTTTTCGCCTTTCCCCGCATTTTTTCTTCGATTTTTTGCATCCGATCGACATCTGGCGCGTATCTCCCCCACCAAGGAGACAGTTCATGCCTGCACGTCGTCTGCCCCCTCTGCGCGCGCTTGAAGCCTTTATGCGCACGGTTCGTCTGGGTTCGGCCCGGGCGGCGGCGGAGGAGATTGGTCTCAGCCCCTCGGCTCTATCGCGGCGGATTAGCAACCTGGAGGAATTCGTCGGCAAGAAGCTGTTCACCCGCGCGCGCCAGTCGATGCAGCTCACCGATGAAGGCCAGGCCTTCTACGAGGCGGTGAACCCGCACATGGAGGCACTCGCCCGCGCGGTGGAGAGCCAGTCCGACAATATCGCGCTGCTGCGCCTTCGCCTTGGTGTGCTGCCGATGTTCGGCGGCCAGCGGCTGTTTCCGCGGCTGGGCGAATTGCGCAAGCGTCACCCGCTGCTCCACATCGACATCGACACTGCACCCCATCTGGAAGACCGCGTGGGCGACACGCTCGATGCGGCGATCATTCTGTCGCGCGGGCCGGCGAGCGGGCTTCATGCGGTGCGGCTCGACCATAACCTCGTCCACGCGATCTGCAGCAAGGACACGGCGCGCAATATCACCGAAATCACCCCCGAAGTGATGACCAAGCAGACGTTCTTGATCCACAACGAGCTGCCCGAGAGCTTCATGGCGTGGAAGAAGGCGAACGGGCTGGAAAGCATGGATCCCGCCGCGATCGACCACTACGATTCTGGCGCGTTGATGCTCGAAGCGGCCGCTCAGGGGCTCGGCATCGCGATCATGCACGACGATCACCTGCGCCGCGCCAATGACAACCGCCTCACCAACCTCCCCGGCGCGCCGGTGGAGAGTCCCTACAGCTACTGGTTCGTGTGCAAGCCGGTCGCGCTGGAAAGCCGCCCGGTGCGGATCTTCCACGACTGGCTGGTGCGCGCGGGGCTCTAGTCCGCCGCTTCTACCTTCGCCTCATACCGGACCGGCGGCACGGTGTGCGCGAAGGGGCGCAAAGGGCGACCGAGGATATCGGTCAGCGCATCCTCGATCCGGCGGCGAGACTCTTGGCCGATCGCCTTGCGCCCCTTGAACTCCTCCGGGCTGAACGGCTCAAGGTAATGCAGCCGCACCTTGAAGCTGCCCTTGCGTGACAGAATGCGCTTGGCGTTGTTGAGCCCGCCTTCCTGCCCGATCCACCCGATCCACTCTGCGACCGCGCCGTAGTCAATGATCACCGGCTGCACGAGGACGCCCGGCGGAGGTGGCTCCAGCACCGACAGCATCGAGGTCTTGAAGGGCAGGAGCGACTGCCCGTCAGTCGTGGTGCCTTCGGGGAAGACCGTCACCGACCAGTTGTCGACGAGGGCTTCTTTCAGAGCATTGATCTGCTCGGCGACGCCCATGCGGTGCTCGCGCTTGACGAAGACTGTGCGATTAAGACCGCAAAGCCAGCCGACCACCGGAGCCTCGGCCAGTTCGGCCTTGGCGACAAATGCCGTCCCGCTTGCTCCGGCCATCGCGAGAATGTCGATCCACGAGATGTGGTTGGCGACGAAAAACACGTCGCGCTTCAGATATGTGCCGACCACCTCGACCCGCGCGCCGCAGACCCGCGCGGCATAGCGCAGGAACAGCATCGGGAAGGGGGAGCCGTATGAAATGACCCGGTAGAGGTAATGGAGCGGCACGAAGACCAGCAGCAGTCCGATCAGTCCGGCAGCGCGCATCGCGAGGCGCAACCAGCCCGCGAAGCTGACCGGCGTAGACTCGCCCCGCGCTGCGGCCTGCCGGAGGTCCCAATCAGTCATTGCGCGAAAGGCGCACGCCGTAGAGCTCCATGCGGTGGTCGACGAGGCGGTACCCGAGCCGCTCGGCAATCTGGCGCTGAAGGGCTTCGACTTCCGGATCGACGAATTCAACGACCTTGCCGGTCTCGACATCGATCAGGTGATCGTGATGGGCTTCGGGCACCGGCTCATAACGCGAGCGACCATCGCCGAAATCGTGGCGGTCAAGAATGCCCGCTTCCTCGAACAGACGGACGGTGCGGTAGACCGTGGCAATAGAGATGCGCGGATCGACGGCGGCGGCGCGGCTGTGGAGCAATTCCACATCCGGATGGTCTTCGCTCTCCGACAAGACCTTGGCGATCACCCGGCGTTGTTCGGTGATGCGCAGGCCCTTTTCGGCGCATAATTGTTCGAGATCGATTTTCTGGGTCACGGAAGGCTCCATCGCCAGGCACGGGCGCTGCCTGAAGCATTGCGACCGCCCAAAAGCAGAACAGCCCCACCCCTACAGGGACGAGGCTGCTTGCTCAAGCGGGCCGTCCGCCCTCTCAACAGGGGCGGCGTGGGCCTCACGTGCTTATGCGGGCTTCTTGGTGCGGCGCGTCTTGGGCATGACCGTGCCGGGCTTGCGCCCGAGACCGATCTTCTTGGCAAGATCGCGGCGCTTTTCGGCATAGTTGGGAGCGACCATCGGATAGTCGGCAGGCAGGCCCCAACGCGCGCGGTAATCTTCGGGCGACATGTTGAAATTGGTGCGAAGATAGCGCTTCAGCATCTTCAGCTTCTTGCCGTCTTCAAGGCACACGATGTAATCGGGCTTGACCGAATTGCGGATCGCAACGGCAGGCTGCGGCTTGGCTTCTTCGACCACCACCACTTCGCCGAGATTGGCGAGCGCATTGTAGACGTTGGTGATGAGCGAAGGCAGGTCGCCAACAGCGACATCATTGTTGCTGACATGGGCAGCGACGATATCGCTGGTCAGAGTGATAAGTGTTTCTTTCACATCGATTTCCAAATCTTGCATGAGTTCCTCGCGGACGTCGTTCATCTTGCGCCCATGTTTTTGCCATGGCTGACTATTGGAGCCTTGGCAACCGGGTTGCTTTGCGTACTTGTCAGTTCACGATGAACCGTGACTTACGCAATTGATCGCGCGAAAGTAATCGCGTCTACCCGCTCGCCATTCGCCATGCGGTAATAGTTACTGCGCTCCCCGATCGGCTCGAAGCCGAACTTGCTATAGAGGTGGATAGCGGGATTACCGCGCCGCATTTCGAGGAAGATGCGCGCCGTGCCGCGCTTGCGGGAGGCTGCGAAGAGCTGTTCGAGCAGTGCCGCGCCTACGCCGCGCAGCCGGGCTTGCGGCGTGACGGCGATGAGCAGCAGTTCCTCTTCGTCGAGCACGTGGCGAGTGAGGACGAAGCCTGCGGGCTCCGCCGTCTCTCCGTCGCTGTCGAGAATCTGCGCGCCGTCGGCATCAACCACCAGCGCATGGGTGTTAGCGAGCGTCAGGGCGTCGCTGACCTGCCGGCGGTTCCATGCCTCGCCATAGGTCGGTTCAAAGGCGGCCTCCATCACCACCATGATCCGGTCGATGACGGCGGGTGTGGCGGTCATGGCTTGACCCGCTCCGCCATTGGAGTGGCGTCCGGCCCGCGGCCATAGATCGGGGCGAGAGCAGGGGTAAGCAGCGCCGCTGGAAGCAGCGGGACGCTGCGGGCATCGGGCAGCAGGTCGAGCGCCACCGTCCCGGCGCCGTCGAACTCCAGCAGCTCGCGCGCGCGATTTCCGGCGGAGAACGAATAATGGATATCGCTTTGGGCGACTTCACGTGTCTGTGAGATCACTTTGGTCTCGGGAAGGCCGTTTGCCCCGAAATCCTGCACGAACCACTCACCGTGGCCACCATTCACGCAGACGGTCAGTGGCTTGCCCGCATGCACCTGCTGAGCTTGGGCGGCGACCAGCGCCAGGGTCGGATAGCCCAGCACCTCGGCGCCCCAGGCAAAGCCGAGCGCGCGGGCCGTCGCGAGGCCAATCCGCACGCCGGTGAAACTGCCGGGGCCAAGGCTGACGAGGATGCGCTCCGCACGGCCTTTGCCGGGCAGTGCGCCGATCATCGGCACCAGCGCCTCGGCATGGCCGCGACCGATCACGCGGTGGTCGTGCGCGATCATCGCACCGCCCTCGAACAGGGCGATGCTGCACGCCTCGGAGGCGGTTTCTATCGCGAGTGTTCGCATCGCTTCGCGCCCTGCCTTACGGCGTGCGCGGGTGCAAGCGCGAGATTGCGGTGGTCAGGCGATGCGGTTGAAGCGGTCGAAGTCGGGCCGCGGACTGCGGTCGAATATGCTGGTGGGGTCGCCGTAACCGACCGAGCAGATGAAATTGACCCTGTGGCGCGGTTCATTCGCGAAGAAGGCGGCGGTGGCGGCTGCCGGATCGAAGCCCGACATCGGGCCGCAATCGAGCCCGAGCGCGCGTGCTGCGAGCATGAGATATGCCCCTTGGAGCGACGAGTTGCGGAAGGCGCCCTCTTCGCGCCCTGCCTCGTTGCCCTCGAACCAACTCTTCGCGTCGGTGTGCGGGAACAGCCAAGGCAGTTCTTCATGGAAATCGATGTCGTAACCAATCACCGCCGTGACAGGAGCTGCGGCGACCTTCGCCTTGTTGCCCTCGGATACGCATTCGACGAGTTTCGCTTTGGCCTCGGGCGACTTTACCCACACGATGCGCGCCGGCTGCATATTCGCCGAGGTGGGGGCCATCTTCATCAGGTCCCAGATCGCGTGCAACTGTTCGTCGCTGACTGACTTGTCGAGCCAGCCATTGTAGCTGCGCGCTTCAGTGAACAGCTGCGCAAGCGCTTCTTGCGTCAGCGCATGGTCGTGAAACTGGACGGTCATGCAGCGCGCACTTCGCTCACTTCGGGCACGTAGTGCTTCAGCAGGCCTTCGATGCCATGCTTGAGCGTGGCGGTGCTTGACGGGCAGCCGGCACAGGAGCCTTGCAGGGTGAGGTAAACGACACCGTCGCGGAACCCGCGATATGCGATGTCGCCGCCGTCACCGGCCACGGCGGGGCGGACGCGGGTTTCAAGCAATTCGTTGATCGCGGCGATGACTTCGGCGTCCTCGGGGCGCTCCTCGATCACCATCTCGTCTTCGGGCGGGGGGACGGCGATGCCGTTGCCGGTGCCGCCTGCGAAAAGCGGGGCCTCGGAGACAAAGTGATCGAGGAGGATCGCAATCACCTGAGGCTTCAACGCGCCCCAGTCGGCGCCGGGGGCCGCGGTGACCGAGACGAAGTCCTGACCGAAGAACACGTTCACCACTTCTCCAGTGTCGAAGATCGCTTCGGCAAGTGGGCTTGCCTCGGCAGCTTCGGGGGTGGCAAATTCGCGGCTCCCGCTCACCATCACGGTCTGGCCGGGAAGGAACTTGAGCGCCGCGGGGTTGGGAGTGGTTTCGGTTTCGATGAACATAGCCCCAATCTAGGGTCCGCCGGTGCAGGCGACAAGGTGCCTTGGTGCGGCGATTGGCCCAAGCATTCACTATCGCTTCACAAATCGCCGCCCTATATGCCGGTTATGACGTCGTTCTCCCGCGCGGGCCGCGCTTTCGCCCTTTTCCTTGTCCCTCTCTTGGCATTCCAGCCGGTGCTCGCCGAGCAGGTGCAGAGCAACGGCCCGCCCGCCAAAACGTCAGCGCCCGCGCCGGCGCCGGCCCTGCCGCCCGTTCCTGCGCCCAAGTTCCTGCAGGCCACGGACCAGTCCTGGCTCTATCGCGGCTCGGACATTCCGCCCGACGAGCAGTGGCTGTTTGGCCAGATGAAGAACGGCGTGCGCTATGCCGTGCGCCGCAACGGCGTGCCGCCGCGCCAGCTTTCGATCCGGGTGCGGATCGATGCGGGGTCGCTCTACGAGAATGAAAGCGAGCAGGGCTTTGCGCACCTTCTCGAGCATTTGCTGTTCCGCGAGAGCAAGTACCTGGGGCAGGCGGAGGCGATCTCCGCATGGCAGCGCCTCGGCGCGACCTTCGGCAGCGATGCGAACGCCGAGACGTCGCCCACCCACACCGCCTTCAAGCTCGACATCCCGAACATCGATCAGGCCAAGCTGTCGGAGAGCGTCAAGCTGCTCTCGGGAATGATCCGCGCGCCTGTGCTGAACGACGCCAACGTCGCTGCCGAGCGCCCGATCGTGCTCGCTGAAAAACGCGAGAATGGCGGGGCGGGGCGTCGCATGGCCGACCTCACGCGGCAGACGTTCTTCGCAGGTCAGCGTCTCGCCGTGCGCAATCCGATTGGCACTGACGCGACCCTGAAGGCGGCAACCGGCAAGGCGGTGAAGGCCTTTTATGATCGCTACTACCGGCCCGAGAACACCGTGATCGTGGTCGCAGGCGATGCAGATCCGATGGTGCTCGCAGGCCTCGTCGAGCAATGGTTCGGCGATTGGAAGGGCACCGGCAAGCCCGGCACCGCGCCCAATTTCGGCGATCCGGTGGCTCCCAAGGGCGCTGCAGTTCCGACAGGGCCTGCCACTCCGATCGGCGAGCTCGCCATCGGGGTCGAGCCTGACTTGCCGCGCAGCCTTACCTATGCCGTGATGCGTCCGTGGCGGCAGGTCACCGACACCATCGTCTATAACGAGGGCCTGCTCACAGATGCGGTCGCGCAGGCGATCATCAACCGCCGGCTGGAAAGCCGCGCGCGCGCGGGTGGCAGCTTCCTTTATGCGCAGGTTCAGCAGGACGACGTCTCGCGCTCGACCGATGCAACCTTCGTCACCTTTGCCCCGCTCAGCGCCGACTGGCAGGCCGCGCTCGCCGATGTGCGCAGCGTGATTGCAGACGCGCTCGCCAATCCGCCGACGCAGGAAGAGATCGACCGCGAGGTCGCGCAGTTCGACGTGGTCTTCGCCAACGAGGTCGAGCAGGAAAGCGTGCAGGCAGGCTCGACCCTTGCCGACAATCTCGTCAACGCCGTCGACATCCGCGAGACTGTTGCTGCCCCCGACGTGGTGCTGAACGTGTTCCGTGGCATGAAGCAGCGCCTGACGCCGCAGGTGGTGCTCAAGCGCACGCAACAACTCTTCGAGGGCACTGTGACCCGCGGCGTCTATGTGACGCCCACCGCGGGCGAGGCCGATGTCGCGCGGTTCCGCGCGGCGCTCGCCAGCGAGGCCAAGGTCGACGCGACTGCGCGGCTCGCGGCGCAGAGCATTTCTTTCGCTGACCTGCCCCCCGTGGGCACGCCGGGCACCATCACCAAGCAAGCGCCTGCGGGCGCGCTCGAGATCGAGCAGGTTGAGTTCGGCAACGGCGTCAAAGCGCTGATCTGGGCCAATGATGCCGAACCAGGCCGCGTCACAGTCAAGGTGCGCTTCGGCGCAGGATGGCGCGCCTTCGACAAGGACAGCGCCGTCTACGCCGCGCTCGGCGAGCAGGCGCTGGTCGGCTCGGGTGTAGGCGAACTCGGCCAGAACGAGATCGACCGGCTGGCGACGGGCCGCAAGCTGGGCTTCGACTTTTCGATCAGCGATGCGGTCTTCACGCTCACCGCGCAGACCCGCTCGGAAGACGTCAACGACCAGCTCTACCTGTTTGCCGCCAAGCTCGGGATGCCGCGTTGGGACAAGGACCCGGTGATCCGTGCCAAGGCCGCCGCCGAGCTTGCCTACAACACCTATTCGACCAGCCCGGGCGGGGTGCTTGGCCGCGATCTCGAATATCTCGCCAGCGGGCGCGATCCGCGTTTTGCGACGCCTGATCCGGCGACGCTCAAGGGCGTGACGCCCGAGGGCTTCCGCAAGGTCTGGGAACCGCTGCTCAAGCAGGGCCCGATCGAGGTGCTGGTGTTCGGCGAGTTCGACAAGGCCAAGGTGATCGAGCAGCTGCGCCTCACCTTCGGCGCATTGCCGCCGCGCGAGGCCATCGCGCCAGACGTTGCCGCGCGCGTGCCCGGGTTCGCCGCACCCTCGGACAAGCCCACCGTCGTCACCCATCGCGGCGATGCCAACCAGGCCGCTGCCGTAGTCGCTTGGCCAAGCGGCGGAGGAACCGCGAACCTGCGCGAAAGCCGCCAGCTCGAGATCCTGACGCAGCTGTTCAACAACCGCCTGCTCGACGCTCTGCGCGAACGGGCAGGGGCGAGCTACTCGCCGCAGGTCTTCTCGAATTGGCCGGCCGATATCGCCAGCGGCGGGCGCATCACCGCTGCCGCGCAGCTGGAGCCGACGTTCGTGCCGATCTTCTTTGCGGAAGCCGACAAGATCGCCAAGGACCTCGTGGCTAATCCACCCACCGCCGACGAGCTGGCACGGGTGACCGAGCCGCTGAGCCAGCTGATCCGCCGCGCTTCGACCGGTAACCAGTTCTGGCTCTACAACATCGAAGGGGCGACGCAGGACCCGCAGCGGGTGGCGCTGCTGCGCTCGATCCTCGGGGATTACTCGCAGACCACGCCGCAGGCGATGCAGGTGCTGGCCGAGCGCTACTTCGCCAAGGCTAGCCCATTCCGCCTCGCCATCATTCCGGAAGGGCAGACGCTGGCCGAAGCGCCGGCGGGCGGCACGGGTGTAAAGCCTGCTGTCACGGGGCGCTGATCGGCAGCGGCTCTGACAGTGGCCGGGAAATAATGTTGTCCTCGGCGGCTTTGGCGCTTTACAATTGAAACACGCCTCCTGTAGCGGGCGCCGCCGCGCCTGTGACGGCGCCATGACGAGAAAGAGTTCGAACCGTGCCCGAGACCTGGACCCCCGATAGCTGGAAGGCCCACGAAGCGCGCCACCTGCCGCATTACGAGGATGCGGCGGAGCTGGCCGAGGCGGAGAAGACCCTTTCGTCCTATCCCCCGCTGGTATTTGCGGGCGAGGCACGCGCTTTGAAGGCCGATCTTGCGCAGGTCGCCAACGGCCACGGTTTCCTGCTGCAGGGCGGCGACTGCGCCGAGAGCTTTGCAGAGTTCCACCCCAACAACATCCGCGACACCTTCCGTGTGCTGCTGCAGATGGCGGTCGTCATGACCTTTGCCAGCAAGCGCCCGGTGGTGAAGGTCGGGCGGATGGCCGGCCAGTTCGCCAAGCCTCGCTCCTCGCCGACCGAGACGATCGGCGACATGACCCTGCCGAGCTATCTCGGTGACAACATCAACGGGATCGATTTCGACCCGGTCAGCCGCCGCAATGATCCGGCGCGGATGGTGAAGGCCTATTCGCAGGCTGCCGCTACGCTTAATCTGCTCCGCGCTTTTGCCGGCGGGGGCTACGCAAACCTGCGGCAGGTCCACCAGTGGACGCTCGATTTCATGGGCCGCACGCCCTGGACCGAAAAGTTCTCGCAAATGGCCGATCGCATCGGTGAGGCGCTCGACTTCATGGAGGCCTGCGGGATCGATCCCGGCACCGTGCCACAGCTGAAGGGCACCAGCTTCTACACCAGCCACGAGGCGCTGCTGCTGCCATACGAGGAAGCCATGAGCCGGCAGGATTCGCTGACCGGTGATTGGTATGCGACGTCCGCCCATATGCTGTGGATCGGCGACCGCACACGCTTCCCGGGCTCGGCGCACATCGAATTCGCGCGCGGGATCGGCAATCCGCTCGGCATGAAGTGTGGGCCCAGCCTCGAGCCCGATGCGCTCCTGCGCCTGCTCGACACGCTCAACCCCGCCCGCGAGGCAGGGCGCATCACGCTCATCAGCCGCTTCGGCCATGACAAGGTCGAGGATGGCCTGCCCAAGCTCGTCCGCGCCGTGCAGCGCGAAGGGCACCCGGTGGTGTGGAGCTGCGATCCGATGCACGGCAACGTCGTCAAGTCCGACACCGGCTTCAAGACCCGCCCCTTCGACCGCATCACGAGGGAAGTGAAAGGCTTCTTCGCCGTCCACCGCGCCGAAGGCTCGCATCCCGGCGGCATCCATATCGAGATGACCGGGCAGGACGTCACCGAGTGCGTCGGCGGGGCCGTGGCGATCACCGAGGAACGACTCGGCGACCGCTATCACACGCATTGCGATCCGCGCCTCAACGCCGAACAATCGCTCGAGCTCGCCTTCCTCGTAGCCGAGATGCTCAATGATGCGGCCGGCGGGCGCGAGCCCGAGGTCAGCGCCCACGCGGCCTGAACTTGGCCGGACTTCCCGCCCATAACTTGATGGGTGTGATGATTTTCCGATAGCCTCGCGGCTACTTAGCGGCTTTCCTGTGTAACCTATCGGGGCCATTATCCTAATGTCCCGCCGGGGCGCCAACTGGAGGGCAAGCGTGCAAGCTAGCGAGCCGATCGAAGCGAGGGCCGACGACCGCGAGGGAGCGCTAGTGGCCCGCTTCCGCAGTACCCGCGCGCTGACCGAGGCGCTGGTTGCCCCGCTCAGCGATGCGGACGCCTCGCTCCAGTCGATGGAGGACGCCAGCCCGGCCAAGTGGCACCTCGCGCACACCACGTGGTTCTGGGAGACCTTCCTGCTGCGCGAACATGCTCCGGGATACCGGCTGCATAACGAGCGCTGGCCGTTCCTGTTCAACTCCTACTACGAGGCCGAGGGCGCGCGGATTTCCCGCGCCGCCCGCGGCCTGCTCTCGCGTCCGACGCTGGCCGAGGTGCTCGCGTGGCGCGCCGCTGTGAACGAAGCGATGGAGCCGCTGCTCGGCGATCCTGCATTGGCCGGCCTGATCGCGCTCGGCGTCGCGCATGAGGAGCAGCATATCGAGCTGTTGCTGACCGACATCAAGCACGCACTGTTCCAGAACCCGCTCGGCCCGACAATGTGGGAGGGGGGCGCACCTGCTGCGACCGCGCCTGCCGCGCCGCTCGGCTGGCATAGCCACCCCGGCGGGATCGCACGCGTCGGCCATCAATCCGATGGATTCGCCTTCGACAACGAAGGTCCGGCGCACCGCGTGCTGCTCGAACCCTTCGCCCTCGCTGACCGATTGGTGACCAACGCTGAGTGGGACGCTTTCATCGCCGACGGCGGCTATGGCGAGGCGCGCCTCTGGCTCGCCGACGGCTGGGGCTGGGTGCAGCGCGAGGCCATCGCGGCGCCGCTCTACTGGCGCGGAGGTGAATACTTCACCCATCAGGGCTGGCAAGAACGCGATCCCCACGCGCCGGTCACGCATATCTCCTTCTACGAGGCCGACGCCTACGCCACTTGGGCGGGAGCGCGGCTGCCGACCGAGTTCGAGTGGGAGGCGATCGCGCGGGGGCAGGACGGGGCCGCAACCGCGCCTGCGCATCATCCCGCGAGCGGCAACCAGCTCTATTGTGCAGGCCCGGTTCTGCCGATGGGGTCGCCCGGCCTGTTTGGCGATTGCTGGCAGTTCACCCGCTCGGCCTATCTCCCGTACCCCGGCTTCCGCCCTGCGACAGGCGCGGTGGGCGAATACAACGGCAAGTTCATGAGCGGGCAGGTGGTCCTGCGCGGTGCATCCTGCGCCACGGTGCGCGGCCATTCGCGCCCCTCCTACCGCAACTTCTTCTACCCCCATCAGCGCTGGCAATTCACCGGGCTGCGACTGGCCAAGGACCTTTGAGATGACGTCGCAGACAGGTCTGAAGCTGGTCGAACGCGACGCGAGCGGGGTCGACACGGCGTTTCGTGCGGACGTGCTGGCCGGGCTCGCCGAGCCGCAGAAGGCGATCCCTGCGCGCTGGTTCTACGACGATGCAGGTTCGCAGTTGTTCGAGGACATCACGCAGCTTCCCGAATATTACCCGACCCGCGCCGAGACCGAGATACTCACTACCCGCTCGGCAGATATCGCCGAGCTGATCGGACCGGGCCGCGCGGTGGTGGAGTTCGGCTCGGGCTCCTCGGTCAAGACGCCGCTGCTGCTGTCGGCCATTGAGCCTTCCGCCTATGTCCCGCTCGACATTGCGGGAGACTTTCTGCGCGCCTCCGCGGCCGGGCTGGCGGAGAAATTCCCGGGGCTCCCCGTCTATCCCGTCGAGGCCGATTTCATGCGCCATGTCGAGCTTCCCGCCGAAGTCGCGGGGCTTCCCAAGCTCGGCTTCTTTCCCGGCTCCACTATCGGCAACATGATCGCGCGAACCGGCACGGATCTGCTGCGCTCGATGCGCGGCACGCTGGGCGAGGGCGCGCTGCTGCTGATCGGCATGGACCTGGTGAAAGACGAAGAGGTGCTGCTCGCCGCCTATGACGATGCGCAAGGCGTGACAGCCCGCTTCAACCTCAACCTCGCAACGCGGATCAACCGCGAGCTTGACGGCAACATTCCAGCTGAAAAGCTGCGCCATGAAGCACGCTGGAACGATGTCTTTGCGCGGGTCGAGATGCATTTGGTGGCGAGCGAGGACATTGCGTTCGACGTCAGCGGCCAGCCTTTCGCGATGCGGGCCGGTGAAAGTATCCACACCGAGAACAGCCACAAGTTCACCAAGCGTTCGGCGCAGCTGCTGCTTGCGGCGGGCGGATGGGAGCCGCGAGCGCGCTGGACCGACGAGGCGCGGCAGTTCTCGCTGGTGCTGGCCGAAGCCGCGCGTCCTCGTTCGGCGCCCTGAAACAACCGTGCGTCCCGTGCGTTGGCGCGGGATGGACGGACATTCTGATTTTTTGATTATCGGCGGCGGCATGGCGGGGCTGTCAGCTGCGACAGCCCTCACGCCTACTGGTGCGAGCATCACGGTCATCGACAAGGGTCGCGGCCCCGGCGGGCGTATGGCGGCGCGGCGGATCGAGGTTGCGGGCGAGACCCTGCGGTTCGATCACGGCGCACAATACTTCACCAGGCGCGATCCGGCCTTTCGCGAGACCGTAAACGCTTGGGAAGAAGCCGGCGTCGCCGCGCGCTGGCCTGTTGCAGGGAACGACGCTTGGGTCGGAACGCCGGGGATGAACGCCTGCGTCAAGGCGATGGCCGACGGACTGGACGTGCGCTGGGGCGTGAAGGCCGAGCGGGTCTCCCGCCTAGGCTCACAGTGGCATGTAGAGGCAGGCGGTCTGAGCCTCACTGCCGCTACCCTCCTCGTCGCGGTTCCGGCCGAGCAAGCTGCGGCCCTGCTCGCCGAGGTCGCGCCGGAACTCGCCGCGCTGGCCGCCAGCGTTGCCTCTGCGCCGTGCTGGGCGGTGATGGCGACTTTCGCCGAGCCACTGTCCGCCCCCGACATCTTTCGCTCCGACACCGCGCATGTCAGCTGGGCCGCGCGCAATTCCGCCAAGCCCGGGCGCGGAGGGCGGGAGGCGTGGGTGATTCACGCCAGCGCCGCGCGCAGCAGGGAGTTGATCGACCTGCCCAAGGACGAGGTCGCGGCCATTCTGCTCGCCGACTTCTTCGCCGCCGCTGGCATAACTCAGATCGCGCCCACGCACATCGACGCGCACCGCTGGCTCTATGCCCTGCCGCAGGCGCTTAGGGGCGAGGGCGCGCGCTTTGATCCGGCGCTGCGCCTAGGCATCGCGGGGGACTGGCTGCACAGCCCGCGGGTCGAAGGTGCATGGCTGTCGGGCCGGGCGCTGGCGCAGGCGGTTGCCCCTCCACTTGCCCCGATGCTTGCGGCACAGGAGGTTTGACCGTAAGTGCCGGCCCCGCGATGCAAGTGTGCTTCCTGTACAATCACGATGCCGGCCATCAGGTCGCGCACAATATCGGCATCGCGGCCGCGCTGGCGGAGCACCACCCCGACATTCGCACGGTCATCGCCTTTGGTAGCCCGGAAATCCGCCGGGAAATCGTCAAGCATCTGACGCAGGCGCAGATCGACGCGCTCGACTGGCTTGATCTTGGCCTGCCCGGCTGGGCGAATGCCGCGCTTGGCCCGCTGAACCGGCTGTTTCCCGCACGCCGCCTCGCGAGATTGCAGGCGGGGGCGAAAATACTGCGGGCCTTCGACATGATCGTCTCGACCGAGCGCACCTGCCTGACGCTCAAGCGCCGTTGGGGCAAGGACGGCCCCGCCTTCGCCTATGTCCCGCACGGCTCGGGCGACCGCAATGTCGCCTATCATCCGGCGCTGCGCGATTTCGACCTGATGCTGCTGTCGGGCCAGAAGCTCGTCGACCAGATGGTCGCCAACAACATCGCGCCCGCCAGCCACTGCCGGATCATCGGCTATGCCAAGTTCGACAGCCTCAAGGGCCGCACGCCGGAAAAGTTCTTCGACAACGACAATCCGGTGTTCCTCTACAACCCGCATTTCGATCCGGTGCTGTCGAGCTGGTACGACCACGGGCCGGCGATCCTCGACTGGTTCGCCGCGCACCCCGAATACAACCTGATCTTCGCGCCTCACGTGATGCTGTTCTACAAGGCGCTGCACATCTCGCCCGAATACAAGCGCGGGCGGCGGCGGCCCGAAATCGACCCGGCGTGGCGCAGCGCGCCGAATATCCGCATCGATGTCGACAGCGATCGCCTGTTCGACATGAGCTATACGCTCAGCGCCGACGTCTACATCGGCGATATGTCGAGCCAGGTGTACGAGTTCCTGTACCGCCCGCGCGCGGTGTTCTTCCTCGATGTGCACAGCGAAAGCGCGGGCGAGTGGCCTCCCGCCTACGAGATGTGGCAGAACGGTCCGGTGCTCACCAGCGCGGATCAGCTGTTCGGACAAATCCCGCACTGGCAAGTTATCGCGGCAGAATACCGAGCCGAACAGCAGCGCCTGCTGGCCTACACCGCGGACGTCGCCGACCCGCGCCCGGCGGGGGAGCGCGGTGCGGATGCCATTGCGGCGTATCTTTCAGAGCGATCGGCTTGAACGGGACTGTTGCATAACCGGCGCACCCGCTTCACGCGCGTTATTCATCGTATCGCCTGAAGTCCTGCGACGCTTTCAAACCCAGTGCTTTCCTCCTATCGGACTGCGCCGCCCTCCCGAACAAGGAAGAATGACGTACGATGCCCCGCTCTTCTTCGCCATCGTCGTCCCTTGACCCGGCTGCCGGCACGCGAGCGTCGACGGAGCATGACCAGCGCGGCGAAGGGCAGCGGGGTGGCTTCTGGCTGTCCGTCCTCGTGCCGATGTACAAGGTCGAGGACTACCTTGACGAATGTCTGCGCTCGGTCCTCGACCAGGCGAATGCGGGTGTCGAAGTGCTCATCTGCGACGACGGGTCACCCGACGGCTCGATCGAAATCGCCCGGCGATACGCGGATCGCTTTCCTGCACAGGTGCGGATCATCAACCATACCGAGAACCGCGGTCTGGCCGCGACGCGCAACACGCTGATCGAAGATGCGCGCGGCGATTATCTCTGGTTCCTCGACTCCGATGACTCGCTGCGGCCCGGAGCGATTGCCGCCGTTGCCGCAGTCGTGCGCGACCATGCTCCTGATCTGATCGGCTGCAACTATCGCAAGCGCCGCCTGCCCAAATCGGCCTTCGCAGGTCGCAACTATCGCCTGCTGACCGACCGGGACGAGATCGCCGCGGGCATTTGTGCGTCGCGCAAGATGTACGCCTGGGTGAGGATCGCAAAGCGCGAGCTCTGGACCGACGACCTGCGGTTCCCGGTAGGGAAGGTCTTCGAAGATGCCGCGGTCACACCGCGCCTGGCGCTCCGGGCGCGCAGCTATGTCCACATCCGCCGCCCGCTGCTCGATTACCGCATCCGGGCAGGCAGCATTCTGTCGCGCATCAGATCGGGGCCGTTCGACGTGCAGGCCCACCGCGATCTGGCCGGAGCGCTGGAAGGCTTCACCGACTGTCTCGAACGGGAAAGCGAACCTTTTGCCCGCACCCGGTTCGCCATCAGCCATTTCATCGCCATGGAATTCGCCAAGATTGTCGGCCGCATCGAGCGTTCAGCCGAACCCGGCATCGAAGGCGCAAGCAAAAGCGATCTGATTGCCGAATTCAAGACGATCATGGAGCGATCATCCCCGATCCCTTTCGACGCGCTTTCCGAGCAGTATCTGCAAGCGGGACGGTTGATTGCATGGAGGCAGCTTCGCCGTGCGCTGGCCCTGACCGATCCGCCCGAAGCGACGCCGCGATCATCGTGAGCGGGGAAACCGCTCCGTCAAACGATCATTGCTGGTTTGCAGTGCGCACAAGATCCCGCAGCACCCGCCACACCAGCAAACTCAGCACAAGATACTCGACCACCTGCACGTAAGCGACCAGCCAGCCGACTTCGAGCGGGCTGGTAGCGGCGGCCAGGATGGATACGGCCAGCAGTGCGATGGCTCCCAGCCGGGCGAGCAGCAGGTAATGCGCCTTGCTCACCGAATGGAGCACCGGTTCGTAGACAACGCCGGCCAGTTCCAGAGATGCGGCAATTACCAGCGGCACCAGGATCGGGCCACCGGCCTCGAAGCCCGGCCCCGAGATGAGGGCGAGCAGATCCGGTCCGAACAGGACCGTCAGCCCGCTTAACGCCATCGCGGTTGGCACCACGGCGAGCGTGACACGCCGTGTGACCGTGCGGAATTCCTCAGCCCCGGCGACATGGCGCTGGCGGTTCACTTCGGGATAGACTGCATCGGAGATCATCAGGGCAAACTTGCCAAGTCCCTTCGCCAGCTGATCGGCGATGCGGTAGATCCCGGCGGCGCTGGTTCCGAACAGATAGCCGACCGCCAGCAGCGGACCTTGCTGGACGACGGCCTGAAGCGAGGTGTTCCAGTAGGTGACCCACAGGAATCCTTTGATTCCCGGGTTTTCGTCAATCGTTTTGGGCAGTTCGCGGATGTGTCGAGGATGCAGCCCGCCAGCGACCAGCCGCCACGCCGTGTACCACATGGAAAGGCACGTGATCAGCTCCACAACCGCCCAGGCGAACAGGAACCGCCCGACAGTTGGCCCTGTCAGCCAGATCGCGATCGCGGCGATCAAACGGCCTGTCGGTGTGATGGCTCCGACCCACACGGATAGCTCGAACCGGTTGAGCGCGCGGATGATGCCGTAAGGTGCAGAGACGCGCGTCAGCAGCATGGCGCAGATGAAGGCCATCGCGATCTTGTCATAGGCCGGGTTGAGCTTCAGCGCCTCGCCGAAGGTCAGGATGGTGAAGGTGACGATCACCGAGCCGACCACCGAGCCAGCCAGATCGACGGCGCCCCCGAAGATTGAAAGCCGCGCAAATGCCGCGCTGTCGCCGCGCGCCAGATGCGGCGAGCCGAATTTCACGATCGCTTGCCATGTCTGGAACCCGGCAAGCATCCCGAAAGCCTGCGACATGCCGAAGATCAGAGCGAAGTGGCCGAAGTCCTTGACGCCGAGCGAGCGCGACAAGATCGCGAGATAAATCAGGCTGCTGACCGCGCCAAAACCCTTGCCACCCAGCAGCCAGCCAAAATTGCCCATCATGAGCCGCATGGCCCCGCGGGTTTCATTGTTTGCACTACCGAGCATGATGCGCCCGTGCCGCAATCGATCGGTCATCGCAAGTCACGATCTTGTCCGGCGGGGGGAGGCCCGCCGCGCTTAGAGGTACTTCATCGTGATCCGGATGGACTTCACTTCGTTGCGCACCGCCACGCCGACCTTGGTGTAGCTGGGCTTGCCGAGGTTGAAGATGTTGATCGAGGGATCGTTCGAGATGCCGCCGCCATCGTCGCCGAAATCGGTCTTGCCGTTGCCGTTCACGTCATGGCGAACGGCGACGCCGTAAGTGCCGGCTTCAGGCACGGGCAAGCAGAAGCTCATTGACCCGGCCTTGGCGGGAACCTCGATGCGGTGCAGCCACTTGCCCTTCTCCATCCACTCGGCCTTGTTGGCGCGGTAGGTCTGGACGCGGATCTTGCCGCTCGACGCTTTGACGCCGGTCACGGTGACGAGCAAAGCTGGCCCCGTTCCGGCATTGCAGCGGGCAAGGTCATTGCTGATCTCGCGCTGAAAGGCAGCCGAAGGCGCAGCGGCCGTCAGCACAAGTGCGCCAGTCATCACGGCAGCGGGCAGGCGGAAGAAGGTCTTTGGGTGCATTGATCTACTCTAGACTTTCACGGGATATCTCGTGACATTCCTTCTGCCGTCAAGATGGCTGAATGAAGTCTCGAGACCTGAGAACATGCCGGCCCGTCTAAAGCGGGCGCCGTGAATGGGTTATGAATTCGCGCCAGACCCGGTCCAGTCGACCTGAGCCCATCCACATTGCGCCTTGGCATAGCGGCCGACCAGCACCCCGGCGTCGGCAAAGTCGATGATCGGTGCATCGCTGGCATGGTCGGTATAGGCGGTGAGGTGGACATCGGCGCGCGCTAGGCCCTGGGCGGCAAGCCATTCTTGGACGCGGCCGACTTTCTTGCCAGCATAGTTGTTCTCGCCGTCGATCGTGTTCAGCAGATTGCCCCGCGCATCGCGGCAATGGCGGGTCGCGATGCAGGCCTCGAACCCGAGCGCCTCCGCCATTGCGTCAGCGTAGATTTCAGGCGCGGCGGTGACGAGGACGCAGCGAACGCCGCCAGCGCGGTCGGCGGCGATCTGCGTCATTGCGCCCGGTTGGATGTTGCGGGCAATCTGGCGGGCAACGAAGCGGTCGATGCGTGGCTGAAGGGCGGGGCGGCGCACCACCCGCCCGACCAGAAGTCGCAGGCCGAACTCCTTCAGGGGCTTTCGCCCGTAAAGCTTCGCCTTGTAGCCGAGCATTGCCAGCACCCACAGCGGGAGCCCCAGCAGCCGCACAGGGTTTCCGCTGGCTGCCATGTGGACGAGGAAGGGCGTGAAGGTCGGCGCGCGTGTTACCGTCCGGTCGAGGTCATAGAGGGCGATGCGGTGCACCGGCGCTCAACCCCGCTTTGCGAGCAGGCGGGTCGCGAGCGCGTGGTCCTCGATCTTGTCGACATCCACGCCCATGCGCCCGTCCGAGAGCAGCACCGGTGCCACGCGCGCGCCGATCTTTGCGCCTGCTGCCGCTAGCGCTTCGTGGAGGGTCATGCGCCTCAGCAGCAATTTCATCATCAGAGCGAGGCCGAAATGCGAAGCGAGGCGCAGCACCGACTTGCGATCGGCCTCGACCGTTTCCCAGAACCTCAGGGCATTCAGCGCCCCTGGGCCGGTTAATGCGAACAGGTTTGCGCCCGTGTAGGCACCGCCCTTGAAGGCGAGCCACGTGCGCTTGTTCGGCCCGACGGCGGCTTCGAGCAGCCCGCGCTCGACCATCGCCACGCTGACATCGCTCCCACCCGCGCCGGCAACGAACTCCGCGACCGTTTCCGGCGTGAGCATGACATTGTCGGCGGTGGTCACCAGTACCGGAAGTCCGATCGCGGGGGCATTCACCGCGTCGAGCACCGATCCACTGATGGTGCGTCCGGAAACGCGGGCGGTGATGCGCGGCTCGGCTCCGGCCCAGGCGAGTTGCGGATGAGACATGAGGTCGGGCGCGTTCTGCGCCAGCACGACGATCCGCGCGATCTGCGGTGTATCGGCCAGCGCCATCAGCACCCGGCCGAGCATCAGCTCGCCCGCTACAGGCACCAGAGCTTTGCTCTCCAAACCGAACTGCGCTGCCACGGGGTCGATGCCCGGGCGCTGTCCGGCCAGTACCAGCGCGGTCCAGCCGGTCGGGGCGTCATTCATGGGCGGCAAAACCTCGGGGCTGGCGGGGAGGGGCGACGCCCCGTCCCTTTCAAGCGAAGGCCTCGTTTGTCAAGAAACGCGGCCCGCGCCTCAGGCCGCCATCGGCGCGGGGCAGTATTGCTTCAGGTAGTCGCCATGCCCCGGCATATGCTGGACGAGATAGCGGATCGATTGCTCCATCTCGTTGACCTCGGTGCTCAGCGTGGCCGGATCGATTGAATCGGCCATCGCATTGCGACCGCCCATGCGGATGCGCTGGCCCAACATCACCGCCGCCCAGCTCGTCTCGGTGAACAGCTCGTCCTCCTCGCGGAAAATCTGCCCGTTTGCCTTGAAGATCTCGACCTTCTCGGTGAGCGTGTCGGGCACTTCCATCGTGCGCACGTAGTTCCAGAAGTCGGAATCCGTGCGCTCGGTAGCGTTGTAGTGGAGCACCAGAAAGTCGCGGATGCGGGCATATTCGCGGCCCGTCAGGCGATTGAAGGTGTCCGCCTGCACCTGCGTCACCCCGTCCAGCGACAGCAGCGAGACCAGCTTGTCGATGCCGGTATTGATGAGGTGGATCGAGGTGGACTCGAGCGGCTCCATGAAGCCCGCCGCCAGCCCCAGCGCGACGACGTTCTTGTTCCAGAACTTCTTGCGCCGCCCGGTGACGAAGCGAAGCCAGTTGGGCTCGGCCTGCGGCTTGCCCGCGATATTGCCGAGCAGGATGTCGAGCGCCGACTGATCCTCCATATAGGCCGAGCAGTAGACGTGGCCGTTGCCGTTGCGGTGCTGGAGCGGCACCTGCCACTGCCATCCGGCGCTGTGCGCGGTGGCGCGAGTGAAGGGCGGGGGCGGGCTGCCATCCTCGCGCAAACAGGGCAGGGCCACTGCGCGGTTACAGGGCAGGTATTGGCTCCAGTCGTCATAGCCGGTGTGGAGCGCCTGCTCGATCAGCAACCCGCGGAAGCCCGAGCAATCGATGAACAGGTCGCCCTCGAACACGCGTCCGTCGTCGAGCGTCACGCCGGTGACGAAGCCGCTCTCCCCGTCGAGCGCCACATCGGCGACCTTGCCCTCGTGCCGCACGACGCCGCGGCTCTCCGCGAGGCGGCGCAGGAAGGCGGCATAGCGCCCCGCGTCGAGATGGTAGGCGTAATTGACCGGCGGCAGATCGTCGCGCTGGTAATCCTCGGTGCGCGCAAACTTGCCGAAATAGGCGGCCATCGTCTCGAGGTTGAAGACCTGGATCGGGCGTTTGTCGCCGCCCTCGGCCATGCGGTGCCATACGTGGTGGAAGCTGATCCCGCCCATCGTGTAGCCATAGGCGCCGAAGGGGTGGATGTAGCTGTCGCCAAGCTGGCCCCAGTTCTCGAACTGGATGCCCAGCTTGAAAGTGCCGCCGACCTGCGCAAGCATCTCGCGCTCGTCGATGCCGAGCAGCTGATTGAAGCCGACAAAGGGCGGGATCGTCGCCTCGCCGACACCGACCGTGCCGATCGCTTCGGACTCGATAAGGATAATATCCACAGCCCGTCCGGCCTTGATCCGCGATAGAGCGGCCGCCGCCATCCATCCGGCCGTGCCGCCGCCGACGATGATAATCCGCTCAATTGCCACGTTTTCCTCGATCCCTCTGAGCCTATGCGGACCCCTTATAGGCGCTCCAATTACGCCCTGCTACCTGTTGCCAGAATGCAATATGAACCTCAGATTACAAGTCTTGAGAACGCTCTCAAAATGCGTTACCAATGCTCCAACCGCAGCTACAGGCACGAAACTGTCGCGCGGCATGGGGAGAGTTGAAAGATGAATATCGCACCGCTCGCGACGCGTCGGCGTCTGCTCGCACTTGGCACCGCCTCCGCGCTTGCCATTGTCGCCGCCAGCCCGGCGCTCGCGCAGGATGCCAAGCCCGACGACAAGGACACCGCCGACGCCCCGGCAGAGCCTGCGACCGGCGATCAGATCATCGTCACCGGCTTCCGCGCCTCGCTGCAATCGGCGCAAAATATCAAGCGCGATGCCGACACCTTCGTCGACGTGATCACTGCCGAGGATATCGGCGCGCTTCCCGACCGCTCGGTGGCTGAAGCCCTCCAGCGCGTGCCCGGCGTCAACATCGGCCGTTTCGAGAAGCCGTCCGACCCTGACCGCTTCTCGGTCGAAGGCACCGGCGTGATCGTGCGCGGCCTCAATTTCGTCCGCTCCGAACTCAATGGCCGCGACATCTTCTCGGCCAATGGCGGCACGGTTCTCAACTTCAATGACGTCTCGCCGGAACTGCTCGGCCGGGTCGAGGTGTTCAAGAACCTCACCGCCGACATGGTCGAAGGCGGGATTGCAGGAACGGTCAACCTCGTCACCCGCAAGCCGCTCGACCGGCGCGGACTGCACATCGGCGGTTCGCTTGAAGTCAACACCGGCGACCTTGCCAAGGACTGGTCGCCGGGCGGCTCGGCGCTGGCCTCGGACACCTTCGAGACCCCAGTCGGCTCGTTCGGCATCCAGCTCGGCTACGCCAATTCGGAACTGATCAGCCGCACCGATGCCTCGCAAGTCGGTGACCCGTGCTACCGTGCGGCGAACCTGCAGGGTTCGTGCCTGCGCGTTCGTCCGGTTGGCAGCGGCGGCTTCGGCGGCTCCACCAACTACACGCCTGCCAACTTCCCCCCGGCAGGCGCACTGGTCGTACCGAAGGGCGCGGGCGTTCGCACCACCGATCTCGAGCGTGACCGCCAAGCCTATTCGGCGGTCGCCCAATACGAGAGCCCGAACCGCGATCTGCTTGTCACCTTCGAGTGGCTGCGCGCCGACACGACCTTCTTCACGAAGGAAAACGCCGCGGTCGCACTGGTCAACGACGACTCGCTGTTCCCTGTCCCGGCGGCGGGCAGCACGTGGGAGTTCGACAGCAACGGCATCTTCCAGAAGGGCGTCCTCAGCCAGCGCATCGGCGATGCCTATGCCAACCCCTTCGGCCGCGGCGGTATCCCGCTCGAGCTACTGCGCTTCGAGCGCGAGACCCGCGCTTCGACCGAGGACGTCTCACTGGACGTCGACTGGTCGATCAACGATCGCCTGCGGTTCAATTTCGAGGGCCAACACATCAAGTCCGATCTCGAGCAGGATTCGATCATCGGCACGATGTCGACCTGGGCGAACATCGATCTCGATTTGCGCGGCAAGGTGCCGCAGGTGCAGTTCCTTGCGCCTCCGGGCGCGCCGGCCGATTACTTCACCTCGGGCCGCAACACCTATTACTGGTTCCTGCTGGACTCGATCGCGCGCAACGAGGGTGAGCTCAACACCCTGCGCGGCGATCTCGAATACGACATCTCGGACGACGGCTTCTTCAAGCAGGTCAAGTTCGGGGCACGTTGGTCAGATCGCGGTCAGACCACCCGTGACACCAACTTCAGCACGTGGGGCAACCTGTCGGCGCCGTGGGCGGGCCGCGCAGGCTGCGCGCCTTGGAACGCCGGACCGGGCTGCGCCGCCACCGGTGGTTTCCAGCCGGGCCGCTTCTTCACCGGTCTTCCGGGGCAGGATTTCGCGATTGCCGGCGGCGCCTTCGTCGACGACTTCCCGAACTACGCCAACCTGCGCTCCCCGTTCGACAACGGCTTCCAGCGCGGCAATGCGCCTTCGCCGCTTCCGGGCGGTGCGCACTTCTTCGGCGCTGACAGCTTCCTCGCCGAATATCTCTCGGGTGCCTCGGCGCGGCAGGCCGGCGAGATCAACACCTTCTCGCAGACGCCGAACCCGTTCTTCGGCGTCAACAACCGCAGCTTCACCAACTCGGTGACCGGCCAGACAACCCGCTGCGATCCGTTCTGCGAGAACGAGATCAGTGACGTGTCGGAGACCACCAAGTCCGCCTACGCTCGCGTCGATTACGGCACCGACTTTGACAATGGCTGGAAGATCACCGGCAACTTCGGCCTGCGCTTCGTGCGGACCGAAGTGGTGGCCGCGGGCCTGATCGGCTTCCCCAACCCGTTCTTCTTCGACAACGTCCAATCGGGCGGCAACGGCGATGGCAAGGCCCAGCTCTCTGAAGTGACTGCAGCCTGTACCCGGGCGGCGCAGCTGCCTGCCGACCAGTTCCCGGCATATTGCAGTCTTTCGCCCACGCGATTGGCCCAGTTCGCCGCGGCGCACACGGGTGAGATCGTGCTCGATAACCGCGCGGTGACCTTCGACAACTGGCTGCCGAGCTTCAACGCATTGCTCGACACCGGGGATGGCCTGCTGTTCCGTGCCGCGGTCTCCAAGGGTATCTCCCGGCCTGACCTTGCCGCCTTCCGCTCCGGCGGCGGGATTGGCGACAACACGGCGGACCTTCGCTCGCAAGGCACACTCGAGACCGGACCGCTGTTCCAGCTGTTCACCGGCAACCGCAACCTGCGCCCGATCGAAAGCTGGAATTACGACTTGTCGGTCGAATGGTATTTCGACCGTGTCGGCTCTCTGACGGTCTCGGCTTTCGCCAAGGACATCAAGGGGATCGTCAACAATGGGGTCGATCTCGTCAACTTCGTCAGCCCGGGCGGTACGTCGCTCGATGTCGAGGTCAACGGGCCCGACAACCGTCAGAACGGTCTTCTGAAGGGCGTCGAGATTGCCTACCAGCAGACCTTCGACTTCCTGCCGGGCCTGCTCAACGGTTTCGGTTCGCAGCTGACATACACCTATGTCGACGGGAGCGATTTCCGGAACACCAACCTTTCGAACAATCAGGGTGACTTCTCGGCGTTCCAGCCGCTTGCCGGGATTTCGAAGAGCACGGTCAACGCGGTGCTGTTCTACGAGAAGGACTGGTTCTCGGCCCGCGCTGCCTACAACTGGCGCTCGGCCTTCCTGATCACTCCGCGTGACGACATCTTCCCGTTCTCCCCGATCTGGGGCGAGTCCACGGGCCAGCTCGATGCGTCGATGTTCGTGACGGTGAAGAACGGGATCAAGCTCGGCGTGCAGGGCGTGAACCTGCTCGACGAGGTGTTCACGACCAGCCAGGTCATCGATTTCGACGGGACGCGGGTGCAGCGTTCGGCGTTCCGCAACGACCGGCGCTTCACCTTCCTGGCGCGCTTCGATTTCTGACGGGAACGGCAACATGATCAAGGCAGGGCTGCTGAAGGCGGGGACGCTGACGGCGGCCCTGCTGCTTTTGGGGGCGGCGCCTCCGCAGGTCGAACAGGCGCCCGGGCAGGCGCCCGAACAGGCAATCGCCCCGCGCGAAGGCGCAGGCTGGGAGCTGGCGTGGTCCGACGAATTCAACGGGACCGCGCTCGAACGCAGCAAGTGGACGCCCGAGGTTTCGTGCTGGGGCGGAGGCAATGGCGAACGCCAATGCTACACCGACCGGCCCGATAACATCGCTGTCGAGGGCGGGATGCTGCTCCTGAAGGCGAAGAAGGAGCGGTTCAACGGCCCGGCCCGTCCGCCCGAGATCGCCAAATACGATAATCCAAGCCTGACCCAGTCGCACACCTCGGGCAAGGTGCGCACCATCGGGCTGCATGCGTGGCGCTACGGCCGTGTCGAGATCCGCGCCAAGGTGCCAGCGGGGCAGGGGACGTGGCCGGCGGTGTGGATGATGCCCGAGGACAACGCCTATGGCGCATGGCCGCGCTCGGGCGAGATCGACATTCTCGAGGCGGTCAACATCGGTGCCAAATGCGAGAAATGCGAAGGCGGGCGGGGCGAGAACCGCACCATCAGCGCGCTCCACTTCGGCAACTTCCCTCCTGCCAACCGCTTCGTCGATCACCGCAACGCGCTGCCTGACCGCAGCCTGCCCTCGGACGATTTCCACGTCTATTCGGTCGAATGGGGCGAGGGGCTGATCCGCTTCCTCGTGGATGACCGGGTGCACCTCACCGTCACGGCCGAGCAATGGAACACCGCCGCGCCCAATGCCAAGGGACGGCCCGCTGCTCCTTTCGACCAGCCATTCTACCTCATGGCGAACCTTGCGGTCGGCGGCAGATTGTCCGAAGAGAACAACGCCAAGGGGGTTGCGGCAGGAAGCTTTCCTGCGCAATTCGCGATCGACTGGATCAGGGTCTATCGCTGCGCCCGCGACCCCGAAACGGGACGCGCGTGCATCCGGTAGGCTGATGGGGACGCGGGAATAATGGCGCGGGTGCGCAAGACTGTCACGATCAGGGATGTTGCCGAGGACGCCGGCGTTTCGCTCCAGACCGTAAGCCGGGTGGTGAACGGCGGGCCGAACGTGCGGCCGCAACTGCGCGACAAGGTGCGCGCTTCGATCGAGCGGCTGGGCTACGTTCCGAGCCTCGCGGCGCAGCGCATGAGCGGGTCGCGCTCCTACATCATCCTTGCCATCAATGACCGTGAACGCACGCTCGCCGACTGGCGCGAGCGGCGCGGGACGGACTGGGTCGACCAGATGCTTCTGGGCGGCATCCTGACCTGTTCGCAGCACGGCTACCGGATGATGGTGGAGCTGGTCGACACCCACTCCGATCATGTCGAGCGCGAGCTGGGCGCGGCGCTGTCGGCGCTTCAGCCTGACGGGGTGATCCTGACCCCGCCGCACTCGGAGAACCATCTCATCACCGCGCTTCTGGCCGAGCGCGGCATTCCCTTCGCCCGCATCGGTTCGGACGTCCAGGGCCCCGGCATCGCGCTGACGATGGGCGACGAGGGCGCGGCGCATCTGGCCACCACGCACCTTGCGGCGCTTGGCCACCGCCGCATCGGAATGATCGCCGGGCCTTCGCAATACAGCCTTTCGGGCTGGCGTATCGACGGCTGGAAGCGGGCGCTGGCGGAGGCGGGCCTCCCGCATGAGGGCATGCTCGAAGTGGGCGATTTCGGCTACGAGAGCGGCACCCGCGCCGCGCGAGCGCTGCTGACCCGCAACCCCGATTGCACCGCGATCATCGCGTCGAGCGTCCAGATGGCGCTCGCCGCGCTCGAGGTTGCGCGCGAGCGGGGACTTTCCGTACCCCGCGACCTGTCGCTGATCTCCTTCGACAACACCCCGATCGTGCGCTTCACCCAGCCGCCGCTCACCGCCATCGACCAGCCGATTGCCGAGACGGTATCGCGCGCGGTCGAGCAGCTGATCGCGCGGGGAGAGGGCACCAATGGCGGCAAGGTGATCGAGGTCGCCGCAGGCCTCGTCGAGCGTTCGTCCACCGCCGCGCCGCCTCCGGCCCGGGCTTGAGCCCGCCCGCGCCACCACTCGCACCGCCGAAACGCCAGCCCGGCTGGTTCCTCGCCCTGTTCGCGCTCGCTGCCGCCGGCGGTGCGGTGGCCTATGTCCCGCTGCTGACGGTGCTGCTCCCGCAGCGCATCGCCGACCTTCAGGGCAGCGAGGATGTGGCTGCGCTGGCGCAGGTCACTTTCCTTGGCGCGATGATGGCAAGCCTCGCCAATATCGCGGTCGGCTGGCTGAGCGACCGCAGCCGCGTGCGGCGACCGTGGATCGTTGCGGGGCTGATCGCCTCGAACCTGCTGCTGCTGGCGATCGGCAGGGCGCAATCGGTCGCCGAGATCGTGGTGCTGGTGATGGTCTGGCAGGTCGCGCTCAACTGCATGCTCTCGCCCCTGATGGCTTGGGCGGGGGACTGCTTCCCCGACGCGCAGAAGGGGATGCTGGGCGGCACGCTGGCGCTGGCCCCGGCGCTGGGCGCCTTGTCGGGGTCGCTGGTCACCTACGCGGGTCTGATCGAACCCGGCACACGGCTGTTCGTGGTGGCGGGGCTGGTGAGCGCGCTGGTGCTGCCTGCCGTGCTGCTCGGCAAGGGGAGGGCGCGGCCCGCGCTGATGGCCCCGGCTTTCACCGATGGCAGCACTACGTCCCGCCGCGATAGCGTCGTCGCGCGGATGTGGGCGGCGCGGCTGTTGGTGCAGGTCGCCGAAGGGGGGATGTTCGCCTTCCTCCTCTACTGGCTGCGCTCGATCGCGCCCGGCTATCCCGAGAACGCGGCGGCCAACGTGTTCAGCGCCGTGCTCGTCTGCTCGGTGCCGCTGTCGCTGTGGCTCGGGCGCTGGTCGGACCGCCATGCGCGCCCGGTGCGGCCGCTCGCGGGGAGCGCGATGCTGTGTGCGGTCGGTATGCTGATCATGGCCGGGGCGCAGACGCTTAATCAGGCGATTGCGGGCTACGTGCTGTTCGGGCTGTCGGCGGCGATTTTCCTAGCGCTCCATGCCAGCCAGACCCTGCGCGTGCTGCCCGCCCCGCAGCATCGCGGGCGCGATCTGGGACTGTTCAACCTCACCAACACCGTGCCCGGCATGGTGATGCCGTGGATGACCGTGCTGCTGGTGCCGCGCTTCGGCTATGCCGGGCTGTTCGTGCTGTTCGCAGCGCTGGCGCTGAGCAGCGCCGCCCTGCTGGTCGTGTCGCTGCGGCGGGTCTGACCCTGCGCGAGGCGCTTGCCAAGCAGGGCGCGGCGACATAGGCTGATAACGTTCTCAAAAGACGAAACGGATCTGGGAGGGTCTGGCGGAATGGCGCGAAATGCAATGGGTCGGTTGGTGTGCGGAGCGGCGCTGGGTGCGCTGCTCGCCGGGTGCAATGCGGCGCCCGATGTGCGGTCGGCCTCTGCCCCCGTGACCCGCGCGGCCAATACGCCCGAGGCGCTGCTGGCGCGCATGAGCCTCGAGCACAAGGTCGCGCAGATCATCATGCCCGACATCGGCTCGATCACCCCCGCGGACGTGCGCCAGTATCGCTTCGGCACGATCCTCAACGGCGGCAATTCCGGCCCCTACGGCAACGACAAGGGCCCGGCAGCGGACTGGCTGAAGCTTGCCGACGAATTCTGGGAGGCCTCGACCGCCCCGCTCCCCGATGGCGAGCCCGCGATCCCCGCTGTCTGGGCAACCGACGCTGTCCACGGCCATGCCAATGTTCCGGGCGCCACCGTCTTCCCGCACAATATCGCGTTGGGCGCGACCGGCGATGACGACCTTATCCGCCGCATTGGGGCTGCCACTGCGGTCGAGATCGAGGTGACCGGCCTCGACTGGACCTTCGCGCCGACCATCGCCGTCGCGCAGGACGACCGCTGGGGCCGCACCTACGAGAGCTATTCGGAAGATCCGATGCTCGTCAGCCGCCTGGGCGCGGCGATGATCGAGGGGTTGCAGGGCCGGCCGGGCGAACTGGGCTTTCTCGGCGCGGGCAAGGTCGCGGCCACTGCCAAGCACTTCTTCGGCGACGGCGGCACGGCGCAGGGCGTGGACCAGGGCGACGTCAACGGCGACTTTGCCGAGCTGATGGCGATCCACGCCGCGCCGTATCCGGCCGCGATCAAGGCGGGCGCGGCGAGCGTGATGGCGAGCTTCAACTCGATCAACGGCGAGAAGATGCACGGCAACAAGGCGCTGCTCACCGGTGAGCTGCGCGGCAAGCTGGGCTTTGACGGGCTGGTGGTCGGCGACTGGAATGGCCACGGGCAGGTCAAGGGCTGCACCAACTCCGATTGCCCGCAATCGCTGCTGGCGGGCCTCGATGTCTATATGGTGCCCGAGGACTGGAAGGCGCTCCACGCCAATCTGGTGCGCGAGGTGAAGGACGGCACGATCCCCATGGCGAGGCTCGACGAGGCGGTGCTGCGGGTGCTGCGCCTGAAGGCGAAGCTCGGGATTTTCGATGGCGAGGTGAAACCCTCGGCCCGCGCCAATGGCGGCAAGTGGGACCTGCTCGGCTCGCCCGAACACCGCGCCATTGCCCGCGAGGCGGTGGCCAAGTCGCAGGTTTTGCTCAAGAACGCAGGGCTGCTGCCGCTAAGGCCGGGCGCGCGGATCGAGGTGGCGGGAAGCGCCGCCGACAACATTCCGCAGCAGGCGGGCGGCTGGTCGGTCACATGGCAGGGCGGCGGCGACCTCACCGCCAAGGATTTTCCCGGCGCGACCTCGATCTATGCCGGCATCGCCGAGGCGGCCAAGGCTGCGGGCGGCGAAGCTGTGCTCGCCCCCACGGGTAGCGCCGCCAGCACACCCGATGTGGCGATCGTCGTCTTCGGCGAGCAGCCCTATGCCGAATTCGCAGGCGATCGGAAGGACCTCGCATTCCGCGACGAGGAAGGCTTGAACCTCCTCAAGGCCTACCGCGCGCGCGGGATCAGCACGGTCGCCGTGTTCCTTTCGGGCCGCCCCATGTGGGTGAACCGCGAGCTCAACGCCGCCGATGCCTTCGTCGCCGCATGGCTGCCAGGGAGCGAGGGGGCAGGGGTCGCGGATGTGCTGTTCGGCAAGCGCGCGCCCAGCGGGAAGCTGTCGTTCAGCTGGCCCAAGACCTGCGAAGGCGCCCCGCTCAACAGCGCTGAAGGTGCGCTTTTCCCGACCGGCTACGGTCTCGGCTTCGCGGCCCCGCGCATGGCCTTTATCCCGCTCGACGAGACCTGTGCCGCGCTCACCCATGACGCGGGCGCTGCCTGGTTTGCGAATGGCAAGCTGGGCGCGCAGGTGCAGGCGGTTGCCGATAACGCGTTGCTCCCCGATCTGCGCGGCGCGGGCAATGGCGTGGTCGTCACCGGCGTCGACAAGAAGGCGCAGGAAGACGCGCGGCGCATCGCCTTCGGCCCCGCCGCGAAGCTCACGCTGAGCGGCCCGGCAAGCGGCGCGGCGTGGCGGATCACCTATCAGGTCGCCGCGCGTCCCGCCGGGCCGGTCACAGTTACCGCTGGCGGGAAACCGCTCGACATCACGCAGGGCCTCTCGGTGGCCGAGGGCAAAGGCTGGCGCGAGATGGTGCTCACGCCCGCTTGCCTTGGCGAGGCGGGCGGCAAGCTCACCTTCGCCTCGACCGCGCCCTTCGCCTTCCAGATCAGCGAGATCACCCGCGACGATGGCGCTGCGACGGCGGAGTGCTCGTTCTAGAGCACTCCGTTACGGCGTGACGATATCGAAGCCCTGCGGCATCGGGTCGAGCCCGTCGATCAGCCCTTGCAGCGCGGCCTTGTCGCCTGTCACCTGAAGCCCGGCTTTCTCCATCGCGGCCACCGGCTGCTTGAGGAACAGCATGGCGAGCAGCATGGCACGCGGGCCCTTGATGCTGACTGCGGGGCTGGCAGGCAGCGCGCCCAAGCGGCCGATCAGCGCTTGCCCTGTAATCTCGAGGCTCGCCAGCTCCTTGCGGTCGGTCAGTTCGATGCCGATCGTGATATTGCGCGGCCCGGGACGCTCGGGCGCAAAGCGGGTCGCGGCGGAATCGAGCAGTTCCTGCGTCGAGAGCGCCGCGATCATATCGTTGCTCTGCGCCGCGCTGCGGTCCACGCGTCCGTTTCGGAGCTCGCTCGCCGCAGCGAGGAACTGGTTGCGCCAGATCGCGCTCTCCGCCTGATAGCCCTGCTGTTCGTAGCTGTCGGCGAGCATTGCCTTGGCCTTGGCATCGGCGGGGTCGGCAAAGACGAGGTTCTGGAGCAGGTCCGACGACCAGCGGTAGTCGCCGTCTGCCATCGCATTGACCGCCAGCGCCAGCGTCCGTTCAGCGCCGCCCAGCGCGTCGATCAGCTTGGTGGCGCGCTCGACCGGCGGGTAGCGGTGGAGGTTGGACGGGACGGCATCGTACCAGCCGAGATAGAACTGGTAGATCGCCTTCGCGTTGTGGCTGATCGTGCCGTAATAGCCGCGCGTCGCCCATTCCTTGGCGTTGCCCGGCGGCGGCGTGTTTTCGAGTGCTTCGGCGATCTCGTCCATCGTCTCTCCGCGGTTCATGCGGCGCACGGTCTGGTCGTGGAGCCAGCGATAATTGTCGCGCTGCGCGGAGAGCCATGCGGTGCCCTCCGCTTTGCCGAACACCGGCCAGCAATGGCTCGAGATCACCGCATTGCTCTCGGGCGCATAGCGGGTCGCCGCCTCGTCGAGATAGCGCGCCCAGGCCCGCGCATCGCGCACCTTCGCGCCGCGCGGGGTGAGGATGTTGTGCAGACTGCACGTGGCGATCTCTGCGGCGAGGAAGGTCGTTTCGGGGCGGATGAAGATGTTGAACTCGGCAGGCGCCTCGGTGCCCGAGACGAGCTGGAATTCGAGCGCGATGCCATCCACCACCCGCGTGTCGCCGGTCTTGCCGACGGTATCGGTCGGCGGGATCAGCGAGAGCGTGCCGGCGGAAATCCCCATGCCGATACCGCTGCCCATCTGCCCGGTCGCGCCGGGCTTGATGCCGGTGCCGAACTGGTAGGCGGCGCGGCGCATCATCGCGCCTCCGGCCATGACGTTCTCGGACGTCGCTTCCTCCATGAAGCCCGCAGGTGCAATGATCGGAACCTTGCCCGATGCCACATCCGCCGGATCGACCACGCCCTTGACCCCGCCGAAATGGTCGCCGTGGCTGTGCGAATAGATCACCGCGCTGACGGGGCGCTTGCCGAGCGTCTGGTTGACCAGCTCCATCGCCGCCTGCGCCGTTTCGGTGCCGGTGAGCGGGTCGATGACGATCCAGCCGGTTGTGCCGCGGATAACGGTCATGTTCGACACGTCGAAGCCGCGCACCTGCCACACATTGGGCGTCACCTGGAACAGACCGTGGTGCTTCAGGTGCGTCATGTGCCGCCACAGCGAGGGGTTGACCGTATCGGGGGCCGCGCCGGTGACGAAGGCATAGGCGTCGAGGTTCCAGACGGGCTTGCCGGCTGCGTTGAGGATCACCGGATCCTTGCGGGTGGCGAGAAAGCCGCGCTGGGAATCCGCCGCATCGCGGGTGCCTTCGGGCGGCAGCTCCTTGACGATCGCGACCTGATCGGCGCGGGTCGCGGCACTGGCCGGGCCGCTCTGATCCTGCGCCCGGGCCGCGCTGCCCACCCCCAGCATAGCGATAAGGCCGAGCGCCGCGCCCGCCCGCAATCCAGCCATTGTCATTATGTGTACCCCTCTTCTCCCGCTGCGGGTGATGCCCTGATGATGGTGGCAATTCAAGACCGGGGAAAAATGGGGAGAGGACCAACCTTCATACATTCAAAATCTGGAACGTTTGCGAAGAAAGATTGAATTTTTCCGATTGAGGATGCGTCGCTAACAGACAGCCACCCGCTTCCCCTCCGAAGCGATCGGGGGCCTTCAGCGTCATGGACAACAGCAGCGACAATCCCGGCTTGCAGGCGGCCGATGCGGTGCCTGTCCGGCGTGCGTCGGGGCTGGCGCTGGTGAGCAACCCGCTGCGGCTGGCCAGCGAGGGCGAGCCGATGCCGCAGTCGTGGAGCGCTGCGCTTGCCGACCTCGCAAGCTTCCTCGGCATCGATACCGCCTTCGTCCCTGCGCCCGACGCGGCCGCTCCGGTCTTCGCGCCGTGGGAGGGGCGCAGCGCCTCGGCGTTCCAGAACGGCGGCGATGGGCTTCCCGAGGCGCAATTCGTCGCCAGCTACTGCATCGACCACGCGAGCAGCGCCGCGCAGCACCGGGGCGGGGTGGATGTCATGCTGATCTCGCCGCACCCTGCCGCTTGCGAGCCAGGCGAGGGCGGATTGCCCGGCATCGGCACCCTGCGCGCCATGATCCGCGTCGCCATCGCCGAAGGCCGCGAGCGGATCGCTGTGATTGGCCATGCCCGGCAGGTCAGCGCAATCGCCGCCCTGCGGCTTGGCGATGACCGCTCGCTGTGCCCGGACGACACCGCCCTCGACATCCTCGCCACCGAGGACGCCATTCCCTCACTCATGGCCGGGAGCGCGCCGTGGGACGCGATCATCGCCGTGCCCGACCTGCGGAGCATCGTCTTCACGCTCCTCGCCGAGACCAGCGGCGTGCGCGGGCCGTGGCCGATGCTGTGGCACAACCGGGGCCTGCGCCGTGTGACCTGCGAGGTGAAGGGCGAGGGGACGGTACGCTTGCCGCTCGACGCCCCGGCGCTGATCCACGCGCTGGCCCTGACGCTGAAGGCGGCGGGGAAGGCCGACCCGGCGCTGCGTCTGCATGACAGCTGGGCGCGGCTGCGCGCGCGCGGGGTGACGACTGCGGCGCGCGGCAGCGATGCGCCTTACGCCACCGAGGTCACGGACGGCCAATTCATCGCGCTTCTCCAAGGCGAGATCGCCTCGGGCGGCCGGGCTGCGAGCACGTGGCGCGCGCTCAAAAACCAATCCATGATAATTTCCGGGAGCCAAATGCCCCGCTTGCGTGTTATATCTTCAACAATCGCTAACTAACGCGCCAAAGGGGGCCTCCAATGCCGAGCCGCAAGATCGTAGCGAATGAACTGGCGCACGTTTTGCGGCAGATTTCCCACCCTGACCGTATCCGCCTGCTGCTGAAGCTCCAGGCGGGGGAGCAGACGGTGAACGAGCTCGGCGAAATCCTCGAAATCTCGCCCACCCGCGTCTCGCAGCACCTTGGCGTGCTGCGCGCAGTGGCGCTGGTCGAGACCACGGTCGACGGGCAGAAGCGCGTCTATCGCCTCGCGCAGCCCGAGTTGGCCGCGTGGCTGATCGAGGGTATCGACTTCGTGGCGCACCGCCTCAGCCGCGCCACGCCCGCCGATATCCAACACGCCAAGCAATTGTGGGTAGCGGAAGCGGTCGAACCCGTCGTCTGACGCCTGCCATGCCGGCGCGCGCCTCAGCAGGCGTGCGCGGCGAGCATATTCTCGGCCAGCTCCGAAGCATAGCGCTCTTCCACCGGCACCCAGCCGCCCGTGGCCTCGTCATAGGCTTCGACCTCGCCGGTCTTGATGTCGTAGACCCTGCCGTGCAGCGTCAGCGCCTTCTGCGCCAGCGCGACCGCCACCGTGGGGTGGGTCTTCAAATGCTGCAATTGCAGGATCACGTTCTGCTCCAGCAGCATCTTCATTTTCGCCTCAGGGTCGAGATGACCGCCCAGCGCTTCGGTGATGTCGACCGCGCCTTGCGCAAAGCCCAGCCATTCGCGCACGTGCGGCAGCTTGGTCAGCGCGGCGCGGTTCATCGCGCCCTTCATCGCCCCGCACTGGGTGTGCCCGCAGATCACGATGTTGGGGATGCGCAGCGCGCCGATCGCGAATTCGATGGAAGCGGTCATCCCGCCGGTCTGGTTGGTGTGCGGCGGCACGATGTTGCCCGCGTTGCGGCAGATGAACAGCTCGCCCGGATCGGTCTGGGTGAGCATCGCGGTCTCCACCCGGCTGTCCGAGCAGGTGATGAACAGCGCCTCGGGGCTCTGCCCGGTGCTGAGGCGCTCGAACATCGCCTGTTTTTCGGGGAAGACCTCGCGCTGGAACTTCACCACGCCTTGGGCGAAACGGGTCATCAGGCGGGTTCCTTTCACGTGGCGCTTGGCCCGAACTGGCTGCAAATCTATGCAGATTATGAGACGCGAAGGTATGGAAGCGGCGCCGCAGCGTCAAGCCGTGGGGCGGAGCAAGGTCTGCGGGAAATCCGGCCGCCTCCTCAATCCTGCTGGTGACAGGCTGCGTATTGTGTGGTGTCAGGGGCACCGCGAGACCCCACCAAGGACAGGGACGACAGAGACATGAATTTCGAGCTCGATCACGAACACCAGATGCTCAAGGAGCTGGTCGGCAAGTTCGTGCGCGATCAGCTGATGCCCTACGAGCAGACCGTGATGGCCCGCGAGAACAAGGGCGAGGGCACCTACCTCAACGCCGAGGAGACCGCCAAGGTCGACGCGGTCAGCCGCGAGCTGGGCCTGTGGGGCCTCGACGCGCCCGAGGAAGTGGGCGGCATGAACCTGCCGATGGTGGCGATGGTCGGCGTGAGCGAGGAGCTCGGCAAGACCGTGGTGCCCTATTACCTCCCGCCCGACAGCCCGAACCTCAGGATGCTGATGGTCGCCGCCGACGAGCGCCAGCGCGAGGCCTATCTGGAGCCCTACGTGCGCGGCGAGACGATCAGCGCCATCGGCATCTCCGAGCCCGGCGCGGGCGCCGATCCGCAGGGGATGCGCACCACCGCCGTGCAGGACGGCGATGACTGGATCATCAACGGCCGCAAGATCTGGATCACCAAGGGCGCCGAGGCCGACTTCACGATCCTGATGGCGGTGACCGACAAGAATCCCAATGGCCGCAACGGGATGTCCGCCTTCCTCGTCGACAAGGGCACGCCCGGCTTCAACGTGCTGCGCAAGATCCCGATGATCGACGGGACGGCGACCTACGAGATCGCGCTCGACGATTGCCGGGTGCCCGGCTGGAAGCTGCTCGGCACGCGCGGGCAGGGCTTTGCGCCGATGCAGGTGCGGCTCGGCACGCGGCGCATCGAGATGGCCTCGTGGTCGATCGGCATGGCCCAGCGCGCGATGGACATGATGATCGAATACGCCCCCCAGCGCACCACCTTCGGCAAGCCGCTCTCGGCCCGCCAGACGGTGCAGAACTGGATCGCCGACGCCGCGACCAAGATCCACGCGATGCGGCTGATGACCTACGACTGCGCGTGGAAGATCGACGAAGGACGCGACACCCGCACCGAAATCTCGATGATCAAGAGCTTCTGCACCGAAAGCGCCTACGAGATCGTCGACCACGCGATGCAGATGTTCGGCGGCATGGGCATGACCCGCGAGCTGCCGCTCTACCTCATGTCGAACAAGCTGCGCACCATGCGCATCTACGACGGCCCGAGCGAGATCCACAACTGGGTGGTCGCCCGCGCTCTGCTGGGGACTTACGAGTAGGCGGCCACAACGCCCCTCGGCATAATCCGGAAAACCAGAAGGCCCGGCCGCGCTATGCGGGCCGGGCCTTTCCGTTTCATGCCGATCCGGAGATCAGAACTTGGCAGTCACCCCCATGAAGAAGCTGCGGCCGATGCCCGAGACCGGGTAGGCCGAGCTCGACAGGTAGGGCCCCTCGTCGGTCAGGTTGTTGACGCCGCCGTAGAGGGTCACCTGATCGGTGGCATCGAGGCTGAAGGCGAGGTTGTGCAGCCAGAATGCCGGGGCGAAGCCGGCGGGGCCGAATTCGCTGTCGATACGCTCGATCTCGATGGCCGAGGCCGCCGCGGTCGAGTCGATGTACTGGACGTTGTAGTTCAGCGTCAGCGCGCCGCGGTTCCAGCTGACCGAGCCGAAGCCGGCCCATTCCGGCGCACCGAGCTCGCCCAGACCCGGGTTGAACACATCGCTGCGCACCGGATCGAAGTAGCGGTTGAGCTTCTCGGTCCAGTTGCCCGTGACTTCGAGGCGGATGTTGTTCTGCCCGAGACTGAAGGCATAGGCGGCCTGGAAGTCGACGCCGCTGGTTTCCAGCTGGGCGAAGTTGATCTGCGTCTGCTGCAGGAAGTTGAAGCCCAGGAACTGCGGCGAGGTCGAGGTGCGGTTACGCGTGAACAGACGGCAGAAGTCGTTCGGGAAGGTCGGCAGATCGTAGCAGGTGTTGACGATGTTCTGCGCGGTCACCGCGGCAATCGCGTTGTCGATGGTGATCGCATAGTAGTCCGCCGATAGCGACAGGCCCGGGACCCAGCGCGGCTGGATGACGGCGCCTGCGGTCCAGGTCGTGGCGGTTTCTTCCGACAGGTTCGGGTTGCCGCCCGAGGTGCCCGAGAAGCGCCCGGTCAGCGGATCTTCGTAGCCCACCGGAATACCGTCCGCGCGGCAGTTGCGCAGGCGGTTCTGCGCGAAGGGATCGTTGGCGGTGACCAGACGATCGATGTTCGACTGGTTGCACGGATCGTTCGGGCGGAAGGTCGCGCCCTGCTGCGGGTCGAACAGTTCCGAGATGTTCGGCGCGCGGACCGCCTTGGCATAGCTGCCGCGGATGCGCAGGTCGGGCACCGGCGCATAGACGCCGTTGACGTTCCAGGTGAAGTTGCCGCCCACCGTCGAGTAGTCGGCATAACGGCCGGCCGCGCCGATGGTCAGTTCATGGACGAACGGCATGTCGGCGAGGATCGGCAGTTCGATTTCACCGAAGATTTCCTTCACGTCGAACGAGCCGCCCGCGTTGAACTGGCGGGTGGTCGGATCGAAGATCAGGCGCTGGTTGGGCGAGATGGTGCCGATGAAGGTCCCGGCCGGGCCCGCGGGCGAACCGGCGGGCAGCAGGCCGAGGATCAGGTCGTCGAACTTCGAGGCCGACTTTTCCTTGCGGTATTCCGCACCCACCAGGAACGAGACCGGGCCACCGGGCATGTTAAAGAAGGCGCTGGTGTCGCCGCTCAAGAGGCCGGTGAACACGGTCTGCTCGAGCCGGAACTTGTTGGTGGTCGGGGTCGTGATCCAGTTGGCCGCCGCAGGGGTGACCGAGTTCACGCCGCGGAACAGGTTGACCGGAACGCAGCCGCTGTTGGCCCCCGGGGTGAAGGTGAAGAAGCCCGGCGCGATGAAGGGGAAGCTTTCCGAACCCGGGTGCGGCGCTGCACCGGGGGTGAGCGTCGAGCGGCAGGTCGGGCCATTGGGGCCCTGCACCACGTCGATCGCGGCGAACAGGCGGTCATAGAGCACCGAGTTGCCGAAGGTGTTCTTGTTGTCGGTGCGCCCGTAGTTGCCGGTGATCTCGTACTTGAGGTTCGGGGTGATCTCGCCCTCGACACCGCCGACGATGCGGTATGTGTCGCGCTTGGCGGTCGCAATGCCTTCGCCGAGGTCGAGGAAGTCGCGGCTGATGCGCAGGCCCCCGCCAGCGGTCGCTTCGGCGCGCAGTGCCTGCGGGATGAAGGGGTTGTCGGGGAAGATCAGCAGCGTGTCGTAGAAGGTGTTGTAGTTGTTGCGGCTGGTCGTGTTGTTGCGGGCATACTTAGCATCGAACCAGACGCGCGCGGCGTCCGAGAACTCGAAGCCGCCGCGCAGGTTGGCGTAGTAGCGTTCCGAACCCGGGATCAGCGAGGTCTGGTTGGTGCGCTCGACCGCACCGTCGCCGCCGAACTGGTTCGACGTCGTCGAGATCGCGCCGTCCTTGAAGACCTGCAGGTTGCCGTTGGCATCGGTGATGTAGCAACCGCCGCCGCCGAACGCGATGCGGCCGATGAAGCTCTGCGAGCAGTCGGCAACGCCGTTATTGTCGATGTCGGTGCTGAAGCGCGCGAAGTCGGCGCGGTAGATGAGACCCGCGTTCGAGGAGATCGCAAAGCGCGGGTCCTTGCCGATGACGAAGGCCGGCGAACCAGCGGCGCGGGCGATCAGCGCCTGTTCGGCAGCGGTCAGGGTGATGCCGGGGAACAGCGTCGCAGCCGAGGCAGCGGTGGGGATCACCGGGCCGACCGGGAAGCGCGTGGCCGAAGCGCCGGGGCTGCCGATGCGGTAGTAGTTTGCGAAGTTCGGCGTGGTGCTCGCGTTGATGTCGCCGGACTGGAAGCGTCGCAGCGGGTTGGCGTAGGTGGTCGAGTTGTTGCCGCGGCCGTTGTCGCGGGTGAACTCGCGGTCGCCGAACAGGATCTCGTTGTCCTTGGTGTAGCCGACGCCGAGCGTGATGTTGCCGCGGCCGCCTGCGAAGTTCTGGCCGATCAGCCCGTCGATCCGGTAGTTGCGCCCGTCGCCCTTCGACGAGATGCCCGCCTGCGCGTTGAGGGTGATGCCCTCATAATCCTTCTTGAGGACGTAGTTGACCACGCCGGTCACGGCGTCCGCACCATAGACAGCCGATGCGCCGCCAGTGAGCACTTCGACGCGCTCGATCAGTGCGCTCGGGATGGTCGAGACGTCGACCGTCTGCGAGCCCGCGACGCCCGAGACGTGCCGCCAGCCATCGACCAGCACCAGCGTGCGGTTCGCGCCCAATTGGCGCAGGTTGAGCGTTGCCTGACCGACGCCGCCCGAGCCGCGCTCGATCGAGTCGGCGACGGTGCCCGAGGAAATCAGCGAGGGGATCTGGCGCAGCGCCGCGGTGGCATCGGTGCCGCCGAAGTTGCGGAGGTCTTCCGCAGTGACGGTGCTGATCGGCAGCGGGGCGGTGGCGTTGGGATCGCGGGTCAGGCGCGAGCCGGTCACGACGATCGGCTTGTCCGCTTCGTCGGCGGCGGCATCGTCATCGGCAACGCTGTCCTGCGCGTGGGCGATTCCCGGGGCAAACCCGGTGACCAGCAGAGCGGCGGCGAGAGCGGGAAGCGATGTCGAGCGGAGAGTGAGCTTCGTGGAACGCATGTTAAGTCCTCGCGTAGGAGTGGCCGGGACAGGGCCGCCGCCGCTGCGGGCGGGCCGGGCCGTGCCGTCGTCGGCAGGTGCGCCGTTCCCAGGGAGCCTGTTGCTCTCCCCGAAACCGGATCCTGTCGGTCCTTCCTGCGCGAGGTCAGATGCTTGGGCTTTTTGCCCGTTTTCCGTCTGCCCCGATGACGAATGTCGCGCCGCTTCACGGCTGCGTCGTCCCGGTATTACCTTTGGGCCTTTTCGTGGTTAGTGGTCAGATGACGTAGTTTGCTCCCGCTTTTTTCTCATCGGGGCCAAGGTGTGTCCCGCCGGCCACAATCGCCTGTAGTCGCTTCGAAACCTTCGCATATTTGAAGGGTTCGCACCCGGGCCTTTGCTCTGCTAGCGTGGGCCCATGAGCGAAGTGGCCTGGAACAATTTGATCACGGAAGCGCGCGCTAGCCTTGGCGCCGTGCGGGACTATGGCGAGGCTGTGCGGCAGGCGGTGGCGCGCGTGGTCGCGCCCGGCGGCGGGCCCGATGCGGGCCTGCTGACCCGCGAACAGCACCGCGTCCACGGTTACGCATGGCTCGCCGCAAGCATTGCCGCGCTGGAAGCGACGCTCGACTGGGCGGTGCGCGCGCAGAACGCGGGGCGCTTCGGGGCCTGCGAGGCGCTGGTCTTGCGCATCGGCTTTGGCGAATACGTCGCGCAGATCGCTTCCGGCTTGCCGATGAGCGCGAGCGAGGTCGTGCGCCCGTCCGCGTTCGGGACCGGTGCCGAGGCGCGCGCGCTGGCGGCGAATCCGTCGGTCGCCAAGCTGCTCGCCGACGGCAACACCCCCGAAACCCGCGCTGCCCTCGCGGCGATGCTGGCGGACGGCGTGCGCCCCTGCGAGGCGCTAGGCGATGAGGCGCTCGATCTCGTGCGCGACCAGATGCGCGCCTTCACCGCCGCAGCGATCACGCCCTACGCGCACCAGTGGCACCTCGCCGATGCGCTGATCCCGGATTCCGTGATCGCCGAAATGGCCGCGCTCGGCGTGTTCGGGGTGTGCATCCCCGAGGAGCATGGCGGCCTCGGCCTCGGCAAGCTGGCGATGGCGGTGGTCTCGGAAGAATTGTCGCGCGGGTGGATTTGCGCCGGCAGCCTCGGCACCCGCTCGGAGATCGCGGGCGAGCTGATCAGCGAGAACGGTACGCCCGAGCAGAAGGCGAAATACCTCCCGCGCATCGCCGACGGGTCTTGCCTGCCGACTGCGGTCTTCACCGAGCCCGACACCGGCAGCGACCTCGCCGCCGTGCGCACCCGCGCCGCGCGCGCACCGGACGGTCGCTGGCACGTGACGGGCGCGAAGACATGGATCACCCACGCCGCGCGCGCCGACCTGATGACCATGCTGGTGCGCACCGATGCGGGCACGCCGGGCTATGCGGGCCTGTCGATGCTCCTCGCCGAGAAGACACGAGGCACCGATGCCACGCCGTTCCCCGATGCCGGGATCGAGGGCAGCGAGATCGAGGTCCTCGGCTATCGCGGCATGAAGGAATATGCGCTGGGGCTCGATGGATTCGTGGTCGCCGGCGAAGGCCTGCTCGGCGGCAAGGAAGGGCAGGGCTTCAAGCAGCTGATGCGCACTTTCGAAGGCGCGCGCATCCAGACTGCCGCCCGCGCGATCGGGGTGGCGTGGAATGCCTTCGACCTTGCGCTGGACTATGCGCTGGGCCGCAAACAGTTCGGGCAGGCGCTGACGCAGTTCCCGCGTGTCGCCGACAAGCTGGCGCTGATGGCGGTGGAAACCGTCATGGCGCGCGAGCTCACCTATGCCGCCGCCCGCGCCAAGGACACCGGCACGCGCTGCGATATCGAGGCGGGGATGGCCAAGCTGCTGGCCGCGCGGGTCGCATGGAGCGCCGCCGACAACGCGGTGCAGATCCACGGCGGCAACGGCTACGCGCTCGAATACCCGATCAGCCGGGTGCTGTGCGACGCGCGGATCCTCAACATCTTCGAGGGCGCGGCCGAAATCCAGGCGCAGGTGATCGGGCGCGGGCTGCTCACGGGGGGTATAGCGATTCGCCAAAAATCGACTGCGAAAGACCACAGCTCAGAAAATCACCGAAATTAATGTGAACGCTTTTGGACTATATGAGCTAGCACATTGTTTATTATCAATGCCTTAGACTTCAAAATCTGAAATCCGCGACCATCTAGACAAATGGTTGCAAAAGTCCTAATAAAATGGCCGGAGCTGCCGTTACACAGCTCCGGCCGGATGGTTGCGCTTGTAGCTCAGCTGGATAGAGCAGGGGCTCCGTAATCCCGTGGTCGCAGGTTCGAGTCCTGCCAGGCGCGCCATCCAACCAAAACGCTGTAGAAAGCTAGCCTGTCTTGACGGCGGCTGCAAGCTAAAGTGGCAGTGACTGCTGGCCCGATATGTTTTTGGCATTGATCCGAGTGGGCATCTGGAACTCTCGCTTGTCCTCCAAAATCTCGCGAACGGTAAGCAACTGGATGCGTGGGTATTTCAGGCCGTTATACTCATACATGCCTGCCGACGCTGCCTCAGCCTTCATAGCTTTTGACGGCTCGTGTAGTGACAATAAACCTGCCATCGCCGAATGCTCGCGCTCCAAGACGCCCCGCAGGTCTCGAACGTCAGTAGGACGTAGTTTACCCCCCTTCACGGACAAGATGACTTCACTCAGGCCTTCTCTTGTTTCGAAATAGATTCTTCCATCAATTCCGCGATCCGCCACTTTCTTTTGCATCGGGAAGCCACCAATCCGCTCAACAAGCCAATGCTGAAACTGGAATGGGTCTCGGGAAAACAAAACCTGCGCGCTATCGACGCTGTTCGGAATGCCATCGACCTTAAAGTCGTGACCTTCGACAAGTCTATGTTTTTCACCAGTCAATTGCTCTCTAATCAGCTTGACCGATAGGATAGCAATATCGCATCCAATCCATTTCCTCTGATTTTTAATTGCGGAATATATAGTCGTTCCACAGCCGCAAAACGGATCGAAAACGATATCGCCGGGATTGGTGGAAGCCTGAATTATTCGATCAAGCAAAGGGACCGGCTTTTGCGTGGGATAACCGAGGCGATCTTGAGCTTGCGAGTTGATAGGGTGAATGTCTGTCCAGACGTCCTGAATGGGAATCCCCGAAGTGGTATCAAGATACACCTTCTTCCGGGGCCACCCGCCCACCTTCTTAGGCCAGTAAATTTCCCCCTTGGCGTCCATGCGTTCAAGCTCACTCGGCGGATAGGCCCAATGCCGCCCCTTCGCAGTTACATCAAAGCCCCGCCAAACCTCGCCCGTTTCGCCATTCCTGACACCCGAACCAGTAAGGTCGGCGTCTTTCCAAGGGCGCTCGTCACCTCGCTTGAAGCGGGTGTTGACATACGAAGGATCATAGGGCTGATACAACTTATTCCACGTAAATTTGTCGGACGCAGTGTAGAATAAAATCACATCATGCACCGGACCCCACCGACGCGCCGAGTTATGAGCACTAGTCCGCTTCCAGATGATTTCGTTCTGAAAGTTTTTGTGACCAAAGATTGCATCCATCATAATTTTTATATAATGACTTGCAGTTGGATCACAGTGCAAATAGATTGAGCCAGTTGGTTTCAATATGCTCTTCATATATAAAAGTCTTTGAACCATATAAATCAAATATGCCATTAATTCTGGCTGTGTATAGCGCAGGGCATTCATCCACATTCGCCAGAATTGCACATAATAATCATCTACACCCTTTTCCTTCATTAGAACGGGCATGGTTCTAGCAATTTCGAGCTTTACGGCGTCCAGAGTCCACGTATCAAAGAAAGCCTCTGCCTGCTCAGGCACCGGCTTCCCGGTCATATTCTTATAAAGAAGATTGTAATTTGTGTCCGACTTGAACGGCGGATCAAGATAAATTAGATCGACAGAATACATTTTCATGTTCTGCATGATCGTAATATTATCGCCATACCAAAGTTGGTTCACTGTATGATCCCTATTTTATTTCATTGAGCAATTTTTGAAAGAAGCGCTTTTTGTTCTTCACTTTCTTCAATTGCCGTGTTGATTTTTTTCATCATGCTTGAGACTGTAGCTCGCCTGAGGCCGAGGTCTCTCGCAATCTGAGACGCTGTTGGCTTTGAGTCTGCATCGAACAAAAGCGCCAAGGCCACGAACCACGTTTTCAGGGGCAAATGCGTCCCGTGGAATGGTGTGCCAACAGTGACCGAAAATGCGCGTCCGCAGCTTCTGCATTGCCAGCGAGGTATCTTTCGATCCGCGCTTGCGTGACGCCCCACCATTTCGCTGAAGCAGTAGGGGCAATGCGGAATTGCCCCCCAACGGACCTCCTCAAGAAACTCTAGGGCTTGCTCTTGAGTGGTAAGCTCAAGAAAAAATTGCATTTTGCTCAATTCCAGCCTCTCCCTGTGGATAACACTAGGACAAGCTGGGGCGCAGGTAAAGTCCAAAAGCGTATAGGCGTGCTGCCCTAATGGCGCATCTTATCCCACACGAGAATGGCCAATGGCTCGTCTCAGGTTTGATGGATCAACGCCAAGTTGCCGCGCCGACTCTCGTAAGCCAAGCTCTTGGACCATTTGGCGAGTGCGTTGCAATTCAGCTTTGGCGGCAAGGGTGGCGCTTCGAACCTTGGCCAGCTCAACCGGTAAGCGCATTGCGAGCCCGTCCGCCGCAGCACCTTCGAGCGCAGCCCCGTCCGAAAGCATCGCTGCAAGGCGCCCCGGCGGGATGCGCAGCGCCTTGGTCGCACCGGCCTTACCCGCCAACGCCACCAACTCAGCAAGGTCCCCCCTTAGCTTCTCGACACTATCGGCGCTCAGCCCATATTCGGGATCAAGCTCGCTCTCCGCCCCAAGCATTTGCTGCCGGTCAATCTCATTCGCCTCTTTGCCGATGTATCGAATTGCGCAAGCATGAATATGTCGCCTGCGCGTGGTGCCACGGTCCACAAAATCGCCGTTCAAGGATTTGCTCTCAGGGTGCAGATGATATTGCGCGAGGGCTTCGCGGTAGGTCTGCAAATCGACAGCTTGGACCAGCGCGCCAGTGTTCCGGTCAAAGGCGGTGGCGGCGATGGTCGCACTATCTTTGGAGAAAGGCGCGATGGGTTTGACCGGCGCGGCCTTGCGCGGCCTTCCCTTGCTAGCTTGGGGCGCAATGACTTCCCGGCTCGCCAAGGCGCGCTTGCCGCTCAGCGACAACAGAAAGCCAAAGGGTTTGACCTGATTGCGATACGGGCGATTGGCATTGTAACTCTTGAACCAGCTCAGCAATTCTGGCGCGGTCGCAGCGTAGCGACTGACTGCCGGGGCATTCATTGCGGGATGGAAATCAAGCCGGGGCATATCGGGCTTTGGCCCAAGCCCCGCCGAGATAATCTCGAACCATAGGTCGCAATGCCAGCGCTGCACACCGTCACGCATCACGCTGTCGTCAGGCGCGGGAATGTCAGCGGGCGGATTGCCAGCCTCATAGGGCGGCAACAAATGGCCCAACCCATGCGCAGAGACCTTGCGCAAGATTGGCCTGCCATCGCTGCCAAGATTGCACAGGGCGTAGCGCTTCGATGATACCGCCCAGCAATACAGCGGTTCGGGTGCGCCGTTGGCAAGCCCATGATTTTCGCCTTCGATTTTCAGGATCGAGCCGGAAAATTCGTAGGGATTGAGCGCGGCAAACCAATCTGCGATTTCCTGCACCCGATTGTGGAATTCAGGGTCTGCCATTTCGGCAGGCTTGGCAATTGCCATACTGTCCGTATCGCAGAATGCCCATTCTAAGCCTTTCCGCTCGATCAAGCTTTCCGTGATGGCGAGCATCAGCCGTGCCGCGCCTGTGATCAGCGAGCCTAGCAGCGGGTGGAAATACTCACCGGGCTTTTCGGCCTTGTTGGTTTCCCGCTCGAAGGCTCTCCCGTCATGGCCAATGACTGTCGCCATGAAGCGCTCAGAGCGTTTCGCCACATTCATTTGCAGCCAAATTCCGTAGCTGGTGGAATTCCCGCAGATTTTGAGATTGTGTTGCGCACCATTTAGCACCGCCTTTTCAGCGCCGCTTGATGCGTTCATTCGGACCTGCGTTTCCTTCCGCAGTTCGATCACCCGTTTGAAAAAGTCCGTTTCGACAGGGTCAACCCGATACTCAGACTTGCCGCTGATGTTCACCGGGCGAAGGTCTGACTGCATCGGGCCGGGATCAAAGGCGACGGCTTCGAGCACCTTGGCTGCCTTGCCGGTCAGGAGCTTCGCGGCAATGCAATCCGCCAGGGTGAACCATAGCGGCGTTTCGCAGGTAAGATAGTTGGCGGCGATGGTGGCGAGCTGCTCACCCTGATAGGCGGCGCGCACCGGGAAAATGTCGGCATCGGGCAGCACCTTCACCAGCACTGGCAGCCTTTGCCAGAATGCGGGCGACTGCAAATCCTCTAAGGTCACACCGGCAAGCAGGCTTTGCGTCTCTGCCGTGGCATCGCGCCAAGTCATGCCGCTGGCGGTCACAAACCGCCAAAGCCCCATGAGGGTGCAAACCGTGGGATACATCGACAGGAAATCGCAGAGGATCACTTGACGAGCTTCGCGCCGAATTCGAACCTCTGAGCGCCCGCCATAGTAGCTCGACATGAGAGCGCCCATCAGGTGATCCGGAAAATCAGGCTGCACCTCGCGCCAAGGGGCAATGCCCATTGCGCGCAGATACCCTTTGCCAAGGCTGGCTTCGCTATAGATTTGCTCAGGCTGCAAATCGGGCAGCCCCAAAGCTTCGAGCTTGATCATCAATGCGTCGTAACATTCCCACGTGGCCTGCACGTCGCGCACCGCATAGCGCAGCATAGCATCGGAAAGCGGCCCGTCGAATTCGTCGAAATCGAGCTTACGGTTTTGCACTTCGAGAAACTGGCTCAGTTCTCCCAGTGTGAAACCCCGCGACAGCAAGGCATGAGCTAGCGTGCTGACATCCACGAAATAGCCGCGCCGGACGGGATTAGCTATGCCGCGATTGCGCTCACCCCTGCTGTCTCGTGGGCGATAGGCTGCGGCAAAGTCGATAATTGCGGCACGCCGTGACAGGTGTTTCACGCGGATATGCGGCCAAATCTTTTGACGCGACATATTGAAGGTGAAGCCGCCATACATCGCGCCCCGTGCAATGCCGTGATCGATCGCAAGCCGAGAAATGTCGAACGGCAGATTGAAGCCGACAATCCGGGCGCGAAGCTGATATGCCCTGAGGAATAGCCAATCATCGGCGAATTCGTCGCGGGTCACCACCATCAGCTTGTGCCGCTTGGCGTAAGCTCTCAGGGTTTCCAGCTCTTCCGCTGACAGCTCTTGCGGGTCATAAAACAACCCTGCAAATTTGACCGCATCGCCCTTGCGCAGTTGGAAAGCTCCAAAGCGTAAGGCTTGACCTGCATCGGTGCGGGTCTCGCAATCGAATGTCAGTGTCCAATCCGATGCACCAATGCCTTGCTTAAACTTTCGAGCTTTAGGCGCGACTGCATAGGAGCGAAGTGCAATCGGCAGGTGATCAGGTGCCGGGATCATGAAAGCGCCTCCCCGGCTTGATCACTTCCAGCAAGCTTGGCTCGTTCGATCAGGGCAAGGCCAAATGCAGCTAGTTTGTCGATCACCAGTTCGAGCAAATCTGCCAAACCCAGCAAGAACATTCCAATGGCGCTAAGCATGGCATCGGCGTTGGCATCGATAGCCGGGTGGTCCTTTTGATCATCAGTCACCTTGCGATGGCAGTTGCGACACGTGATCACCGTATCGGGATCATGCCTGCGGCCTGCGACATGGTGCTTTTCGAGTGTGCGATAATCCGCTTCGCCACATGTGCCGCAGATTGGTGAGTTCGTGCCGAGCTTTTCCAATCGGCGCTGTTTGCGTATTTCGCGGGCAAGTTCCTTGTCTGTCATGGTTCGGTCCTTTCAGGTGATGAGCTGATAAATTGCGTGGAACACCTCGCCCCCAGCGGCGGCGAGACGGAAAAGAGTGTTTGGATCGGTTTCGAGCGGATGCGCTTTGCCGGCGGCGTCGATCACCGATTGGCCTTCGAAGGGCGAAAGCAGGTCCGCGTCATTGGTGCGCAGAAACATGCCAACGGCAGCCTGATGCTTGCCGTTCAGTGATGATTGCTCGAAGTCTCGCAAGGTGAGTGCACTGGCATCACCTGCGGTGATCACGGTCATTCGGCGGGATCGATTATCGGTAATCCGCCATTGCTTGCCCTGCCTCTCGGCAAGATCATTGCTGCGCAAAAACCGGCGAAAGCGCTCAGCGGATACCCCAGCTTCCTTGGCGGCACGGGATTGATTGCCGGTCTGGCGCAGGAGCTTTAAAGCATCCTCTAGCCGGTCATCGCTTTGCACCGGCTTTGCCCGAACGGAATTCTCACCAGCCCGCGCATGGCCGCGAGCCTGCGAACGGCTCAGCCCGCGCTTGGCAGCGCTGGCAATCCGGCGCTGATATTCAGCCTTGTAGTCGCGTGTTCTCGCCACGGGTGAAGCCTTCGACACCATCGCAGCGGGGTTGCTGCGACTCGGTCCAAGGATCACCGGAGCACGGCAAAGGATCGAATCCTCTTGTGCTCACGGACCGGCGACAATTCCGGAATAATTCTATTATCTGGAAATCCGCTTTGGGCCGCATTTGCGGACAATGGCTTTGCCCAAATTCTGATCGCTAAGCCCGTTCCCTGCGAATTGCTTTACGCCAAGAACTTGGCGAATTTCCTGACACGCAACTTTCCGTTTCAATTCACAAAAGCCCGGATTTCCTGCGATCAATTGATCAATCGCTGTTTCGATTGCGTTGAGCGAGCCATTACGGCGAGCCGGTGCGGATAGGGAATTGGCAGGATCAGTCACCCTAATTCGGCAATATGTGACACCCTGAGCCACAAAAGCATCTGCACTCCAATCAGGATCATTGCGTTCGAATTTTTCGGGATCGATCAATACCGGAGCTTGGCTTCGCGATGGTGCGACACGGTATCCGGTCGCCACCCTTTGCCCGCTAAAAAGATCAGCCAGAAGCTGCTTTTTCAGGTCGATTTCCATCTGCCCGCGCCGATGCGCATTGCCCAGCGAATTTGTAAACGCGGAGAGGAAATCCATTGGCGTCTCTGGCTGAGGTGTCGCGCTCAGCGATCCGACAAAGCCGGGTAGATTTTCGAATTCAGAGCGTAATTGTGAGGGCGCTAATTCCAGCCATGCGCAGCTGAGTGGAATTCCCGAATTCCAAAATTCTCTGGCGCGTTTTGATGGCATTTGTGAGGCCTTTAACCCTCTATTTTCGAGACAAATAGCGGCATTTCCGCTAAATATCGAGGATGCTGGAAAATACAAAAATTAGCTCTGATCAAGCAGCCGATGAATGGGCAATTCGTTCGGAATTTTGGCTATCGCAATATGCGCAATTGCTCCCAGTTCGAAAAGCACGGCAACGCAATCCCGCCCCGCTGATTTTGAATGGCCACGGCGTTTCAATGCGAATTGAAAGCGGCGCATTGGTCATTCGGGATGGCTTTACCCATTACCCGCAAAAGCAAATCCGATATCGGTTTTTCCCGCGCGATTTCGAATTGCCGACGCGGATAATGCTTCTGGACGGCAGCGGCACCCTCTCCTTTGATGTGCTGTCATGGCTGGCAGATCAAGGCGTGGCACTTGCCCGGATCAAATCCAATGGCGACGTTGCGGTTGTCGCCAGCGGGTCAGGTTATGCTGGCGACCGGCAAAAGGTCGAATGGCAATTGGCTATGCGGGCGGACATGGCGAAGCGCCTCGGCTTCGCCGCAGACCTTATCCAGCGCAAAATCGCGTCAAGCATTGCAACGCTCGAAGATCATATCCCACGGTCGAAATTGCGCGATATGGCGGTTGCCAAAGCTCACGCCGGAATTCAGCGGCTAGAGAGTGAAACCTTCACCGACATGAACGCCATATTCGCCATCGAAGGCGAGTGCGCTTCGGCCTATTTCCGGTCATGGCAGGGTCTGCCCGTTCAATGGAAGGGGATCACGCGCCGCCCAGTCCCGCAAGATTGGCACGCATACGGATTGCGCAGCTCACTTGCGACCGGGGTGAAGGCTGAAAACCGCAACGCTTCACACCCCGTCAATGCCATGCTGAATTACGCCTACGCGGTGAAGCTGGCAAAGGTGCAGATTGAAGCCATCGCCGATGGATATGATCTAACCATCGGGATCATGCACAACAGCAAGAGGGGCAGTCACGCATGGGCGCTCGACATGATCGAATTGGAGCGCTCAGCCGTGGACGGGAAAATCCTGCAATTCGTGCGCGATCACACCTTTGCACCGGCTGATTTCATTCTGCGCAAGGACGGCTGTTGCAGGCTTTCGCCCCAGCTGGCGCGGGCTGTGGCAGGATTGATCTAGGCCCGTTTCTTTCGCCCCGGCCGAAGGCCCGCGATTGGCATATCCAGTGCGAGGGGCTGAAAGAGTTCGGCAAGATCAATGCCCAACACGCCTGCGAATTTGTCGAGTGTGTCCACGCTGGGGTTTTCATCGCAGCGCTCGATACCGCCAAGGTATGACCGATCAATAGCAGCATCGAAGGCGAGTTGTTCCTGCGAAACGCCCTTTGCAACGCGAACGCGTTTGATGTTTTTTCCAACGAGTTCGCGGCCCTTCATGGCCGGGATAGAGCGTTAAACCGCGGCTATGAAACCACTGGATATATCCACCATATTAAGGTTTTCAGCGTAATCTCAGGCTGTTCAACCGGTTGGAGTTTCGACGGTGTTTAAGCCCTTCGCATTCATGGCTGCAATTGCAACTCTCTCAGCTTGTGACAGCCCTCGCACCGATTATTCAGGCTCCTACGTTGGCGGCGATGAGCAGGTCATCATGCAACTGAATATCGTGGATGGTAAAGAGGGGCAGATCAGCGGCAACCTTGCCGTTTCCGCGTTGAATTATTCAGAGGGGAAATTGAAACTCACCACCCGCCCGATCAGTGGTATCAGGAACGAAACACAATTCAGTCTTTTGGCGAAGGGGGGCGAATGGGGCGTGAAGGATGCACCACTTACTCTCCAAGCCGACGGCAGCTCCCTCTTGCTGCAAGTTCCCGGCAACGGCCAAACTCTCGAACTGCAACGGATGGGACAAGACGAATATCGCCAGCGCTTGACCGAATTCGCTCAGGCTTTGAACGCAAATGATGTTGGCCTTTTGCCCGAAGATTGAGGCTTCCCCGGCCCCCAATGTACTCAGGCGCTGATTTCGTTTTCCGCAGAAGTGTGGACTGCAGGCTTTCGCCGCAGCTGGCGCGGGCGGTCGCGCGGCAGCATTTGCAAGATCGAGAATAAAACCCGCCATTCGGCTAGCGACCCCATTGCAGAAGTTGCGCGGCTCCATGCCAGATGGCAGGGTCATGTGCGACCGAAAAGGGTGCCGCATCATCATGCTTTGGGCGACGCAGAAGTGACTAAGTGGACGCAGAACGTCTTTTACGCGGCGCTTGGAACTGCTTCAGCGTTGATTGTCACGCTCGGGGGCAACGGTACCTTACACGAGTGGTTCGGACTTGCTTCGGCAAAATGGCTTTTCATTCTTGCTGTCGTGCTTAGCGGAATCGTTTGTCAGCATGCACTTTTGCTGGCCTTGGTTGAGCTAGCTAGGATGCAGGTAGCACCTGTAGTGGGGCTGCTCCAATGCTCACGACCGGCCATCCGCGCAATCCTGCATCTAACTGCGGTAACTATATTTGCGAGCGGCATCGTCTTGGGCTGGTTGCTTGCGAGTAATACAATACTCTCAGTAAGTTTGGGGTTATCCCTAATTGTGAGCTCCGCGTCGGAGTGGACGTTTTTTGCAGGGCTCGGCCCTTTGAGCACGTTCCTTATTAAACGCGATTGCAAGTGCATCACACGAGAAGACGGCAGCTAGCCACCCACTTTCGGTCATAGCGAAATCGGTTGCCAACTCCCAAAAGCAGACCGAACGAAACGCTAACCGATCTCGAGACTGACGACTGGTGTGGTCAGATTCAGTTATTCTTTGCGCTATCGCAATACCCCGCGGGCTGCTCACGGGGCAAGCGCGCGCCGCGGCTGCTGCTTAAAGCACGCGGCGGGTCTCGTCGGCGAACATCGCGCGCATCGGCTCGTGGAGCACAGCGCTCTTGAGGTCGATGTGGCGCGGGCGATCGCCCCGCAGCGAGAGCTGGCGCTTGACCCGGCGGAGCAGATCCCACGGCTCGAACGGCTTGGAGAGGAAATCCTGCGCGCCGGCGTAGATCGCCTGCGCCCGGTCCTCCTCGCCGTGCATCGCGGTGAACATGATCACCGGGAGATCGTAGAGTTCGGCCGAGCGACGCAACCGGCGCAGCAGGGTGAGGCCGGATTCGCCCGGCATCCCCTGATCGAGCAGCAGGATATCGGGGCGCTTCTTCTGCACGCAGGTCCACGCGGCAGCGGCGCTGGTGACCCAGCCGCAGGCGTGGCCTGCATCGATCAGCACTTCGCTCGCCAGTTCCGCAATCAGTTCGTCGTCGTCGGCAATCAGGATACGGGCCATGATGGGTTCGCCCTTTGTTGAGTTGGAAAATGCACGATTAACCAACGAGCGTTCCACCTGGCTTCGCCTGACCCCCCGCATGAGCACCTAGACCCCCTGTCGATGGGCTGTAAGGGAGGTTCACCATGACCAGCGATTCTCCCAGTCACCCCCGCATCGGCCCGTTCTATGTGACCGACGGCATCCACAATCTTCGCGATTACGGCGGCTATGCGACGAGCCGCGGGGGGCGGGTGAAGACCGGGCTGCTGTTCCGCTCGGGCCAGCACATCGAGGCCTCGGACGCGGATCTCGATCTGGTTCACGCGCTCGACATCCGCACGGTGATCGACCTGCGTGGCAACAGCGAGCGGGAGGGGTTCCCGTGCAGACGCCATGCGAACTTCAACGCTCAAGTGCTTGCGCATGATGGGGAAACGACCAACTCGCCGCCGCATGAGGGCGGGGGCGGGCAGGTCGAGATGACCCCGCAAAAGGCGCGCGAGCGGATGCTGGCGGTCTATACGCGGATGCCCGTGAACCCGGCGATGATCGACATCTTCACGCAGTATTTCGAGGCGCTGGACGCCAATCATGGCGGGAGCCTTGTGCATTGCTTCGCCGGCAAGGACCGCACCGGGGTTGCCGCGAGCCTACTGCTCCATATCCTCGGCGTGCACCACGACGACATCCTCGCCGAGTTCCTGCTCACCAACGACGCCCCCACCCGCGCCATCCTCGAGCGACAGTCGCTGCCCCGCATGGAGGCGCATTACGGCACGATCGACCCCGAGGCGTTGCACAACCTGATGGGTGTTCTGCCAGAGTATCTCGATACTTACGTGGCGAAGGTGACACAGGATCACGGCTCTCTCGACGCCTATCTCGCCACAATATTAGGTGTGGACGATACAAGAAAAGCACGCCTCCAGGCCAAGCTGGTGGCGTGACAATCTGCGGCGAAATGCCCATATCCCAAGCTCAAGTTTCACTCGAGGCACACGCACATGGCGACCCACACCACCAAGATGCTCATCATCGGCTCCGGCCCAGCAGGCTACTCTGCGGCGATCTATGCCGCGCGCGCCATGCTCGAGCCGATCGTGGTGCAGGGCCTCCAGCCGGGCGGCCAGCTGACCATCACCACCGATGTCGAGAACTACCCGGGTTTTCGCGACGTGGTGCAGGGCCCGTGGCTGATGGAAGAGATGCGCGCGCAGGCCGAACACGTCGGCACGCGCATGATATGGGACACGATCGTCTCGGTCGATCTCGAACATGGCTCGCCGTTCCGGGCCATCGGTGACAGCGGCGACGAATACATCGCCGATTGCGTGGTGATCTGCACCGGCGCGCAGGCCAAGTGGCTGGGCGCTCCGGGCGAGATGGCGCTCGGCGGCAAGGGCGTTTCGGCCTGCGCGACCTGCGACGGGTTCTTCTACCGCGGAAAGACCGTCGCGGTGATCGGCGGCGGCAACACGGCGGTCGAAGAGGCGCTCTACCTCACCAACCATTCCGACAACGTCACCCTGATCCACCGCCGCGACAGCTTGCGCGCCGAGAAGATCCTGCAGGAGCGATTGTTCGCCAACCCCAAGATCAAGGTGCTGTGGAACAAGGGCGTCGATAGTTTCGAGGCGGGCGCAAACGGGATGCTCCACCACCTCGCGCTGACCGACACCGTCACCGGAGAGGCCTCGACGCTGGAAGTGGACGGAGCCTTCGTCGCTATCGGCCACGCGCCTGCGACCTCGCTGTTCGTCGGCAAGCTGCCGATGGACGAGAGCGGCTACCTGCTCACCGAGCCGGGCACCCCCAAGACGGCGATCCCCGGCGTCTTCGCGGCGGGCGATGTGACCGACCACGTGTACCGTCAGGCGGTCACCGCGGCGGGCATGGGCTGCATGGCCGCACTCGACGCCGAGCGTTACCTCGCCGAGCGCGCCCACGCCATGCTGGAAGCCGAGGCGGCGGAGTAGGCTCAGGGCCCACCCCCGGCCCCTCCCGCAAGCGGGAGGGGAGTATCAGCGCATCCCCCTCCCGCCTGCGGGAGGGGTTAGGGGTGGGCTAACGCAACCTAGAAAACCGCGATCCCCGCGTGCAGGATCAGCGCCATCAGCACCAGCGACGACAGGGCGAAGATCGCAAATCGGATCGCCACCTTGTTGACGGTCGCCTGCAGGATGCTGTGCGCCACGCGCAGCGCGACATAGGCCCAGGCCAGCGTGGTGTTGAACCCGTCGCCCGTTCCGGTGATCGCCAGCACGATGGCCACCGCATAAAACAGCGTAGGAGCCTCGTGCAAGTGGTTGTAATTGTCGGCTTTCCAGCTGACGCTATCGGGCAGCTGCGCGCGCAGGCTTGCGCCGGTGGTGCCGACCATGCCCTTGGCATCGATCCCCGCCTTGAGCATCGCCGGGATGCGGGTCGCGTACATCCACACCCACATCACCATCGTCCACGCCAGCAGCGCGACGACGGGCTGAAGAATTTCCATTCCGATCATTGTTCTATCCCCCTCAAACAGGCATTGCGGACGGGTCGGCGAACAGCGTCACCATCACTGCGCGGATCGCCAGCGCCACCAGCGCGATGCTCGACAGGATGAAGAGCAGGAACCGCAGCGGCACCTTGTTCACCGTCGCCTGCCAGACCGAATGCACGATCCGTAAGGCGACATAGACCCATGCCAGCGTCACATCCACCGCGCCTGCGCCCATGATCGCAAGGATCACGACCGTCGGGTAGAAGATCGTCGGCTGCTCCATCAGGTGGCTGTAGTTGTGCGCGGGCCAGTTGAGGCGCGGGTCGAGCTGCCCTTCGAGATCCTGCCCCCGGCCACCCGGCCGTGCGCCGAGATCGATCCCCGCCTTCTTCAGCGCCGGCAGACGGACCCCCGCCATCCAAAACATCATCACGAGTGTCCACACCACCAGCACGGCGGCGGGCGCGAGAATTTGCGCTTGCATCGATTGATCCCCTCTCAGTGCTTCTCTTGCGGGCAATAGCTGCAAGAGGGGGGATCGATTGTCAAATGCAACCCATCACGCGGTCGGGGACGCGGCCTCCGGCTCCCACTCCGGCCCGACGGTGAAGGCATCGGCCCATTCGGGGTGCTTGCGGTATTGGGCGCGGACATAGGGGCAGATCGGGATGATGCGGAACCTCCGCGCCCGCGCGTCGGCGATGAGGTATTCGACCAGCGCAAAGGCCGCGCCCGATCCCTTGAGGCTGTCGGGCGCGATGGTGTGATCGGCGCTGATCACGCCCTCCTCACGGTGCGTGAAGGCGATATAGGCCTCGCCCTCGCGGCCCTCCACGGTGGCGACGTAGCGGCCCTTGCGCTCCCCGTCGGCAAGCCGGATGGTGGTGCCGTCCATCGCCTCAGAAGCCCTTGAACTCGGGGAGCGGGGTGAACTCGGCGTTGTCCTCCTGCGGAAGCAGCCAGCGCCCCTGCCGCCAGTCCTCGGCGGCCTGCTCGATGCGGTCCTTGCGCGAGTGGACGAAGTTCCAGAACATGAACCGCTCGCCGATCGGCTCGCCGCCGAGCACCATCACCGTGGCATCGGATTGCGCGGTCAGCGGCACGTCGCCGCCGGGGGAGAGCACGGCCATCGACCCGGCCTCGACCACCGTGCCGTCCACTTCGACGCTGCCGCTGGCGACGAAGACGGCGCGCTCGGTGTATTCGGCGGGCAGCAGGCGGCGCGTGCCTTCGCGCATCCGCCAATGCGCGTAGAACTGCGGCGAGTGGACCGGTGTCCCTGCGCGCATCCCCTCCATTTCGCCCGCGATAAGGTGGCCGGTCAGCCCCGGCTCGTCCCATTGCGGAAGATCAGCGCCCGCGTGGTGCGAGAAGGCGGGATCGGCCTCTTCTGTTGCCTCGGGCAGCGCGACCCACGCCTGGATGCCGTGCATCAGCGCGCCGTGCGCCCTCGCATATTCGAAGCGTTCGGAATGGGTGATGCCCTTGCCGGCGATCATCCAGTTGACCTCGCCGGGGTGGATCTCCTGATGCACGCGGGTGCTGTCGCGGTGGGTGATCGCGCCGTCGAAGAGGTAGGTGACGGTGGCAAGCCCGATATGCGGGTGCGGGCGCACGTCGAGGCTTTTGGGGATGCCGGGGGCGAGCTCGACCGGGCCGATGTGGTCGAAGAAGATGTACGGGCCGACCATCCGGCGCTTGGCGAAGGGGAGCACGCGCCCGACGGTGAAGCCGCCGCCGAGGTCGTGGATGCGCTTGGTGATGATGCGTTCGATCATGGGGGGCTCCGATGGGCTGGCTGGGCAGCATAACGGGTGCGCGCGGCGATTGAAGCCCCGCTGCGACGACGCGTTTCAGAGGGGATGTTGCGCGAATTAGAGGGGTGCTTGCGCGGTTTAGACCCCCTCTAGACCCCTGTTAGACCCCCTCTAGACCCCCTCTTGAGACGCAAAACAGCGGTGTTTCACGTGAAACATCGGGTTTTCAGGCAGCTTGTGGGATCGGTGGGACAATGATCGTGCGATCCCCGCCGAAATCCTCGCGCACCACGATCAGCCCCTGCCGTTCGAGATGGTCGAGCAGCCTGCGCACCCGGCTGGGCGAGGCACTGCCGTAGAGGCGACCCAGCTCCTCCTCGTCGGGCATCGCGGTGCCCCGGTGCGCGGCGATCAGGAGGGCGAGATAGGGGGCCAAGACATCATCCTCCACCCCCTCGGACACCCGCGCAATGGTCTCGCGTTCGTCGGCGAGGAGGCGGTCCAAGCCGCTGATTGCAAAGGCGAACATCCGGCGGAAGCGGGCAAGATCGACGTGCGCGGACGCGATTCCGCGCTGGCGGCAACGGATCGCAAAGTCGCGGAACAGCGCGGCGGCGGGGCGGAAGGTGGCGCCCTCCGCCAGAGCGATTTCGCGCACCACGCCCTCAAGATCGTGAGACGTTTCGGGCTCCGGCAAGGGCGAAGGCGTCGGCGCGGGAGGAGGGGCGGGCGGCGCCTCGGCTGTAGGAGCCAGCTCCGGCAGCACGGGGGCGTGGGCGATGGCATCCTCCACGGCGGCCCTCGGCGGGGGCGGCGGAGGGGTGCGGCGGACGGGCTGGGGAAGGGCGGTCGCCTCGGTTAGGCGGTCGGTCAGCAGCGCCTCCATCCCGCCTTCCGTGGCCTCGGGAAGCGGGATCAGGCCCTGCGCCCCGCCGCGACCCGCAGTCCGCACCGCGCCGACATTGACCGCCACCGGCCGCCGCGAAATCGCCGGGCCAAGCCCGAGGAACTGCCCGCGCTGGAGATCGCGAATCCGCTCCGCCTGCCGCCGGTCCATGCCCAAGAGGTCGGCCGCGCGGGCCATGTCGATGTCGAGAAAAGTTCGCCCCATCAGGAAGTTAGAGGCTTCCGCCGCGACGTTCTTGGCCAGTTTGGCGAGCCGCTGGGTGGCGACAATCCCCGCCAGCCCGCGCTTGCGCCCTCGGCACATCAGGTTGGTCATCGCCGCCAGCGTCAGCCGCCGGGTCTCGTCATTCATCTCGCCCGCCGCAGCCGGGGCGAACATCTGCGCCTCGTCGACCACCACCAGCGCGGGGTACCAATGCTCGCGCGGGGCATCGAACAGCGCGGTGAGGAACAGCGCGGCGCAGCGGATCTGCTGCTCGACCTCGAGCTCGTCCAAAGCCAGCACCACCGAGGCGCGGTGCTGGCGAACGCGCAGGGCAAGCTCCTCGATCTCGCGGGCGGAATAGGCGGCAGCGTCGATCACCACATGGCCGAAGGCGTCGGCAAGGGTGACGAAATCGCCCTCGGGATCGATGATGATCTGTTGGACCTGCCCGGCGCACTCCTCCAGCAAGCGGCGCAAGAGGTGGGATTTTCCGGAGCCCGAATTGCCCTGCACCAGCAGGCGCGTGGCGAGAAGCTCGGGCAGGTCGATGCCGATGCTCTGCCCGTCTGGCCCGCGTCCGATGTCGATCCGTGCTGTCACCCCAACCGGATAGGCACGGCGGCGCGGGCGGCATAGGCGGGCCCGAGAGTTTTCCAGCGATTTGGCAGGGAAGTGGCCCAATCGGTTTGAGGTATCGGCTAGGCGGCCTGGTTGTAGACCAGCGCGGAGAGGCCGAGCCACGCGCCGAACATGATGAGGTAAGGCCAGCGGCGCGGCCAAAGCGCAGCCACCAGCAGCGTCGCTGCGGCGGTGCCGCCAAGGGCGGCCAGTTCCGCACCTGCCGCCAGCACCCCGCCGCCGGTGAGCGCCGACCGGATCGCCGTGCTCGCCCATTGCGCAGGCAGCAGAGCGAGCAACCACCCCGGCAAAGCGCCCGGCATGGCGGCAGCCGTGAACAGCATGGCCGCCTCTCCCGCGACCACGAAGACGGCAATCCACCAGCCCTTGTCGGACGCGCTGCGCGCAAACAGCGCGCCGCGCGCGGCAAAGCTGGTGCTGGCAATGACAAGCGCCAGTCCGGCCGAAGCCATATCAAGCGGCGGCGGCATCCCCAATGCACGCGCGAACAGCACGAGGACCGCCCCGTTCAGAAGCGCAAGAACGACCCCGACCCAAAGTTGACCCGCCGCTGCCGCTGCGATCATTCCGGTACCCATCAGGCCCACGGCCACGATCGATCCGCCAGCCACGAAGGGCGGCGAAACCGCCTCGGAAAGCATCAGCATGGCGAAGGCGGGAGCCGCGACACCGGCCAGCGCGACCATCAGCCACGGCAGAACTGGCCACGAGTTTGGGCGGGCGTAGGGGAGTGACGTCATTACCCGGACACTGGTCGAAGCGCCCGCCATTGTCGAGCAGGCGCGAGGTCCGGTACGAGAGCGGCAATTGTGCCTCGTTCAATGGCCGCTCCCGGTCCGAAGGCGCGCAGGGTTGCCCCTGCAATCCTCACTGGATCGTGTTGATGCCTTGCACGTTTCCGGGGCTGACCGGGCGGCGGTATTCCAGGTCACGGTGTTTCCGTCGCGCGCCAGCCGTTTCCCGCCGCTTTCGTAGACGCTTCCCGCGTTGCTCGGAGTTTGGCGGAAGGCGATCGCGCGTGCGCCATTGATGCGCACCAGCGCGCCTTCACGCAGGTAGCTGACCTGTAGCCGCGTGCCACGGTCGCATTCGTAGGTGCTGCCAATGTTCGCGGGCTGCGTGGTCATGCAGCCGGAAAGCAGCGTCGTGCCGATTGCGGCGAATGTCGTCATGAGTATTCGCATGGGGTTGTCCTCCCGTCAGTAGTTCGATTTGACGCACAGCACGTCTGCCAGAAACACCACCCGGCCAACGGTCAGCATGTGCTCGCGCGCAGAGCCGTTCCAGCCGATCGTCCGGCAATAATTGTCGGCCGTCCGCGCGGCGCAACTCGCCGTGGCGCGGCCCAGCGGGCAGGCCGGAATGCGATAGCCTCTTGCGGCGGGCTCAGTGTGGAACTCAGCAAACATCCCGGTCGTGACCTGGTCGCGCGCTTCGACACCAATGAAGCTTCCGCCGCCCGGTGCAGAGGGGCGCATCGACTGGATGGTCAGGCCGGCCGAGCGCGAGAGCAGCACCGGGGTGTTGCGATCGTAGGTGCGGCAGGTGCCTTGATAATTGGGGCGTTCGCACAGCTCCCATGTGCCGCTCTGGACCCGGATCGAGTTGACGGGCCAAGCAAGGCCGAGGTCGGCTTTCGCCTCGCCGACGAATACTGCCGGGCCGCGGTATTCGGTATCGCGGTAGATTGTCGCTTCGGCAGCAGGGCGGGCCATCTTGTCGCTTTGGGCTGCTCCGACCCCGGCTGCGGACAGGCCTGCCAAGGCCAATATCGGGATCGCGATAATCGCCGCACTGCGTGCCAATGTTCTCTTCATCGCTCTCTCCTCTGCTCGCCGCTCAGTCGCGGCAGTAACCTTCGCCTTGGGCCACCATCAGGCAGTCCATTTTCCCGGCGAGATATTTGAGACCCGTCTGGTCGCCCGTCGCCGCCTTGAGCAGGAGTGGCTTGCCGCCGCGTTCAAAGGCGATGCCGCCATCGGCATCCTTGCCGGCATAGGTCGCAAGCGTGTCGAGGTCGGACTGCATCTTGAGCGTGTAGGCGCCTGCCGAAGTCGGCGTGATTTCGACAAACATACCCTCCACACCGATCCATTTGCCCGCCCAATCGGCGTGCTCGGCGGCGGCGGCGGTGGCTGTGGCTGTAGGAGCAGCGGCAGCGTCCCCATTGGCACCGGTATCGTTCTGCGCAGCTGGGGAGCAGGCGGCGACGATGCCGGCAAGGGACAGAGCGGCGGCAATCGGGAAGCGGTTATTCATCGGTATCGGCTCCTGTGATCATCGGGCGCGGAAATGCGCGGGGGGCTAGCGTAGTGCCCCGCAGTCATCCGGCGCGGGCGCTCCGCCGAAGCGGTCTTCGATCCATTGCAGCGTGGCAAAGGCGCTTTGCTTCGCGGTGGTGGCGTGGTCTTTGCCTGGCAGGTCGATCCATTGAACCTTGAGGCCCCGGAGGCACGCCTTGCGCGCGAAGTTGCGCGTCACCTTCGGCGATACCAGCGGGTCTTCCCTCGTCTGCGCCAGCAGCAGCGGCACGGAGAACGTCGAGCCTACCGAATTATCGACCATGATCCGCGACCAGGGCTGGCGCGCGGTGAAATCGTCTTTCTTTAGGTCGCTGCGCAGTGCAATCATGCCCACCAGCGCACCCAAACGCGGCGCCGCCGTCGATGAGATGCAATTGCCCGCGAGCTTGCGGATGATGCCGGGTGTGCGGCGCTTGCCGATCTCCAGCGGCGTTTCGAAGTATCGCGACCAGCTGTCGGTGGTCAGCGCGGTCAGGAAGGCGCGGGCGTTGGGATCGCTGGCCTCACGGAAATTGGCAGCCAGATCGGTCGGCGGTGCGCCCGCGGCCACCCCGATCAGGTCGAGGTCCGGGGCGGTCGAAGCGATCATCGCCGTCCACAAAGCCGCGTGCCCGCCCTGGCTTTCGCCCCAGACGACATAGCGACGCCCCGCATTTGCATCCGGCATCATGCGCGCGGCGCGCACCGCGTCAATCACGGATTGCCCCGTGGGCTGCCCGACCAGATAGGGGTGGGCCCCGTCAGCTCCCAACCCCGGGTAATCGGGCGCCACCACCACATAACCCATCGCGACGGCGGCGACCGCCGGGGTCAGCTCGAAAAACCGGTCGCTCAAAGACGGCGCGCATTTGCTGGCCGTGCCCCAGGTGCCGTGGGTCCACGCGACCACGCCGCGCGGCGTGCGGTCAGAAGTGTCGGAGGGGGCCATGATCACCGCCGTCGCTTCCTGAGGTACGACACCGTCGCGCCCACCAGTGACATAGCGTACGCGCCAAGCCTTCACGCCTGTAGGTGCATTGCCGAGCAGAACTTGCGAGGTGATAGTGCCCGGCTGCTGCGGATCACGAGCAGAGGCTGCGTCTGGCCATACGGAGCACAACAGCAACAGAGCCACCAACCGCGAGACCCAGGGCTGGCTAACGCGTCCGCCCGTAACTTGGGGCGCACTGGGAGGACAAGCGGTGTTCCGGAATGTCATAGATCTTCCCACGCCGCCCCCTTTTCGCGGAATTACCGGGAAGATCGCCCTGCCGTGACGTTTTGCTCTATAATCTATGTTGCCGTCGGACCGGATTTTTTGCAGCACTTTGCACTTCGGCTGCCTTGGGGCTGATGTTGCAGGGTTATCGCACAATACCGGCAATGTCAGCGCAGTTCCTCGAAGAGCCCATCGCGGTGTCGGATCGGGAGCCGTCGGGTTCGCTCCAAAGCCACCGGGCGAGGCCCCTCAGGCTTCCGCTCGCAGCTTGGGTTTTCGGCTTACGCCCAGAACGAACTCGGTGTAGCGCGCCATTTTGCTGCGTGGCAGCGCACACCTTTTTCGCAAGAAAGCCACATAAATGACCCGCCAGGCCCGGATCGAACTTCGCGACCTTCAGCTTCCGGTATCGATCGGGACATACGGGCCGAACGATGTTGTGCCCGACGCCCATGTTCTTGACCTCAATCTGACGATTTCGCCCGATCTTGTGGAGATCGCCTCGGACGACATGGCCAAGGTGTTCGACTACGATCCGCTCATTGCGGAGATCGCCGAAATCGCCCGCAGCCGGACATTCGAGACGCAGGAATATCTGATGACGCTGATCACGCAGGCCTGCGCGGCTTACGGTGAGATTGAAGCGGTGGAGCTTTGCCTCAGGAAGTCTCCCGTTCTGGCGGGGACAGGGTCGCTCGGAGTTCGCCTGACCCTCGGGGCCGTGGAGCTGTCGGCGCTGCGCGGCCAATAGCTGGCCCCACCCACCAAGCCCCAAAACCCTTCCTCGCCGTAAACCTACCCCCCTATCGGATATCACCATGATCGAAGCCATCGGGCTGGATTTCGGCACCACCAACACGGTCGCGGCCCTCGCAGACGGCGCGGGCGGTTCTGAATTGATCGAATTCCAGAACAAGCAGGGCGGCGGCGCCACCTTCCGCTCTGCCCTGTGCTTCTGGGAGGAGGGCGGGGTTGTCGGCGGGATCGCTAGCGAGGCCGGACCGTGGGCCATCGAGGAATACCTGGAGGCTCCTCCCGACTGCCGTTTCGTCCAGTCCTTCAAGTCGGTGGTGGCAAGCCCCTCCTTCGAACGGGCGCTCATCTTCAACCGCCCCTTCCGCTTCGAGGATATGGGGCAGCTGTTCCTGCGCAAGCTGGTGTCGCACGCGCAAGGCAAGCTCGACGCGCGCCCGCGGCGGGTGATCGTCGGGCGCCCGGTGGAATACGCAGGCGCCCAGCCTGACAGCGACCTTGCGCGCGAGCGTTACCGGGCGATGTTCCGCGAGTTCGGGGTGGAGGTCCACTACGTCTACGAGCCGCTGGGTGCAGCGTTCAGCTATGCGACCCGGCTGACCGAGCCTGCAACAGTGCTGGTCGCCGATTTTGGCGGCGGGACGACAGACTTCTCGATCGTCCGGATTGCCGAGCCGGGCGCGCCGCAACGCTGCACGCCGCTTGCCTCGTCCGGCATCGGGATTGCAGGGGATCGCTTCGACCAGCGGATTGTCGACCGGCTCGTACTGCCGATGCTCGGGAAGGGCAGCCAATATCGCTCCTTCGACAAGCTTCTGGATATTCCGAACGGCTGGTTTTCCGAGTTCTCCGATTGGTCGCGCCTCGCGCTGATGCGCAACCGGCGAACGCTCGACGAGCTAAGGCGCCTCCAGCGCAACGCCGTCGATCCGGCGGCGATCGAGCGGCTGATCGCGCTGATCGAGCACGAGCAGGGCTATCCCCTCTACGCAGCGGTGGGACAGCTCAAGCGGTCGCTGTCGGACCACGAGAGCGCTGAGTTCCGGTTCGACGGCGGCGGGCTCGAAATCCTTGTGGAAGTGGAGCGCAGCGCGTTCGAGGCATGGATCGCCCCGGATCTGGCGCGCATCGAACAGGCGCTCGACCGAGCGCTTCTCCAGGCCGGGATCGCGGCGGAGCAGATCGACCGCGTGTTTCTGACCGGTGGCTCTTCCCTGATCCCCGCTGTGCGCAGCCTCTTCGACCGGCGCTTCGGGATGGAGCGGATTGCGTCCGGCGGCGAACTCACCTCGATCGCGCACGGGCTCGCGATGATCGGAACGCTGCCCGAGCCACAGCTTTGGGCAGCATAAACGCGGATTGTGGTGAGGATGCTGGCTGGGGCGGAAGGATTCGAACCTTCGCATGCCGGTACCAAAAACCGGTGCCTTACCGCTTGGCTACGCCCCAGCAAGAGCCGTGCCCTATAACGGCTGAAACGGGGATGTGAAGGGGGCGAAGGCACGTAATTTCGTGCCTTCGCCGAGCGTTCACGCGGGCGGGCCAGCCTCCAGCCGCTTGCCCTCGAAATCGGCCGCCGAGTGGCGTTCTTTGAGCTGCGTTTCAGGGTCGCCCCACACCTTGTTGACGATCCGCCCGCGCTTGACTGCAGGCCGCGCATTGATCTCCCCGACCCAGCGCGCGACGTTCTTGTATTCGTCGATGCTGAGGAAGGTCTTGGCGTCGTTGTAGATGTTGCCTTCCACGAAGGGCGCAAGCCACGGGAAGTTGGCGATGTCGGCGAGGGTGTATTCGTCGCCTCCGAGGAATCGGGTCTGGGCGAGACGCTGGTCTGCGACGTCGAAAATACGCTTCGTTTCCATCGCGTAGCGGTTGATCGGGTATTCGTATTTCTCGGGCGCATAAGCGTAGAAGTGGCCGAAGCCGCCGCCCATGAACGGCCCGCTCGCGACCTGCCAGAACACCCACGAAAGCACCTCGGCGCGGGCCGCCGGATCGGTGGGAAGGAACATCCCGAACTTCTCGGCGAGATGGACGAGGATCGCACCGCTCTCGAACACGCGGAACGGTGTCGGCCCGCTGCGGTCGAGCAGGGCGGGGATCTTCGAGTTGGGGTTCACGCCGACAAAGCCGCTGGTGAACTGTTCGCCATCGCCGATGTTGATCGTCCAGGCGTCATACTCCGCGCCGGTGTGCCCGGCCTCGATCAGCTCCTCAAGCATGATCGTCGCCTTCACGCCGTTGGGCGTGGCGAGCGAATAGAGCTGAAAGGGGTTCTCGCCGACCGGGAGATCCTTCTCCTCGCGCGCGCCCGCGGTCGGACGGTTGATGGTCGCGAAGCGCCCGCCCGATACGGTGTCGGCGCTCCAGACGGGGGGCGGGGTGTAGGTGGCGTCGGACATGAAAATCTCCTTTGGGCGCACGGGAAGCGCACGCTGTCGTGAATGCCTAGCTGGCGTGGCCTGAGCCCTATCGCAAGGTGGAACATCGCAGGGCCCGGGCGCATTTCCTTGGTGATGGAAAAGCTGGTCTATGTTGACGACGCCTTGCCGGGCATATCGCGCAGGCGGGTGGGGAAGGGCTGGGCCTATTACGATCCCTCGGGCGTGCTGATCCGCGAGGCGAAGGAAAAGAAGCGCCTCAACGCCGTGGCGCTCCCGCCAGCCTACAAGGATGCGTGGTTTTGCCCCGCACCCAACGGCCACATCCTCGCCACCGGCTACGACGACGCGGGGCGCAAGCAATACCGGTATCACCCCGACTTTCGCAGCCAGCGCGAGAGCGCAAAATACGACGCCTGCGCGAGCTTCGGCAAGCTGCTCCCGCTCGTCCGCAAGCGGGTCGCGGAGGACATCGCCGGGCGCGGCGTGCCGCGTGAGCGCGCGCTGGCGGCGGTGGTGCGGCTGCTCGACCTGTCGGCGATCCGCATCGGCAACGAGCATTACGCCAAGGCCAACGAGAGCTACGGCGCAACCACCCTGCGCACCGATCATGCCGAGGTGGGCAAGCGCAAGCTGGAGCTCCACTTCGTCGGCAAGGGCGGCAAGGAGCACGATCTGAAGGTCGAGGACGCCGATCTGGCGGCGGCCGTGCGGCGGATGGAGGACCTCGCCGAAGAGCAGGACGATCACCTGTTCCGCTACGAGGATGACGCGGGCGAGGTGCGCCCCGTTACCTCTGGCGACGTCAACGCTTACCTGCGCGAGACGATGGGCGGCGACTTCAGCGCCAAGCACTTCCGCACCTTCCATGCGAGCAGTCTCGCCTTCGAGCGACTGGCGACGGGGGAGGGGCACGTGAAGCTTGGCGAGATGCTGGAACACGTCGCCGAGCATCTCGGCAACACGCCGGCGATCGCGCGCAAATCCTATATCCACCCTGCGGTGATCCAGCGGATCGAGGGGCAGGAGGACTGGCGCGAGGGCCTCAAGCTGCCACGCGCAACGCCGTGGCTGACCCGCGCAGAACGCGGTCTCATTGCCTTTCTGGAAGAATGCGGCGCGGCGAGCGACTACCTCGGGAGCGGCGCTGACTGAGGGCGGGGCCTAGGCAGCGGCCCGCTCGCGCGTTACAGCCGCGCGAGCAAGGAGACCCCACGCGGATGACCGAGGCCCACCCCTTCTACAACATGCACGAACACGGCTTCGTGCGCGTGGCGACCGCGACCCCGGATGCGCGCACGGCCGATGTTGCCCGCAACACCGCAGGCGTGCTGGAAGAGGCGCGCAAGGCGCACGTCGCGAATGTCGACCTTGTGGTCTATCCCGAGCTGACCCTGTCCTCCTATGCGATCGACGACCTGATTCTCCAGAACGCGCTGCTCGAGCGGGTGGAGCAGGCCATCGCCGAGGTGGTCGCCGCTTCGGCTGATCTGCATCCGGTGCTGGTGCTGGGCGCGCCGCTGCGCCGCGGGGACAAGCTCTACAATTGCGCGGTCGTGATCGCCCACGGGCAGATACTCGGCGTGGTGCCCAAGAGCTTCCTGCCCAATTACCGCGAGTTCTACGAGAAGCGCTATTTCGCCCACGGGCGCGGCTGCACCGACCTGTGGATCGGGGTGGCGGGCGAGGAAGTGCCGTTCGGCACGGACCTGATCTTTGCCGCCGCAAACCTCCCCGGCTTCCGCTTCGGAGTGGAGATCTGCGAGGATTTCTGGGCGCCGATCCCGCCGGGGATGACCGCCGCGCTCGCGGGCGCGCTGATCCTGTGCAACCTCTCGGCCTCGCCCGTCACCATCGGCCGCGCCGACGACCGCCACCTGCACTGCCGCTCCTCCGCAGCCCGCGCTATCGCGGCTTACGTCTATTCGGCCAGCGGGCATGGGGAGAGCACCACCGACCTCGCATGGGACGGGCAGGGCGTGGTCTACGAGATGAGCCAGCTCCTCGCGCAAAGCGAACGTTTCGACCGTTCTGGCGAGCTCACCATCGTCGATATCGACACCGAGCGCCTCGCGGCCGAGCGGATGCGCAACCAGACTTACGCCGATGCCGCCGAGTGGGCGGGCAACCCCGCCGACACCTACCGCCGGATCGTTTTCGAGCACGCCTACGCCGAGGGCGACATTGGCCTCGTCCGTCCACTGGCGCGCTTCCCCTTCGTCCCCGACCGGCCCGAAAAGCTCGACGAGGACTGCTACGAGGCCTTCAACATCCAGGTCGATGCGCTGATGCGGCGGATCGAATCGACCGGCAGCAAGTCCTTGATTATCGGCATCTCCGGCGGGCTCGACAGCACCCATGCGCTGATCGTCGCCGCCAAGGCCTGCGACCGTTTGGGGATGCCGAGGAGCGCGATCCGGGGTTACACCATGCCCGGCTTCGGCACTTCAGAAGGCACCAAGACCAACGCCCACCGGCTGATGCAGGCGCTCGAGATCACCGCGGGCGAGATCGACATTCGCCCTGCCGCGCAGAAGATGCTCGTAGATATCGGTCATCCCTTCGGCAAGGGCGAGCCGGTGCATGACGTGACCTTCGAGAATGTGCAGGCGGGCCTGCGCACCGATTACCTGTTCCGCCTCGCCGGGCAGCACAAGGGCTTCGTCGTGGGCACCGGAGATCTCTCCGAGCTGGCCTTGGGCTGGTGCACCTACGGCGTGGGCGACCACATGAGCCACTACGGCGTCAATTCCGGCGTGCCCAAGACCTTGATTCAATACCTGATCCGCTGGGTGATCGCGACGGGGCAGTTCTCCGACGCCTGCGCCGAGGTGCTGGGATCCGTCCTCGATACCGAGATCAGCCCCGAGCTGGTGCCGCCGGGCGCGGATGGGCAGGTGCAGTCGACCGAGAGCCTCGTCGGGCCCTACGAACTGAATGACTTCTTCCTCCACCACGTGATCCGTTTCGGGCAGAGGCCTAGCAAGGTCGCCTTCCTCGCGTGGCACGCGTGGAAGGACGCCGGTGTAGGCATGTGGCCCGCAGGCTTCCCGGAAGGCGCGAAGAATGCCTACGATCTGGCAACCATCGCCGGCTGGCTCGACAAGTTCTGCGCGCGGTTTTTCGGGTTCTCGCAGTTCAAGCGGTCGGCGCTGCCCAACGGGCCGAAGGTCTCCTCGGCGGGCGCGCTGTCCCCGCGCGGCGATTGGCGTGCGCCTTCTGATGCGGTCGCGACCGTGTGGCGCGACGAGCTTCGTGATGGATTGCCGCAGGACGTTGCCAACGAGGTGTACGGCAACACCCCTGCCTGATGCCGAAAAGCCTGCCTCTCTCCGCGCTCGGCATCATGCTGTTCTGCAATGTCGCCTGGGCGATGAACATCGTGGTCAGCAAGATCGCGGTGAGCACCCTTGGCTTGCCGCCGCTGTTCTACACGGTGCTGCGTTCGGCGACGGTGGTGGCGGTGCTGTTTCCGCTCCTTTTGCGCGAGCGGCCCAAGCAGCTGGGGCTGGTTCTCGCCATCGGTTTTGCGATCACCGGAGGGAGCTTCGGCCTCCAGTTCGTAGGACTCCAGACCGCCAGCCCCTCGGCGGTCGGGGTGGTGAACCTATCGGGCGCGCCTCTGACGGTGCTGTTCGCGATCATCTTCCTCGGCGAGGAAGTGCGCTGGCGGCGGGGGCTTGGCATGGCGTTGGCGCTGGGCGGGGTGGCCCTCGCCATTGGTGCGCCTTCGGGGAACAATGATCCGGTCGGGCTCGGGTTCGCCTTTGCGGGCGTGTTCATCGGGGCCTTTGCCTCGGTGTTCGTCAAGCGGCTGGAGGTGGGGGCGGTGACGCTTCAGGCGTGGGCGGGATTGGCCTCTCTGGGGGTGATGCTGCCCGGCACGCTGCTGCTGGAAAGCGGCCAAATTGAGGCGGTTACGGCGGACCCCTGGGCGGTCATCGGCTGCGTCCTGTTCGCCGGTGTGGTCGTTTCGGTCGGCGCGCATTCCGCCTATTTCCGGCAGTTCCAGCGTTATGACGCGAACCTCATCGTGCCGCTCACGCTGCTGACCCCGCTGCTCACCATCGCCTTTGGCGCATGGCTGACGGGGGACACGATCCACTGGCCCTTGGTCGTCGGGGGAGCGATGGCGCTGGCCGGGGTGGCGATCATCGTGGTCCGGCCGAGCCGCACCGTGCCCAAAGAGCAGATCCCGCATCCCGAGACCTGAAACTCCGATGTTTCACGTGAAACACTGCCAATTCGCCGTTCTAACGGGGGTCTGGAGGGGGTCTAAACGGGGTCTAACGGGGGTCTAGAACGATCTGGAGGGCCTCCAGAACGCGCTGGAGGGGGCCTGCACTTGCCAGCCTTCCGCAAGCCGCTAATCTCCGAACCATCGTGCCGGGCGGGTCGGGGGACCTGCGGCACGACCGGGGGGCAATCGCATGGAGAATACGGCACAAGGGCCGGGGCTGCTGGTACTCGAACGCAGCCGCGCGCTGCGCTTGTTCACGCTGTTCATCCTCTATGTCGGGCAGGGCCTGCCGATCGGGCTGTTCTGGTTCGCGGTGCCGGCATGGATGGCGGTCAACGGCGCGACCGCCGCGCAGGTCGGCTCGGTCGCCGCGCTGACCGCCCTGCCGTGGTCACTGAAGCTGGTGAACGGCTTCATCATGGATCGCTACACCTTCCTGCCGATGGGCCGCCGCCGCGCGTGGATCCTCGGCGCGCAAGGCGTGATGGTCGCAGCGCTGCTCGCCGCCGCGATCATCAACCCCGCCGTGAGCGATGTCGGCGTTCTGGGCGCGATCGGCTTTGCGGTGAATATGGCCACCACCTTCCAGGATGTCGCGGTCGATGGCCTCGCGGTCGACATCATGACCGAGGACGAGCGCGCGCGCGGCAGCGGGATGATGTTCGGCGGGCAATCGCTCGGCATCGCGATGGCGACCGCGCTGTGCGGATTTTTGATCGCCCGCTTCGGCGCGCCCGCCGCCTTCATTGCGGTTGCGGCGATCATAGCCGCCCTGTGCTGCTACATCGCCGCCTTCCGCGAGCGCGAGGGCGAGCGGCTGCTGCCGTGGAGCCCGGGCGCGGCCTCCCCGCGCAACCTTGCCATCCAGCTGGAGGCGTGGTGGCCGCTGCTCAAGACCACCTTCGCGTCGATGGTGCGCCCCGTCAGCCTGTTGTGGCTGCCCGTGCTGTTCGGGCGCGGCGTGCTCTATGGCGGCTTGGCCGGAGCGACCCCGCTGATCGGCGCCAACTATGTCGGCTGGGACGTGGCGCAGATATCCTCGCTGACCGCCACCGCAGGCCTTGCGGCGGGCGTCTTGTGAATGACGCTGGGCGGATGGCTTGGCGACCGCTTCGGCGCCAAGCCGATCACGATCATGTGGTGCGCGGTGCAGCTGGTGATGCTGAGCGCGATGTATGCCGCGCAAGGCTGGTGGAGCAATCCGGCGGTGTTCATCAGCTTCGTTGTCGCGTGGATTTCGTTCGACCTGCTGCTGACCGTGTCGGCCCTGCCGATCTCGATGCGGCTGTGCGCGCCGAGCGTCGCGGCGACCCAGTTCACGATCTATATGGCGATCGCCAATTTCGGAGTGTCCTTCGGCGCATTCATCCTCGGCAAGACCGATGCGATGACGATCGGGGGGGGCGGCCTCCCTTCGATCTTCCTCGTGGTCGGCAGCTGCGTGGCGGTGGCGCTTACGCTGATGCTGACGGTGAAATACCCGCGCCGCCCGGAGTTCTACGCCCGGGCGGCGGCATCGGCGATGGTGTTTGACAGCAGCGCCCCGGTGCCTGCTGCGCAAGGCGACCGGGGCGCTGTCTGAGGCTTAGGCCGCGATCTGCTCGGCCTTTTCCTGCGCGGCGGCGATCTTGGCTTCGCCGTCGATACCCATGATGCCGTCGGCGGCGACGATTTCGACATCGGTGATGCCGATAAAGCCGAGGAAGAAGGTCAGCCAGCGGGTCATGAAGTCGAACTCCGCGCCGACCGGCGTGCCGCCGCTGGCGATGGCGAGGTAGGCCTTCTTGCCGGTCAGCAGGCCTTCGGGGCCGGTCGCGGTGTAGCGGAAGGTGGTGCCGACGCGGGCGACCATATCGGCCCAGGCCTTGAGCGTGGCGGGCGGGCCGAAGTTGTAGACCGGCGCGGCGATGACGATGGTGTCGGCGGCCTGAAGCTCGGCGATCAGCGTGTCGGCGAAGGCGGCCAGCTCGGCCTGTTCGGGGGTGCGGTCGGCCGCGGGCGTGAGGTTGGCGGCGAAGCGCTCGGCGCTGACATAGGGGACGTCGTTGGCGGCAAGGTCACGCTGCGTGACGGTCGCGCCGTGGCGTGCGGCAAGGCCTTCGACAAGGCGCTGACCGAGCCCGCGCGAGACGCTCTCGGCGTCGCTGCGGATGCTGGCGGTGATGTAGAGGATGTTGCTCATGGTGGGTTCCTTTCGGGGGTGAAGTGGGGCGAGAAGACCCCCCTCCCGCTTGCGGGAGGGGCTGGGGGCGGGCGAGTGAAGGTCTGGCGGGGATAGGCCCACCCCCCGACCCCCTCCCGCAAGCGGGAGGGGGAGAAGTGGCTCAGGCCGCGTCGACCAGCACGACCTCGCTGTCTTCGATCGCGGTGATGGTGACGCTGTCGCGTTGCGTGATGGCGACACCATCGCGGGCATTGGCTTCCACATCCTCGATCCGCACCTTGCCGGTGGCAGGGACGAGGTAGAGGTGACGGTCGGCGCTGCGCGGCGTGTAGGTCACGCTCTCGCCCGCCTTGATGGTGGCGCCCAGCACCCGGGCATCGGCGCGGATCGGCAGGGCATCGTCATCGTTAGCCACGCCGCTCGCGAGGGGAACGAAGGCACCGCTGCGGTCGTCCTTGGGGAACTGGCGTGCGCCCCAATCCGGCTGGCCGCCGCGGGCATCGGGGATGATCCAGATCTGGAAGATCCGGGTTTCCTCGTCCTCGAGGTTGAACTCCGAGTGGGTCACCCCGCTCCCGGCACTCATCACCTGCACATCGCCCGCTTCGGTGCGGCCTTCGTTGCCCAAGCTGTCGCGGTGCGTGATCGCGCCTGCGCGGACATAGGTGATGATTTCCATGTCGGAGTGCGGGTGGGCCGGGAAGCCGGACTTCGCCGCGATGGCGTCGTCGTTCCAGACCCGCAGGGCGCCCCAGTGGACGCGCGCCGGATCATGGTAACCGGCGAAGCTGAAGTGGTGGTGCGCGTCGAGCCAGCCGTGGTTCGCGGCACCGAGGGTGTTGAAGGGACGCAGTTCGATCATGGCGTGTCTCCTGAGTTGATGGAGCGGAGATAGGCGAAGGCAGGTGTCCGCATAAGTGCGATAAAACTTGCCAAGATGTTCGGATTATCTGAACAGATGCGGCATGAAACTCGGCGATCCCTCCCTCGACCAATTGCGCATCTTCATCGCCGTGGCGGAGCACGGCAGCTTCGGCGGCGCGGCCAAGGCAATGGGGCGCGCGGTCTCGGCGGTGTCTTACGGCATTGCGCAGTTGGAAGCGCAGCTCGGGCATGTGCTGTTTGCGCGCGAGGGCTCGCGCCGCCCGGTGCTCACCCCGGCGGGCGAGGGGCTGCTGGCCGAAGCGCGCAGTGTGGCGGACGCGGTCGATGCGCTGCTGGCCAAGGCGCGCTCGCTCCACGCGGGGCTGGAGTCGGCGATCACGCTGGTGGTCGACGTGATGGTGCCGGGCGAGGTCACTGCCCACGTGCTCGGCGAATTCCGGCGGATGTTCCCGACCTGCGCGCTCACCCTGCGGATCGAGGGGCTCGGCGCGGTGGCCTTCAGCGTGATCGATGGCGGCTCGGATCTCGGCATTGCCGGGCCGGTGCCGGGCGATCATCCCGCACTGGAACGGCAGGCGGTGGGCGAGATCGAGCTGATCCCGGTCGCCGCGCCCTTGCACCCCTTGGCGCGCGCCGGCATCGCCCCGGGCGAGAGCCGCCGCCACCTGCAACTGGTGCTGACCGACCGCTCACCCCTGACCGAGGGGCTGGAGTTCTCCGTGCTCAGCCCGCTGACCTGGCGGCTCGGCGACCTCAGCGCCAAGCACTCGCTGCTGAAGGAGGGGCTGGGCTGGGGCAATATGCCGCGCGCGATGGTGGCGGGCGATCTGGCGAGCGGCGCGCTGGTGGCGCTCGACCTGCCGGAGAAGCCGGGCGCGCATTATCCGCTCAATGCGCTGTGGCGTCGCGACACGCGGCTGGGCCCGGCGGCGAGCTGGCTGGTGGACGCGTTTCGGGAGGGGCTGGGGGGCTAGGCCCGCCTGAGCCAGTCGAGCGCCTGCACCTTGGTCTCGAAATATTCGACCTCGGTGCCCTGCGCGATGCGGCGGTATTGCATCCGCACCAGCGGGGCTGCGTTGAGGATGGCGAAGCGTTTGAGGCCGTTGCTGCTGCCCGCTTCGATCGAATCCCGGATCGCATCGGCGGTAGCGCGGTCCTGCGGCATGAAGTCCTTGAAATCGCCGAGCACGGTGAAGGGCGCGTGGGCCTTGAGGAAGGGCGTCGCCACCTCGCGCAGCTCGTTCAGGAAGCGCTCCATCCCCGCCCGGTCCCAATAGCCGCCGATCGCGAAGTGCAGCTCCGCGCGCCCCGCGTCGGCGGTGATGGTGTGGGTGGGGGTCATCACGGTCATGCGCGCGAGTGTTGCTGAGGAGCGTTAAGCGATGATGTCGGGTCAGGCTTTACGCTACGGAAAGCATATCGGCCGACTGGTTTTGGCTGAAGCTAGCGCCCGAAGCGCAGCGGCAGATCGCCCGCCCCCCAAGGCGCGAATTTGCGCATGACCGCCGCAAACAGCGGGGAGGCGAGGTGCGTCTCAAGCCACGCGTGCAGATGCGGCACGGCTTGCGCAGCGAACCACGCGGGGTCAATCGCGGCGAACTGGCGGATGAAGGGGAACAGCGCGATATCGACGAGGCCGATGTCGGCGCCGCCCAGCCAGGGCGCTCTGGCGAGCCGTTCCTCCAGCGGGGCGAGCAAGGCCAGCGCGGCGGCGCGGTGATCGGAGGTGCCTTCGTCCGGGTAGCGGCCCGGATACTTGGCGCGGTCGAGGTGATGCTTGAACGGCCCGTCATTGGCCGCGATAAGCTCGGGATCATCGCGCTCCAGCCAGCCTTCGGAATCATTCTGCCCCAGCGCCCAGCGCATGATGTCGAGGCTCTGGTCGATCACGGTTCCATCCGCCAGCACCAGCACCGGAACGGTCGCCTTGGGGGAGGCGGCGAGAAGCTCGGGCGGTTTCGCGGCCAGCTTCACCTCGCGCAATTCCACCGCGATCCCCGAGGCCCACAGCGCCATCCGCGCGCGGATCGCATAGGGGCAGCGGCGGAAGGAATAGAGGACGGGGAGCGCGCTCATGCCTTGGGCGGACGCACCGCGCCGACGTGCAATTCCCCGCGCGCACGGGCGAGCGCCTCCTGCCTTTGGCGTTCGGCATAACCGGCGCGTTGTTCCTCAGTGCGTTCGTGGATGCAGGCGGGGCAGCTCACGCCGTCCTCGTAATCCGCATGGGCGAGCGCGCCTTCGTCGAGCGGGCGGCGGCAGGCGCGGCATAGCTGGAAGGTGCCTTGCTCCAAGCCGTGGCGCACCGTCACGCGTTCATCGAAGACGAAGCATTCGCCCTGCCACAAGCTTTGTTCTTCAGGGACTTGCTCGAGATACTTCAGAATGCCGCCCTTGAGGTGATAGACCTCCTCGATCCCTTCGCTGCGCAGGAAGGCGGTCGATTTCTCGCAGCGGATTCCGCCCGTGCAGAACATCGCGACCTTGGTTTTGCCCGCGAGCAACGCCTCGCGGTGCTCGCGGAACCACGCGGGGAAGTCGCGGAATGTCGGCGTCGCGGGATCGACCGCGCCGCTGAAGGTGCCCACCGCGACCTCGTAATCGTTGCGCGTGTCGATCACGATCGTCGCGGGGTCAGCGATCAACGCGTTCCAGTCGTGCGGGTCGACATAGTGGCCCGCCGACAGCGCAGGGTCGATATCGGGCTCGCCCATGGTGACGATCTCGCGCTTCACGCGCACCTTCATGCGGTGGAACGGCATCTCCGGCGCGGCGGAGAACTTGACGTCGAGGTCTGCGCAACCGGGCAGCGCGTGGATGTGGGAGAGCACAGCGTCCAACCCCTCGGGCGAGCCAGCGATGGTCCCGTTGACCCCCTCGCGCGCGAGCAGCAGCGTCCCCTTGACGCCCGCAGCCTCGCAAGCGGCGAGCAGGGGCGCGCGCAGGGCTTCGGGATCGGGAAAAGCCGCGAATTTGTAGAGCGCGGCGACTTGCACGCCCGCCTCAGCTTTTGCGGCAGGCATAGACCCCGCTCATGGTGATCTGCGGCCCGCCATTGGCGATGGCAATGCCGGTCACCACCGGTTCACTGGCCGGCACAGGGAGGCCCTTGTCGCCGCAGGCTTCGGCAGCCTTGGCGTTCAGCAGAGCGACCCCTTGCGGTAAGGGGTTGCGCGGGTCCTTGGCGGGGAAGGTGAGCGAAATCTCGACTGTCCCGTCGTCCTTCCAGATGAGGGCGCTCGCCTGTTCGAGCATTGCAATTGCCGCTAGGGTCAGTCCGAGCATATCCGTCTCCCTTAAACCCGCGTCACCCAGCCATGCGTATCGGCGATGCGGCCGGTCTGGATGCCGACCAGCGTCTCGCGCAGCTTGGCGGTAGTCTGGCCGATGCCGCCTGCGCCGATGGTGAACTCGCCGTCGGGCCCTGCGACCTTGCCGACCGCGGTGACGACCGCCGCGGTGCCGCAGGCCATCACCTCGACGAGGTGGCCGCTCGCCGCGTCCGCGCGCCACTGGTCGATGGAGTAGGGAGCTTCCGACACCGCGAGGCCCTGCTCCTCCAGCAGCGTCACCAGCGAGTTGCGGGTGATGCCGGGCAGGATCGTGCCGGTCAGCGGGGGGGTGATCACCGTGCCGTCATCGAAGACGAAGAACAGGTTCATGCCGCCCAGCTCCTCGACCCACTTGCGCTCGACCGCGTCGAGGAACAGCACCTGATCGTGGCCCATTGCGAAGGCCTGGCCGGTGGGCACGAGGCTGGCGGCGTAGTTGCCGCCGCACTTGGCCGCCCCGGTGCCGCCGGGCGCGGCGCGGGTGTAGTCGGAAATCCAGATGCTCACCGCCTTGGCGCCCGACTTGAAGTAGTTGCCGGCAGGCGAGGCGATGACGATGAACTTGTACTTCTTGGCCGGACGCACGCCGAGGAAGGCCTCGGTCGCGATCATGAAGGGGCGCAGGTAGAGCGAGCCGCCCTCGACCGCCGGATACCAGTTGCCGTCCACCTCGATCAGCTTGGCGATCGCGGCGAGGAACAGCTCGGGCGGAAGCGCGGGCATCGCCAGCCGCTCGGCCGAGGCGTTGAAGCGCGCTGCGTTGGCCTCGGGCCGGAACAGGCCGAGGCTGCCATCGGGGTGGCGATAGGCCTTCAGCCCCTCGAAGATTTCCTGTGCGTAGTGGAGCACGCTCGCCGCCGGATCGAGCGGGATGGGCTGGCGCGGGCCGATGGTGGGGGTCTGCCAGCCGCCCAGCGCCTCGTCATAGTCGATGACGACCATGTGATCGGTGAACACCTGCCCGAAGCCGGGGTCGGCGATCAGCGCATCGCGGGTGGCATCGGGCGTGGGCGAGGGGTGGGGTAGCGGCGTGAATTGCATTCTTTGCGCCTAATCCCGTGGGGCTTTGAGGGCAAGACGAGTGTTTATGGGGAGTATCGGGCCGAAGGCCCGCAAGGCCGACCGGCCGCCGCGGCTTATGCCGCGAAGCCAAGGCGGACGGATGTCCGCCGCCCGGCGTTTGAGGGCGAGAACAAACAAATCAAAAATGAAAAGGGCAGTTCCGCCCGTCGGGGAACTGCCCTTGACATGGTCAGCGGCCGGAAGCGCCGCTCACGAAGCCTTACTCAGAATTGAGGATTACCGAGTATGCTCCGTAGGGATCTTCACCGACCTCGCTACTGAACCATGAGACATCGGATCACCTCCTTTCAAGCTTGTGAGCAGACCCGCCATTTCACCGGGGGCCGAGACGCGTGCGCCGCTGGTCTCGAGGTGCAATGTGATTCATCGCGGGCGCTTCGACAAGTCTTGTTTATTTCTTTTCCCGCGTCATAATCTCCGCTCGCCGCAAGCTGCGGGTGATGATGCGCCTGAGGGAGACCTCGGGCGTTTTTCGTTTCGGCGCGGGTTGTGGACAGGCTGGGGGCAAGCCTGTGGATAACGTGGGGAGAATCGGGAAGGGCTTTTGTTTGCGTGCCCGCCTCCGCGGGCCCGTCCTCGGTGCGTTTTGAACCCTGCGGGTTCAAGCACCTGCGGCTCGCGCGCGTGCGCTCGCGGACCTTGCGGGTCCGAGATCAGCGCAACCCGCAAGCCTTCACGCTCATTACCTGCAATCCTCGATCACCCGGCTGACCTCCGCCCAGCTCGGCATGATCAAAGGTGCCTCGCCCTCGACCTCCACGGCGAAGCGCCCCTTGGAAAGCGCCATCGCGTCGAGCATCGGGTCGCCCGGGCCCACCTCGGCGGCGTGGTAGGGGAGGGTATCCTCCACCGGCATCACGGGGAGCGTTTGCGAGGCGGTTTCGGTGCGGATCGTCATCATCCGCGCGCGGCTTTTGCCCTCGCGCCACAACTCAACCCTGCGGCTCTGGGCATTGCAGGTCATCACGAACCCGCCCGCGCCGGTGGTGGCGATGAAGTAGGCGCTCGTCCCGCCCTCGTGCTGGTTGTAGCGCCACGCCCCCGGCGTCAGCGCGGCGTCCATCCAGCCGGTGCTGGGCTGCACAGGAACCGGGACCGGCGCGGGCTTCGAATGAGTCGGTGCAGGCCGAGGGGCCGGCGCGGCGGGAGCGGCACGCGGGGCCGGGGTCGAGGGCGCGCAGGCGGCTAGCGTCAGCGACGCAGCGACAGCGGTAAGGAGAGCGGCTTTCATGCCCGCACTTTGCGCGCTAGGAGCGGCTCTTGTCCATGCCCGACCATCCCTCTCGTCCCCCGAAAGCGCCCAAGCGCCGCGTCGATCAGCTGCTGGTCGAGCGCGGGCTCGCCGAGAGCCGCGCCCGCGCACAGGCGCTGGTGATGGCGGGGCTGGTGTTCGTGGGCGAGACCAAGATCGACAAGCCGGGGCATCAGTTGGCCGAGGACGCCGCGCTCGACGTGCGCGGGCGCGATCATCCCTGGGTGAGCCGCGGGGGTATCAAGCTCGCCCATGCCATCGAGCATTTCGGGCTCGATCCGGCGGGGGCTGTTGCGATGGATATCGGCTCCTCGACAGGCGGGTTCACCGATGTGCTGCTGACCCACGGCGCGGCCCATGTGTTCTGTGTCGATAGCGGGACGAACCAGCTGGCGTGGCGCTTGCGCGAAGACCCGCGCGTCACGGTGCTGGAGCAGCTCTCCGCCCGGCTGCTGACCCGCGATCACATTACGGCAGAGTGCAACTGGGTGGTGTGCGATGCGAGCTTCATCAGCCTCGCCAAGGTGCTCGACGTGCCGCTGAAGCTGGCCGCGCCGCAATGCCGGCTCGTCGCGCTCATCAAACCGCAGTTCGAGGTGGGGCGCGAGGAAGTGGGCAAGGGCGGGGTGGTGCGCGATCCTGCGCTGCACCAGCGGGTCTGCGAGGAAGTGCAGCTGTGGCTCGAGGGGCTCGGCTGGGACGTGCAGGGCATCGCCACCAGTCCGATCACCGGGCCGCAGGGCAATGTCGAGTTTCTAATTTCCGCCCGCCGCAGCACTTGAAAGGAGCAAATGCATGAAGGAAAATCTGACTGTCATCATCGGCGCAACCACGGCCATCCTACTGAGCCTTGCCGTGGTTTTCAAACTGATCTGACCGGAATGCTAGGCAATGTCGAATTCTTGATTAGCGCCGCATACGGCTGACTTCGTCCCGCCAGCAGCGCCCAAAAGAAAAGACCGGCAGCAACCCAAGGTTGCCACCGGTCTTAATCTTTCCCTGTCCCGGTCAAACCGGGGCCGGTAATCCCGGGAGCCTGACGGCCCCCTAGGAATTACATGGCGGGGGTTTCGGTCGCAGCCGGGGTTTCGGTAGCGGCCGGGGTTTCGGTCGCCATCGGGGTTTCAGCAGCCATCGGCTCTTCAGCAACGGCGGTGGTGTCGGCTTCGGTGGCGGCGGTTTCAGCCGGCTTCGAGCAAGCGGCGGTGGCGAGAGCGAGGCCAGCGACGGCGACGAGAGCGATCTTCTTCATGGTTCAGTTCCCTTTGGCCCTCGCGGGCCGATAATGAGCAAAAGCGCGTTATTTGATCTCCCCGCCGCCAACGCGCTTTTCGAATCACGGCAGGAATAAGGCAGCCTCTAGCAGAGCTTTTCGGATACCGGAAAGGGGAATGTGACGTATTGCCCCATTTCCACCACATTTTTTTCCGTTCCCTCGGGCACGCCCCGCAGCGCATGCCCTGCGCACAGAAAAAACCGGCAGCAACCCTAAGGGTCGCTGCCGGTCTGTTTCGATCCAATCCCCGGCGCTACGCCGGGGCGGTCAGGGCCTTAGGCTCAGTTGCCGGACGGAGCCATCGCGTCACCCTTGGGAGCCATCGCGTCATCCTTGGGTGCCATGGCGTCGCCGGCAGGCGCCATCGCATCGCCATCGGCAGCCATCGCATCGCTTTCGGCAGCCATCGGCTGTTCGGCAACGGCGGTGGTGTCGGCCATCATGGCGGCGTCTTCTGCCGGCTTCGAGCAGGCGGCGGTGGCCAGAGCGAGCCCGGCGACGAGCACGGCGACAATCTTCTTCATGATCATATTCCCCATTGAGGCCGCGTGCAGAGTGCACGGTGGCGGCCCCCCCGTTTCGTCGGATAGGGCCGGATAGGTTACACGCCCCGCCATTCCATCACGCCACTCCATGATGCGCCTGGCGCTTCATTGCGGGGCAATATGGGACGCAACATTTGGTTCTGCTGCGCGGCTCTGGTATCGCCGCGCTCCGCCAATAGGGGCAGAATCGCAACGCCCCCGACCGCCGCCCGGAGAGCCCATGAACGTTCTTGCTTCCCCCCAGCAGCTGCGCGCGAGCTTCTTGCGCTGGGCGCTGTTCATGGTGCCGCTGGTCCTGCTGGTGGGCTTTGCCGCGGGGCAATTGGGCGGGCCGGACACGCCGTGGTTCGCCGCCTTGGAGAAGCCTGCGATCTACCCGCCGCCGGTCACCTTCGGGATCGTGTGGAGCATCCTGTTCGTGCTGATCGGCGTGTCGCTGGCGATGGTGGCGAGCGCCTGGGGCGCGGTCGGACGCGGGGTGGCGCTAGTCGCCTTCGCGATCCACTTCATCGTCACCCAGAGCTGGAGCGCGGTGTTCTTCGGGATGCAGGACATGATGGCCGGGCTGATGATCCTGGGCTTCGGCATTGCCAGCCTGTTGCTTGCGATGGCGCTGATCTTCCGCGTGCGGCGCGCGGCGGCTGGGCTGCTGGTGCCTTATTTCGCGTGGCTGTGCTTTGCGAGCGCGCTCAACTACCAGTTCATCACCGCCAACCCCGACGGCGGCCCGCGCGGCGCCAGCGGATCGGAAACGCGGGTGGAATTGTAGGGCCGACAAGCCAGCGTCTTGCGCGGATCGGACGGCGAAGCACGTCTGCAAGGCCAAGCGGCCGCCCCGCAGCGACGCGACCTTCAGGTCGCATGAGCGAGGATAGGCTTGCACTTCAGTGCGAGCCTCCCCAAAAAGAAAACATGCAAAGCCAGAACCCGATCATCGCCGACCTCGTCAAACTCGCCAACAGCGCCGCCGGAACCATGGCGGGCATGACCCGCGAGGCCCGCGAGAGCACCCGCGAGCGCCTTCGCGAGGCCTTCGGCGGCATCGACTTCGTGAGCCGCGAGGAATTCGAGACCGTCAAGCTGATGGCCCAGAAGGCCCGCGAACAGGCCGACGCCCTCGAAGCGCGTCTGGCGGCGCTGGAAGCAAAGTCGAACAAGTAAGGCCGCTGTGCAGGCCATGACCCTGCGCGCCTCCGCCATTATCCTCGCCTCTCGCCATCAGGGCGAGACCGGGGCGATCGTGCGCCTCCTTTCCGCCGAGCATGGCCTTATCGCCGCCTATGTCGCGGGCGGGCGGGGGCGTCAGATGCGGGCGGTGATGGTGCCAGGCAACCGCGTTTCGCTTGAGCTTACCACCAAGCCCGGCAGTCAACTCCCCTTCGCGCGGCTCGAACTCGAACGCTCGCTCGGAGCGCTGATGACAGAGCCCTTGCCCGCCGCAGCGATACAGTGGTCCTGCGCGCTTACCGCTGCCGCGCTTCCCGAACGGCAGGCTTATCCTGCCTTGCATCAGGCCTTGAGCGCGCTGCTCGACGCCATCGCGTCCGCCCCCTCGGCGCGCGGATGGGTGAGCGGGCTGATCGGCTACGAGACGCTGCTGCTCTCCGAACTCGGCTATGGCGGTGTGCGGCCCCCCGCCACGCCCGACTGGCCCGCGCAGGCCGCCGCGCTCGCGGTGCTCGAACGCCAGCTGTCGCACTACCTGCTTGCAGGCCCCAAAAGCGATGTTATGGGCGCGAGGCTGCTGCTGACCGAGCGGTTGGCGCGCATGGGATGACAACATGAAGATCGCAGTCCTGCCCGGCGACGGGATCGGCCCCGAGGTCACGGCCGAGGCGGTCGCGGTGCTCGAAAGCCTCGCCCTGCCGGGGCTGACGTTGTTCGAGGGCGACGTGGGCGGCGCGGCCTATCACCGCCACGGCCATCCGCTGCCCGAAGAGACCCTGCACATGGCCCGCGAGGCCGATGCGATCCTGTTCGGCGCGGTCGGCGATCCGACCTGCGACGCGCTTGAGCGCCACCTGCGCCCCGAACAAGCCATCCTCGGCCTGAGGAAGCACCTCGGCCTCTTCGCCAACCTGCGTCCGGCGCGCGTGTTCGCGGGGCTGGAGCACCTCTCGCCCCTGCGCGCCGATATCGCCGCAGGCCTCGATATGCTGATCGTGCGCGAGCTCACCGGCGACGTCTATTTCGGCGCCAAGGGCCAGCGCGTTAACGACGCAGGCGAGCGCGAGGGATGGGACGCCATGTCCTATGCGGAAAGCGAAGTGCGCCGCATTGCCCATGTCGCCTTCCGCGCGGCGGAGGCTGCGGGCCTGCCGCTCACTAGCGTCGACAAGGCCAACGTGCTCGAAACCAGCCAGCTGTGGCGCGACGTGGTGGTGGAAGTGGCGGCGGAATATCCGCAAGTCACGCTCGACCACATGTATGTCGACAATGCCGCGATGCAGGTGGTGAGCCACCCCGAGCGCTTCGGCGTGGTGCTGACCGGCAACCTGTTCGGCGACATTCTCTCCGACCTTGCCAGTGCGGCAGTAGGTTCGATCGGGTTGCTGCCGAGCGCCTCGCTGGGCGAGCGGCAAACCGATTTCGGCACCTTCGGCCTCTACGAGCCCATCCACGGTTCTGCGCCCGATATCGCCGGTCAGGGCAAGGCCAACCCGATGGCGACGATCCTCTCATGCGCGATGATGCTGCGCCATTCCTTCGGCCTCGACGACGCGGCGGCGCGGATCGAGGAGGCGGTGGCCAAGACCCTCGCGGACGGTATCCTCGGCGGCGATCTGGGCGGCGAATACGGCACGGCGGCCATCGGCGCTGCAGTGCGCGAGCGGCTCTGAAGGAACCGCGTCGCCGCTGCGCAGGCACGGGCCCATTCGTGGTTAGCAGAAGTTAAACGACTTGAGCGCTAAGGAAGGGGCCTTATGAAGCCCGACCTCAATGCCGCAGCACTTATCTGGGCCCCTGCCTCCGCAGGGGCGACGGGGAAAATGGAAGCCTCTGTGACGCTCGACCTCGCGATCATCCTGCCCACCCTCAACGAGCGCGGCAATCTCGGCCCGCTGGTCGAGCGGATCGACCGTGCCATCGGCACGGCGGCGGTGTGGGAAGTGATCATCGTCGACGACAACAGCAAGGACGGCACGGCGGACGAGGCGCGCGCCCTCGCGCTCGCCGATCCGCGCGTCCGGGTGATCCAGCGCATCGGCCGCCGCGGGCTGGCGAGCGCCGCGATCGAAGGCTTCTGCGCCACCGCCGCACCCTACGTCGCCGTGATGGACGCCGACCACCAGCACGATCCCGCGCTGCTCCCAGCGATGCTCGCCGCGTTGAAATCGAGCGAGGCCGAAATTTGCGTCGCCAGCCGCTTTGCCGAAGGCGCGAGCACCGCGGAATGGGCCGCGCCCGAGCGCGAGAAGCTGTCGACCTACGCCAATGCTCTGGCCCGCAAGATCACCGGGGTGAACCTCAGCGATCCGATGAGCGGCTATTTCATGCTGCCTGCCGTGACCGCCCGCGCGCTCGTGCCGAAGCTGTCGGGCATCGGCTTCAAGATCCTCCTCGACCTGCTCGCCACCACCGAGGTGCCCATGAAGGTCAAGGAATTCCCCCTCAATTTCGCGGCCCGCCGCGAAGGAGAAAGCAAGCTGGACCGCGCTATCCTGTTCGATTTCCTCGCCGGGCTTTACGATAAGAGCCTCGGGCGCGTGATCCCGACCCGCTTCGCCCTGTTCGGCACCGTCGGCGCGCTGGGCGTGGTGGTGCACTTCATCGTGCTCACCAGCCTGCTGTTCCTCGTCGGACACCACTTCACCTTTGCCCAGACCGGCGCGGTGCTGGTGGCGATGAGCTTCAACTTCTGGCTCAACAACTACCTCACGTACCGCGACAAGCGACTGGTGGGCGCGGTCGCGCTGCTGAAAGGCTGGCTGGGCTTCATCGCCACCTGCGCGATCGGCGGCTTCGCCAACGTCGCGATCGCCTCGTTCCTCGAAGACAAGGGCGTGTTCTGGGTGCTCGCCGCGCTGGCGGGGATCGTGGTCGGCTCGGTGTGGAACTACGCCCTGTCGAGCCGCTTTGTTTGGGGTAGGTTTTAACGCTTCGTCATTGCGAGCGAAGCGAAGCAATCCATGGACCGACAGAGGCACTTCCAGCCAGCGGTCTATATTGTCGCCAACCATAAGAACGGCACGATCTATACCGGCGTCACGTCGGACTTGCCGCGGCGTGCATGGCAGCACCGCGATGGCAACGTAGAGGGCTTCACCATGCAGCACGGCTGCAAGCGGCTTGTCTGGTTTGAGTTGCACGCCACCATGGAGCACGCCATCGCTCGCGAAAAGCAGATCAAGGGTGGCTCGCGTGGCAAGAAGATCGCATTGATCGAAGCGGCAAACCCCGAATGGCGCGACCTGTTCGTCGGGCTGAACGCTTAGGCCATGGATTGCTTCGTCGCTGCGCTCCTCGCAATGACGAAGATGCGGAAAATCACTCCCACCCCTCGATCCACGCCCATTGGTGGTAGCTTGCCAGGCCTTCGAGCGGCATGGCGGCGAGGATCGGGTAGAACCCGGCGAAGAACGCTGCCGAGGCGAGCGGGATGGCCCAGGCGAGCCACGCCGCGCGGCCTGCTCGCCGCAGATCGCTGCACGTCAGGGCGAGTGCGGCGAGCAGGAAGATGCTCGGCACGAGGTAGTGGTAATAGAACTGCACCGGCTTGGGCGCGATCACCCATAGGCCGAGGCTTGCCGCATAGCCGATTGCCGTGCCGAGCCGCGCCCAGTCACGCACCCATGCTCCCCGCGCAAGGCACCACACCAGCGCGGGTAGGCCGATCAGCATCGTCAGCGGATTGCCGATCAGCAGCACCCCGCGCTGCGCTCCGTCGACCGGCTGGTAGAGATACCAGACACACCGCAGGTTCAGCACCCATTGCTGCCAGGTGCTCATATAGCGGTGCGGTGTCTTGAGGCCGCTCTGGAGCTCGAAGATCTGCTGGTGCAGCCCGATCAGCCCCTTCTCGGCGAGCGGCGAGGGGTGGCCGGGCGCGGAGAGCCAGTAGCCGGGCACGAAGGTCAGGGCATAGACGATCAGCGGGAGGATCCCGAGCCACACGAAGGCCTCGACCAGCGTGACCCCCGGCACCGGCGCGCCGCGGCGGCTGAAGAACAGCCGTCGGCGACCGGAGAGCGCGCGGCCGATGAAGAAAGCGAGGCCGGGCACCACCGCGAGGGGAATCGCGTTCCACTTGGCTCCGAGCGCGCAGCCGATCGCAATGCCGGTCAGCGCGAGGCGCCGTCGTCCGGTCTCGGGCTGGGCGCAGGCCGCGGCGAATTGCCACATCGCCACCATCAGCGCCGCCACCATGACGATGTCGAGCATCGCAATGCGGGTGTGGATGAAGAGCGAAAAGCCCGTCGCCAGCAGCACGCCGAACGCGATGGTCGCGTAGCGGTCGAGGCTGGCGTGCCACATCGCGCGCAGGGCCGCGAAATAGGCGAGCACCCCGCACAGCCACGGCACGATCCGCCAGCCGAGCGGATTGTCGCCGAACACCCACAGGCCGAGCGCGAACAGCTCCTTGGCCAGCAGGGGATGCTCGCGGTTGCGATAGGTGCCCGCGCCGGTCTCGATCCACTTCAGGATCTCGCGCGCGGCAGGGACGTAGTGGATCTCGTCGAAATAGAGGATCGAGGGGCTCGCCAGCCGAAACCCGGCGAGGAGCGCGTAAAGCCCGGTCAGCGCCGCGACCCACACCAGCGGATCGCGCGGGCGGGGCGGCGGGAATGCAGCGGGAAGGGGGGAAGCGAGCGCCTCGGCCATGACTAGCCGTCCGCTTAAGGACGGCCAGTCATCCGGGCAAGCGGGATTATGCAGGCTTGGCGGCGGATTGCGATTGCTCGAGCCAGAACAGCCGCGCGCACATGGCGAGCAGGCCGATGCTGGCGGTGGTGCCGACGAACAGGGCCCAAGGCACCATGTTCATCCCGACCCGGCGCGCGCGGGGGGCGATCAGGAACAGGGCGATGAGGGCGCACTGGATGAGGTCCCACCACACCTGCAAGCCGGTGAGGCTTTGCGAATGGTTGGTGAAGAAGCCGATTACCCCCTCGCGCCCGATCTGCACCGCGGTGAAGGCGCCGAACCCTGCGAACAGGATTGCCGCCGCTGCGACGCTCCCGATCTCGCGCTTTGCGCCGAGGATGGTAAGAACGGCGATTGTCCCGCCGACCAGCGGGGCGATCCAGATGAGTTCGTATGTCGTCATAGCCATGCCTCCTTGTGATGTAGCGATTGCTACAACAGCAGATAGGGCTATGTAGCAGTCGCTACAAGAGGAAAATGCCGTTCCGATGCCGCCCGTACAATTGTCCCGCGAAATCCTGCTCCCTGCGCTCGCCGCGCACGTGCTCGAACACGGGCTGGGCGGGGCGAGCCTGCGTCCGCTGGCCAAGGCGGCGGGCACGTCCGACCGGATGCTGATCTACCATTTCGGCAACAAGGAGACGCTGATCACCGAGTTGCTCGGTTACATTGCGGCGATGTATTCCGGCGCGCTCGATGCGATGCTTGGCGATGATCGGCCTACGACCCGGCAGGAATGCCTCGCGCGGATCATGGCGGCGGGGAGCGATCCGGCGATGCAGGCGTTTCTGGTGCTGTGGTGGGATATCGTCGCAGGCGCGGCGCGCGGGCTGCCGGGATACCGCGCGGCCGCCGGGGCGATGATGACCAAGCAGCTCGCGTGGCTCGAAGGGCAGATGCCCGCAGGCGATCCCGATCCGGCGGGCGGCGCGCGCTATCTGATGACGCTGATCGAGGGCACGCTGATGCTCTCCGCCGTGGGCCACGAAGACACCGCGCGCGAAGGCCTGCTTGCGGGCGGGCTTTTGGCGACGTAGAGACGCGCCCCATGAAGAAGACCACCGGCATGGACCGCGCCGTCACGGCGAACTGGCGCCCCGCCACCCGCGCGCTGCGCGGCGGCACCTGGCGTTCCGAACACGGCGAGACCAGCGAGGCGCTGTTCCTCACCTCGGGCTATACCTACGACGACGCCCAGACCGTCGCCGACCGCTTTGCGGGCACAGCGGTCGGCATGACCTATTCGCGCCTCCAGAACCCCACGGTGGCGATGCTCGAAGAACGCATCGCGCTGATGGAAGGCGCCGAAGCTTGCCGCGCTCAGGCAAGCGGGATGGCGGCAATGACCACCGCGCTCCTCTGCCAGCTGTCCGCAGGCGACCACGTCGTCGCCGCACGCGCCGCGTTCGGCTCGTGCCGCTGGCTGGTCGACAACCTGCTCCCCAAGTTCGGCATCGAGACCACCGTCATCGACAGCGCCGACAACGCCGCGTGGGAGCCTGCGATCCGGCCCAACACCAAGGTGTTCTTCTTCGAGAGCCCCGCGAACCCCACGCTCGATATCGTCGACATCGGTTACGTCTGCGGCCTTGCGAAAGCGCACGGGATCACCAGCGTCGTCGACAACGCCTTTGCCTCGCCGGTGCTGCAGCGCCCGATGGAGTTTGGCGCGGATGTCGTGGCTTACTCGGCCACCAAGCTGATGGACGGGCAGGGCCGCGTGCTGGCGGGCGCGGTGTGCGGGTCCAAGCAGTGGATCGACGAGGTGCTGATGCCCTTCCAGCGCAACACCGGCCCCAACATCGCAGCCTTTAACGCCTGGGTGGTGATGAAGGGTCTGGAGACGCTGCCCCTGCGCGCCTTCAAGCAGTCCGAGCAGGCTGTGGCGCTGGGCGAGTTCCTCGAACCGCGTGTCACCAGGGCGGGCGGGCACCTCCTGCACCCCGGCCTGCCGAGCCACCCGCGCCACAACCTTGCGATGGCGCAGATGGACGCGACTGGCCCGATCTTCGCGCTCGACGTGGGCACCCGCGCACGCGCCTTCGCGCTGCTCGATGCGCTCAAGCTCATCGACATCTCGAACAACATCGGCGACGCGCGTTCGCTGATGTGCCACCCGGCCTCCAGCACCCACGCCGGCATGACCGAAGAGGGCCGCGCGGAGATGGGCGTCACCGAGGGCCTGCTGCGCATCAATGTGGGCCTCGAGGACATTCAGGACCTCACCGAGGACATGGACCAGGCGCTCGCTGCGGCGGGAATGTAAGGGGCACGACCGATGACCAAGCGCGTGGAACTCGTCTTCGATTTCGTCAGCCCCAACGCCTACCTGATCTGGTGGCCGCTGCGCGATCTGTGTGATCGGTACGAGGCGGCGCTCAGCGTGATCCCCGCGTTCCTCGGCGGGATGCACAAGCTCACCGGCAACGCCCCGCCGATGATCCGCGATGCCGAGGTGAAGGGCAAAAACGCCTATTCGATGCTGGAGATGAACCGCTTCATCCAGAAGCACGGCCTGACCAAATACAAGATGCATCCGCAATTCCCGTTCAATTCGATCCTGCTCCAGCGGATGCTGTTTGCCGCCGATCAGGACGGGCGGGCGGTGCAATTCGCTGACGCGATGCTGCGCGCGATCTGGGAGGAGGGGCTCGACATTGCCTCGCCCGAGGCTGTCGGTGCGGCGGTGACCAAGGCGGGCTTCGATGCCGCCGACCTGTTCGCCCGCGCGCAGACCGACGAGGTCAAGCAGGGCCTCGTCGCCAGCACCGATGCAGTGGTGGAGCGCGGCGCTTTCGGCATTCCGACCATGTGGGTTGGGGACGAGATGTTCTTCGGCAAGGAGCGTCTCGGCCAGATCGAGGAGCTGCTCGCGGCGGGCTCATGATCGCGCGGGTGTGCCTTGCGATCGGGTTGCTCGCGGCGCTGCCGGGCGCAGCGCTTTCAGCCGGACAGCCCGCCGCCCCAGCGCCGCTCCACCCGCGCAACCAGCCGCCGCCGCGCTCCGTTCTGCCACCGCCGCCGGCCGATTTTTCTGACATCTCGGGCCCCGGTCTGGGCGTCTTTCGCATTCCGCCGCAGGCCATCTATCCCAGCGCGGCCCTGCGCGCCGAGCTACGCGGCCGCTGCATCGTGACCTTCACCGTCGATGCCGAGGGCGTGCCGCAGGACATCGTGCCCGACTGCACCGATCCGGTCTTCACCGCCGCCGCGCGCGATGCCATCGCCGCCGCGCGCCTCAAGACGGACGCGGGCATCACGCCCGGCCAAGTGATCCGCTTGCCGCTGCGCTTTGCGATCGAGGACGATTACGTCCCCCAGGAGTAGCACGCAGCACATCGCAAACAGCTTGCCATTCTCTCGCCAATTCATAGGCTTGGCGAATCAGGGTGGCAAAAGGGGTGCAGGGGTGCGCTTACAGTTCCGGCGATGGATGGCGTGGGCCTTGGGCGGCCTTGGCCTTGCTGCGGTGTCGCTCCCGCTTGGCGCGCAGGACACCGCGCCGCCTCCTGCCGCGACCGCCGAAGAGCCTGCCCCGGACGCCGTGCCCACCCGTTTCGCCGATCTCAATCTTGGCGTGCAGGAGCCGCCACCCGCACTGATCGGCGCTGCACAATTCGCGGCCGGTAGCCAGTTCCGCAGCTTCGACATGTCGCCGGACGGCGCACGGCTCGCCATCGCCCGCAAGGCCGGCAAGCGCCAGGACGTTATCTTCATCGACACCGCCACCCGCGAGACGAACGGCGGCCTTAACGTTCCCGAGGACAAGTCGCTCGACTGGGTCAGATGGGCCGGGAACGACAAGCTGATCCTCTCGATCTCGTTCCCCACGATGTTCTACGGCGTGTCGGTGCGGGCCAGCCGCCTGCTTGTGCACGATCTTGCGAAGAATGTGACCTTCCCGCTCAAGGTCGGCAGGGACGTGATCTGGGGCGGCGATGTCGTCCACGTTGCCGAGGATGGCAGCCACGCGCTGATCGCGGTGCAGGACAACCTGATGCAGACACCGTCGGTGTACCGCTACGACCTTGTGCCCGAAGGCGCGGTCGAGAAGGTAGTGCGCCCCCGCGACGGGGTCTGGGAGTGGTATGCCGACGAGGCAGGGACGGTCCGTCTCGGGCTAGGGTGGGTGAACCGCCGCCTCAAGGTATATTACCGTAAGGACGGCGCAGCGGATTTCGCGCTCGTCGGCAAGATCAAGGCAGGCGACGACAAGGCCCGTTACTGGAGCGTCGTGCGGATCGTCGAAGGGTCGGACCGCGGCTATGTGCTCGAGGAAGGCGAGAACGGCCGGGTCGGGGTGCGCCTGTTCGATTATGCCACGGGCGAGCCGGTCGAGACCTATTGGGAACACCCCCAGTGGGACGTCGAGGAGCTATGGCTCAAGCGCGACGGGACGCCGCTTGCGGCCACCTACACCGACGACCGCGACCGGATCCACTGGTTCGATGCCCAGCGCGGGCGCACCCACGCCAGCCTGCAAAAAGCGCTGGAGATGGAGGACGTGTCGATCGTCACCCGTTCGCGCGGGGACGAGCGGATGCTGGTGTGGGGCGGGAGCGAGGCCGATCCGGGCGCGCTTTACCTGTTCGATCCTGCCGGGAAGAAGCTCGATCTGCTGAGCAACTACCGCCCCGATCTCGATTTCCGGCTGCTCGCCAAGCCCCAGCCGGTGCGGTACCGGGCGCGCGACGGGCTGATGATCTCGGCCTATCTCACCCTGCCGCGCGGCCGGACGCCCAAGGGCCTGCCGCTCATTATCATGCCGCATGGCGGGCCATTCGGTATCCGCGACAAGCTCGCCTATGACGACTGGGTGCAGTTCCTCGCCAATCGTGGTTATGCGGTGCTGCAGCCCAACTTCCGCGGCTCGGGCGGCTATGGCGACGACTTCTTCGCAGCCGGAGAGGGCCAGGTCGGGCGCGGGATGCAGGACGATCTCGACGACGCGATGGACTGGGCGACCGGCGAGGGGATCGCCGACCCGGCGCGGATCTGCGTCATCGGCGGCTCCTACGGCGGCTATGCCGCGCTGTGGGCGGTCCTTCGCAATCCCGAGCGCTACCGCTGCGCGGCCAGTTGGGCGGGGGTGACGGACTGGGACAAGATGCTCGCCTACGACAGGCGCTTCCTGACCGGCAAGGCGGGCAAGTCGTGGCAGGCGCGCATTCGGGGCGACGAGGCCTTCGATCTTGATGCGGTCTCTCCCTACCGCCTCGCCGCGCAGCTCAAGCGGCCGGTGCTGCTGGCGCATGGCACGGCCGACGACAACGTGCCCTTCAGCCAGTACACGCTGTTCGTGAAAGCGACCCGCGCAGCGGCGGTGCGTCCGCAGACGTTGGAGATCGAAGGAGAGGGCCACGGCTTCTCCAAGCCCGAGAACGAGCAGCAATGGTACGAGGCGCTCGATGCTTTTCTTGCCAAGCACAACCCCGCCGATCCGCTGCCGCAAGCCGTCTCCGCGCCCGGGGCAACTGTGGTCGAGCCGGCGTCCCCGCCGCCGCCTGTCCCCTGATCCGGCCTCGGTCGTCCAGCCTCAAAGCATGGCCATGCGGGCCTGCTCGGGCAGGCCAGCAAAGCCCGTCCGCCGCGAAATAATCTCGCGCTGCGGAACACAGCTGGGATTAAGCGCGTTGCCCCCCTTGTGAGCCAGCGAAGAATCGCTAACCTTGGGGGCGACATGAAAGAGTTCTTCCAGCATGCCGCCATCACCGACGGGGTCACGGTCCGCGTTGCGGTGAACTATCTTCCGGAACAATCGCATCCGGAGGCGGGCAAGTGGTTCTGGGTCTATCACATCCGCATCGAGAACGGCAGCCACGAGCCCATGCGCCTGCGCACTCGCCACTGGCGGATCACGGACGGGCGCGGGATGGTGAATCATGTCGATGGCGAGGGCGTGGTCGGCGAACAGCCGCTGCTCAAGCCGGGCGAGAGCCACGACTATGTCTCGGGCTGCCCGCTGACGACGCCGTTCGGCTCGATGGAGGGCTTCTACACCTTCGAGCGCGCCGACGAGACCCCGGTCGAGATCCGCATCCCCTTCTTCCCGCTCGCCGCGCCCGAGACGGCCGAGGGGCGTTCGACTCGCTGAGTCTTGCCGTGAGGCGCGCAGCGTCCTAATCGCTGCGTCGTGAAGCGCACCCACCTGCCCCTCAACGCCCTGCGCGTGTTCGATGCCGCCGCGCGGCACCTCTCCTTCACCCGCGCTGCGGACGAACTCGCCGTGACGCCGGCCGCGGTCGGCCAGCAGATCCGCGCGCTGGAGGACGTGCTCGGCGTGGTGCTGTTCCGCCGCACCTCCAAGGGGCTGGAGCTTACGCCCGAGGGCGAGGCGGGGCTCGATCCCTTGCGCGAGGGCTTCCTGAGCTTCGAGGAGAGCGTCTCGGCGATGCAGGCCGGGCAATCCTCCGACCGCTACACCATCGCCGTCCCCCGCGAGTTCTACGCCGAGTGGCTCGCCCCGCGCCTAGCCGTGTTCCAGGCGGGCACCCCCGGCGTGCAATACATCCTCGCGCCCGACGAGGATGCCGACTTCACCGAGGCAAATCTCGACCTCGCGATCCGGCTGGTCGACGGGCCGGGTGACCTCCAGGGGGTGCAGCTCGCGCCAGCGATGCGGGTGAGGGTCGCCGCGCCCGAGCACCGCGATGCGTGGATCGACTGGCCGGGGATGACGCTGCCCGAAGGCGTGAACCCCTGCATCCGCGCAGGCTCCCCCGGACAGGCGCTAGCCTCGGCGCTCGCCGGGATGGGCCGCACGATCCTCCCCCTCGCGCTGGCCGAGAGCGGCATCACCCGCGGCAGCCTCGTCGCCCTGACCGAGCCCGAGCCCGCGATCCGCAGCTACTGGCTCCTCGCCCCCCCGCCGCAATGGCGCTCCAAGAAGGTGCGGAGTTTGGTGAGTTACCTTAGTTCCTGAGGAGCGAACCCGCCTCCGCGGGTCCGCTTTCCTCGCTCATGCGACCTGAAGGTCGCGTCGCTGCGGGCGGGCGTTCGCCCTTGCGGCGCTGACGCGCCGATCCAGCACATTCAATCGAGGTCCTCTTCCACGTCCTCCGGCCCCAGCAGTTCCCGTTCGATGCGGTCGTAGAGCCAGTGGCCGGGCTTCACCTGCCGTGCGTCGACCATGTGGGCGCTGCGGTGCTGAAGCACCCAGCATAGCATCGAGTTGGTCCGCGGGTTGGACATCCCTTCGGCAATCGCCTGCTCCATCGCGCAGTCCTGAAGCCGCATCACCCCCCACCCGAGCGCCTCGTCCCACGCCCGCGCAAAATCCTCCGCGCCGGGCCTCGCGCGCAGCTTGTAGAGCGCCTCCATGCTCCGCCCGACCCGCGCCGCCGCCGCTGTGACGATGCCGGTCGCGGCAAGCTCGAAGATGAAGGCGCGCTGCACGTCCGGCGTGATCGAATTCGAGCGCGGGGCCTTGTGCCGGTAGGGGAAGAAGTCGAGCAACGGATCATCCTCGATCAGCGACATGTCGGTGAAGACGCGGGCGACGGCCGAGGTCGCCTGCCGCGGGATCGCGCGCTTGTTGTGGAGGAAGGGCCGCGCGGCATCGGGGGAGGAGGGATCGGTCATGGGGGAGGGCTGGCACAGGTTTTGCGAGTAGGAAAATCCTTCGTCATTGCGCGCCCTCGTCATTGCGAGGAGCGCAGCGACGCGGCAATCCATCGTCTGACGGTGCGGCCGGGCGAAGGCGGGCCATGGATTGCCGCGCTACGCTCGCAATGACGAGTGAGGGGGCTCCCCTCCCGCCTGCGGGAGGGGTTGGGGGTGGGCGCGGAGCCACTGACGGTGAGGATTGCGCTGGATCGGCGCGCAGCGCCGCAAGCGCGACCGCGCGCCGCGCCTTATGGCGCGAAAGCCAAGGCGGACGGGAAGCGAAGCTGAACAGCCGCAGGCTGGACACCTCCGCCGCCCGGCGCTTGAGGGGCTAAACAAATGACTCGCGGAGGGGAGGGGGTGCTAATGCGGCTATGAAAAAGCTTTTATCAGCACCTCTCGATAGTCCGCAGATTGACTATACGGATCAGAGGGATGAAGGACGCCGCGCGAGTGATCCAACGCCCAAAGACAATTTGGATCTTCTCTGAGTCACGCTCACTGAAAAAATTATGTGCGTCGCTCGATATGTTGTGTGCGATGGAACCATAGGTCTCGCTCATGCCAACATCGAATATGAATAGCGCGCGATCATACAGACGAATGTCCTGAGACGTGATGATTTTCAAAATCTGATTGGTAGCGACGAGGTCTGTCCCACTTCCATCTAATGCCAAGATAGTGGCGAAACAGAGTTCTTCATCTTTCAGATAAACTGCAGACTGGAAGTCCGATTGGACTACGCGGTCAGCGCTAGCTGTGGCCCACCCAAGTGCAGTTTGATATTGTTGTGTGCTTGAGGAAAAGCCCTGAGCATATGATGTCGCTGACGAAGTTCCCACGGTGCTAACAACATTGTTTGATACGGAGGCAATTTCGCTCAATGACTGTGTCGAAAGGCCACCGTCCAAGGCAGAATTTGCAAATTCGCTGAATGTTTTGAATGAGTACATCCAAAAATATTCAACTGCGGCCTCCTTAGATATTTCTTGGATAAGTTCAGGGCGTGGGCCAAGGGTTTTACCTGAAAACTTATTCCACCAGTCTTCCTTTTTGTCATCAGTTACAAAAATTATCGATTTGGTTCCTGAGGACGAAGCGTGAGCAATTATTTGCTTCCAAGCAATTAAATCACCATATTTGGCCTGAAAATTCAGGCCGTTAAAGGTTCTTTGATTATCTTTACCTGCGTCCTTAAAACCGGGCGGTATTTCAAGTCCATACCGCTTTGCTCCTTCGGAATAGATATCATCAAGCGAGCGCTGCGACTCGGGCGCAGGCCCAACACACTCGAAAAAAATCTTTTCTATTCGATCGCGGAGAGGATCATCTAAGGAAACCTCTTGAAGGGTATCGATGATCTGATTTATTCCCGATCTTATACTTTCAGTCGATTTATTGATACTTGAGATAACATCTTCAACATGGATTTCAACGTCTTGATGTTCAAACTCAGATTTATTGATGACGTCAAGTATTGATTCAAAGTTTGTGTCCAAGCGCGCTAAAAACTCATCAAGAGTTTTTCGTCTGCTTTGAATGACACTTATGCGATCAATTTGGAATTCAAGGGCAACCTGGTGGGGAATCCACAGGCGACCCTTTAGTTTCTCAAGTAGGCTCAGGAATTCGTTGCATGCATTTTTCGGCAAACGGTACAGGTTCAGTATTACGTTTGCGTCCAGAACGATAAGGCCATCGCGCCAGAGATTGTCAAAATCATCTTTGCTAGGTCGGTGGAAGCTGCGAAAAGTGTCTCTCATCATTAGATGATACCGCAGCGTCAATTCTTGACCAAATGCTAAATCAAGTGCACCTGCATACCCTTGATCCTCCACTCAATCCCTCTCCCTAGCAATCCAAACCCCGTCTTTCGCCGGGGCGACTGACGACAGACCTCCGGCCCCGCGAGTCTTTTGTTTTCGCCCTCAAGCGCCGGGCGCAGCGCGTCCGCGCTGCTTGGCTTTCCTCGCAAAGGCTCGGGCGCGCGGTCGCGCTTGCGGCGCTGCGCGCCGGGTCATCGCCATAGGTAAGGTTCGTGGCTCCGCGCCCACCCCTGACCCCTCCCGCAGGCGGGAGGGGGAAATTGCGCGCTGATACTCCCCTCCCGCCTGCGGGAGGGGCTGGGGGTGGGCGCGGCGTAGGACTGTGCAAAGCGTCCAACACTCCCGTCTTGACCCCCCACCCAATCCCGCCTAAGGGCGCCTCTCTTCCGGCTTACCCCGGATTGAGCTGAACATTGGTGGTGCGCCTTCCCTACTAAGGGGCACGGGGGCAGCCATCAAAGTAACCCGGTGGCCGAAGGGCCGGAACTTGGGTGGAGCGTTTCGGCTTAGACGTCATTCCGCCCTCGGGCTGGATGCTTCTGCGGCAGGCTTCGTGCTTGCCGCCCTAGGTCCCAGCTTTCGCTGGGATGACGGTCTAAGACAAAATCCTCCTCCAGCATCCGGCACCCGTTCCACCCTCATCAGGTGAAGTGAGAACTAATGCCGACAATCAACCAGCTGGTCCGCAAGGGCCGCGTTCCGCAGAAGGCCAAGTCCAAGGTCCCTGCGATGGAGCAGAACCCGCAGAAGCGCGGCGTTTGCACCCGCGTCTACACGACGACCCCGAAGAAGCCGAACTCGGCGCTGCGCAAGGTGGCCAAGGTTCGCCTGACCAACCAGCGCGAAGTCATCAGCTACATCCCGGGCGAAGGCCACAACCTGCAGGAGCACTCGGTTGTGCTCATCCGCGGCGGGCGTGTGCGCGACCTTCCCGGCGTCCGTTACCACGTCCTTCGCGGCGTGCTCGACACACAGGGCGTCAAGGATCGCAAGCAGAGCCGCTCGAAGTACGGCGCCAAGCGTCCGAAGTAAGGGTTTAACGCGGGTCCGGCTCCGGTCCGCTCCGCCGCCCGGCCATCCTACGGGATAGCCTCAGGGTGGCCGGGCGGGGGAGAGGGCCGGAGCCGCAAGCCCCGACGGAGGTCGGGGCGCATTCCGAAGGAATTCATAAGATGTCACGTCGTCGTCGTCCCGAAAAGCGGGTCATCCTGCCCGATCCCCAGTATGGTGATCAGATCCTGTCGAAGTTCATGAACAACCTCATGTACGACGGTAAGAAGGCTGTTGCCGAAGGTATCGTGTACTCTGCGCTTCAGACGGTGGAATCGAAGGCCAAGGCCGATCCGATCCAGCTGTTCCACGATGCGCTGAACAATGTGAAGCCGCAGGTCGAAGTGCGCAGCCGCCGTGTTGGTGGTGCCACATATCAGGTGCCGGTCGAGGTTCGCCCCGAGCGTGCCCAGGCGCTCGCGATCCGCTGGCTGATTACCGCGGCGCGCGGTCGTCCGGAAACCACGATGGCAGCGCGTCTGTCGGGCGAGCTGCTCGATGCGGCGAACAACCGCGGCAACGCGGTCAAGAAGCGCGAAGACACGCACCGCATGGCGGACGCGAACCGCGCCTTCTCGCACTACCGTTGGTAATTTTGCGGCAGCCGGTAGGACTTCACGTCTTCCGGCTGTCACAATCCTCCCTATATGGGGCTCTGACCGCATCACGGCGGACCTCTCACAATCAAGGAACCTGATATGGCCCGCGAGTATCCGCTGGAGCGCTATCGCAATATCGGCATCATGGCGCACATCGATGCCGGCAAGACCACCACGACCGAGCGTATCCTCTACTACACCGGCAAGTCCTACAAGATCGGCGAAGTGCACGATGGTGCCGCGACGATGGACTGGATGGAGCAGGAGCAGGAGCGCGGGATCACCATCACCTCGGCCGCGACCACGACGTTCTGGACCGCCGAAGATCCGACCATGGATCCGATGAGCGACCCGGACTCGCTGCGCGACCACATGCCCAAGCACCGCATCAACATCATCGACACCCCCGGCCACGTCGACTTCACGATCGAAGTCGAACGCTCGCTGCGCGTGTTGGATGGTGCAGTTGCCGTGTTCGATGGCGTTGCCGGCGTTGAGCCGCAGTCCGAAACCGTTTGGCGTCAGGCCGACAAGTACGGCGTCCCCCGGATGTGCTTCATCAACAAGCTCGACCGCACCGGCGCCGACTTCTACTACTGCGTGCAGTCGATCATCGACCGCCTCGGTGCCAAGCCGCTCGTGCTCTATCTCCCGATCGGCGCAGAGGCCCAGCTCGAAGGCGTCGTCGACCTCGTGAACAACCGCGGCATCGTCTGGCGTGATGACAGCCTCGGCGCGAAGTACGAGTTCATCGCGATCCCTGACGATCTCGCCGACAAGGCTGCCGAATATCGCGAGCGCCTGATCGAACTCGCCGTCGAGCAGGACGACGATATCATGGAAGCCTATCTCGAAGGCAACGAGCCTGACGTACCGACCCTCAAGGCGCTCATCCGCAAGGGCACCATGGCGCGCGCTTTCGTGCCCGTGACCTGCGGCTCGGCGTTCAAGAACAAGGGCGTTCAGCCTCTGCTCGACGCGGTGGTCGACTACATGCCGTCGCCGCTCGACGTTCCGGCGATCAAGGGCGTGCTGCCCGACAGCGATGAGGAAGCCGAGCGTCCCTCGAGCGACGACGCGCCGTTTGCCGCGCTGGCCTTCAAGATCATGAACGATCCCTTCGTGGGCTCGCTCACCTTCACCCGCATCTATTCGGGCAAGCTGACCAAGGGTCAGGTCCTGAACTCGGTGAAGGACAAGAAGGAAAAGATCGGCCGCATGCTGCTGATGCACTCGAACAACCGCGAAGACATCGATGAGGCATTTGCCGGCGACATCGTCGCGCTGGCGGGCATGAAGGACACCACCACCGGTGACACCCTGTGCGATGCAGCCAAGCCGATCATCCTTGAGCGCATGGAATTCCCCGAGCCCGTGATCGAGCTTTCGGTGGAACCCAAGACCAAGGCCGACCAGGAAAAGATGGGCATCGCGCTCAATCGTCTGGCGCAGGAAGACCCCTCGTTCCGCGTGTCGACCGACCACGAAAGTGGCCAGACGATCATCAAGGGCATGGGCGAACTGCACCTCGACATCATCGTCGATCGTATGCGCCGCGAGTTCAAGGTCGAAGCCAACGTCGGTGCGCCGCAGGTGGCTTACCGCGAATACCTCGCCCGCGAAGTCGAAGTCGATTACACCCACAAGAAGCAGTCGGGCGGCTCTGGCCAGTTCGGCCGCGTGAAGGTCACGGTCATCCCCGGTGAACGTGGTCAGGGCGTGATCTTCGAGGATGTCATCAAGGGCGGGAACATCCCGCGCGAATACATTCCGGCGATTGAAAAGGGCTTCCGCGAACAGGCTGCCAGCGGGCACCTGGTCGGCTTCCCGATCATCGACTTCAGCATCAAGCTGACCGATGGCGCGTACCACGACGTCGACTCGAGCGCGATCGCGTTCGAAATCGCCGCCCGCGGTGCCATGCGTGAAGTTGCGCAGAAGGCCGGTATCAAGCTGCTCGAGCCGATCATGAAGGTCGAAGTTGTCACCCCGGACGATTATCTGGGCGACGTCATCGGCGACCTTAACAGCCGGCGCGGTCAGATTCAGGGCACCGACACCCGCGGCAATGCGCAGGCTGTCGAGGCTTTCGTGCCGCTCGCCAACATGTTCGGTTACGTGAACGAACTGCGCTCGTTCACGCAGGGCCGTGCAAACTACAGCATGCAATTCTCGCACTATGACGAGGTTCCGGCGAACGTCGCAGCTGAGGTCAAGGAGAAACTTGCCTAAGCTGCGTCAGCAGTCTAGGGGCGGCGCCTGATTCAGCGGGCACCGCCGTTCTCCCGCGAACACATCGTTTCATTCAAGAAGGTACACCAGAGAAATGGCCAAGGAAAAGTTCCAGCGGAATAAGCCGCACTGCAACATCGGCACCATCGGTCACGTCGACCATGGCAAGACCACGCTGACCGCCGCGATCACCAAGGTGATGGCTGAAACCTACGGCGGCGCCGCCGTGGACTTCGCCAACATCGACAAGGCTCCCGAAGAGCGCGAGCGCGGCATCACCATCTCGACCGCACACGTCGAGTATGAATCGGCTGCGCGTCACTATGCGCACGTCGATTGCCCGGGCCACGCCGACTACGTGAAGAACATGATCACCGGTGCCGCCCAGATGGACGGCGCGATTCTGGTCGTGAACGCCGCCGACGGCCCGATGCCCCAGACCCGTGAGCACATCCTGCTCGCCCGTCAGGTCGGCGTTCCGGCGCTGGTCGTGTACATGAACAAGGTCGACCAGGTAGACGACGAGGAAATGCTCGAGCTCGTCGAACTGGAAGTGCGCGAGCTGCTCTCGTCGTACGACTTTGACGGTGATAACATTCCGATCATCAAGGGTTCGGCTCTCGCCGCTCTCGAAGGTCGCGATGACAACATCGGCAAGGACTCGGTCATTGCCCTGATCGAAGCCGTCGACAGCTTCATCCCGCAGCCCGACCGTCCGGTCGACAAGCCGTTCCTGATGCCGATCGAAGACGTGTTCTCGATCTCGGGTCGCGGCACCGTGGTGACCGGCCGTATCGAAACCGGCATCGTCAACGTGGGTGAAGAAGTCGAAATCGTCGGCATCAAGGACACCCGCAAGACCACCGTCACCGGCGTGGAAATGTTCCGCAAGCTGCTCGACCGCGGTGAAGCTGGCGACAACGTCGGCGCCCTGATCCGCGGTGTTGCCCGTGAAGAAGTCGAGCGCGGCCAGGTGCTGTGCAAGCCCGGTACGGTCAAGCCGCACACCGAGTTCGAAGCCGAAGTCTACGTGCTGTCGAAGGATGAAGGTGGCCGTCACACGCCGTTCTTCGCCAACTACCGCCCGCAGTTCTACTTCCGCACCACTGACGTGACCGGCGAAGTGATCCTTCCCGAAGGCACCGAAATGGTCATGCCGGGCGACAACGTTTCGATCGGCGTGAAGCTGATCGCTCCGATCGCCATGGACGAAGGTCTGCGCTTCGCAATCCGCGAAGGCGGCCGCACCGTGGGTTCGGGCGTCGTTGCCAAGATCACCAAGTAAGGTTTTGCTCCCTTCAGGGAGCTGACTGAACGCAAAACAGGCCCGGCCGCTCGGATGAGCTGCCGGGCCTTTTTGTGTGAGGGCAGGGCGCTTTTGCGGCAGGGCATCGTGGTCGTTTCACGGTCACGCAATTTCCTTCCGGTTGCCCCTTGCCAGACGGCGGCGCTCTCCGTATAGGCGCGCATCCGCAGACGAGATTCGTCCCGTCTGTCACGAGTTTTGAGTAAGGCCGCCCGCCCACGGGAAACCGGAAGGAGCGGGGCCGGCCTTTGTTTTTTGGGAAAAGCCGGGCAACCGGCGGCTCCTTGGCTCTTTCGCATCGGTAGTAGGACATGGAAGCTCAGAATATCCGTATTCGCCTCAAGGCGTTCGATCACCGCGTTCTCGACCAGGCAACTGGTGAGATCGCCGATACGGCCCGCCGCACTGGCGCTCTTATTCGCGGCCCCATTCCCCTGCCGACGCGTATCGAGAAGTTTACCGTGAACCGCGGCCCGCACGTCGACAAGAAGTCGCGCGAGCAGTTCGAAGTTCGCACCTACAAGCGGCTGCTCGACATCGTGCAGCCCAACGCCCAGACCGTCGACGCGCTGATGAAGCTCGATCTGGCTGCTGGCGTGAACGTCGAGATCAAGCTGGCGTAAGCTAGCCGAAATGCCCCCCGCTTTGGCAGGGGGCCTCTATCGTTGGAGCCATAAGCGCTCCGCCTGACGATAGGGTGGATACCGCCGGATGAACCATCCGGGCTGCGTCCCCCGTCTCGCTCCAGCGGCCACCCGGCCAGCGGAGTACTCAGCCCGGACGGGGCGATGCATGACATTATGGGCTGAATGGGGCTGCGGCACTTGTGCTGTGGTCTCACACGCACCTTGCGGATGGTCCGTAGGGTGCCTCTGTTGAGGAGTAACTGACGATGCGCACCGGCGTTATCGCAAAGAAAGTCGGGATGACCCGCCTCTTCCAGGAGGACGGACGGCACGTGCCTGTGACCGTTCTGTCGCTGGAAGATTGCCAGGTGGTCTCGCACCGGACTGAAGACCGCGATGGTTATTTCGCGGTCCAGCTCGGCGCGGGCGAAGCCAAGCACAAGAACGTTGCCAAGCCGCAGCGTGAACAATTTGCCAAGGCCGATGTCGGCCTGAAGAAGCAGGTTGCCGAATTCCGTGTCGACGGCGCTGAAGCGCTGGTCCCGGTTGGCGCGACCATCAGTGCCGAGCATTTCATTGCCGGCCAGATGGTCGACATCACTGGTCACACGCAGGGCAAGGGCTTTGCCGGCGCCATGAAGCGTTGGGGCTTCGGCGGTATGCGCGCCACCCACGGTGTCTCGATCTCGCACCGTGCCCACGGTTCGACGGGTAACCGCCAGGATCCGGGCCGCGTGTTCAAGGGCAAGAAGATGGCCGGCCACATGGGCGACCGTCAGCGCACCCAGCAGAACCTCGAAATCGTGCGCACCGACGCCGAGCGTGGTCTTCTCTTCGTCAAGGGCTCGGTCCCGGGCGCGAAGAATGGCTGGCTGCTCGTCCGTGACTCGGTGAAGCTGCGTGCCCCTGAGGGCCTGCCGTTCCCCGGTGCTATTCTCGAGAAGAAGGCTCCCCACACCGCTGACGAGACCCCCTCGGTCGTCGAAGCGGCTGCGGAAGACGTTGCCGTGATCGAAGCTGTCGAAACCGACGCTCCGGCCACCGAAGAAAACAAGGAAGGCTGAGCCATGAAGATCAAGGTTCAGAACATCGACGGGACCGCCGTCAAGGGCGCCGACATCGAACTGTCGGATGACGTGTTCGGCATCGAGCCGCGCGCTGACATCCTGCACCGGGTCGTGACCTGGCAGCTCGAAAACCGCCGTGGCACTGCCCGCCCGACGCGTGAGCGTTCGGACGTGGCCCGCACGGGCAAGAAGTTCGGCAAGCAGAAGGGTGGCGGTACCGCCCGTCACGGCGACCGTGCAGCCCCGATCTTCATCGGCGGCGGTAAGGCTCACGGTGCGCGCAAGCGTGACTTCGAGCAGTCGCTCAACAAGAAGATCCGCGCACTCGGCCTCAAGATGGCGCTCTCGAGCAAGGCGAAGAACGGCCTCGTTGTCGTTGACAGCCTCGAGCTGGCCGATGCCAAGACCAAGATCCTCAAGGGTCACCTCGCCAAAGCCGGCCTGTCCGGCAAGGTTTTGGTGATTGACGGCGAGCAGGTCGACGCGGGCTTCAAGAAGGCCGCTGGCAACCTGCCGGGCATCAACGTGCTCCCGGCAATGGGAGCCAATGTCTACGACATCCTCAACCACGACACGCTGGTCCTCACCAAGGCCGCCGTCGAAAAGCTGGAGGCGCGCTTCAATGGCTAAGAAGCAGACTGTCGACGCGCGTCACTACGATGTGATCATCGCGCCGCACATCACCGAAAAGTCGACCCTCGCGTCGGAAAACAACGCCGTGGTCTTCAAGGTCGCCAAGGACGCGACCAAGCCGCAGATCAAGGAAGCCATCGAAGCGATCTACGACAAGAAGGTCGTCGCGGTGAACACCCTGGTCCAGAAGGGCAAGACCAAGCGCTGGAAGGGCAAGGCCTACCAGCGCTCCGACGTGAAGAAGGCCATTGTCACCCTCGCCGAGGGTGAAATGATCGACATCACCAGCGGTATCTGAGGCCAAGGGACAGGAAACGAACAATGGCACTCAAGAACTATAAGCCGACCAGTCCCGCTCGCCGCGGTCTGATCCTGGTCGACAAGTCGGCTCTGTGGAAGGGCAAGCCGGTCAAGGCGCTTACCGAAGGTAAGCACAAGACCGGTGGCCGTAACAACAAGGGTCACGTCACCTCGCGCGGTATCGCCGGTGGTCACAAGCAGAAGTACCGCTTCATCGACTTCAAGCGTCGGAAGTGGGACATGCCGGCGACCGTCGAGCGTCTCGAGTATGACCCGAACCGCACCGCCTTCATCGCACTCGTGAAGTACGAAGACGGCGAGCAGGCCTACATCATCGCTCCCCAGCGTCTCGCTGTCGGCGATGTGGTGGTTGCCGGTGAAAAGACCGACACCAAGCCGGGCAACGCGATGTTGCTGGGCCAGATGCCGGTCGGCACGATCTGCCACAACGTCGAGATGAAGCCGGGCAAGGGCGGTCAGATCGCCCGGTCGGCCGGCACTTACGTGCAGGTCGTCGGTCGTGACCGCGCGATGGTCATCGTTCGCCTCAATTCGGGTGAACAGCGTTACCTGCGCGGCGATTGCATGGGCACGGTTGGTGCAGTGTCGAACCCCGACAACGGCAACCAGAACTTTGCCAAGGCCGGTCGCAAGCGTTGGATGGGCGTCCGCCCGCTGACCCGCGGCGTCGCGAAGAACCCGGTCGACCACCCGCACGGTGGTGGTGAAGGCCGGACCTCCGGTGGTCGCCATCCGGTGACCCCGTGGGGCAAGCCGACCAAGGGTGCCCGCACGCGCCATAACAAGCAGACGGACAAGATGATCATCCGTTCGCGTCACGCGAAGAAGAAGAGGTAATAGACGATGGCACGTTCCGTCTGGAAAGGTCCGTTTGTCGAGCTGAGCCTTCTGAAGAAGGCTGAGACCGCGCAGGATGCGAGCAACACCAAGCCGATCAAGACCTGGTCGCGTCGCTCGACGATTCTGCCGCAGTTCGTCGGGCTCACCTTCAACGTCTACAACGGGCACAAATTCATTCCCGTTACGGTTTCAGAAGAAATGGTCGGCCACAAGCTCGGCGAATTTGCGCCTACGCGCACGTTCCCCGGTCACGCTGCCGACAAGAAGGGCAAGCGCTAATGGGCAAGGCAAAAGCACCCCGCCGCGTGGGCGATAACGAGGCGCTGGCCGTCGGCACCACGATCCGTGGTTCCGCGCAGAAGCTGAACCTCGTGGCCGCTCTGATCCGTGGCAAGAAGGCCGAAGATGCGCTGAACATCCTCGCATTCTCGAAGCGTGCGATGGCGCGCGATGCGATCAAGGTGCTCGCTTCCGCGATCGCCAACGCAGAGAACAACCACAATCTCGACGTCGACGCTCTGGTCGTGGCTGAGGCCTCGGTCGGCAAGTCGGTGACGATGAAGCGGTTCCACACCCGCGGCCGCGGCAAGTCGACCCGGATCCTCAAGCCGTTCTCACGGCTGCGGATCGTCGTTCGCGAAGCAGAAGAGGCGTAAGATGGGCCAGAAGAGCAATCCGATCGGTCTGCGCCTGCAGATCAACCGCACCTGGGACAGCCGCTGGTACGCCGAAGGGCGTGACTATGCGCAGCTGCTCAAGGAAGACATCGCGATCCGCAAGTACATCATGAAGAACCTGCCCCAGGCGGCAGTTTCCAAGGTGGTGATCGAGCGTCCGGCCAAGCTGTGCCGCGTTTCGATCTATGCGGCGCGTCCAGGTGTCATCATCGGCAAGAAGGGCGCTGACATCGAAAAGCTTCGCTCGAAGCTTGCGACGATGACGCCGAGCGACGTGAAGCTGAACATCGTTGAAATCCGCAAGCCGGAAATCGACGCAAAGCTCGTCGCACAGGGCATCGCCGACCAGCTGGTTCGCCGCGTGGCGTTCCGCCGGGCGATGAAGCGCGCAATGCAGTCGGCGATCCGTCTCGGAGCCGAGGGCATCAAGATCACGTGCGGCGGCCGTCTTGGCGGCGCCGAGATCGCCCGCGTTGAATCGTATCGTGAAGGCCGCGTTCCGGCTCACACGCTGCGTGCAAACATCGATTACGCCGATTGCGAGGCGCTCACCGCCTACGGGATCATCGGGATCAAGGTCTGGATCTTCAAGGGCGAGATCCTCGCCCACGATCCGACCGCGCAGGACCGCCTGATGATGGAAGCCCAGACTTCCGGCGTCCGGCCGGCTCGTTGAGGTAACAGACCATGTTGCAACCGAAAAAGCACAAGTTCCGCAAGCAGTTCAAGGGACGGATCAAGGGCGAAGCCAAGGGTGGCACCACCCTTAACTTCGGCTCCTACGGCCTGAAGGCTCTGGAACCCGAGCGGATCACCGCGCGTCAGATCGAAGCTGCGCGTCGTGCCATCACCCGTCACATCAAGCGTCAGGGTCGTCTCTGGATCCGTGTCTTCCCCGATGTGCCCGTGACCAAGAAGCCTGCCGAAGTCCGTCAGGGTAAGGGCAAGGGTTCGGTCGAATACTGGGCCGCTCGCGTGAAGCCGGGCCGCATCCTGTTCGAACTCGACGGCGTTGCCGGCCCGCTGGCCGCCGAAGCATTCGAGCGTGCAGCCATGAAGCTGCCGATCAAGACCAAGGTTGTCGCCCGTCTGGGTGACACCAGCCACCTGGGAGGCGAATAATGGCCGACTTTGCGGACCTTCGCACCAAGACCGACGATCAGCTGTCTGCTGAGCTCACCGAGCTCAAGCGCGAGCAGTACAATCTGCGGTTCCAGGCTGCGACCAACCAGCTCGAGGCTCCCTCGCGCATCCGTCAGGTGCGCCGGACCATCGCGAAGATCAAGACGCTGCAAAACGAGCGCGCGGCGAAAGCCGCCGCCGTGAAGGCGTAAGGAGTAAGCACATGCCCAAGCGCATCCTCGTCGGTACTGTGAGCTCCGACAAGACCGACAAGACCGTGACCGTGCTGGTCGAACGCAAGGTGAAGCACCCGCTCTACGGGAAGATCATCCGTCGTTCGAAGAAGTATCACGCGCACGACGAGAACAACGAATACACCGTGGGCGACGTGGTGCGGATCGAAGAGACCCGCCCGATGTCGAAGACCAAGACCTGGATCGTCAAGGACCGGGTCGTGGCGGGCGGCGTGCAGGCGGTGGAAGCCGACCTCGACGTCGCAGCTGCGGGTAACTGAATTAGGCGTAATCGGAACTACCGGGCCCCAGTCGGATTGGGCGTCCCGGAAAGCCAGTGAGAAGGAACCGGATCAATGATCCAGATGCAATCCAATCTCGACGTCGCGGACAACAGCGGCGCAAAGCGCGTTCAGTGCATCAAGGTGCTGGGCGGGTCTAAGCGTCGTACCGCGGGCGTTGGCGATGTGATCGTCGTCTCCATCAAGGAGGCGCAGCCGCGCGCGAAGGTCAAGAAGGGCGACGTTCACCGTGCCGTGATCGTCCGCACCCGTAAGGACGTGCGCCGTCCGGATGGCACTGTCATCCGCTTCGACACCAATGCTGCGGTGCTCGTGAACAAGAACGAGGAGCCGATCGGCACCCGTATCTTTGGCCCGGTGGTGCGCGAACTGCGCGGCCGCGGCTTCATGAAGATCATCTCGCTTGCTCCGGAGGTGCTGTAATGTCGGCCGCCAAGATCAAGAAGGGTGACAGCGTCGTCGTGCTGTCGGGCAAGGACAAGGGTCGTACCGGCACGGTCGCCTCGGTCATGCCCAAGGACAGCAAGGTCGTCGTGGAAGGCGTGAACATCGTCGCCCGTCACCGCAAGCCCAGCCAAGCAAACCCGCAGGGTGGCATCGACCGTTTCGCGGCTCCGATGCACATCTCGAAGGTCGCACTGGCTGATCCCAAGGATGGCAAGCCCACCCGCGTCCGGTTTGAGACCAAGGACGGCAAGAAGGTGCGCGTTGCTGTGAAGAGCGGGGAGACCATCAATGGTTGATGCCACCTATTCACCGCGGATGAAGGCGAAGTATGACGCCGAAATCGTTGCCGCGATGACCGAGAAGTTCGGCTACAAGAACCGTCTCGAAGTCCCCAAGCTGCTGAAGATCACGCTTAACATGGGCGTGGGCGAGGCGAGTCAGGACAAGAAGAAGGTTCAGACCGCTGCCGAAGAAATGGCGCTGATCGCCGGCCAGAAGCCGGTCATTACCATCGCCAAGAAGTCGATCGCGCAGTTCAAGCTGCGTGAAGGCATGCCGATCGGTTGCAAGGTCACCCTGCGCCGCGAACGCATGTACGAGTTCCTCGACCGTCTCGTGACCGTGGCTATGCCGCGCATCCGCGACTTCCGTGGGCTGAACGCCAAGTCCTTCGATGGCCGTGGCAACTACGCCATGGGGCTGAAGGAACAGATCGTGTTCCCGGAAATCAGCTATGACCGGATCGAGAAGGTGCGTGGGATGGACATCATCGTCACCACCACCGCGAAGTCCGATGAAGAGGCGCGCGAACTGCTGCGTCTTTTCGGCTTCCCCTTCCAGGGCGATGCCAAGACCGAACAGAAGGAAGCGGCGTGAGCCACTTCCCCCTAAAGACACGAAGCAAGAGAGCTTAAGTCCATGGCGAAACTGAGTTCCATCAACAAGAATGAGCGTCGCAAGAAGCTCGTCAAGCAGTACGCTGCGAAGTACGAGAAGCTGAAGGCGATTGCTGCCGATGAATCGCTTGACGAGACGGAGCGCCTGGTCGCCCGTCTCAAGATGGCGGAGCTTCCGCGCAACGCGAACCCGACCCGGGTGCGCAACCGTTGCGCCACCACCGGCCGCCCCCGCGGCTATTACCGCAAGTTCGGCATCAACCGTATCGAACTGCGCGAACTCGGCAACAGCGGGATGATTCCCGGTCTGACCAAGTCGAGCTGGTGAGGACTGAACAATGGCAATGACCGATCCTCTGGGTGATATGCTCACCCGCATCCGCAACGGCCAGCGTGCAAAGAAGGACTCCGTCCTTACGCCCGCCAGCAACCTGCGCGCCAGCGTGCTCGAAGTGCTTCAGCGTGAAGGCTACATCCGTGGCTACACTGAAGACAATTCGGGCAAGCACCCCGCGCTGCGGATTGAACTGAAGTATTTCGAAGGCGAGCCCGCGATCAAGCACGTGGCGCGCGTCTCCAAGCCTGGCCGCCGCGTCTATTCGGGCTCGAAGGAGCTTCCGACTGTTCGCAACGGCCTCGGTATCACCATCGTCTCGACCCCGCGCGGTGTGCTTTCGGATGCCGAAGCGCGCGCCAGCAATGTCGGCGGCGAAGTGTTGGCGGAGGTGTTCTGATGAGCCGCATCGGCAAAAAGCCGGTGGCGATCCCCGGAGGGGTTACGGCCACCATCGAAAACGGCACGCTTAGCGTGAAGGGTCCCAAGGGCACCCTCACCTTGGGCCTGTCGGATCTGATCAGCTACACGGTTGACGAGGGCTCGATTCTGGTCAAGCCGGCCAATGACAGCAAGCAGGCGCGTGCCTTCTGGGGCATGCAGCGCACTCTCGTGTCCAACCTGGTGGAAGGCGTCAGCGCCGGCTTCACCAAGGTGCTGGTCATCAAGGGCGTTGGCTACCGTGCGAATGCGCAGGGTACCAACCTCAAGCTGCAGCTCGGCTACAGCCACGATGTCGATCTTCCGGTGCCCGCGGGCCTCGAAGTGAAGACCCCTGACCAGACCACGATCGAGATTTCCGGCACCGACAAGCAGGCCGTTGGCCAGTTTGCTGCCGAAATCCGCCGCTGGCGCAAGCCCGAGCCCTACAAGGGCAAGGGTATCGCCTATCGCGGCGAGTATATCTTCCGTAAGGAAGGGAAGAAGAGGTAAGATGGCAAAGCTCTCTCTGTTCGAACGGCGCCGTCGCCGCGTCCGTACCGCGCTTCGCGCGCGTGCCGGTGGCAAGCCTCGTCTGTCGGTGCATCGCACCGGTCGTCACATCTACGCCCAGATCATCGATGATGCGGCCGGCCGTACGGTCGCCGCTGCTTCGACGCTCGGCGCCAAGGCGAGCGGCGCCAATGTCGGCGCTGCTGCCGAAGTGGGCAAGGCAATCGCCGAAGCCGCCAAGCAGGCGGGCGTGACGACTGTCGTGTTCGATCGCGGCGGATTCCTGTTCCATGGCCGCGTCAAGGCGCTGGCCGATGCCGCCCGCGCTGGCGGGCTGGAGTTCTGATTATGGCTGACGAGAACACCATCGAAACCCCCGAAGTGGCGGTCGAAGCTACCGGTGATGCCGGCGAAGCACAGGGCCGTCGTGGCCGGGGCCGTGGCGGCAACCGCGATGGCGGCGGCAGCGGCGGCGGCGACCGTGGTCGCGGTCGTGGCGGTCGTGACGACCGTCGCGGCGGCAAGCAGGAAGAAGATGACGGCATCATCGAGAAGCTGGTGCACATCAACCGCGTCTCGAAGACCGTGAAGGGCGGCAAGCGCTTCGGCTTTGCTGCGTTGGTCGTGGTCGGCGACGGCCAAGGCCGCGTCGGTTTCGGTCACGGCAAGGCTCGCGAAGTGCCGGAAGCGATCACCAAGGCGACAGCTGCTGCACGCAAGAAGATGATCCGCGTCCCTCTCAAGGAAGGTCGCACCCTGCACCATGACGGCAATGGCCGTTTCGGTGCCGGCAAGGTGACCCTTCGGACCGCGCCTGCGGGTACCGGCATCATCGCTGGTGGTCCGATGCGCGCCGTCTTCGAGAGCCTCGGCGTTGCCGACGTGGTTACCAAGTCGGTCGGCACCTCGAACCCCTACAACATGATCCGCGCCACCTTCGACGCGCTGCAGGAGCAGACTTCGCCGAAGTCGGTTGCCCAGCGTCGCGGTAAGAAGGTTGCCGACCTCCTGGGTCGCGGCGGGGCCAGCGCAGCCGAAGCCGAAGCCGACGCTGCGGCGATTGTGGAGTAACGCAAGATGGCTACCATCAAGATCAAGCAGGTGGGTTCGCCCATCCGTCGCCCCGCCAGTCAGCGTCAGATCCTTATCGGTCTGGGACTGAACAAGATGCACAAGATCGTCGAGCGTCAGGACACCCCCGAGGTGCGCGGCGCAATCGCCAAGATCCCGCATCTGGTGCAGGTGATCGACTAAACATCAGGCAGGCCCCGCGCAGTCGGGGCCTTCCTTTCTATCAGCGCGACAAAAGCGAAAGCGAGTGCACACTATGAAACTGAATGACATCCGCGACAATGCCGGTGCCCGCAAGGGCCGCATCCGCGTCGGCCGTGGTATCGGTTCGGGCAAGGGTAAGACCTCGGCCCGCGGCCAGAAGGGCCAGAAGGCCCGTTCCGGTGTGGCCATCAAGGGCTTCGAGGGCGGCCAGATGCCGCTCCACATGCGCTTGCCGAAGCGCGGCTTCAACAATCCCTTCGCCAAGGACTATGCCGAAGTGAACATCGGCATGATCCAGAAGTTCATCGATGCCGGTAAGCTCGATGCCAAGGCGACCATCACTGAAGACGCCCTGCGCGCTGCCGGTTTGGTGCGTGACGGCAAGGACGGCGTTCGTCTGCTCGGCAAGGGTGAGATCACTTCCAAGGTGACCTTCGCCGTGACCGGCGCGACCAAGGGCGCGATCGCTGCGGTCGAAAAGGCTGGTGGCAGCGTCGAAGTGGCCGCTGCTCCGACCCCCGAGCACGAAAAGAAGCTCGCCCGCCGCGACGCCAACAAGGCGGCACGCGCGAAGTAATCGACGAAAAGGTTGCGCGCGGGGGTTCGACAAGAGCCCCCGCGCTCCCTATTTACGCTCTCGCGCGCCGCTTGGTCCCTGCAGCAGGGGCCGGTTCTTCGAGCAGAGGCGCGCGAAGGATGGTTCGAAGGTGGCCGCAACCGTGCCATCGCCACCGGATCAAGAGCTAGGATCGACAGAACGACATGGCATCACGCGCCGACAATATCGCGAGCAACATGAGCTTCGGCAATTTCGCCAAGGCGACCGAGCTCAAGCAGCGCATCTGGTTCACCATCGGAGCGCTGGTTGTCTTCCGTTTCCTGAGCTTCGTTCCGCTGCCGGGTGTTAACCCGCTGATCCTGAGCCAGCTTTATGGCCAGACTCGCGGCGGGATCCTCGATCTGTTCAATGCCTTCTCTGGCGGCAGTCTCGAGCGTATGAGCCTCATCGCGCTGGGCGTGATGCCGTACATCACCGCCTCGATCGTGGTGCAGATGGCCTCGGCGCTCCACCCGGCGCTCGCCGCGCTCAAGAAGGAAGGTGCCAGCGGGCGCCAGAAGCTCAACCAGTACACCCGCTATGGCGCGGTGCTGCTGTGCGCGATCCAAGGCTACTTCCTGTCGGTCGGCCTCGAAAGCTTCGCGTCGCAACAGGGCCTTCAGGCGGTTGTCGATCCCGGCATCATGTTCCGCATCGTCGCCGTCATCAATCTTGTCGGCGGCACGATGTTCCTGCTGTGGTTGGGTGAACAGATCACCAGCCGCGGCATCGGCAACGGTATCTCGCTGATCATCATGGCGGGCATCGTCGCCCAGTTCCCGAAATTCGCCACCAACCTTTTCGAGGGCGGACGTACGGGCTCGATCGCTCCCATTATCATCATCGGCTTTCTGGTGATGGTGGTGGGTCTGATCCTGCTCATCTCCTTCATGGAGCGCGCCCAGCGCCGCCTGACGATCCAGTATCCCAAGCGCGCGACTGAACGCGGCATGATGCAGGCCGAGCGGTCTTATCTTCCGCTCAAGATCAATACCGCGGGCGTGATTCCGCCGATCTTCGCAAGCTCGCTGCTGCTGCTGCCGCTGACAATCACGCAGTTCGCGGGAAGCTCGGTGAACACCGAGAGCACCACCTACACCGTGCTCCAGGCGCTTAACCAGTACCTTGCGCACGGCCAGCCGCTCTACATGACGCTCTATGCGATCGGCATCATCTTCTTCTGCTTCTTCTACACGGCGGTTGTCTTCAACCCCGAGGAGACGGCGGACAACCTGAAGAAGAACGGCGGCTCGATCCCCGGCATCCGTCCGGGCAAGCGCACGGCGGATTACCTCGAATATGTGCTGACCCGCATCACTGTGATTGGTGCAGGCTATCTCGCGATTGTCTGCGTGCTACCCGAATATATGATCGCGCAGACCGGGATTCCGCTGTTCCTCGGCGGAACCAGTCTGCTGATCGTCGTGAACGTGACAGTCGACACGATCAGCCAGATCCAGTCGCACCTGCTGGCGCTGCAATATGGCGATCTCATCAAGAAAGCTAAGCTCAAGGGACGGATGCGCTGATATCCGACATTAGTCGGCTTGACGCGCTCGCCTGCTTGGTTGAACCCACTAGCCTGAAAACACGCAACGGGCGGAGACCCGAAGCGATATTGGGGGACGGTCCGTGAACATCATTCTTCTTGGCCCTCCCGGTGCGGGCAAGGGAACACAGAGCGCAGGCCTCGTCGAAAGGCACGGCATGCGCCAGCTTTCGACCGGCGACATGCTCCGCGCCGCCGTCAAGGCCGGCACCCCGGTGGGCGTGCGCGCTAAGGAAGTGATGGAGCGCGGTGAACTGGTCTCGGACGAGATCGTCTCTGACCTGATCGACGCCGAACTCGCTGCGATGGCTCCCGAGACCGGTGCAATCTTCGATGGCTATCCTCGCACCGCCGCGCAGGCCGAAGCGCTCGACGCTATCCTTGCGAAGAATGGCCGCGTTCTCGATCACGTCATCGAGCTTGAGGTCAACGAGGACGCGCTGGTCGTGCGCATCACGGGGCGCTTCTCCTGCGGCAATTGCGGTGCGCTTTACCACGACACTGCCAACCCGCCGTCGGTCGCTGGCGTGTGCGACAATTGTGGCAGCACCGAATTCAAACGTCGCCCTGACGACAATGAGGAAACCGTGCGGATGCGGATGCAGGAATATCGCGCCAAGACCGCACCGATCCTGCCGGGCTACGAGGCTCGCGGCATCGTCACGCGGGTCGACGGCATGGCCGCAATCGACACCGTCGCGGCCCAAATCGACGCGATCCTCGCCAGCTGAAGGTGGTATCCGGGGCGATACGAGCCTTGCCTCGCCCCCGCTTTTGCCGCAGCGTCCTCCCGATGAATGCTAGGGAGGCTCGTTCCATGATGCTCGGTTTCAGGCTCAAGGCTGGTGCTGCCGCATTGGGGCTCGCGGTGCTCGCTTGCGCGGTGCCCGCAGCTGCGGAAGTCACCCGGACCACCGACAACAGCTTCGTCACTAGGCATGAGGTGATCGTGAAAGCGGCGCCTAAGGCGGTGTGGCTCGCGCTGATCTCGCCGTCGGGCTGGTGGCAATCCGCGCACACCTGGTCGGGCGACGCCAAGAACCTTACGCTCACCCCGCAGGCGGGCGGCTGCTTCTGCGAGACAATTCCCGAGGTCAATGAGCCGAACCGCTTCACCTTGCAGGGCAGCGTCGAGCACATGCGGGTGGTTCAGGCCTATCCGGAGCAGGCGCTGCGGATGGTCGGCAGCCTCGGCCCTTTGCAAAGCGAGCCGGTGACGGGGGTTCTCACCATCGCCATTACCAAGGTCGACGCAGGCACCCGGATCGTGTGGGAATACAATGTAGGCGGTCCGATGCGTTACGAGGTCCCGGTCATCTCCAAGGTGGTCGACGGCGTAATGGGCGCGCAGCTCGCCTCGCTGGCCAAGCAGCTCGGACTGGTGGCAGTTCCTGCGATTGCCGCACCGGCACCCGCTCCCGTCCCGGCACCGGCAACACCGGCACCCGCATCGCCTCCGGCCGCCGGGGCAGGGCAGGGCGCTGCGGCCAAGCCTGCCACGGCACCGTCGAAGGCACCAGCAGCGGCTCCGGTACCTGCGGCGCAGGCTGCTCCGGTGGCGAAAAAGCCTGCTACCGCGCCTGCACCCGCGGCTCCGAAGCCAGCGCCCACCCCTTCGCCAGCCACCCCGGAACCGGCAAAGCCTGCACCGAAACCCGCACCCAAAGTGCAGTCGGTCGCGGATGTTTTCGGTGATTTGAAGGACAGCCCGAAACGCTGATCCGGCATGCTAGCGTTTTGACGTCTCTGGCAAATCGTCCGATGTCTCCGCGCGGGACGCTTGCGGTTGACGGCCCGTGCGAATCAGCCTATGCGCGCGGCTCATTCGACACGTTCGAAGAAAGTTCGGCAGGCATCGCCCTTGCGCGTGCCGACCGGACTTTTTGCCGTTTGTGATCTGGCCATGCGCTTCGATCCTTTCGGCAGGCGGACACGAGAATGGTTTGAGCGTTGAGATAGGGGCAGCCTGCCTGACCCCTGTGGAGCATGGAGAAATAAGTGGCTCGTATTGCCGGGGTCAATATCCCCACCAACAAGCGCGTGATCATCGCGCTCACCTACATTCACGGGATCGGTCGCACGACCGCTGTCCAGATCGCTGACAAGCTCGGCATCGCGCACTCCGCGCGCGTCCAGGACCTCACCGACGAGGAAGTCCTGCGCATCCGTGAGACCATCGACGCCGATTTCACCGTGGAAGGCGACCTGCGCCGCAACACCGCGATGAACATCAAGCGCCTGATGGACCTGCGTGCCTATCGCGGCCTGCGTCACCGTAGCGGTCTGCCCGTTCGCGGCCAGCGCACCCACACCAACGCCCGCACCCGCAAGGGCAAGGCCAAGCCCATCGCGGGCAAGAAGAAGTAAGCCTTTGAGCCCTTCGGGGCTCTCACGCTTTTTCCTTCTGACGAGCTAGAGGACAGATAACGATGGCACGCGAACCAGGCCGTATTCGGCGTCGTGACAAGAAGAACATCACCAGCGGCGTTGCGCATATCAACGCCAGCTTCAACAACACCATGATCACCATCACCGACGCGCAAGGCAATGCGATCAGCTGGTCCAGCGCCGGCGCGATGGGCTTCAAGGGGAGCCGCAAGTCGACTCCCTATGCTGCCCAAGTTGCCGCCGACGATGCGGGCAAGAAGGCTGCCGAGCACGGCGTCCGTACGCTCGAAGTCGAGGTGAAGGGGCCGGGCTCTGGTCGCGAAAGCGCGCTGCGCGGCCTTGCGGCTGTGGGTTTCAACATTACCTCGATCCGTGACGTCACGCCGATCCCCCACAACGGGGTCCGGCCGTCCAAGCGTCGCCGCGTCTGATCCGCCGGGATGGCGGGGGCGCTTCAGTGCCACCGCCACCCGATCGGGTCTGATGTTGCGCCACCGAGGCGCCTCCGACCCGCCCGCCCAAGTTTGAACCGCCCTCAAGGCGAATTAGGGGAAATCCATGTCCGTCAACACCAAGAACTGGCAGGAACTCAAGAAACCCAACTCCCTCGAAATCAAGGATGGCGGTGATCGTCAGCGCAAGTCGACCTTCGTGGCCGAACCGCTCGAGCGTGGCTTCGGCCTGACGCTCGGCAACGCGCTGCGCCGGGTGCTCCTCTCGAGCCTCCAGGGCGCCGCGATCACCTCGATCAAGATCGAGAACGTGTTGCACGAATTCTCGTCGCTTGCCGGCGTGCGTGAAGATGTCACCGACATCGTGCTCAACGTAAAGCAGATCGCGCTCCGCATGGAAGGCGAAGGCCCCACGCGTCTCCAGCTTTCGGCCACTGGCCCGGGCGCTGTGAAGGCTGGCGATATTGCCGTCACCGGCGACATCGAGATCATGAACAAGGATCTGGTGATCTGCCAGCTCGATGAAGGCGCGACGCTCAACATGGAGCTGACGGCCGACACCGGGAAGGGTTACTCGCCCGCAGTGCAGAACCGCCCGGCCGATGCGCCGATCGGCCTCATTCCGGTCGACTCGCTTTATTCGCCGGTCCGTCAGGTGAGCTACAAGGTCGAGAACGCCCGCGTCGGGCAGGAGCTCGACTACGACAAGCTCTCGCTGACCGTCGAAACCGATGGCACCGTCACCCCGGAAGACGCCGTGGCCTATGCCGCGCGCATTCTTCAGGACCAGCTGACCCTGTTCGTCCACTTCGAAGACGGCATCCCGCAGCCGGTCGGCCAGATGATCGGCCATGCCGTGCAGCCGGAAGAGAGCGACGCCAACCAGCTCAACCGTTACCTTCTCAAGAAGGTCGACGAGCTCGAGCTGTCGGTGCGTTCGGCCAACTGCCTCAAGAACGACAACATCATCTACATCGGCGATCTGGTCCAGAAGACCGAAGCCGAGATGCTGCGCACGCCGAACTTCGGCCGCAAGTCGCTC
>JANNZG010000014.1:0-3782 GCA_031410495.1 Porphyrobacter sp.
GGGATCGGGCCCTCGACCGTGGCGATTTGTGGGAATCCGTGAGCAATCAGCCTACAACTGGCCCGCATCTTACATCACCGGGCGATAGCCGGGCTTCTGCAGACTGACGATATAGGCGCCAAGATCGCGGATGCGCCGCGCATCAACGCGGAAGTACATCGCGGCGGGATAGTTGTGCGAATCGCGCAGGAATGTGCGTAACGTCGCCTGGGTGGTACCGGGCCGGTTGGCGATATCGTCCCACGGCGGGGCCTCAGGATTAGCCGACGAGCCATTGGCGCGAACCGAATGGCAGGCCGCGCAGTGCTGATCGGCGAAGGCCAGACCACGCCGGGCAGTCGGCGAAAGCGTGGGAGCGGCGTTTACGGCCACTGCCGCCATCAGGGCAAACAAGCCCAAGGGTTGCCCCAGTTTCATTCCTTAAGCTTTCGTTCGGCGAGGCCGATTGCCGCCACAATCGCTGCGTCGCGGCTGAGCGCGGAGGTATCGAGCACCAGCGCATCGGGCGCGGCGACAAGTGGCGCTTCGGCGCGGGTGGAATCGCGCAAGTCGCGCGCTGCAAGGTCCGCTGCGATGTCCGCCAGCGCGGCATCGCGGCCGGCATCGGCCATTTCACGGTGCCGCCGCTCTGCCCGCGCCGCAACGCTCGCGATGACAAACAACTTCACTTCGGCCTCCGGCGCGATCACCGTGCCAATATCGCGCCCGTCCAGCACCGCGCCACCCGGCTGGGTGGCGAATTCACGTTGCCGATTGAACAAAGCACGACGCACGGCGGGATGCACCGAAACCCGGCTGGCCAGCCCCCCTGTCAGCTCGGAACGCAGCTCCGGATTGGCCAGCAGCGCATCGGGAAATGCACATGCGGCCAGCGCCTGCGCCTCGCTGTCAGGATCGCCGCCCATCAGCGCGCACTGCCAGCCGACCGCGCGATAAAGCAGACCAGTATCGAGATGCGGCAGGCCAAAATGCGCGGCAAGGGCCTGCGCGATAGTGCCCTTGCCCGAAGCGGTGGGGCCATCGACGGCGATGATCATCCGGCCAGCCCGTCCAACAGCGCCTCGAACGCCGGGAAGCTGGTTGCAATCGGGCGGATGTCGTCAAGTTCGACGCCGTGATAGCTGGCGAGGCCCGCGACGGCCATGGACATGGCAATGCGGTGATCGAGGTGCGTGGCAATGGGGCCGCCGCTACCTTCGAGCGGTTCGCCGCCGGTGCCGTCGATCACCAGTCCGTCCTCGCGCTCTTCAATGCGCGCGCCAGCAGCGGTGAGCGCCTTGGCCATGACCGCGAGGCGGTCCGATTCCTTGACCCGCAATTCGTCGAGGCCGGAAGTCACGGTGCGGCCCTTGGCGAGGCTCGCGGCAACGAACAGCGCGGGAAATTCGTCAATCATGCTGGGGGCAATGGCGGGGTCAACGTCAATGCCGGTGAGCAGCGAATGCCTGACCAGCAGATCGGCCACGGGCTCGCCGCCGACAAGGCGCGTGTTCAACTCCTCGATGCTGCCGCCCATGGCGCGCAGCACTGCGAGCAGCCCGGCGCGGGTCGGATTGAGGCCGACGTTCTCGATGGTCAGCTCGCTGCCGGGCACCAGCAGCGCGGCAACGATGAAGAAAGCAGCCGAGGAGGGATCACCCGGCACGTCGATGGTCTGCGGCCTCAGTTCCGTCTCAGCGCGAATCTGGATCGTGCGCGTTCCATCCGGTGCAACATCGACAGTCAGGTCTGCGCCAAAGCCCTTGAGCATCCGCTCGGAATGATCGCGAGTCGGCACCGGCTCGATCACCGTGGTGATCCCGGGCGTGTTCAAACCGGCGAGCAGAATGGCGCTTTTCACTTGCGCCGAGGCAACCGGCAGGCGGTATTCGATCGGCACCGCGGGCGAAGCGCCACGCAGGGTCAGCGGCAGAGTCTGACTTCCTTTGGCACCCTCACTCGCCTCGAACGCCGCGCCCATCAGGCTCAGCGGCTCGATCACCCGGCCCATTGGCCGGCCTGACAGGCTGGCATCGCCGGTGAACGTCGCCGTGATCGGATGCGAGGCGATCAGGCCCATCAGCAGCCGCGTCGAGGTGCCCGAATTGCCCATGTCGAGCGCCCCGACCGGCTGGAGTAACGCGCCGATGCCGACGCCGTGCACCCGCCACTCGCCTTCTCCGATTCGCGCGACATCCGCGCCCATCGCGCGCATGGCAGCTGCGGTGGCCAATACGTCCTCACCTTCGAGCAAGCCCGAAATCCGCGTCTCGCCGACCGCCAGCGCGCCGAGCATGATCGAACGGTGGCTGATCGACTTGTCACCGGGCACGCGGATGAGGCCGCGCAAGGGGCCGCTCGCCAAGAAACGGCGGGGGCGGCTGGCGGAGGAAGTGGGCTGGTTCACGCGCGGGCTTTTGACAGCGCGCCCGCGCTATGGCAAGGCGCGCCGCCTGCTGGGGGCTGGTCGCTTGTGCCAAGCGCCGAACGTCACCATCTATGCAATACATTTAAGGGCGAAACATTTTAGGCTCCCGCCCGGAGCCAGCACGAGGAAATTTCATGGCCAAGCCAGAATGGGGCGCCAAGCATGGCTGCCCGAAATGCGGCACCCGCTTTTACGACCTGGGCAAGGACGATCCCGTCGCTTGCATCGATTGCGGCTATTCCTGGTCGCCCGAACCGGTGCTCAAGTCCAAGCAACCGATCCCCTATGAAGAGGCCAAGGAAAAGGTTGTCGAGGTTGCCGATGGCGATCTGGCTGAAGAGGATCTGGATATCGATGATGATGGCGATTCGCCGGACAACGATGTCGATCTTGGCGGCGATGAGGATCTGGGCGTCGGCGTTGAAGGCAACGACGACGAGAATTGATCCCTTGCGCCGACACAAGGCGCTTGCAATGACGGGGGCGCGCAACTAAGGGGCTGCGTCCCGGCCATTGGCTTGGAATCGGTCTGCCTCCCGGGGCAGGCCGGATGAATGGAATGGGGCCTTAGCTCAGCTGGGAGAGCGCCTGCATGGCATGCAGGAGGTCAGCGGTTCGATCCCGCTAGGCTCCACCACCATTCCGAGTGCGAGTAAGAGTTTTTGTGACAAGCTGGTCGGCGAGGTTTCGCCCACCGGCTTTTTTCGCGTTTCGCCAATTTGGCGCCCATTTGGTGCCAATTTGGTTTCGGAGTTCGGCCCATGTTCGCCCGGAGCGAGTTGAGGAGCGACAATGTTTGATTCCTTGAGCGACCGCCTTGGCGACGTCTTCGCGAAGCTGCGCGGGCGCGGCGCGCTGAGCGAGGCCGACGTGCGCGAGGCGATGCGCGAAGTGCGGATTGCCCTGCTCGAAGCTGACGTTGCGCTGCCGGTTGTGCGCCGGTTCATCGATTCGGTGACTGAACAGGCAGTCGGCGCCAATGTCCTGCGCTCGGTCACGCCGGGCCAGCAGGTCGTCAAGATCGTCAACGACGCGCTGACCGAGATGCTGGGCGGTGATACGCCTGCCGAGCTCGATCTCAATGCCGCGCCGCCGGTCGTCATCCTGATGGTCGGCCTGCAAGGTTCGGGCAAGACCACGACGACCGCCAAGCTCGCGAAACTGCTCAAGGGGCGCGAGGGCAAGAAGGTGATGATGGCGTCGCTCGACGTCAATCGCCCGAACGCGCAGGAGCAGCTGGCGGTGCTTGGGACACAGACCGAGGTCGCGACGCTCCCCATCGTCGCCGGGCAGCAGCCGGTCGACATCGCCCGCCGCGCGCTCCAGTCGGCGAAGCTCCAGGGCTTTGACGTCCTGATGCTCGACACTGCCGGTC
>JANNZG010000015.1:0-114712 GCA_031410495.1 Porphyrobacter sp.
GCGTGCCGAACAGCGGGTGATCGGCGGCCGGCGGCTCGGTCTCGAACACGTCGAGCGCCGCGCCGGCGACCTGGCCGCTTTCGAGGCACTCCTTCAGAGCCGCTTCGTCGATCAACCCGCCGCGCGCGCAGTTGATGATGCGGATGCCCTTCTTGGCATTCTCGAGCCGTTCGCGGCTGAGGATGTTGCGGGTCTCGTCGGTCAGCGGCGTGTGCAGCGTGACGAAATCGGCGCGGCTCAGCAGCGTGTCGAGATCGACCTTCTCGATGCCGAGTTCGATCGCGCGGTCTTCTGTGAGGAAGGGATCATAGGCGATCACCTTCATCTTGAGGCCGAGCGCGCGCGACGCGACGATCGAGCCGATATTGCCCGCGCCGATCAGACCGAGGGTCTTGGCGGTGAGCTCCACGCCCATGAACCCGCTCTTGGGCCACAGGCCGGCCTGCGTCTGGGCATTGGCCTCGGGGATCTGCCGGGCCAGAGCGAACATCAGCGCGATGGCGTGTTCGGCGGTGGTGATCGAGTTGCCGAACGGGGTGTTCATCACCACCACGCCCTTGGACGAGGCGTAGGGGATGTCGACATTGTCGACGCCGATGCCGGCGCGGCCGATAACCTTGAGGTTGGTGGCGGCATCGAGGATCGCCTTGGTGACCTTGGTCGAGGAGCGGATCGCGAGGCCGTCATACTCGCCGATGCGGGCAATCAGCTGCTCGGGCGTTTCGCCGGTGATCACATCGACATCGCAGCCACGGTCGGCAAAGATGCGCGCGGCGTTGGGGTCCATCTTGTCGCTGATGAGAACTTTTGGCTTGGTCATTGGGATTACTCCGCAAATTGGAAGACCCGTTCGCCCTGAGCCTGTCGAAGGGCTGCCCTTCACTTTGAAGGCAGCACGACGAAAGAAAGACGGTGCTTCGACAAGCTCAGCACGAACGGGAAGATAGGTTGGTGGACGGCCTCAGCCGTTCTTGACCTTGTCGTAGGCCCACTCGATCCACGGCAGCAGGCGCTTGATGTCCTCCTGCTCGACCGTGGAACCGCACCAGATGCGCAAGGACGGCGGCGCATCGCGGTAGCCGTTGAAGTCGAAGCCGACATTGCGTTCTTCGAGCAGCTTGACGATCTTCTTGGGGACGCCCGCCTTGTCCTCATCCGAGAGGCTCTCGTACCAGTCGCCCTGGAAGACCATGCACACGCCGGTGTTGGTCTGCAGCGCCGGATCGGTCGCCATGTTGCGCAGCCACGGGGTGGTCTCGATCCAGTCTTTGACCAGCGCCGCATTGGCATTGGCCCGCTCGACCAGCGCCTTGCGCCCGCCGATGCTCTTGGCCCATTCCAGCGCCGCGATGTAGTCCTCGGTCGCCAGCATCGAGGGCGTGTTGATCGTCTCGCCTTCGAAGATGCCGCGGTTGAGCTTGGCACCCTTCTTCATGCGGAACAGCTTGGGCAGCGGCCACGACGGATCGTAGCTTTCGATCCGCTCGACCGCCTTGGGGCTGAGGATCAGCATCCCGTGCTGGGCTTCGGAACCCATCACCTTCTGCCACGAATAGGTGGTGGCATCGAGCTTCGACCAGTCCATCTCCATCGCGAATATCGCGCTGGTGGCGTCGTTGATGGTGATACCCTCGCGCCCGGCTTCGAGCCAGTCGGTGTTGGGGATCATCGCGCCGCTGGTCGTGCCGTTCCAGGTGAACACCACGTCATTGCGCTGCGGGATGGTGGTGAGGTCGGGGATCTCGCCGTAATCGGCGGTGAGGACCTGCAGGTTGGGCAGCTTCAATTGCTTCGCCGCATCCTGGATCCAGATGTTGCCGAAGCTCTCCCACGCGGCGACCGTGACCGGGCGCGCAGGGTCGAGCATCGACCACATGGCGGCTTCGATTGCGCCGGTGTCGGATGCGGGCATGATGCCGATCAGGTAATCGTCGGGGATGCCGAGCAGTTCGCGGCTAAGGTCGAGCGCGTACTTGAGACGCGCCTTGCCGAGGCTCGAACGGTGCGAGCGGCCAAGCGATTCGGTTTTGAGCTTGTCCAGCGACCAGCCGGGGAATTTCGCCGTGGGTCCCGAGGAAAAGAAGGGACGCTCAGGCTTCAACGAAGGCTCGTGCGCGAGCCCGCGGGTGTACTCAGTCATGTATTCTCTCCTTGCAGAGAGCTCGCGCGGCGTTGGGACCGCGTGGCCCGCTGGCCGCTTTAGAGAGGCGCTGTGACAAGTCAATGAAGGAAACGATCCTCCCGGCCAGGGGAGGGGGACCATCCGTCACGTTGGCGGAGGGGCGAGCGTCATTCGCCCCTCCACCCCGCCCCTGCGGGTCGCGGTCCCCCTCCCCCAAGGGTGGGAGGATACCCTCTCGCAATATTTACAGACCTCGCTTAAACGGGCCGCTCTATGGACATTTCCGATCTGCGCGTTGCCCTGTTCAGCGGCAACTACAACTACACCCGCGACGGGGCGAACCAGGCCCTCAATCGCCTCGTCGGATCGCTGCTCGCAAAGGGCGCGAAGGTGCGCGTCTATTCGCCCAAGGTGGCGGAGCCCGACTTTGCCCCGACCGGTGATCTGGTGGGCGTGCCCAATATCCCGATTCCGGTGGCGGGCCGCGGCGAGTACCGCATTCCCACCCACCTCGGCGCGGCGGTGAAGCGCGATCTGGAGGCCTTTGCCCCCAACATCGTCCACCTTTCCTCGCCCGATCCGTCCGGCCACGCGGCGCTGCGCTGGGCGCGCGAACGCGGCATTCCGGTGCTCGCCTCGGTCCATACCCGCTTCGAGACCTATCCGCGCTATTACAACATGGCCTTCCTCGAGCCGCTGGTGGTGAAGATGCTGCGGCGGTTCTACAACCGCTGCGATGCGCTGGTCGCGCCGTCGGAATCGCTGATCGAGGAACTCCACGCGATGGGGATGCACGATCGGATCGGGCTGTGGACGCGCGGGGTCGACCGCACGATCTTCTCGTCCGCCCGCCGCGATCCGGAATGGCGGCGCAGCATCGGGCTTGCCGATGATGACGTCGCGATCGTCTTCCTCGGGCGGCTGGTCATGGAAAAGGGCCTCGACGTCTTCACCGAAACCGCCGCGCGGCTCCGCGCAATGGGCGTGCCCCACAAGGTGATGGTGATCGGCGATGGCCCGGCGCGGGGGTGGTTCGAGACGAACCTTCCGGACGGAATCTTCGTCGGCTTCAAGACCGGCGAGGCGCTGGGGCAGGCCCTCGCGAGCGGCGACCTGTTCTTCAATCCGAGCATCACCGAGGCGTTCGGCAACGTCACGCTCGAAGCGATGGCGAGCGGGCTTCCGGTGGTCGCGGCCAATGCAACGGGCGCGGCGAGCATCGTCGCCGACGGCGTGACCGGAACGCTGGTGCCCGCCACCGGCAAGCAGACCGACGCGGCTGCCTATGCCGAGGCGCTCGCAAAATACTGCGCCGACCCAGCCTTGCGCGCATCGCACGGCGCGGCAGGCGAGACGCGGGCCTGCGAATATGGCTGGGAAGCGATCAATGCGGTGGTCGCCGACATTTACGTCGATCTGGTCGAGGAGCGGCGCGCGGCCAAGGCTGCGTAGTTTGTCGCCCTACCGCTTCGCTACTTGAGGGCGGGCTACCGCAGCACGCTCGCTCTCGCCATCGCGCGGCTATAGGCCAGCAGGAACAGCGTGGAGCCCCAGATCGCGGCCCGCAGACCCATCGGGGTGCGCATCTGGTCGGGCACGTCGAGCACGGCCACCTCGGCGATCGTCACGCCGATCAGTCCGATCATCGCCACCACCATCGCGGCCACTGCCCAACGCGAGCGCAGCAGGAGCAGCACCGATCCGGCAAAAGCGCCCCACACCCCCATCGCCCAGACCGCTGTCGCCCAGGCGGGATAGGTCTGCATGAAGGCGATCTGCTCGGGGCTCATGGTGGTGTGGTCGAGCAGGTCGAGCTTGGTCATCAGGTAGCTGGTGATCCCGAGCGCGTTGAACATCAGCGTCACCACACCGGTCACCCACAGATGCCACGGCGTATAAACCCGGCCCAGAACTTCCCCCGACATAAACACCCTCCCCCACCCGGTGCGACCCAGACGGGGGAGAGTTTATGCTCAAGTTGCGTTTCCCGCAACAAGGTGCGTCAGAGGCGTTCGATGCGCTTGGCCATCTCGTCGATCATGTCGACGATTTCGCTGATCGTGCGCTCGTCGAGCTTGCCCACGCGGGCGCGGTTCTTGAGCACGTTGGCGAGGTTGCCCATCGCCCGGAACATGTCCGAGGAGCGCACATGGGTGGTGCGTTCGGCATGGCGGCCCAGACGGCGCATCAGGCCCTCGACCTCTTCGGCGCGCTCAGCGAGTTCTGCGCGGCCCTTGTCGGTCACCGCGAAGGGCTTCTTGGCACCCTCGGCCTCGGCTTCCTCGATGGCGCCTTCATCCTCGAGCAACTGGAGCGTCGGGTAGACCGCACCGGGGCTCGGGGCATAGCCACCGCCGGTCATCTCTTCGATGCCCTTGATCAGCTCGTAGCCGTGCGAGGGGTTTTCGGCGATCAGCGCCAGCAGCGCGAGGCGCAGCTCGCCCGTACCGAACATCCGCCCGCGCCGCCCACGACCGCGCGGACCGCGATCCTCGCCGGCGGCCCCAGAGTCTTCGGCGCCCTCGGCCTCGTCGCTGTCATAGCGCCAGCGCATCTTCATGCCCGGTCCGGGCCCGGGGCCCATGTTGAGATTGCCGTTCATCGCCATCATTGCGATGGCCTCGCCGAGCTTTTCCCAGCCATTGCCGCGTCCGTTTCTGTTCCAGGTCATAGCGTCCTCCTCGATCGTTCTAAGATACATCCAAGATATATCGCAGACCTATCGTTTCAAGATGGCCAACCCAGAGCGGTTTTCTTTTCCGCCCGATGTCCTATCACGCCCGACGAATGGCTGATCTGTTCGGACAAGACGCCCCCGAGGCCCCGCGCGATGGTGCTCCCGCGCAGGACGCGCCGCTGGCCGACCGGCTTCGGCCGCGCGCGCTCGCGGACGTGGTGGGGCAGGAACACCTGACCGGCCCCGAGGGCGCGATCGGGCGGATGGTCACCGCCGGGCGCCTCTCCAGCATGATCCTGTGGGGGCCGCCGGGCACCGGGAAGACCTCGATCGCCCGCCTGCTCGCCGATGCCGTGGGGATGCGCTACGCCGCGATCAGTGCGGTGTTCTCGGGCGTGGCAGACCTGAAGCAGGCCTTCGCCGAAGCCGAGAAGATGGCACGCGCGGGCAAGCGCACGCTGCTCTTCGTGGACGAAATCCACCGCTTCAACCGCGCGCAGCAGGACGGCTTTCTGCCCTATGTCGAGCGCGGCGTGGTCACGCTGGTGGGCGCGACGACCGAGAACCCCAGCTTTGCGCTGAACGCCGCGCTGCTCAGCCGCGCGCAGGTGCTGGTGCTGAACCGCCTCGACGCCGTCGCACTGGAGGCGCTGCTGGAAAAAGCCGAGGCGCTGGAAGGCCCCCTCCCCCTCACGCCCGAAGCTCGCACCGCATTGGTCGCGCAGGCCGACGGCGACGGGCGCTTTCTCTTGGGGCAGGCCGAGACATTGTATGCCGCGGGCCTTCCCGAGCCGCTTGATCCGGCGGGTCTCGGCAGCTTCCTCCAGCTCCGGGTGGCGGTCTACGACAAGGACCGCGACGGGCACTACAACCTCTTCTCCGCGCTCCACAAAGCGGTGCGCGGCAGCGATCCGCAGGCGGCGCTCTACTATCTCGCGCGGATGTTGACTGCTGGCGAGGAGCCGCTGTTCCTCGCCCGGCGATTGGTGCGCATGGCGGTCGAGGACATCGGCCTCGCCGATCCGCAGGCGCTCCCGCAGTGCATGGCGGCGATGGAAGCCTACCGCTTCCTTGGCAGCCCGGAAGGTGAGCTCGCGCTGGCGCAGGCCTGCCTCTACCTCGCCACCGCGCCCAAATCGAACGCGGTCTACATGGCGCAGAAAGCCGCGTGGAAATCGGCCAAGGACACCGGCAGCCTGATGCCGCCGATGAACATCGTCAACGCGGCAACCGGCATGATGGAGAGCCTCGGCTACGGCAAGGGCTACACCTACGACCACGACACGCCCGAGGGCTTCTCCGGCGACGATTACTGGCCCGGAGAGATGGAGCCGCAGACCTATTACACGCCCGTCGAACGCGGCTTCGAGCGCGAGGTGAAGAAGCGCCTCGAATACTGGGACAAGCTGCGCAGCGAGCGCGGGTGAGCCGCTTCTCGCATTTCATGGCGGTCGACTGGTCGGGGGCGAAAGGCCCGCGCCAGAAGGGCATCGCGGTGGCGGTGGCGCTGGCCGAGGGCGGTGCGCCGGTGCTGGTCACTCCGCCCGATCCGAGGGGCTGGGCGCGCTCCGAAGTGTTGGCGCTGCTATGTGACTTGCCCGGCGCGACGCTGGTCGGGCTCGATCTGGGCTTGTCGCTGCCGTTCCACGATGCGGGTGCGTTCTTCCCCGGCTGGGACGCCTCGCCCGCCGATGCGCGGGGATTGTGGGCGCTCATCGACGCCTTGTGCGCTGACGACCCCAACCTCGAGGCAGGCGGCTTCGTAACCCACCCCGAGGCATCGCGCTATTTCCGCCACGGCGCAGGCGCGACAGGCGACCGCTTCCTGCTCGAAGGCGCGCTGACCCGCGAGGGCCGCTTCCGCGTAGCGGAGGCAGCGCAGCGCCAACAGGGCGTGCGGCCCGTTAGCAATTTCAACCTCGTCGGCGCGGCGCAGGTGGGCAAGTCGAGCCTAACGGGGATGCGGATGCTCCACCGCCTCGAACGCCGTGTGCCCGTGTGGCCGGTCGATCCGCTGCCGGACGAAGGCTCGGTGGTGACCGAGATATACACCTCGATGGCCGCACGGCTCGGCGGGGTGACGGGCGCGGCGACCAAGCTGCGGAGCTACGAAGCGCTGAACGATGCGCTCGACAGGCTAGGCTCGCCGCCGGTCGCGGGCTCCGGCGCAATCGACGACCACGCCTCCGACGCCCTCCTCACCGCCGCGTGGCTGCGCCGAGTCCACGGCAACCGCGACTTGTGGCACCCGCCGAGCCTCACACCCGACGTGGCGCGAACCGAAGGCTGGACTTTCGGCGCTCTCTAGGTTTAGGGCGACCGCGGAAAGCCGGCTTAGCTCAGTTGGTAGAGCACCTGATTTGTAATCAGGGGGCCGCGGGTTCGAATCCTGCAGCCGGCACCATTCATAAATCAAGCATTTCGCCCTTGATTTCCCGCATCGCTATTTTGCCAAAAACGGCCCTAGTAGTCGCTTAGTGCCCTTTGGCCCATCCCGACGCCGTTGGTATTTGAAGAGCATCGCTCGCGCCCTCTTTTGCGCACAACGCAGTGCTGCTGTTAGCCTTGCTCACACCAGTTAACTTTGTGAACCCCGAAGCACCGTTGGCAGGCTTGGGGCTGTACGCGGTCGCAGCGTTTTACTTGGACAGAATTTCACAACGCGTCCTTGGGAACGTTTTACAGATGCATCCGGGGGGGGTGACCATGACTGATCAGAAGAAAAAGGCGCTTACGAGACACCGCGTCTTGTCGAGTATGGTTCAGTGCGCAATTTGACCGGCGGCAGCCTTGGCTCAACTGCTGACGGCGTTCTGGCGAAGAACCAGGCAGGTGGCGGTGGTGGCGGAGGCGGGGGCCTTCCGACCGACTAAGCTGCAGTGCGCGAACCAATTTGTCTCAGTGCACCGCAGCACTTGTAGCAAGATTGTTTAGCGCAACCGGCACCGATCACCCTAACTTCAGGAAGAACTCCTCGCGCTCCCTGCGCAGCTCGGCTGGCGTCATGGCGGCGAGGCCGTCGAGCTCGTTCTTCAGCGCCAGCGCCAGCCGCTTGACCGTTTCCTCGGGATCGCGGTGCGCGCCGCCCTTCGGTTCGTAGACGATGCGGTGGATCACGCCGAGCTTGAGGAGATCGGTGGCCGTCACCTTCATCGCCTCGGCGGCGGTCTCGGCCTGCGCGGCGCTGCGCCACAGGATCGAAGCGCAGCCTTCGGGCGAGATCACCGAATAGACCGCGTGTTCGAACATCAGCACGCGGTTCGCCGCGGCGAGCGCGACTGCCCCGCCCGATCCGCCTTCGCCGATAATGATCGCGACCAGCGGCACGCCAAGCGCGAGGCAAGCTTCGGTGGAGCGGGCGATGGCTTCCGCCTGACCGCGCGCCTCGGCATCGACGCCGGGGAAGGCGCCCGGGGTGTCGACCAGCGTCACCACCGGAAGCCCGAAGCGGTCGGCGAGTTCCATCAGGCGGATCGCCTTGCGATTGCCTTCGGGCCGCGCCATGCCGAAATTGTGGCGGATGCGCGAGGTGGTGTCCTCGCCCTTCACGTGGCCGATCACGACCACGCGGCGGCCCTGAAAGCGGGCAAAGCCGCCGACGATCGCCTCGTCCTCGCCGAACACGCGGTCACCTGCGATGGGCAGGAAGTCCTCGAACAGGCCGGCCGTAAGCCGCTCGAAGCGGGGACGCTGCGGATGGCGCGCCACCAGCGTGCGCTGCCACGGGGTGAGGCGCGCATAGGTGTCCTCGAGCAGCTTGCCTGCGCGCTCGCGCAGCATCCGCGCCTCGGCCACACCCTCGGGGAGCGCGGCCAGCTCGGCGACGTGCTTGTCGAGCGCCTCGATCGGCTTCTCGAAGGGCAGGTACTGGATCATCCCCCCGCGAGGCCCCTCACACCGTCATCGACATGCCGCGATAGATCCGCGCACGGTAACGCGAGTCCTCCGCATCCGGCAGCGGCGCGCCGACCAGCAGCACGGCGCGGGCGAAGCGGCGGACCTCTTCCAAGTGCTCGTCGAGATCGCGTGGCTCTTCCGATTGCACCCGGCGGGTGAGGTTGATCTGGTTGACCGGCACATCATGGACCAGCCGCTCGTTCTCAACGGCAAGGGTCGCGGTGAAGGCGTGGAGCGTGGTCTTGATGAAGTTCGCCAGCGCAAAGGCCGGCGACTTGTCGCCCATCGGCACGTCGGGCGAGGTCAGCACCAGCTGGCAATCGTCATAGAGCGACGCCCGGCGCGAGACGCGGAAGTGGTGGGTGAGGTTGTCGGCCACCACAGTGCGGAACTCCTCCGGGGTGAGCGGATCGTCCTTGCCGAACAGCTTGCCCGGCAGCGCGGCGAAGGGCGTCGAGAGGATCGTGGTCGGCTTGCCCCATGCAGTCAGCGCCTCGTCCATCGCGGCCTCGATATCGGTGGTCTTGACCAGCGAGGTGAGCGAGACGGCGGTGTCCGGATCCAGCTGCGACTTGATCGCCTCGAAGCCCTCGGCGGTGCGGGTGATCAGCACCACGTTGGCGACATGGCAATCCTCGATGAAGGCGCGCGCGGTCTCGGCGAGGTAATCCACGAGATGCTCGCCGATGATCCACACGGTCTTGCCGCGCATCTGGTCGAGGCGTTCCTGCTTGGGGCTACCGAACAGCTCGCGCTCGGTGGTCGAACGCTCCACCGAGAGGCCGCCCGAAGGCATGAAGGTCTCGCCGGAAACGGCGCGGTCGGCGAGGAAGAACACCGTTGCCTGCGCCACGTCATGCTCGGTCGGCATCTTGCCGAGATAGAGCTTGGACAGCACGCCGGTGCCGACCTTTTTGGCCTCGACCGCGATCTTGTCGGCGGGGAGGAAAGGCGCATCCTCGGGCGGAACGCGCATCAGCCAGTCGGCATCGCTCTCCGGCGTGGCGGGCCGCTCGCTCCACTCGGGCGCATCGAGGAACAGGCCCGCTTGGCGCAGGCGCCCGATCAGCGCGGCGGCAATGGTGGGGGTGAGCAGGTACTGGTCCCAGGTGCAGGCCCCGTCCCCTTCCCGCGCGCAGGCCAGCGCCAGATCGCGCAGCTCGCGCGGGTTGTTGGTGTCGTGGCTCATCTTGGTGGTGTCGTTGCGGGCCAGCCGCGCCAGCACCGCCTCGACCCGCACCCCGCGCCGGATCGCCTTGATCGTGGCGGCGTGGACGGCGTTGAGGCGCTTGTTCTCGAGGATCAGCTTGCCGCGCCGCTCGAACAATCCGGGCTTGCCGCCGGTGCCCGACAGGCGGTCGCCGTCAACAGGGCCCGGCGCAATCGCGTTGAACTGCACTTCCGGGCCGAGATAGCGCGCCATGCTCTCGACCATCGCGCGCTGACCGGCCTTCGACACGGCGTAGTCTGCGCGGTTGGGATAGGCGACCGCGAGATACTTCTCGCCGCCGAAATAGGACGAGACGTTGAGGATGTATCCCGACCCTTGCGCCTTCATCAGCGGCGCGACGTGGTGCATCAGGAAGTAATTCGACACGAGGTTTGCATCGAGCGTGTAGTTCCAGGCGTCGACCCCCATGTCGACGACCATGTCTTCCGCGCCTGCGACCCCTGCGTTGTTGATGAGGTAGTCGATCCGCCCGAAAGCCTTCAACGTCGCGTCGACCGCGCCCTTGAGGCTCTCGAAGTTGCTGACGTCGACATTGGCGAGGGTCTGCACGCGGCGCTCGACACCGGCAAAGCCGATGTCCTCCAGCTCGCTGACGATCCGCGCGCGGGCGACCGCGAGTTCGCTCTCGCGGCGGGCGACCATCATCACCTTGCCGCCTGCAAGCGCCAGCAGGCGGGCGACCTGTCCGCCGATGCCGGCCGAACCGCCGGTGATCAGCGCGACCTTGCCCAGATGCAGGCCGGTGATGTTCTCCGAGAAGCCGGGCATCGCCTTGCGCGCTCCGGTCGCCTCCCCGATGTTGCCGGGGACATAGAGCGTGATCTCGCCGAGCTTGCTCTCCTTGAGCAAAATGCGCGCGGCGTGGCCTGCGGTGAAGCGGATATTCTCCGCCTCGCTGTTGGTGAAGCGGACGATCTGGTTGCCCCACTCGGCCTGACGACGACGCCCGTGGGCGGTGTCGACCGCGGATTCGTCACGCCAGATGCGGATCAGCTGCTCGGTCGCGGCGCGCAGGATGTGGGCGTAGATATCGCCCTTCCCGTCGCTCGCATGGCTGACGAAGACGAAGCGCGGCGGCTGGAGCAGGTTGTCGTGACGTTTCCAGTAGCGGCTGAGCGTCCGGGCGAGCGCCATGTTGCCCGCGAGTTCGGCGTCCATCAGCGCCTCGACCACGGTGTCGTCCGCCTCGAGAAGCGCGCCAGCGAGTTCGCCTGCGCCCAGCGCGGGGAGGAACAGCGCGCCGCTGATCGGGGTGCCGCCCTTGGTGTAATCTTCGAGCGCGTTCTCCATCCCGGCCGCATCCTTGCGGCTGAAGCGGATGATGCTGAGCTTGTCGGACAGGCCCATCGCGGCACAGCGCTTCTCGGCGATGGCGACATCGGCAGCGCGCGGCAGGCCGAGCACGACCTCCGCTCCGCACGCAAGCTGCACCTGCGCGATTTCGAGCGCCTCTTCCCAGTCGTCCCCCGCCGCGATCAGCACGGCAAGGCCAGTGCCGTCCATCGAGCGCATGGTCGGGCGCGCTAGGTAGGTCGCGCGCTCTTCCTTGCGCACGGTCATGCCGTGGGTGACCTCGAAATCGTGGCCGTTATAGGCCGCGCTCTCGTCGCTGCCGAGGAAGACGCAGGTGGTGGCGATGTCGGTCGGCGTCGGGAAGGTCTTGGCCTTGGCGTTGCCGCCGGTGGCGCGCTCCAGGCTCATCATGTCGAAGAACTGGTTGGCGGTGGTGCCGCCCTCGTCGCCGCGCGCGGTGTCCATCGCGGCAAACACGTTGCGGATGCGCTCGCTCTCGATCGGGCCGGGGTAGACGAGGTTGACGCGGATACCCTTGGGGCCAAGCTCCAGCGAAAGCTCGCGGCTCCACGCGTTCATCGCCGCCTTGGGGACGACATAGGCGGCGCGCGCGTAGTAGGGCGTGCGGCTGAAGATGGTCGAGACGTTGATGATCGAGCCGCCTTCCGGGATATGCGGCGCGGCGACGCGTGCGACATTGAAGGCGACACCGAAGATGTTGCGCAGCGCGTCGGGCACGGTCTCGCTATCGGTCGAGCCCTTTTTCTGGAGCTCGGCGAGCTCTTCCGCCGTCAGCGGCAGGTTCTCGATCGGCTGCTTGGGCCCGGCGCTCCCGGCGTTGTTCACCAGAATGTCGATGCGCCCGAACTGCTTCACGACCTCGTCGATCGCCGCGCGCACCGAGGCGATGTCGCCGCCGTCCAATGCCACCGTGGCAAGGCGCGCAGGATCCGCGCCGGTCGCCTTGAGCAGCGCTTCGGCAGCCGCCTTGGTGCGGTCGGGGGTCCGACCGGTCATCACGACGGTTGCGCCCTCTGCAAGGTAGTGGGTGACGATATGTCCGCCCAAATTGCCCGCCGCACCGGTGACGACGGCGATCTTGCCAGCCAGACGGCCCGGAACATCGCCCTGCAAGGCGGGGGCGGCAGCGGCGGCTTTCGATTTGGCCATAGGCTCTCTCCTCACAGAATTACAGCAAAGCGGCGCTTCGCTTGGTGTTTCGTTCAAACCCTGGGGAGGAGAGCTAAGAACATTTCAAAAATCGCAACGCTATGTCAACCGTCGGGTTCCCTAGCTGATGCTACCGCGCCTTGGGCGGCCCAAGCCTCGAGCAGCGCATCGCGGCTTCTGAGGCCCATTTCAGGAAGCGCGTGATTGACCACATAGGTCGATCCGGTGTGCCGGTTCTCCCACATCGCCTGGTGCGCTTCGGGCAGACCGTCCCACGCCACGACCTCGGGCTCGGTCACTTCGAGCAGGCCTGCGGCGATCATGTCGTTCATCCGCGCGACCTCGTAGGCGTTGCACAGGTGCGTGCCGAGAATGCTGGCGGTCGGCATCAGGATCTGGCGCTGACGCGTCCAGACCTGCGGGGCGTAGAAGGTGAAGCGGCAGCCGGTCAGATCCTCGGCGAAGATCACGCGGCCCGTGAAGGGCTTCACCAGCGAGGTCGAGATGCCGAGCGTGTCCTGCCCTGCCCGCTCGAACACCAGATCGGGGTTGCCGCGCGGATTGTCGGGCGAGCGCAGGATTTTGCCCACGGCCGAGCCGAAGGGCTTCATAACCCGGTCCTGGTAGTCGCGCACGGCGGCCTTGAAGACCTCGATATCGGCCTTCGCATCTGGCAGGCGCGGCATGGTGGCGGGCCAGTGGAAGTTGGCACCCTCGCGGCGGCGGATGGCTTCGAGGCTGACGATGCCTTCGATCGCGTCTTCGAGGCCCAGCGATTGCAGGAACTCGCGCTGCCCGTCGGTGGTGGTGGCGATCACTGAGCGCGCGTTGAAGCGGCGCGCGGCCTCGATCATTTCGAGCCCGGTCTCGTCGAGCAATTCCGACGATCCCGGCCCGTAGAAGATCAGCACCGCCTCGCCGCCCCTTAGAGCCGCACGGCGGAGCATTTCTTCGGGGGTCGCCGTCCCCGGCTTGCCCATGAAGCTGAAGTGGTAGCCCGACGACGCGCCGTAGAAGGCCAGCGTGCCGCCCTCGGCGAGCAGCTGGAACGAGCGCGGGAAGGCCGTCTCGCCCGCGTGGCTGACCACGTAATCGGCGAGCTTGCCGCCGTTCAGCGCCTTGTATTCCTCCACCAGCGGCGCGCCTGCGGCTTCCCAAGCGATGGCTTCGGTCTTGTCCTCGGGCACCACGGAATAGAGGCCCGCAAAGCGCGCGTCCTTGCGGTTGATCGCCCCAACAGCGCCCTGGACCTGCGTAATGAAGCTGGAGCGTTCCTCGGAAGACACGAGCCCGGTCACCTGCAAGCCGGTGCGCACCGAGGAGCGAAGGGCATCAAGCCCCGTGCCCGTCGCCGCGCCCTCGACGAACAGTGTCCGTCCCGGCGCGATCTGCAAGGTGGTGAACAGGCAGCGCGCGATGGTGCCGAGGTTGAGCACATAGCTCCCCGCCTGCTCCAGCGTCAGATCAGGCGGCACCTTGTGCATCTGCGGCGCCTGCACCGTCAGGAACTGTGCGTGGCTACCGGTTTCCGTCTCGTAGCCCTGGATCGAGAAATCCGCATACATCGGATCATTGCCGACCAGCGGGCTCAGAAGATCATTGGTCCCGGAGTAAACCGTCACCAGATCGCCGACCTTGATCCGCCCCTGCGCGCGCGTCTCTGACCCAAGCGCTGCGACAAGCGCGATCCCGCCCGAGCCGGTGATCTGCACGTCTTCCTCGTGGCTGTCGAAGGGCGAAACCGGGATGCCGGTCAGCGCCCAGATGTCGTTGAAGTTGACCTCGCTGGTCAGCATGTAGAGCAGCGCCTCGTTGGGCGCAGGCTCGGGCACGGTGACGATCAGTTCCTTCTCGTGGCTCGCCGGCGGGCCGAAGCGCGGCTGGCCCGTGTCGGGATCGCGGGCGATGCCAAAGGCATATTGGTGACGCGGGATCGGGGTCACGCCGGGATAAAACGGCGCTCCCACAGGAAGCAGATCGCCTGCCGCTTCCAATGCCTGAGCACGCATTTCGTGCTCGGCATCAATCCACACGCCATCGCGCCGCACCGGAAGCGGGGGCGCGATCTTGTCCATGAACTGCTTGATACCGGTCTTCCCGCCCTCGGGATCGACAATGGCTTCGGCAAACAGCTTGGCCTCGCGGGCGAGACCTTCGCTGATGCCCTGTTCGAGGCCGACGCGCACCGCGTCGAGCGCCCGCGCGCCTGCGACCTCGCGCCCGGCCCATTCGAGCTGGCGCAGAATGCGCTGGAGGAAGTCGTCTTCCAGCACTTCGTCCAGCGACACGTCCGCGGCGCTTTCCCAGCGCGCGGTTGCCGCCTGCCTTTCGGCAAAGGCGAAGCCGAGCGCGCTGTCGGGGCCGTGCTTCACAAAGTCGCGCACCGCCGCATGGGCTGCCGAGAGCGCGTCTTCCGCACCCTCCACCAGCGCATCAACAACGCCAATCTCGGCCGCCGCTTCCGCGGTGATGCTCCGCCCGCCGAGTATCAGGTCGAGTGCATCGCGCACACCTTCCGCCCCGCGCCGGTCGGCGAGAAGCCGCGGGAGGCGCTGGGTGCCGCCGTAGCCGGGCATCAGCCGCAGGCGGATTTCAGGCTGGCCGAAGCGCGCCACGGGTTCCGCCACGCGGTAGTGGCAGGCGAGCGCGAACTCCATCCCGCCGCCCAGCGCAACGCCCTGCACTGCCGCGACGCAGGGCTTGCCCATGCTCTCGATGGTGCGGAAGGCGAGGTGCGCATTGTTGGGCAGCACCATTGCCTCGTCGACCGTGTGGATCTCCTCGAGCATCTGACGGATGTCCGCCCCCGCCACGAAGGACGATGTGCCCTCGCCGGTGAACACCACCGCCACGACATTCTCGTCGCGCGCGAGGGTCGAGGTGACCATCACCAGCTCGTCGATCGCACGTTCGTTCAGGGCATTGACCGGCGCGTTGGTGACGGTGACGGTCGCCACCTGCTTGCCGGGCGCGACCGTGTTGTACTGCACGAGGAAGTAGCGGTGGCGGTCGAACAGCGCCTGCTCGTCGCTCATGCGCTGCTTGCGCTGCCAGTCGCCGATGACCTTCCTGAGCTCGTCCAGCGCCTCGGGATTGCGCAGGGTCGTGACGTCGCCGACATCCTCGCCCACCACCAGCGCGCGGACCATGCGGCGCATGTATTTGCCGCTGCGGGTTTCGGGGAACTGCGAGACCTCGATGAAGTCCGCCGGCACCGCGACCGCGCCCTTTTCGGTGCGGACGAGGTCGAACAACCGCCGCTTGTCCTCATGTGTGAGCTTGCGGCCTGTGACCGGGACCACGAAGGCGAGCGGGGTCAGGCCCTTCTCGCGGTGCGGCGCGCCGACCACGAGCACGTTGCCGACCGGCGAGTCCGGCGCGAGCGCCTTGTCGCGCAGCACAGCGCCTTCGATCTCCTCGGTGCCCATGCGGTGGCCAGAGACGTTGATGACGTCGTCCGATCGTCCGTGCAGCGAGAAGGAGCCATCGGCGTGCTGGATGGCGAAGTCGCCCTGGGTGTAGGCCCAAGCGCCCTTCCAGCGCCGCCAGTAGCCTTCCTCCCAACGCTTGGCATCGCCGCGCCAAGCGGGATCGACCCGGCCATCGGCAACCTTGAAGCCTGCGATATCGCCCCAGATGGTGCGCGCGAGGTAGGGGTACGGCGCGGCGATGACGATCTCGCCCTTCTCGCCGGTTTCCGCGCGCCGCCACGGCACGCCGCCTTCGCCGGCGCGGGCGAAGGGCACCTGACCCGGTGCAGCTTCATCGTCCTCGACCCACACATCGCCGACGATCCACGGTAGCGGATAGGCGTGCGCATCGGGGCGCAGCGGGAAATCGTCATTCGCGAACATGTGCGTCCACGCGATCCCGCCGTGCTCGGTAGCCCAGTAGGAGTTGATGTAGCGCGGAGTGACGTGCTCCATCCCGAAAGCCTGCACAGAAGGCGAGACCGGCTCGGCGCAGAAGGTCGCCACGCGCAGTCCGCTCATGTCGTAGCGTTCCAGCTCGGCGAGGTTCGCCGGATCGGACATTATCGCCTTCAAGAACGTCACGCCCGCCTTGAAGATGCGGACATTGTGCCGCTCGATCATCGAAGCGAAGCGGCCTGCGTGCGGGAAGACCGGCGAGCCTTCGCTCACCAGCGAGGTCACGCGCGTCATCAGCGGCGCGCAGATCAGGTAGCTCTGTCCGGTGATCCAGCCCGGATCGGCGACCACGAACAGAGTGTCGCCCGGGCGCGCATCGAAGCTCGCCTTCATCGTCTCGGCGACGCCCGCGGCATAGCCGTGCGCGTGGACGATCCCCTTGGGCTTGCCGGTCGAGCCCGAGGTGTAGATGAAGAACATCGGATAGTCGGCATCGACCGGCAGCGGCCTGGACGAAGCCCAGATCGCGCGGACGAAATCTGCGTCGGGCAGTGCCAGCAGCTCGGCCTCGCCATTGACGTCGAAGCCTGCCGCGCGGGCCTTTTCGAGCACGGTCACCATCGCCGCATCGGTAAGCTCGTGGCTCCAGCGGTCGCGTTCCTCGCGCCAGATCACGTCGGGCTGATGGGTGTGGCGGCACACGATCACCGCTTCCACGCGCGGCGGGAGCGTGACGAGGCTGGAGGCGATTGCGATGCGCACCCGTGCGGCATCGGCGGTGCTGATGCGGCCTTCCGCGCCGAGATTGATCAGCGCCCGGCCCACGCCGCGCATCACGTCCGAACGGTCGACCGTGATCTCGCCGTCGAGCGCCTCGCGCACCGTGTCGAGGATCGTTTCGTGGCCACCTTCGGGCAGCCCGAGGTCAAGCCCGCCGAGGATGTCCAGCGCCGTTGTCACCGGCACGAAATTGTCGAGCGCGGGGTCGGTATAGGCGTTCTTGAAAGCCGCAACCTGTGCGTTGCGGTAGCTACCGTCGGAGGTGACGATCACCCGCGCGCCGGTATCCGCGATACGGTCGGACAGGGTCTTGTCCGAGAACCCGCCGAACACCGCCGTGTAGACCACGCCCATCCGCTTGGCCGCTTCGGTCCAGTAAATCTGCGGCACGATGCTCGGCATGTTGAGCGCCATGCGATCACCGGGCTTGAGGCCCAGCGCCTCCAGCGCGACAGCGCACTTTGCAACCTCGAGCAGCAGCCGCTTGCGGCTGACGGTGAAGCAATCGATCGGCGCGCCCTTGCCGGCATTGGCCGACATATCCCAGCGGTCGCCCTCGAAGATCAGCGCGGCTTCCGCGCCGTGCCCTGCGAGCACATGGCGGTCGAGTTCGGAGAAGGCGGCATTGGTGCGCCCGCCGACGAACCAGCGCCAATGCGGCGCTTGCGAGCCGTCGAAGCCGGTCTTCCAGGGGGTGAAATCGGCCGGAAGATCAGGGCTCACCGGAGCGGCCGAACCCGCATCCCAGCCCTGCCAGCGCCCGTCCTCGCCCTTCGCCAGCCACGCGCCCGCAGCGCCGATATCGGCCACGAACCAGTGCATATTGCGCGCGGCAATGTCGCCGTGGAACGCGCCCGGATCGGCCAGCGCGGCGGCGCGCATCGCGTCCCAGTCGGCGCGCGTGCGCACGGTATTTGTCATGGCGGCCGGCAAGCTCGCCGGCAGTGTGCTGACAGGAATGACGTCTTCCCCCGATCCTCGCAAATTACGCCGCACGCGATCCCGCACGCTTGGAGATAATGCAGTAAAATTACACAAGGCGCGCCGCCTGGGCAAGAAAATGCCAAAGCGCCACGTCTGCCGATAACGCGGACCATAGCGAACGGTTCCGCCGAAATCGGGACGACCATGCGCATCTCGTCCGCAGCGTAGGGCGACGTAACGCTTTTTCAATCACGCGCAGCCTATGGCGTAATGACGGGCGAATGGCTGCCGGCTGCCCGGGACGAGGACATGGCATGGCACTTGGCTTTCGCAGAACCGCCCGCGACTCCGCTCGCTCGGCACCCGAGGTGCGCGACCCCGTCGACAGCGCCCGGCCCGACCGTGCCGTCGTGCTTGGCGAGGTCGAGGAGCTCGGCATCGGCATGTTCTGGGCGACCGACGCCGAAGACCGCCTGACCTTCCTCTCGCAACGCGCGCTGGCCGATCTCGGCGAGGATAGCGACAAGCTGATCGGGACCCCGCTGAACCGCGTGTTCCTCGATGCCGACGAGGAAGGCGCGAGCCCTACGCAGCGCAGCCTCGCCTTCAAGGTAAAGACGCGCTCCAAGCTTGACGAGCAGATCGTCGCTGTTTCCAATTCGCGGGGCGCCACGCGCTGGTGGCGGCTCAATGGCCGGGCGCTGCTCGATGCCAATGGCAACTTCCAGGGATACCGTGGCAGCGCGGTCGATATCTCGGCGCAATATGCCTACGAAACGCAGGTAGCGCGCCAGTCGCAGGTCGACGAGCTGACCGGGCTCGCCAACCGCCGCAAGCTTGGCGAGCGGCTGACTGCAATGCTCGCCGCCTTCCGCGCCAGCCGCCGCAGCTGCGCGCTGATGATGCTCGATCTCGACCGCTTCAAGCAGGTCAACGACACGATGGGCCACCCGGCTGGCGACGAGCTGCTCAAGCAGGTCGCGCAGCGCCTTTCGTCGATCGTCAAGGATGCCGGCGAAGTCGGCCGCCTCGGCGGTGACGAGTTCCAGGTGCTGCTCCCCGACATGGACGACCGCGGCACCTTGGGCGAGCTTGCCAACCGCATCGTCCAGTCGCTGTCGCAGCCCTACCAGATCAATGGTCGTCGGGCGATCATCGGCACCTCGGTGGGGATCGCGATCGCGCCCTATGACGGGCTCGAGGCCGACGAGCTGACCCGCTCGGCGGACATGGCGCTGTACTCCGCGAAGGAGACCCGCGGCGGTACATTCTGCTTCTTCACCAGCGAGTTGCGCGATGCCGCCTCGAAGACCGCGATGCTCGGCGAACGGTTGCGCGACGCGGTCGACCGCGACGAATTGAGGCTCGCCTACCAGCCGCTCGTCGACCCTGTGACCAACGAGGTGAAGTGCTTCGAGGCGCTGCTGCGCTGGCACGACGAGGACGAGGGCGACATCTCGCCCGGCGTGTTCATCCCCGTCGCCGAGAATGACGACCTCATCATCCGCATCGGCGAGACGGCGCTGAAGCAGGCCTGCATGGATGCGCTGGCCTGGCCGGAGACGATCCGGGTTGCGGTCAATGTCTCGGCCAAGCAGTTCATTCGCCCCGGTTTCCGCAAGACGGTGCAGGCCGCGCTTCAGAATTCGGGCCTGTCGCCGCAGCGGCTCGAACTCGAAATCACCGAGAGCGTGTTCGTCGGCGATCTCGAGACGGTCGACGCAATCTTCCGTGATCTCAAGAAGTTGGGCGTGCGTTTGGCGCTCGACGACTTCGGGACCGGCTACTCGTCGCTCGGCTATCTCAAGCACGGCCACTTCGATAAGATCAAAATCGACCAGAGCTTCGTGCGCGGCTGCACCGAGAACGGCGACATCAACCCGGCGATCATCGCCGCCATCGTCGCGCTTGCCAAGGCGCTCGGGATGGAGACCGTTGCCGAGGGCGTCGAGGCGATGGACGAGCTCCAGCTGGTGCGCGAACGCGGCGCCGATCTGGTGCAGGGCTACATCTTCTCGCGCCCGATCACGCAGGATCTGGTGCTCGCGCAATTCGCCGAAGGTGCGGCCTATTTCCGCCCCAGCGGCCCGCCGCGCCACCGTGCGGAACGCATCACCATCTTCCGCAAGGTTGGATTGATCCACGAGGATCACTACTACGACGTGATCCTGCGCAACCTTTCCAAGACCGGCGCGCGCATCAACGGGCTGGCCGGGGTGCCGGTCGGAACCGAGGTGGTGCTCGATCTCGGGCACGGTCAGCTGGTTGTCAGCAAGGTCGCCAATGCCAGCGAGAACAGCCAGGGCCTCCAGTTCGAGACCTCGCTGATCAGCGATGGCAGCGGGGGCTTCATGACCCGCCACCGCATCTCGCCCTATTCGCTGGCCGAAGCGGGCATTCCGCTGGCCGCGCTGGGGGCCGGGGCCTTCCCGCTCGCCAAATGGCGCGAGTCGAACAAGACCATTCCCAAATTCGTGCAGCTGGAACTGAGCGCGCCCGGCGTCACCTCCTGACAAGCGATGTTTCACGTGAAACACCGCTTCAGGGCGGGGTCTAACGGGGGTCTAAACAGGGTCTAGAGGGGGTCTAAAACGATCTGGAGCCCCGCCAAACGTGTCTAACCGGCCTCTGGACTAGCCGCGCCCGCGATACCCCGGCACGCCCTGATCGGGCAGCCACAGATCGGCGGGCGGCGCCGACGATTGCCAGAACACGTCGATCGGGATCCCCCCGCGCGGATACCAGTATCCGCCGATGCGCAGCCATTGCGGGCGCATCTCCTCGAACAGGCGAACTCCGATCCCCACGGTCACATCCTCGTGGAAGCCGTTGTGGTTGCGGAAAGACCCGAGAAACAACTTCAGGCTCTTGCTCTCGACGATCGTGTCGCCGGGCACATAATCGATCACCAGATGCGCAAAATCGGGCTGGCTCGTCACCGGGCACAGCGAGGTGAACTCCGGCGAGACGAACCGCACCAGATAGGTAAGGCCCGGGCGCGGATTGGGGACATAGTCGAGCACCGCCTCTTCGGGCGAAGTCGGCAGCGGGATGTCCTTGCCCAGAAACTGGGGCTTCGATGAAGGGGGTGTGCTTTCCATGCCGCGCTGTTGCCCCGATCCGCCGCGCGGTGCAAGCCGGGAACTGGACGCAGGCAGCCGCCAAGTCCTATGGCGTCAGCGCCGGTTCACCCGCACTCCGGCAGCCACCCCGACACCCGTAAGCCGACCCCTATCGAGTCCGCCCCCGCCATGATCCGCTTGCCCGCCCGCCGTGTTCTTGCCGCCGCTGCCGCGCTCGCGCTGACCGCGCCTCTCGCTGCGCAGGACAATCCCAACACGTTCAAGCTGCCGCCGCCCAGCCCGACGCCGACGCCCGCACCTGCCGGCCCCGCCGACGAGCGCGCCGGGGTGGTGATCCCGCCGCGAGCCGCGCCCGCGCCGCGGATCACGCCGGTGCCGGTGCTGACGCCGGAGCCACAAGCGACGATACCCCCCCGCACGGCACCTACCGTAAGGCCCACCTCTGGGCCCACCTCTGGCCCGACGCCTGCGCCGAGCCGGACGACCGCAGCGCCCGCACCGGCAGCAACCGCCACCGCCGCGCCCGCGCCGCTACCCGCGGCGAGCAGCGATCCGCTGGCGCTGCCGACGGGCATCCCGCAAGCCCTCCCCCAAATCGCGCCCGATACTGCCCCCTCCGCCGCTCCCCCGAACGAGACCAGCACCGACACCATCTATGCCTTCCCCGCTTGGGAGCTGATCGCGGCGGGCGGTCTGGCTGCATTGGTGCTTCTCGGCGCAGGCGTGGTGCTCTGGCGGCGGCGCAAGCCCAAGGTGCTGCGCCTCGCCGCCGCTCCGGCGGTGACGGGGGCGAGCGAAGCGCCGAGCGATCTTTCCGACCTCTACCTCACACTCGACATCACCACCGCAACGCGCAGCATGATGATGTTCACGGTTGGCTACCGCCTCAACATCGCCAACCGCGCAGGTAGCGCGGTGAACGACCTGCGCGTCGCGGTGCAACTCGCCTGCGCGCGGGCGAGCGGCGGCGTGCCTTCGGTGGGCGCGGCGCAGGCGCTCGGCGATGTGGAGCGCATCGGCCCGCATCAGGCGCGCAGCATTGCGGGCGAGGTGCAATTGCCGCTCTCGGCCATCCAGCCGCTGCGGCAGGGCACGACCCCGCTGTTCGTGCCGCTGGTGCACATCACCATCGAGGGTGACGGGCAGCCTGCCATCACCAAGACCTTCGTGATCGGCACCCCGAGCGCGAGCGGCCGCGTCCATCCCATCAAGCTCGACCAGCCGGCGGGCGGGATTGCCGGGCTGGTGGCGCAGGCCGTTGCGGTGCCCGCAGCGTCGGCGGCAGCCTGAGGGCTTTGCAGCAGGGCAAAGGCGGCGCTAGGGTGGCGGGCATGACCACGCTCCCCTCCCCGCTCGTTTCGACCGATTGGCTTGCCGACAACCTTGGCGCTACCGATCTCGTCGTGCTCGACGCCTCGTACCACCTCCCCGCCGCCGCGCGAGACGCCGCCGCAGAGTTTGCGACTGCGCACATTCCGGGCGCTCGGTTCCTCGGGCTGGCAAGCCTGTTCGATGCCGCCTCGCCGGTGCCGTATGCCTTCCCCACCCCGACGCAACTGGCCGATCGGCTGGCGAGCCTCGGCGTCGCGCCGGACGCGGCCATCGTGATCTATGACGACAGCGCGATCCGCACCTCGGCCCGCGCGTGGTTCGTGCTGACCGAGGGCGGGCTTACGAATGTCGCGATCCTTGATGGCGGCCTCGGCAAATGGCGCAGCGAAGGCCGTGCGCTGGAAAGCGGAACGCCCGACATCGCGCCTGCCGCCCCCGCCAGCTTCTCGGCGCCTTCGCGCATTCGCACCAAGGCCGATATGCTCGCCAACATCGACAGCCGCGCCGAACAGGTGCTCGACGCGCGCGGGGCCGACCGCGTGTTCGGCACGGGCGTCGATCCGGTGCACGGCGTGCCGAACGGGCGGATCCCGGGCGCGCTCAACCTGCCCTTCGGCAATGTGCTGAACGCGGACGGTACCTACAAATCGGGCGCGGAACTGCGCGCCGCCCTCACTGCCGCCGGGATCGACCTTGACGCGCCCGTCGCCGCGACCTGCGGCAGCGGGGTTACGGCGAGTGTGCTGCTCTTCGCCATGCACCTCATCGGCAAGCACGACGTTGCGCTTTACGACGGCAGCTGGAGCGAGTGGGGCGCGGACCCCGCTACGCCCAAGGCGGAAGGCCCTGCGGCATGAGCGACGGCGGCGATGGCAAGCCCCTGAAGCCCGCGACCCGCCTCGTCCACGGCGGGCGGCGCAAGGAGTGGACGGGGCCGGTCGTCAACACGCCCGTCTGGCGCGCCTCGACCCATCTCTACGAAACCGATGCCGAGCGGCAGGCGGCGGGGAGCAACAACACCGACGGGCAGTTCTTCTACGGCAGGCGCGGCGCGCCGACGCAATGGGCGCTGGCCGAGGCTTTGACCCAGATGGAGGCGGGCGCTTACGGCACGGTGCTCTATCCGAGCGGCGTGGCGGCGATCGTGGGCTGTATGTTCGCCATCCTCAAGCCCGGCGACCGGCTGTTGATGGGCGACAACGCCTATGACCCGACGCGCTCGATGGCGACCGGGCTGCTGACGCGGATGGGGGTGGAGACGACCTTCTTCGACCCGCGCGATGTGGACGCCTATGCTAAGCTGTTCGCAGCGGGGGGCGTGAAGGCGGTGTGGCTTGAAAGCCCCGGCAGCCTCACCTTCGAGGTCTGCGACATCCCCGCGCTCGCCGCCATCGCCCGCGAACATGGCGCGGTGAGCATCGTCGACAACACCTGGGCAAGCCCGCTCGGCTTTGCGGGGCTGGAGCACGGCTGCGACATCGTGATGATGAGCCTCTCCAAACACGTCGGCGGGCACTCCGACCTGATGATGGGCAGCGCGAGCGCGGGCAAGCGCTGGTACACCGCCCTGCGCCGCACCTCGCACGAGCTGGGGCAGGTGGTCTCGCCCGACGATGCCGCGCTGGCAGCGCGCGGGCTACGCACGATGGGCGTGCGCCTCGCGGCACAGACCGCCTCTGCGCTCAGGATTGCGGGATGGCTTAAGGCCCAGCCGCAGGTCGCCGAGGTGTTCTGCCCGCTCCTCCCCTCCGACCCCGGCCATACCCTGTGGCAGCGCGACTTCACCGGCGGGTGCGGGCTGTTCTCCTTCGTGCTTGCGAGCGATGACGCGCAAGCTTCGGCCCGAGTTTCGGATGCCCTCGGGCTGTTCGGCAACGGCTATTCGTGGGGCGGGTTCGAGAGCCTCGCGCTCCCCATCACCCCGCACACCTACCGCACCGTGATGCCCGACCCTTGCGCGGGCCGCCCGGCCTTGCGGCTCTCGATCGGGCTCGAGGATGCGGACGACCTGATCGCCGATCTCGCCGAGGGCCTCAAGCGGGTATAGTTCCGCTACGCCGCCGCCAATCCATTCTCGCTGGCACCGGTGGCGCTACTGGCCCATCTGCCCGTCATGCAGACTGGCACCATCTATCTCGTCGGCGCGGGGCCGGGTCCGGTGGACCTCCTCACCCTGCGCGCCGCGCGGCTCATCGAAGCAGCGCGGGTGATCGTCCATGACGGGCTGATCGGCCCCGACATCCTCGGCCTTGCGCGCCCCGACGCGCGGCTGATCTCGGTCGCCAAGCAACGCGCCCGCCACACCATGCCGCAGGAGGAGATCAACGCCCTGCTGGTTCGCGAGGCTCTCGCCGGCCACGACGTCGTGCGCCTCAAGGGCGGCGATCCCTTCATCTTCGGACGCGGCGGCGAGGAAGCCGAAGAGGCGCGCGCAGCAGGCGTCCGCGTCGAAGTCGTCCCCGGTATCTCGGCTGCGAACGGCGCTGCGGCCGCCAGCGGTATTGCGCTAACCCACCGCGACGCCTCGAGCATCGTCTCCTTCGTCGCGGGCCAGTGTAAAGGCCTCGCCGAACAGGACTGGTCGGGCCTCGCCGGCAAGGGCCGCACATTGGTGATCTACATGGGCGTCTCCACCGCCGCCGCGATCGCCGAGAAGCTGATGGCCGACGGCCTCGCCCCCGACATGCCGGTCGCCGTGATCGAGAACGCCGCGCGCCCCGAAATGCGCGTGCTGCGCGGATTGCTCGCAGGGCTCCCGGATCTGGTCGAGGCCCACGCCGTGAAGAGCCCCGCGCTGATCGTCATCGGCGAAGTGACCGCGCGCGAAGACGTCGCCGTCGCCGCGATTGCCAAGGAAGCCGCACGATGAAGATCCTCACCGGCAACGACCTGCGCACCGGCGCGGTCACGTGGTGGAACGGCTCCGGCTGGTCGCTGCTCGTCGACGACGCTGTCGATGCGGGCGACGAGGCCGAGGAAATCCTCGCCCGCGAACAGGCCGCGCGCCGCGTCAACGTGCCCTACGCCATCGAGGCGACCATCGACGCAGGCGGGCACGTCCGCCCCGCGCACATCAAGGACCGGGTGCGCGCACTCGGCCCGACCGTGCGCCGCGATCTCGGCGTGCCGACCGCCAACAAGACCGGATGGGACTGGGTGATCTGATGCGCACGACCACTGTCCCCCCCGCCGCCGCGCTCGCCTCGGCCTTCGCCTTCGCCGCCGCGCCTGTTGCTGCGCAGACCGCGCCCGTGCCCGCCGAAGTCCGCGCCACGATGGTGGTCGAGTGGACGCGCCTCAAGGCCCTCCCGGGCGAGCGCGCCAACCTCACGTCCTTCATCTACCTCAACTGGTTCGCGATGGACGCCAAGGCGGTCGAGCAGGGCCTGTTTACCTCCTACCGCCTGATCGCCAACCCGTCCGCCGACGGCGACTGGGATCTCTTGGTCGAGGTCGGCTACCCCACCCCCGCAGGCTACGACGATCCCGCCACGCAGGCCGCTTTCGGCGCGATCCGCGCTGCGCACAAAATCGTGCCGGTCGCTGGCAAGACCCTCAAGGAGCTCGGCACCATCCTCGGCACCGAGCGCCTGCCCGTTCTCACTGGAACCCGCTGATGTACCGTTACGATTCATACGATCAGGCGATGGTCGATGCCCGCGTGGAGGAATTCCGCGACCAGGCGCGCCGCCGCATCGAGGGCAAGCTGACCGAGGACCAGTTCAAGCCGCTGCGGCTGATGAACGGGCTCTACCTCCAGCTCCACGCCTATATGCTGCGCGTCGCCATCCCCTATGGGACGCTCGATGCGCGCCAGATGGAGATGCTCGCCGACATCGCGGAGAAGTATGACCGCGGCTACGGGCACTTCACCACCCGCCAGAACATCCAGTACAACTGGATCAAGCTGGAAGATTGCGCCGATGCGCTCGCCGACCTGTCGACGGTCGAGATGCACGCCATCCAGACCAGCGGAAACTGCATCCGCAACATCTCGTCGGATCACTTCGCGGGCGCTGCCGCAGACGAGGTCGTGGACCCGCGCCCCTATGCCGAGCTGATGCGCCAGTGGTCGAGCTTCCACCCGGAGTTCACGTACCTGCCGCGCAAGTTCAAGATTGCGGTGATCGCGTCCGAGAAGGACCGCGCGGCGATGCGGCTCCACGATATCGGCGTGCGCATCATCAAGCGTGACGGCGAGATCGGCGCGCAGTTCTATGCGGGCGGCGGCATGGGGCGCACGCCGATGATCGCCCCGCTGATCCGCGACTTCGTGCCGCTCGACCAGCTCATCACCTATGCCGAGGCGTGCCTGCGGGTCTACAACCGCTACGGACGGCGCGACAACAAGTACAAGGCGCGCATCAAGATCCTCATCCACGAGCTTGGCGCGGCGGAATACACCCGCCAGGTCGAGGAAGAGTTCGCGCATATGCTCACCGTCGGCGTCGAACCGCCGCGCGAGGAACTGGCGCGGATTGTGGCGCAATTCGCCGGTCCTGCGTTTGAAGACAACGCGCCCGAGGACATCGACTTCGGCGATCCCGACGATTTTGCGATGGCATCGTTCGCGACGTGGGTGAAGACCAACACGCACCCGCACAAGGCTCCCGGCTATGTCAGCGTCGTCATCAGCCTCAAGCCGGTCGGCGGCATCCCCGGTGACGCGACGAGCAACCAGATGCGTGTGATGGCCGCAATGGCCAAGCGTTTCAGCTTCGATGAAATGCGCATCACGCACACGCAAAACGTGGTGCTGCCGCATGTCCGCAAGGCCGACTTGATGGAACTGTGGAACCACCTTGCGGTGGTCGGCCTCGAAACGAGCAACATCGATCTGATCGACGACATCATTGCCTGCCCGGGCCTCGACTATTGCAGCCTCGCCAACGCCCGTTCGATCCCTCTGGCGCAGAGGATTTCGCAGCGCTTCGCCGAGACCGGCAAGAACCGCGAATTGGGCGAATTGAAGCTGAAGATCTCCGGCTGCATCAACGCTTGCGGGCACCACCACGCGGGCCACATTGGCATCCTCGGCGTCGACAAGAAGGGCAAGGAGAACTTCCAGCTCTCGCTTGGCGGGTCGGAGGCCGAGGACGTCAGCCTCGCCAAGATCACCGGGCCGGGCTTCGACGAGGACGGCGTCGTCGCCGCGGTCGAGAAGGTCACCGACGTCTACCTCGGCGCGCGTCAGGATGGCGAGCGCTTCCTCGATACCTTCCGCCGCATCGGCATGGAGCCGTTCAAGGAGGCATTGTATGACTGACAATCTGGGCACCAGCCCCGACGAGGTGCAGTTCCGCTTCCGCGACGACCAGCCGGTCGATCATGCCGCCGTGACGGTCGATTCCTGCTGCGACCAGACCAACGCCGCCGCCGTCCGCATCGAGCCGGGCGACGATGCGCGGGTGTTGCTGCCGTTCCTCGATCGGCTCGCCTTGGTTGAGGTCAACTTCCCCGTCTACGGCGACGGGCGCGGCTATTCCTCGGCCCGCATCCTGCGTGAGGCGGGCTACACGGGCGAATTGCGCGCGGTCGGCGATGTGCTGATCGACCAGCTTTCGCATATGCGCCGCTGCGGCTTCGACAGCTTCGCCCCAGACAAACGCCTCGACGAGGAGGACGCCGCGCGCGCTTTCGCGACGTGGGAGAATGTCTACCAGCGCGCAGCCGATGGCCGCCGGACGATCGCGGACAAGCGCCATGAAGCCTGAGCTCTCGATCGCCAAGATCGGCATGATCGCCCGCACCCCCGATGTGCTCGACCTCGCCCCGCGCTTCACCGAGCATGATGCGGTGCGGCTCAACAACCTGTTCCGGGGCAGCTCGACGCGCGAGATGCTCGAAAGCGTGATCCGCGACAGGTTGGCGGGCGACCTCGCCGTGGTCTCCAGCTTCGGCGCGGAGAGCGCGGTGCTGCTGCACCTCGTGGCCTCTGTCGATCCGACCGTGCCGGTGCTCTTCCTCGACACCGGCAAGCACTTTACCGAGACGCTGGAATACCGCGACAGCCTCGTGGAGCGGCTCGGCCTCAACCTCGTGGTGCTGACCCCTGACGCCGAGGAACTCGCCAAGCGTGACGAGACCGGCCTGCGCTGGTCCTACGATCCCGACGGCTGCTGCGAAATCCGCAAGGTACGTCCGCTGGAGAAGGCGCTGGCGAATTACGACGCCAGCTTCACGGGGCGCAAGTCGTTTCAGGCCGCGACCCGCGCCAACCTGCCGCGCTTCGAGATCGACACCTCGGATGCGCAGGGGCGGCTCAAGATCAACCCGCTGATCGACTGGGACGCGGGCCAGATCGAAGGCCATTTCATCCAGCATGACCTGCCGCGTCACCCGCTGATCGCGCAGGGTTACCCCTCGATCGGCTGCTCGCCCTGCACCACGCAGGTCGCGCCGGGCGAAGACCCGCGCTCAGGGAGGTGGAAGGGCTGGGACAAGACCGAATGCGGCATCCACAAGCCGGGCGAGGAACCGTTCCTCTAGGGCTTAGAGCCAGCCCTCGCGGCGATACCATTCAGCGGTCGATTTCAGACCTTCCTCGCCGGAAATGCGCGGCTCCCAGATGCCCGGCGGTGGCTTGCGGTCGAAGCGCGACACCCAGTTGGGATGCGCCATGTAGCCCACACGGTCGGGTGTGAGCTTCGCGCGATCGCCGCGCGCGATCCGGTCGGCGGCAGCGGCGGCATCGAGCACCGCGCGCGGCAGATGCGGGGCGAATACGACGGCGCGTCCTACCGCCTGTCCGATGGCTTGCGCCAATTCCTTGTGGCTCCACCCGCCCTCACGGCCGTCATCGGGCTCGTAGACCTTCTTCTTCGTCGGCGCGGCGTTGCCGGCGGCCAGCGCGACCAGCAGGGCGGCGAGGTCATGCGCGTGAATGATCGAGCTTGCCCCGCCCGGCGGTAGCGGCACAAAGCCCCACTTCGCGGTGCGGAACATGTCGAGGTAGTCGATATCGCGCGGGCCGTAGACGCCGGGCGGGCGCACCGTCGTCCAGTCGAGCCCCGACGCCTCCACCAGCGCCTCGGCCTTCGCCTTGGAGGCGCCATAGGCCGACAGCTCCGGCATCCGCGCCGAAAGCGACGAGACGAACACCAGCCGCTTGACGCCCGCGCCTGTCATGGCGGCGATCACCTTGGCGGTGCCGGTGACATTGGCGACCTCGAACTGCGCGATGTCGGGCGTGTTGGTGAGCCCCGCGACGTGGATCACCGCATCCGCGCCTTGGGTCAGCGCCGCGAGCGCCACTGTGTCATTCAGATCGCCGCGCACCCATTCCACACCGTCCAGCGCAGCCTGTTCGCGGCGGGCGAGCGCCTTGACGCGGTGACCCTGCGTCAGCGCCTCGGCCAGCACCGAACTGCCGACGAAACCGGTCGCGCCGGTAATGGCGAGCAGGCTCACAGCAAGACCATGTGGTCGCGGTGGATCACGCAGGAGCGCGGCGCATAGCCCAGCCGCTCGGCCTGATCCTCGGCGCGCTTGCCGGCGATCAGCTGCATCTCGGCAACATCATATTCGGCGAGGCCCTGCGCCAGCCGCTCGCCCCGCACGCTCAGCACGCTGACGAGATCGCCGCGCCGGAACTGGCCGGACACGCCCACCACGCCCGCCGCCAGCAGGCTCGCGCCGCCCTTCAGCGCCTCGGCGCAGCCCTTGTCGACGCGCAGCTCGCCCGCAGGCGCAAGCCGCCCGCCGAGCCACGCCTTGCGGGCAGAGTCGGCGCGAACGGGGAGGAACAGCGTGCCCGTGCCCGCGCCCAGTGCATGGGCAATCGGCGCCTCGTGCGTGCCGTTGAGGATCGCGAGCGCAATCCCGGCGCGGGTCGCGATCTGGGCGGCTTGCAACTTGGAGATCATCCCGCCTGAACCGAGCCCCGAGGACGAAGCGCCGCTCGCCATTGCCATCACTTCCGGCGTCACGGCGTCAACTGTCGGGATCAGCGCTGCGCCATCCGCGCGCGGGTCGCGATCATACAGCCCGTCCACGTCCGAGAGCAGCAGCACCAGATCGGCATTGGCCGCTTGGGCCACGCGGGCGGCGAGGCGGTCGTTGTCGCCGAAACGGATTTCTTCGGTGGCGACGCTATCGTTCTCATTGATGACCGGGATCACGCCTGCCTCGAGCAGCCGGTCGAGCGTCGCCGAGGCGTTGAGATAGCGCCGCCGGTCTTCCAGATCGCCCAGCGTCAGGAGCATCTGCGCGGCAGTGATGCCCTCAGCCCCGAGCGCACGGCTCCACAAATCCGCCAGCGCGATTTGCCCCACAGCCGCCGCAGCCTGCGCATCGGCAAGGCTCCCGCGCCCGCCCTTGGGCAGCGCCATCCGCGCCGCGCCCAGCGCGATCGCGCCCGAGCTCACCACGATCACCTGCGCGCCCTCGCGGCGCAGCGCGGCAAGGTCGCGCGCCATGTGTGTCAGCCAAGCCTCGCGCGGGTGTCCACCGCCGACCAGCAGCGCCGAGCCGATCTTGACCACAATCCGCCGCGCGGCGGTGATGTCGGCGAGGCTGGTCAGCATCGGAAAATCAGAGCGGCGACCAGTCGCTGGCCTCGTCCTCGTTCTCGAGCTCGACCGTCTTGGTCTCGGTCGACGTCCGGTCGGGCAGATAGCCGAGCACCGCGTCGAGCAATTGCGGGATGCCCGCGCCGGTCGCGCCGGACACCGCGAAGACCTCGTCCGCGCCCGCTTCCAGCAGTTCCTTGCTGAACACTTCGACCAGTTCGGCGTCGGCGAGGTCGAGCTTGTTGAGCACCACCAGCCGCGCCTTGTCCTCTAAGCCCGCGCCATAGGCGGCGAGTTCTTCCTCGACGATGCGCATCGCCTCGGCAGGGTCGGCATCCTCGGTGCCGGTGATGTCGATAAGGTGGATCAGCACCCGGCACCGCTCGATATGGCCGAGGAAGCGGTCACCGATGCCGGCGCCTTCCGCGGCGCCCTCGATCAGGCCCGGAATATCGGCGAGCACGAATTCGCGGCCCTTGTGGCGCACCACCCCGAGCTTCGGCACCAGCGTCGTGAAGGCATAGTCGCCGACCTTGGCCTGCGCGTTGCTGACGGCGTTGATGAAGGTCGATTTGCCCGCGTTGGGCAGGCCGACAAGGCCCACATCCGCGAGCAGCTTCAACCGCAGCCACACCCAGGCTTCCTGCCCCGGAATCCCGTCCTGGTGCTGGCGCGGGGCGCGGTTGGTCGAGGTCTTGTAGCTGGCGTTGCCGCGTCCGCCCAAGCCGCCTTCGAGGAAGGTGATGCGCTGGCCGACCTGCGTGAAGTCGGCGAGCACTTCTTCCTTGTCCTCGGAGAGGATCTGCGTGCCGACCGGCACCTTGATGACGAGCGGCTTGCCGCCAGCGCCGGTGCGGTCCTTGCCCATCCCGTGCTGTCCGCGCGGGGCTTTGAAGTGCTGCGAATAGCGGAAGTCGATCAGCGTGTTGAGGCCGGCGACGGCTTCGAACACGATGTCGCCGCCGTTGCCGCCGTTGCCGCCGTCAGGGCCGCCATATTCGACGTACATCTCGCGGCGGAAAGACACGGCCCCGGGGCCGCCCCCGCCGGACTTCACATAGATCTTGGCTTGGTCGAGAAAATGCATGGTGGCCCCTTATGCATTTTCTGCTGCAATTGCGAGGGGAATGGCACGTCAGCCTTTCCCCTCGCACGCAGGCGCGGCGTTTTCAGAAGCGCGCTTCAACCCCCACGACCGCCGAGCGCCCCGGCGAGACGAAGCTGAACACCTGCTCGTAGCGCTCGTCGAGGATGTTCTCGACGCGGGCAAAACCGTTGATGCTGTCCGTCAGCTTCAGCTTCGCATTGAGGTTCACCAGCGTGTAGTCGTCCAGCTGGACGCGCACCTGGCGGAAGCTCGGATCGGTGAACGCCACATCGGGCGTCGCGCCGTTGTGACGCACCACCAGCGTCGCCGAGGCGGCATCACCTGGCGCAGTCCATGTCAGCGCGGCGCTGGCGATATGCTTGGGCCGGCGAACTTCCTCCACGCCGTTCTCCTTGGCATCGAGATAGGTGTAGGCCGCATCGAGGCTCCACTGGTCGGACAGCTTGGCCGCAACCGATACCTCGATCCCGCGCTGCTTGCTCTTGGTGGTGCGGTTGGCGGGCGTGGCGACGAAGTTCGGCGGCGGGTAGGTGGTGAAGATCTCGCCATCAAGCCTGCTGTCGAAGTAGGTCACCGCGACCTTTGTCGCGCTGCCGAGCTCCTGATCGAACCCCACTTCCCAGCCCTTCGACTTCTCGGGCCGCAAGCTGGCATTGCCGATGAAGCGCCCGTCGACATAGCCGTAGAGCTCGAAGAAGCCGGGGTTCTTGACGCCGCTCCCTGCCGCGGCCCGCAGGCGGGTGCTCTCAGTAACGCGGTAGCCTGCGCCGACGCGGAAGGTGGTCGCATCGCGGAACAGATCGTTGATGTCGCGGCGGATCGCTGCCGACAGGTCGACCGCCTCGCCGCTGTAGCGGTACTCGCCGACGACACCGACCTGCTCGATCTCGCGCCTGTCGGTGAAGCCGCCGCTGCTCGCGAGCGTGTTGCGGAAGCCTTCCTGCTCGTAATCGGCGGCGACCGTCAGGTTGTGCTCGTCCGCGATGCGGAAGGCGCTGACGTAGGACGCCTTCACCCGGTCGCCGGCACTGCCTTGCGATTGCCCGAAGGCGTCGAAGCTCTCGCGGTTGATGTCGGCGACCTGCGCGGAGAGGTCATGCGTCCAGCGCCCGTCCAGCGTGTCGAGCCGCGCGCCGACGAGGGCGTAGACCGCCTCGTTAGTGAAGCGGGTGCCGGGGCTGTCGATGATGAAGCCGAAGGTTGGGCTGGTGCGGTCGAAGTTGCTGTCGTTGAACAGGCCCTCGGTGCGGATGAAGCGGGCGGCGGCACGCAAGGTGAGGCTCTCGGTCACATTGACCGCACCCTTGCCTGCGAGCGTGTAGCTGTCGCGGCCGATGTCGCGGGTGCCGCCCCCATTGACGGGGCGCGCATTGGGCTGGCCGTCGGTGCTGACCACCACGGCAGAGAGCGCCGCGTCCCAGCCGTTGCCAGACGCGCCATAGCGCAGCGCGCCGTTGACGGTGTTGTCGGTGCCGCCTTCAAGCCGCGCCGCGAAGCCTGGCACTGCGCGCCCGCTGGCGCTCTGATAGGCGACCACGCCGCCGATCGCGTCGGAGCCATAGAGCGCCGATTGCGGCCCGCGCAGCACCTCGACCCGTGCGCCGGGTTCGACCTGCAAGGTGCCGATGTCGAACTCGCCCGCGAAGGGATCGGAGACTTCGATGCCGTCGACCAGCACCAGCACGTGATTGGCTTCAGAGCCGCGCAGACGGAGCTGGGTCTGCCCCGCCACGCCCGCGACTGCCACGCCGGGAACGTCGCGCAGCACGTCGGCGATGTCGCGGGTCTGGCGCTGTTCAAGCTGCTGCGCGGTTATGACCAGCGCCGAGCCGGTGAAGTTCTCGCGAAGCAGGCCCGCGTCCCGGCTAGCCGAAACGAGGATTTCCTTGCCGGGATAGCACAGCCACTGATCGCTTTCCGGTTCGTCAGCGCCGCCATTAACATAGCATTGGTCCGGCGTCTTGGCGTCCTGTGCCGCCAAAGGCGCAGCCCAAACCAGCGCCGCCCCAGCGACGCTGCACAACAATTTCAGATTTTTCACGGATTCCTCCCGTCATCAGCAACATTGAGGCCGCGAGGGAACCTTCCCCCACAGCCCAGCGATGTCGCTCACAACGAAAGTGTTTCCGCGCCTGGCCAATCCCTGAGCCAAGCAAAGAGCGACACGCCCCGGTCGGTCTCCTGGCTCACGGGTCGACATATCCGGTGCTCACCTTCCCAGAGCGTCGCCGCTCCAGTGGCTGCCCCTTTTCAGGGCGCGCACCGCATACTCACCGCTTACAGTTGCAGGGACAGCTGCGGATTTGAACCGCATTCCCGTTACCAAAACGCACGTCGGGGTTAGACGCTCACCTTGGGGGGCGCAAGATGCGGCGCGATCAGGTGTCGCTGCTCACGATCGTCGAGCGGTAACGCGAGGGCGACATGCCGGTCTGGCGGGAAAAGGCGGTGCTGAAATGCGCCTGCGTCAGAAAACCGCAGGCGGCGGCGATGTCGGTCATGCTGCGCTCGGTGCTGGCGAGCAATATCTGGGAACGGACGATCCGGCAGTAGATGAGGTGCTGATACGGCGATTTGCCAGTGGCATGTTTGAACACCCTCCCGAAGTGATAGGGTGAAAGCTCGGCCACCGCCGCCATGTCAGCCAACCCGATCGGACTGGCGAAATTCTCGTCGACGAAATCGAGGACCCGTTTCAGCCGGGCTGGTGCGATAGCCAGCCGTTTCTCGCGGTCGGCGGCCTCCTTGGTGCTGTACGACGCCAGATAACCGGCCAAGGCCCGGCACAGCGTCTCGATGTGGCCCGGCTTGTCGTCACCGGCACCGACGATCTCGTGCTCGATCATCTCGAAGATGCTGCACAACCGTTCGTCGTCGGCCATGACGATCGGCGTCAGCGTAGCGCCCGTGCCCTGCGGCATCATGTTGGTCAGCCGGCCGGGCGGAAACAGCAGGAGCGAGGCGATGTTGGCCTCCATTTTGAAGTGCACTTTCCCGCTGCTGCCGGCCGAAATGCAGGACAGGCGATTGCCGCAATAGGGTTCGATGACGAAGGGCACCCCGTTCAGCTCGAGGTTGAAGGTGTGATTGGTGCCGCGGGTCAGCATGATCCCGTCGTACCCGAAGCCGGTGATCGCGCCGTCCGTCCAGTCCCCCTCGGTCGTCCCGAAATAGCGGGCGAGGATGATGCCCGTGCGCGGATCATGGATGACGCTGCGCTGGGTCGGCGCGGAAATGCCGAGCTGATCGACCTGCTCGGCGGGGCCGTGGGGTGGCGCCTGTCGCGGCTGCGGCTGTTCAGGCAGCGTCGACACGTTTTGTTTCAACCCCTCCGGCACGCCCCGGCGGGGAGTTTGCACAGCTTTCGCCGAGCCCACAAGAATGGCCCCGAAAATTGGCAAGATTTCTATAGTGAGCCCGCGCCGCGCAAGGGAGCGCTAGAGGTATCCGCCGCGTGTTTGCCGCAGCCAAATCCGGTGCGCGTGGGGCTGGACAGGAGCCTGAAAAACTGGTGGAGCCGAGCGGGATCGAACCGCTGACCTCGTCATTGCGAACGACGCGCTCTCCCAACTGAGCTACGGCCCCGTTCCAGGTTTTCCGCCCGCCGCATTCCTTCCGGAAGCAGGCGAGCGGGCGCATTAGCTTGAAGCGCACAGGCTTGCAACGGCGATTTTGCGCCGCTGCGTGCCCCTGTTTGCTAGGCCGGCTTGGGGCTCGGAGTAGCGGCAGGCTTGGGCGCGATCGGCTGCACCACGGGCTGCGCGGTCACGCCTTCGCGGACCGGGATGATCGGCACCGGCACGCCTGTCAGCGGGTCGGTCACGGTCTGCACCGCGCCCGTCGGCGCTGCCACGGGCACGCCCGCGCGGGCCTGCTGCGCCGCCACCCAGCCGGGCTGCGAAGCTCCGTACATAGCGCCCCACTTGGCATCCCACTCCGAGGACGCGCGCTGGTAGACCTCGTACTCGTCGAAGAACTGTTCGAAGGGCACCATCAGCCCGTCGAAATTGGCCTTGGTGAAGGCCAGAGGATCGGTCGGCGGCACAGCCATGGCGCGGTTCGCCATGTCGAGCGCGGCGCGGCAGAACCCGGCCCGCGCGGCGGGCTCGGCGAAGAAGTTGTAGACCTGCGTGGTGTAGTTATCGCGCGCGATCATCGCGTCGCGCTTCACCTTGAAGCGGCTGGTATAGGTCTTCTCGATCCGGTCGTTGATGGCCTTCAGGGGCTTGGTGTTCTTGGTCAGGAAGGCGCGGTAGCCCTGCAGGATCGGGTCGTACTCGGGCGCGAGGCAGTTGAGGGCCGCCACGTTCCATGCCGAGCGCAGGTTCCAGACCAGCTGGTCATCGGTGAGGTTGCTGTTGACGGTGATGCGCTTCCCGTCGGGGCCGCGCGACGGCATCGCCATCACGTAATGCGCGCCGCCCGGCGGGAGCGGGCGATAGGGCACGGCCTCGAACACTTCCTGCACCGGCGGCGGCGGCGGAGGGGGCGGCGGCGGAGGGGTCTTGGCAGCGCAGCCTGCGAGCAGCGCAGCACCCGCCAATGCGGTGATCGTAAGACCGACGGGCGTGCGGGTGGGAGGCGTGTGGGCGGGCGCGCTCATGAGGGGGTACTCTCCTGCTTCGTTCTGTAAAACGCTGCGAGCGCGCAACAATGGGCACGCCCAGCTTGCTCCAGCCTGAAGCGCCCCGATAGCCGCGATGGTTAACAAAGCAAATGCCCGGAAGCCTTTAGGGGCCTCCGGGCATCCGATATTTCAACATTCTTGCGGCGGGCCGTTATGCCCCCGAAAGTCTGTCCGCGCCCGTTACTCGCGGTTGCCGAGGAAGCTGAGCAGGAACTGGAACATGTTGATGAAATCCAGATAGAGGCTCAGCGCGCCGAGGATCACGGCCTTGCCGGCAAACTCGGTGCCGCGCAGATACTGGTACTCGTTCTTCAGGCGCTGCGTGTCATAAGCGGTGAGACCCGCAAAGATCAGCACGCCGATGAAGCTGATCGCATAGTGGAACGCAGGCGACTGCAGGAACATGTTCAGCAGCATCGCCACGATCAGGCCGATCACGCCCATAATGAGGAAGCTGCCCATGGCGGACAGGTTCTTCTTGGTCGTGTAGCCGTAGAGCGACAGGCCGGCAAAGGCCGCCGCCGTGGCGAAGAAGGTCGTCGCGATCGAGCCCCCGGTGTAGACCAGGAACACCGACGAGAGCGACAGGCCCATCAGCGCGGCAAAGCCCCAGAACATCAGCTGGAGCGTGCCAGCCGAGAAGCGGTTCGCGCCGAAGCTCATCGCAAAGACGATGGCCATCGGCGAAAGCGCGACGATCCAGCGCAGGACGCCGCCTGTGAAGATCGTTTCCGCCGTGCCAGTGGTGAACGCCAGCAGCGCAACGATCCCGGTCAGCAGGATGCCCGAGGTCATGTAGTTGTAGATCGAGAGCATGTGCGAACGCAGGCCCTCGTCATATCCCGCCCGGCCGGCAACGTCGCCGCCGGCGCGGGGCACGGAGCCGAACCGCTGCTCATTGCGCGAAGTGTCATTCCAGTCAGCCATTGCGAAACCCTTAGCCTTTCCAAACCGGAGCACGGAAACGCCCGTGCTCGTCAGTGTTGCGAATATCGGGGTTTCGGTAGCGCATTTCAAGCGAAACCGGATTGCAAAGCGTGCAAACCGTTCAGCTTAACGCTTGTTAATATTAAGCGCCGCGTGACAAGGCCGCGCCCTTGTCGCGGGTAGCGCGCAAGGTCGCCGTGAGCAGCTCCCGCAGCGCAGCGCCTTCATCGAGTACATCGAGCCCCTCGCGGGTCATGCCGCCGGGGCTCGCCACGCGGTCGGCGAGGGTCGAGGGGCCGGCATCGGACGCCGCCGCGAGTGCCGCTGCACCTTCGACCGTGGCGAGCGCAAGGGCGTCGGCGGTGGCGGCATCCAGCCCGAGGTCGATGGCCGCGCCCGCCAGCGCGTCGATGAAGCGGTAGACAAAGCCCGGCCCCGACCCCGCGAGCGCAGTGACGAGATCGAACTGCGCCTCGTCCGCGAGCCACACGGCGCTGCCGAGGGTATCGAACAGGGCGAATGCGGCATCGCGCTCGTCCGCATCGAGGCCGCGCTCTGCGAGGATAACCGGCGACTTGCCGATCCGCGCCGCGAGATTGGGCATGACCCGCACGTGCGCCCTCGCCGACGGGAAGGCCGCGGCAAGCTGATCGAGCGTGATCCCTGCGAGCAGCGAGCAGACTGCGACGCCCGCAGTCACGCCCTGCAACCCCGGCCCGAGTTGCCCAAATTGCTGCGGCTTGAAACCGAGCAGCACGGCGTCATGCGTGCCGGGAACCTCAGCCGCATCGCGGTACAGGTTCACGCCCGCGGGCGCCTCCGGCAGTGCGGGATCGAGCACCGCGAAACGCGCCGGCGGTTCACCCGCCGCGAGCCATCCGGCAAGCATCGCCCCGCCCATGTTGCCGCAGCCGATGATGAGGAGGTGGTTCATGTCACAACACCCGTTCGCCCTGAGCCTGTCGAAGGGTCGTCCTTCTTCAGTGCCCGATCGCTAAGCAAAGTACGGGGCTTCGACAAGCTCAGCCCGAGCGGAGGTCGCGTTAAGCCTCGCCCGCCGCGTCGACCATCGCCGCTTCGAGCGCCTCGCGCGGGGTCTTGCCGCCCCACAGCACGAACTGGAAGGCGGGGTAGAAGCGGTCGCATTCGTCGATCGCGCTTTCCACCAGCGCCTGCGCCATGTCGAGGCTGAGGCGACCATGATCGCCCAGCAGCGCGCCGTGGCGGTAGAGCAGCACGTCGCCGTTCGACCAGATGTCGAAGTGGCCGAGCCACATCTGCTCGTTGACGAGGCACAGCAGCTCGTAGGCCGCCGCGCGCTTGTCGTCGGTGACGCGGATGTCGGGCAGGCACAGGAACTGCAACACGCCGTCCTCGGCCCGCCAGATCGCCCGCAGCTGGTAATTGGCCCAGCTGCCCTGGACCTCGCCGGTCATCTCGTCGTCGGAGACCATCTCGCATGGCCATCCGCGCGCCGCGAACAGGCTGGCGAGCATATCGACGGGGGCGGCATCGTCCTCGGCGGTGTAGTCCATGTCTTGCGCTCTCATGGCCGGGCTTTCGCGGGTGTGGTGGGGGTCGGGGGAACCATCGAGCCGAGGATTGGACGGGAAGCGGGGCGCTTGGCAATCACATGGGCAGGAGCGGCTGGGGAGAATTGGACAGAGCTGTGCAAAGCCTGTGCACAGAAACTGGAGAACACGCGAGCCGCACTACTTAATTGGCTGAACTTCCTCGCCTTCCGCGCTCACGTAGAGGAACACGTCCATGTCCTTCTTCTTGAGTGCGCGGACCAGTTCCTCGGCCTTGTCACGGCTTGCTAGCGGGCCGACCAGCAGACGGTTGGCCTGCCCCCAGCGCGCGGTGGCCGGTTTGAGCTTGGCGAGCGGCGCGCCGCCCTGCTTGGCGATGCGCTTCCAGTCGAAGGCGAGCGCGTCGATCTTGCGGCCCGTGGCGACCTGCACCCAGATGCGGCTGGGATGGACCGGCTTGGGCGGCTCTTTCTTCTTGGGCTTCTCCGCCGGCTTGGCTGCGGGTTTGGCGGCTTCCGGAGCAGGCGCGGTCTGCACCGCCAGCTCGCGCCGCACTTCGATTCGCGAGATGTCGACCGCATCGGCGCCCGCGCGGGCATCGGGAAGCGGCGCGCCGAGATCGGCAAATGCGTCCGCGACGCGCGGCTGCGCGGGCTTCGGGGGAGCCACCGCCGTCCTGACCGGCGTGACCGTCGCCACGCGGGCCGGTGCCGGTTTGGCGGGAGCAGGCGTCGCCGGAGCCGAACCGAGCGGCGCTCCCGTCGGTGCCAGACGGCTCTCGGCACGCTCCTCAGCAGCGAATCGGGCGAGGCGCGGATCGTCGCGGCCGATATCGGCGGCGCGCGGGAAAATCCCGAGGTTTGCGGCGGCCGCCTGCTGCGGCTTGGTCAGGCGCGGCATGTAGCCGAGATAGGGCACCAGCCGCGTGGCGAGATCGCGCGGCATGACCTGCTCGACGATTGCGGTGGCGCGGTCCGCATCGCCGAGGATCGCAAGGCCGAAGGCGCGCGCGCGTTGGGCCGCCATGTCGCGCCGGTCGACCAGCGGGCGCAAGGCCTCCTCGAAGCGCGCGCGGTTGCCGGTGATCGCATAGCTGATCGCCAGCCGCCGTCGCGCCTCGTCATTGGCGGGATCGAGCTGGAGCGCGCGGACATAGGCTTCCTGCGCGGCGATCGGCTCGCCGACGAGGTCGAGTGTCAGCGCGCGGTCGGTCTGCACCGCCTGTTCGGGAACGCCAGCGGCCAGCGCGCGGTCGAACTGCACCAGGGCTTCTCCCGCCCGGCCCGAGCGCAGGTAGACCGAGCCGAGCCCCTGCGCGACGCCGGGACTGCCCGGATCGACTTCCGCCGCACGGCCGAAAAAGCCGATCGCCGCTTCCAGATCGTCGACGCCGAGTGCCGCCTGCCCCGCCTCGATCAGCGTATCGCGGTCACGCGGCTCCTTTGCGAGCGCGAGGAGGGCACGGTTGAGGCGCTGGACTTCAGGAGCGGGGAGCGCCTGCACCACGGGCTGCCCGACGCTGTCCTGGGCACCCGCACCTGCGGGGAGCAGGGCGAAGGCCAGCGCAAGGGCGCTTGCTGCAGGGAGGCGCGACAGCATGGCTCGTGTTCTATCCTGCCCCGCGCCGCCCGCCAGAGGGTTCGCCGCTCCGCGCGACCGACAGGGCCACGCGCGCGCCGGATGGCGGTGAGGGCTGTGTGTTACTGGTTGTTCTGGCGGCCGAGGAAGCGCGGAATGCTGAGCGCCGGGCCATCATCGTCGCCGTCATCGTCATCTTCATCGCGTGCGGTGCTGCGAGAGAGGTTGGCCATGCGCTCGAACAGCGTGCTGCCGCCCGTCGCACCGCCACCACCACCGCCGCCGCCTGCACCGCCCTCGCCGCCGCCGAGCAGCGAGCGTCGCCGTCCGCCGCCAAGCTTGGCTTCGACCGGACGGTCTTCCGCCGCGAGCCGGTCGGCGCTGGCGAGAAGGTCGTCCTGCTCGGGGCCTTCAAGCTCCTCATCGGCTTCGCTGTAGGGGGTATAACCATCGTCGAGATCGAGCGGTTCTTCTGCGGCTGGCGGCGTCACGGCAGGAGCGCCAAAGCCGAGGCTGGCCTCGTCAGCGGCGCGCAACCCGGCGAGCGGGTCGACGATACCGTCGACGTCGTCGTCATATTCCTCGCCGTAGCCGTCACCGGCCTGCATCCCGGTCAGCTCGAAAGGCGCGACGGGGGCGTAGGTGCCGTCCTCGTCATCGGCTTCGGCCTCTTCGGCGAGGTCGAGCATGTCGTCCTCGTCGTCTTCGAAGCTCGCCGCCGGGGGCGCGCCGAGATCGAAGCTCGGCATTCCCGCGGTTTGGGCCGGCGCCGTCACGGGCGCCTCGTAATAGGTGTCCTCGACGGGGGGCAGCTCGACGAGGCCCTCGTCCTCCGAAAGCTCGAGCACCGGGCGCTTGGGCGCGCGTGCGCCGCCGAGCGAGACCGACTGCGGGCGGTCCATCGAACCGATCGCGCCCTGCTCGATCCCGGTGGCGACCACCGAGACGCGGATCTTGCCCTTGAGGTCAGGATTGAAGGCCGAACCCCAGATGATGTTCGCGTCTTCATCCACCAGCTCGCGGATGTGGTTCGCGGCTTCGTCGACTTCGAGCAGGCGCATATCCTCGCCGCCGATGATCGAGATGATGACACCCTTGGCGCCGGCCATACTGACACCGTCGAGCAGCGGGTTGGCAATGGCCTGCTCCGCCGCGTCGAGCGCGCGGTTCTCGCCCTCACCCTCGCCCGTGCCCATCATCGCCTTGCCCATTTCGCTCATGACAGAGCGCACGTCGGCAAAGTCGAGGTTGATGAGGCCCGGCATGACCATCAGGTCGGTGATCGAGCGGACGCCCTGCTGGAGCACTTCGTCGGCAAGCTGGAAGGCTTCCTTGAAGGTGGTCTCGGCCTTGGCGACCAGGAACAGGTTCTGGTTGGGGATGACGATCAGCGTATCGACGTGGCGCTGTAGCTCTTCGATCCCGGCTTCGGCGGCGCGCATCCGGCGCGTGCCTTCGAACAGGAAGGGCTTGGTGACCACGCCAACGGTCAGCACGCCCATGCGGCGCGCGGCTTCGGCGATGACGGGCGCGGCGCCAGTGCCGGTGCCTCCGCCCATGCCCGCCGCGATGAAGCACATGTTGACGCCTTCGAGCGCCTTTTCGATGTCGGAGGTGGTTTCCTCCGCCGCGGCCTTGCCCACTTCAGGGCGAGCGCCCGCGCCGAGGCCGCCGGTGATGTCGGGCCCGAGCTGGATGCGGCGCTCCGCCGGCGAGGTGCTGAGCGCCTGCGCATCGGTGTTGGCGACGACGAACTCGACGCCCTCGATCTCGGCCGCGATCATGTTGGCGATGGCGTTACCGCCGGCGCCGCCGATGCCGATGACAGTGATGCGGGGGCGCAGATCGTCAGTCACCGCGGGTCCGATATTGATGCTCATCAGCTGGTCCTCCAGGTGCGGGATCGCGAATTTATCATCCTATTCCCCCGCTTATAGCGTCTCTGACATATTCAGTGTCATCATTTTATAGCGGCAAAGCCCTTATCCACAGTGGGCAGGTCGCCTAGAAATACTCGCGCGCCGCGCGCATCGCCCGCATGACGAGCGCCATGAACCCTTTCTCGGGTGCGAAAGCCTTGTACACCCCCCCGCGCCCCGTGCCTATGGCGCGGATATCGACCGGGTCGTCGGCAGCGTAAAGGCACAGTCCGGCAAGCGTCGCAAAGCCCGGCGCATGGTGCGCTTCGGGCATCCCGGTCAGCTGCGGCGGACGTCCGAGCCGCACCGGCTGGCCGAGCGCGCCCTGCATGAAATCGGCCATCCCGGCGAGCTCCGCGCCGCCGCCGGTCAGCACCACCTGCCCCGCGCGGCTGCCGGAGAAGCCGATGGTTTTCAACGCCTTGCCGATCTCTCCTGTCAGCACAGCAAGCTGCTGGGTGACCACGGCAACGAGCTCGGCGCGGACGATCCGGTTCTTGTCATCTGCCCCGCGCGCCAGCGGTCCGGCAGGCGTGCTCTCGCCGCCATCGCCGGGTGCGCTGACCGGAATCAGCTCGCGGTGATCGGAGGGACTGGCGACTGCCGATCCGGCAACACACTTGAGGCGCTCTGCCTGCGAGCGGCGGATGCCGAAGCTGCTGGCGATCGCGTCGGTGATCGAACCCGAGCCCATCGGCACGGCCTGCAAGCCGAGCAGCATTCCGCCCGCGAACACCGCGACATTGGTGATATCCGCGCCGATCTCGACCAGCGCGACGCCAAGCTCGCGTTCCTCGGGCGTAAGGCAGGCATGGCCCGCGGCGAGCGGGGCGGCGACCACGCCCTCTACTTCGAGATGTGCGTTCTGCACGGCCTCGGTGAGGTTCCGCACCGGCGCGCCATCGGCCAGCATCACGTGGATATCGACCCCCAGCCGCTCGGCATGCAGCCCGCGCGGGTTGGCAACGCCGTGGGCGCCGTCGAGCGTGTAATGCGCAGGCTGGGCATGGAGCACGCGGCGGCCGTCGGGCTGGATCATGTCCTGCGCCTCGATCAGCAGCTGCTCGACATCCTCGTCCTCGATCCGCCGTCCGCCGATCTCGATGTCGACCGCGACCACATGGCTGGCGAGCCCTGCGCCTGCGCAGGCGATCCACACAGAGCGCACAGGGGTTCCGGCGCTGCGCTCGGCGCGCTCGACAGCATCGCGGATTGCGTGGGCGGCGGCGCCCATGTCGGTGACATAGCCGCGCTTGATCCCGGCGCTGGCGCGGTGGCCGCTGCCGAGCACTTGCAATTCACCCGTCTCGGTCTCGCCGACGATCATAGCCGAGATGCGGAAGCTACCGATGTTCACCGCCGCATAGGTGCGGGCGAGACGGCGCGGCGGTGCTGCGCGGCTGGAGGAATTGGCGGCCATCAGGTGGTCTCCCCTTCCTTGGGAGCGGCGACGTCCTTTGGCTTGCCCACCGCATCGGGCAGGCGGAGGTACAGCCGCGGCGGCGTGCGCATGTCGAAAGCGATGACCTTGCCGCCCAGCAGGCGGTTCTTGCCGTCCAGCCGCGCGAACTTGACCAGCGCGGTCGCGGCTTCGACTTCGCCTTCGGGAAGCGCGAGAAGTTGTCCGGTGGTGAAGGTGAGATTCCAGCGGCGGTTGCCGACCCATTCTGCGGCCTCGACCTTGGGAGCAAGAGCAGGGGCGGCGGCGAGCAACGTCTCGAGCGCCTCGGCCTGACGCCCGGCGCCCGGGCCTGCAAGGTGGAGCATCCCCTTGGCCTTGTCGGCCGCGACGGGTTCAAGCTCCACGCCGGCCGCGTCGATCAGCATCAGCCGGTCGGGCTTTTCGAGCACCGCGTGCGGCTCGCGCTCGACGATGTCGATGGCGAGGGTGTGGGGCAGCTGGATCGAGACCCGCGCGTCCTTCACCCACGGCAGCGTGCGCAGTTCCTCGCGTAGTTTGGCGATGTCGACATCGGGCATGGCCTGGTTGCGGGTGGCGAGCGCGCGGGCATAGACCTGCTGCTCGTCCATCCGCGATGTGCCGGTGACGCGCACGTGGCGCACCTCGAAGCCCGCGTCGGCGGCGATCTTGGCCACCTGCGCCTGTGCCAGCGCGGGCACGCCGGCGAGGCTGGCGATGATGAAAGCGACACCGACGGCCCCGCCGATGATCGCGGCGAGCCAGATGCGGCTCCATTGCTCCTCGGTGAAGGGCAGGATGCCCATCGCGCGGTCGATCACACCGCTCGCCGATCCGCGCGCCTTGCGGGCGGTGAGGCTGCGGCTCTGCGCCTTGGCGACGCGGCGGACACCTGAGGTGCCGTTACGCCGGATTTGCTGCGCCATGCGTGCCTCCCTGCTTGAGAGCGTGCACCCGCAGCGCCTCGGCGACCAGCATCTCGACCAGATCGGCATAGGAAATGCCGCAGGCCGCCGCCTGTTCGGGCACGAGACTAAGCGGCGTCATGCCCGGCTGGGTGTTGGTTTCGAGCACGAACAATCCGTCCTCGCCCGCCTCCTCGTCCCAGCGGAAATCGGTGCGGCTGGTGCCGTGGCAGCCGAGCACCTGATGCGCCTTGACGGCATAGGCCTCGCACAGAGCGGTGATCTCTGGCGGCAGCTTGGCGGGGAAGACGTGGACCGTCTGCCCGGCGGTGTACTTGTGCTCGTAATCGTAGAAGCCGTTGTCGATCACCAGTTCGGTAACGCCGAGCGCGCGCGGGCCATCGGGGCCATCGAGCACGGCGGCGGTGAGTTCCTTGCCCTTGATGAAGGGCTCGGCGAGCAGCTCGGCGAATTCCTGCCACGGGCCCTTGGCATCGGGGCTGATCGGGTTGCCGACATTGCTGTCCGCGGTGACGATCGCGACGCCCACGGACGAACCTTCGTTGACCGGCTTCAGCACATAGGGGCGCGGCAGGGGGTCGCGCTCGTACAGCTCCTCGCGGGTCACGATCCGCCCGCCCGGCATGGGGATGCCGTGGGGAACGAGCGCCTGCTTGGTCAGCTGCTTGTCGATCGCGATCACCGAGGTGGCGAGGCCCGAGTGCGTATAGGCGAGCCCCATCAGGTCGAGCATCCCCTGCACCGTCCCGTCCTCGCCGGGAACGCCGTGGAGCGCGTTGAACACGACATCGGGCTTGGCTTCCGCCAGCTTCAGGGCAACGTCGCGGCCCATGTCGATGCGGGTGACTTTGTGCCCGCGCGATTCCAGCGCATCGGCGACGCCCCCGCCGCTCATCAGCGAGACGGGGCGCTCGTTCGCCCAGCCGCCCATCAGGACTGCGACGTGGAGGGGCTTATCGAAAGTCACGGGCGTCCCACTCTTTGAATTTCCCACTCGAGGCTCACGCCCGTCTGGGCGTAGACCTTGTCGCGCACCATCTCGCCCAGCCCTTCGATGTCCGCGCTGGTGGCGTCGCCGGTGTTGATGAGGAAGTTGGTGTGCTTCTCGCTCACTTGCGCGCCGCCCAGCTTGAGGCCGCGGCATCCGGCTTCGTCGACAAGTTGCCAGGCCTTGTGGCCTTCGGGGTTCTTGAAGGTCGATCCGCCGGTCTTGGTGCGCAGCGGCTGCGAGGCCTCGCGCGCGGCGGCGATGCGGTCCATCTCCGCGCCGATCTCCTTGGGATCGCCCGGGTGGCCCTTGAAGCGCGCCGAGACGACGATCGCGCCATCGGGCAGGGCCGAGTGACGGTAGGAGTAATCGAGTTCCTCGGCATTGAGCGTGATGAAGTTGCCGTCGGGAAGGATCACCGCGCAGTCGAGCAGCACGTCAGCCACTTCGCGCCCGTAAGCGCCGCCGTTCATGCGCACGAAGCCGCCGACCGTGCCGGGGATGCCGCGCAGGAATTCGAGGCCCGCGATGCCGAGGTCGCGCGCGGTCGAGGCCACCAGAATGCCGCTCGCCCCGCCGCCGCAGGTCAGCTCCATCTCGCCCGAATGCGTGACGCCCGCGAAGGCCTTGCCGAGCCGCACCACCACGCCGGGCACGCCGCCGTCGCGCACGATCATGTTGGAGCCGAGGCCCAAGGCCATCACCGGAATCTCGCCATCGAGCCGTTCGAGGAAGCTCTTGAGGTCTTCAAGGTCGGCGGGCTCGAACAGCCAGTCGGCGGGGCCTCCAGTCTTGAACCAAGTATAGGGCGCGAGCGGTGCCTTGCAGGTCAGCTTGCCGCGGATGCCCTCGAGCGGCACGGGCGCGCCCACGGCACCTTCGACCGCGCAGGTCGGGGCCTCGCCAGAGCCGCTAATCCAGGTGTCGCCCGGCTGGTTCATTCAGCGCCCCGCTTGGCGGTGATCGCGGGGGCAAGGCCCGCCGCCCACTTGGTGATGTCGCCCGCGCCGAGGCACACGACGATGTCGCCCGGCTGAATTTCGCTCGCGAGGATATCGGCAAGCGCATCGGCCCCGGCGATCTCGCGCGCGGCGCGGTGACCGCGAGCCTTCATGCCCGCGACCAGCGCGGTGTGGTCGACGCCGGGAAGCGGTTCCTCGCCCGCCGGATAGACCGGGGCGACATAGGCGATGTCGGCATCGTCGAAGCAGGACTGGAACTCGCCCATCAGGTCGTTGAGGCGTGAATAGCGATGCGGCTGGGCGACTGCGATCACGCGGCCCTCGGAAGCTCCCACAGCCTCGCGCGCGGCGGCGAGCACGGCGCGGATTTCGACCGGGTGGTGGGCGTAGTCGTCGATCATGGTGACGTTGCCGCCGTCCACCGCCACAGAGCCAACCTTGGTGAAGCGCCGCCGCACCCCGCCGAAACGGGCAAAGCCGGTGCGGATCACCTCGTCCGAGCAGCCCATCTCGATCGCCACGGCGATGGCGGCGAGCGCATTCTGGACATTGTGGCGGCCGGGCATAGGCAGGTGCACGCCCTCGATCCGGCGGTCCTCGAGACCCCGCTGGCGCACGATCACGTCAAAGCTGTTGCCCCCGTCAGCGGAATGCACATTCACCCCGCAGATGTCGGCCTGCAGCGAGAAGCCGTAGGTCACGACCTTGCGGTCGCGCACCTTGCCGATCACGGCCTGCACCTCGGGGTGGTCAACGCACAGCACCGCCGCGCCGTAGAAGGGCACGTTGTGGATGAACTCCACGAAGGCGCGCTTCACCCCGTCGAAGTCGCCATAGTGGTCGAGGTGTTCGGGGTCGATATTGGTGACGACCGCGATCGTGCCGTCCAATCGCAGGAAGCTGCCGTCGCTCTCGTCGGCTTCCACGACCATCCAGTCGCTGTCGCCCAGCCGCGCGTTGGAGCCATATTGCTCGATGATCCCGCCGTTGATGACGGTCGGGTCGATCCCGCCCGCATCGAGCAAAGTGGCGATCATGCTGGTGGTGGTGGTCTTGCCGTGTGTGCCTGCCACCGCGACGGTGGACTTCAGGCGCATCAGCTCCGCGAGCATCTCGGCGCGGCGCACCACGGGGATGCGCGCTTCCAAGGCTGCCGCAACTTCGGGATTGGTGCGGCGCACGGCGGTGGAGGTGACGACCACCGCCACCCCTTCCACGTTCTCGCGCACATGGCCCACGTGAACCGTGATGCCGCGTGCGCGCAGGCGCTCGACGCTGGGGCCTTCCGAAATGTCACTACCCTGCACCTTGTAGCCGAGGTTGTGCATCACCTCGGCGATGCCCGACATGCCGATCCCGCCGATGCCGACGAAGTGGATGGTGCCGATGTCGGTGCCGACGCCTTTCATAGGTCTGCCTGCTCCTTGGCGGCCTTGCGCGCCGAACTTGTCGAAGCGCGCGTGGTCGCGGCCACCGGACCCGCCTCGCCGACGCGGATCACGTCCATCAGGTCGATCCCGCTCATGCTTTCGACGAGGTCGGCGAGGTCTCTCGCCGCGTCAGGCCGCCCGCAGTTGAAGGCGCAGTGCGCGGCATTGGCGAGGCTCTGCGGGTTCATCGCCATCGCCTGAATCTGCTTGGCGAGCTCCTTGGGCTGGAACGCCTCCTGCCGGATCATCCGCGCGCCGCCTGCCTTGACCATCTCGCGGGTGTTGACCGCCTGGTGATCGTCGGTGGCGATGGGCAGCGGGATGAGGATGGCGGGGCGGCCCACCGCGGTCAGCTCGGCAATCGTCGATGCGCCCGCGCGGCCGATGAACAGGTGCGCGTCGGCGAGCCGTTCGTGCATATCTTCGAAATAGGTGCCGAGTTCAGCCGGAATGCCATGCTCGGCATAGCGTTTGCGCACCGCCTCAAGGTCTTCAGGGCGGCACTGCTGGGTGACCTGCAACCGCTGGCGCAAGGCGGGCGGGAGCATGGCGAGGCCATCGGGCACAACCTGCGACAGGATGCTGGCCCCCTGCGAACCGCCGGTGACGAGGATGCGAAGCAGGCTCTCCTCGGTAAAGGCGGGGAAGTCCTGTTCGCGCAGGGCGAGCACCTCGGCACGCACCGGATTGCCGACGAGATGCACTTTACCGGCGTGCTTTGGGTTGAGGCGGTCGACGTTCTCGTATGAGGTCGCGATCGCATCCACCCGTCCGGCCAGCAGGCGGTTCACGCGGCCGAGCACGGCATTCTGTTCGTGGACGACGCTCGGCAGCTTGGCGGAGGTCGCGGCGAGCAGCGCGGGCAGCGCAGGATAGCCGCCGAAGCCGACGATGGCGGAAGGCTCGAAGCTCTCGAACAGGCGCAGCGCCATCGCGCGCCCGTCCAGCACCGCGCGGATCGCGGCGGGCCAGCCCATCGGGTTCTTGCCGAAACGCCCGGCGGGCAGAACGTGGGTGGGCAGGAACTCGGGCTTGCCCGGCAGCATCGCTCCGCGTGCATCGGTAATCAGCGCCACGTGGTGGCCGCGCTGGTGCAGCTCGGTGGCGAGCGCGAAGGCGGGGATGAGGTGCCCGCCCGTACCGCCCGCGGCGAGCACGTAGTGGCGTGAGGCTCCGGTTCGGGGTTCGCTGGTCATGCGCTCGTATCCTTGCGTTCGATCAGGTCGCGCAGGCTCGTCCCCTCGCGGGCGAGGAACGGGTTGCGCCGGGTGATCGCCAGCAATAGCCCAAGCGTGAAGCACACCGCCAGTGTCGATGAACCGCCGTAGGAGATCAGCGGCAGGGTCATGCCCTTGGAGGGGAACAGCTTCAGGTTGACGAGGATGTTGATGAAGGCCTGCCCGCCGAACTGGGTGATCAGGCCGGCGGCGGCGAGCAGCGCGAAGAGGTTGTCCTCGCCCACCAGCCGCGACAGCGCGCGCAGCACGAGGCCGCAGTAGAGCAGCACGATGATCGCACACATGATCAGTCCGAACTCCTCGCCTATCACCGAGAAGATGTAGTCGGTGTGGGCCTCGGGCAGGTTCATCTTGCGGATGCCGAGCCACAGACCCGTCCCCGTCCAGCCGCCAGCCGTGATGGTGCGCTGGGCGAGGTCGACCTGATCGAAGGCCGTGCCTCCGCCGAGGAACCCGTCGATACGGTGGCGGGCATTGTCGTAGAACATGTAGGCGAGCGTCAGGCCAACCACGCCCACCCCGCCGAGCAAGGCGATGCGCTGCCACTGCATCCCGGCGAGCAGCACCATGACGAGCCAGATCCCGCCGAACAGGATCGCGTCCCCGAGATTCGGCTGGAGCATCAGCAGCCCGGCGATCAGGCCGAAGAAGCCGGTCACGTACCAGATCACCGGCAGGCCGGGATCGCGCACGCGCCAGCTCAGGATCCACGCGCAGATGATCGCGAAGCCGGGCTTCAGGAACTCGGACGGCTGAAGGCTCATGCCGACATTGATCCACCGCTTCGCGCCGTTCTTCTCCTCGCCGATGATCGGCACCACGAACAGCAGCGCGAGCATGATCGCGCCGACCAGAATGCCAAATCTACGCGCCTGATCACGGCTGAGGAAGCTGAGGCCGATCATCAGCGTCAGTCCCATCAGCTGGAAGACGATGTGCCGCTTCAGGAACATGAAGCCGTCGAGCCGCTCCTTGGCGGTCGAGAGCTGGTCGGCGCTCGCGGGCGAGGCGGCGGCGACCGCGATCAAGCCTATCCCCATCAGCACAAGGATGAGCAGCAGCAGCACCTTGTCGATCTCGCGCCACCACACGCGCGCCATGTCGCGCCAGCGCCGGGACACCGTGGCGGGCGGGAGGTAGCCGCCGCTGCCGCGCAGGGGCGCTGCGTCGAACGGAACGGTCATGGCAGGATGCTCCGCGCGGGCACTTCGGCGCAGGTTTCGCAGCCGGTGATCACGCCGACCATCTGGCGGAAGTGGTGGCCGCGCTTCTCGTAGTCGCGGAACTGGTCGTAGGACGCGCAGGCGGGGCTGAGCAGCACCACCTCGCCGGGCAGCGCGACTTCCTCGGCGCGGCGCACGGCCTCGCTGATGAGCTCGCAGCGTTCGACCTTTACCTGCCCTTCGAGCAGGTCGGCGAACATCGGCCCGGCCTCGCCCACGGTATAGGCGGCGGCGACATTGCCGAGATGGTCGGCGCAGGCGCCCAGCCCGTCTTCCTTGGGAAGCCCGCCGACGATCCAGTGGATGCGCGGGGCACCGCCGTTAATGGCAGGATCAGGCGGGAAGGCAGCGAGCGCCGGGGCAGCCGAGGCCGCGTTGGTCGCCTTGCTGTCGTTGATATAGGTGACGCCCTTGGCCTCGCAGACCCGCTCCATGCGGTGCGGCAGGCCGCCATAGGTGGCGAGGCCTGCGCTGATCTGTGCATCGGTCAGACCAAGCTGGCGGCAGATCGCCACCGCGACGGACGCATTCTGCGCATTGTGCGGCCCTGCGAGCGAGGGCGAGCGGCCCTCGGCCATTCCTGCCGCTTCGAGGTCGGCGGTCTTGACCCGCACCAGCGGCTTGCCTGCCTCAGCCAGCCGGTCGGCGACGGCGAGGCTCGGCGCGTCCTCGTCGCAGATGATCGCGGTCGAGCCGCCCGACTGCATCTGGAACAACCGCTCCTTCGATGCCGCATAGGCCGCAAAGTCGGCGTAGCGGTCGAGGTGGTCGGGGGTGATGTTGGTCAGCGCCGCGATGTCGCAATCGAGCGTGAAGGTGAGGTCGATCTGGAAGCTCGACAGTTCGAGCACGTAGACCCCGCCTTCGGGCAAGGGTTCCTGCCCAAGGATCGGATCGCCGATATTGCCGCCCATCACGCAAGGCACGCCCGCGGTCTTGAGGATGTGGTGGGTGAGCGCGGTGGTGGTCGACTTGCCGTTGGTGCCGGTGATGCCGACCACCTTGTGCGGCGGCAGGCTGGCGCGGGCCTCGGCGAAGAGTTCGATGTCGCCGATGACCGGCAGGCCATATTGCCACGTATGCGGGCCGATGGGGTGCGAGTTCAGCGGCACGCCCGGCGAGACGACCACGCCCGCGAACCCTGTGAGGTCGAGCTCCAGCGGGTCGATCAGCCGGCTGCGACCCTCGAACACTTCGCGCGCATGGGGCTGGCGGTCCCAGCCGATCACTTCCGCGCCGCTCGCCAGCAAGGCCTCGGCCGCCGCCGCGCCGGAGCGCGCGAGGCCGAGCACCGCGTAACGCTTGCCGGCAAAGGCGGGGGAGGTGATCACGCCGCGCGCCGCTCCCTTATCGCAGTTTCAGCGTGGAGAGGCCGATCAGCGCAAGCACGATGGCGATGATCCAGAAGCGGATCACGACCTTGCTCTCGCTCCAGCCGAGCTGCTCGAAATGGTGGTGGATCGGCGCCATCTTGAAGACGCGCTTGCCGGTGCGCTTGAACCAGAACACCTGCACGATCACGCTCACCGCCTCGAGCACGAACAGCCCGCCGACGATCGCCAGCACGACCTCGTGGTGCGAGGCGACCGCGATCGCGCCCAGCGCGCCGCCCAGAGCCAGCGAGCCGGTGTCACCCATGAACACCGCGGCAGGCGGCGCGTTGAACCACAGGAAGGCGAGGCCCGCCCCCATGATCGCCGCGCAGAAGATCGCAAGGTCACCCGCGCCCGGCACGTGCGGGATGCCGAGGTAGTTGGAATAGTCAGCCCGTCCCGCCAGATAGCAGATGATCGCGAAGGTGCCCGCGGCGATGATCACCGGCATGATTGCAAGGCCGTCCAGCCCGTCGGTGAGGTTCACCGCATTGCCCGCGCCGACGATCACGAAGGCGGCAAAGACATAATAGGCCGGCCCCAGCGGGATGCTCACGCCGGTGAGGAAGGGCAGGTAGATATTGGTGTTGATCTGGCTGACGATCAGCCAAGAGGCGATGCCTGCCACCACGAACTCCGCCGCCAGCCGCACCCGGGCCGGAACGCCTGCATGGCTGTTCTTGGAGACCTTGTCGTAATCGTCGAGGAAGCCGATCATCCCGAAGCCGATGGTCACCGCAAAGCACGCCCACACGAAGGGGCTCGACAGGTTCATCCAGATCAGCAGCGAGAGCGTGAGCGACACGAGGATCATCAGCCCGCCCATCGTCGGCGTGCCGCGCTTGGCGAGGTGCGACTGCGGCCCGTCCTCGCGGATCGGCTGGCCCTTGCCCTGGCGCACACGCAGAATGTTGATGAAGCGCGGACCGATCAGCAGGCCGATCACCAGCGCGGTCATCAGCGTCGCGCCCGCACGGAAGCTCTGGTAGCGAACCAGATTGAGGATGCCTTCGAAGCCAAGCCACTCGGCAAGCAGATAGAGCATTCATTCTTCCTTTGGTGCCCGCGGCCGCAGGCGTCAGCCTCCCGTGCGGGCGTCCTCGGTATAATGTGCAACGAGCCTGCCCAATCCGACCGAATTGGAACCCTTCACCAGCACCGCATCACCTGCCGCAAGGCCGAACTGCGCAAGCGCCGCGATGGCCTCGGCAGGTGTCCCGCAATGCGCGAAGGTGAGGCCCTTGCCAAGCGAGGGGTTTCCACCTTTCCCCAGTTCGTCCGCAAGCGCCAACATCTCGTCGCCTACGAGGATCGCGTGGGTCACGCCTGCCTCGATGATGGGATCTGCAAGCTGGCGGTGGAAGGCATCGGAAAAGTCGCCCAGTTCCTTCATCGAACCGAGCACCGCGATGCGGCGGGTCGCAGTCGTGGCGGCGAGCGCCTTGAGCGTCGCGCGCATGGAAGCGGGGTTGGCGTTGTAGCTCTCGTCGATCAGCAGCGCCGTGCCGCCCGCGAGCGCGATCTCGTGACGCGCGCCGCGACCCTTGAGGCCGCCCATCTCGGCCAGCGCGAGGCCCGCACTGGCAAGGTCGCCGCCCGCTGCACGCACGGCCGCCATCACGCCCAGCGAATTGACGATCCAGTGCTCGCCCGGCTCGGCGATGGTGTAGCAGATGCGCCGGTCGCCGAGATCAGCGGTGACCAGCGAGCCGCCGCCCGCCGCCGGAATGGCATCGAGCAGCCGCACGTCGGCAGTCTTGGCGCGGCCGAAGGTGACGACATGCGCGCCCAGCGCCTTGGCATGGCCGATCATCCGTTCGGCCCATTCGCTGTCGGCGGGGATGATCGCGACCCCGCCCGGCATCAGGCCGGTGAAGATCTGCGACTTCTCGTCGGCGATGGCTTGGAGGCTGCCGAGGTTCTCGATGTGCGCAGGCGCGATGGTGGTGATCAGCGCCACATGGGGCTTCGCGTGCGCCGAGAGCGGCGCGATCTCGCCTTGGTGGTTCATGCCCATCTCGAACACGCCGAAGCGGCTGCGGGCGGGCATGCGGGCGAGGCTTAAAGGCACGCCGACATGATTGTTGTAGCTGCGCACCGAGCGATGCGCCGCGCCGCGGCTGGCGCGGTCGAGGCAGGCGAAGATCGCCTCTTTCAAGCCGGTCTTGCCGACCGATCCGGTAATGCCGATCCTCACTGCTTCGACAGCGCGGTCGCGCGCGGCGTGGGCGAGGTCGTGCAGCGCCTTGGTGGTGTCGGCGACGAGCACGTGGGGGAAGTCCACCGCGCGGTCGACGATCGCAGCGACCGCGCCCTTGGCAAAGGCGGCTTCAAGGAACTTGTGACCGTCCATCGCCTCGCCCTTCAGCGCGACGAACAGGTCGCCCGATTTCACATCGCGCGAGTCCATTTCGACGCCCGAGGCCTGAAAATCATGGCTGGCGATACCGCCGGTCGCGGCCTCGATTTCGGCCGCGCTCCACAGCGCGAGCGGCAGGGCGTCGCGGGCGGTGACGGGCCAGGCGTGCAGCATCGGATGGGCGAGCGGCGCGTTCATCAGTATTGGCCTCCGGCGCACGCGCGCGCCACTTCGACATCGTCGAAAGCTTCGATCCGCATATTATCTCCAGACCCGAATATTTGACCCTGCTCGTGGCCTTTGCCGGCGATCAGCACAATGTCGCGCGGCCCGGCTTCCCCAATTGCGGCAGCGATGGCGGCACGGCGGTCACCGATGTCGCGCAAGGCACCGGTGGCTGCGCCTACGAGGATCGCGGCGCGGATGGTCGCGGGGTCCTCTGAGCGCGGGTTGTCGTCGGTGACGATGGCGAGATCGGCGGCGCGCGCGGCGACTTCGCCCATCTCGGGGCGTTTGCCGGTGTCACGATCACCGCCTGCGCCGAACACCACGATCAGGCGGCCGCCGTCCGCCACGTGCGGGCGCAGAGCGGCGATGGCGGCTTCGAGTGCATCGGGAGTGTGCGCGTAATCGACATAGGCAGGCGCGCCGGCGGCATTGAGCGCGGCGCGCTCCAGACGTCCGCGCACCGGCTGGAGGCGGGAGAGCGCATCGAATACCGCCGAGGCAGGCGTGCCCGTCGCCATAGCGAGGCCAGCGGAAACCAGCGCATTGGCAGCCTGATAGGCTCCGATCAGCGGCAGGTTGACCTTCCGCGTCTCGCCTTCATGCTCGATGACAAGAACCTGCCCCAACTGCCCGGGTTCGCGCGAAACGAGCCGCAGGAAGTGGCCGCCCTCGCCCACGCTCATGACCTTGAGCCCGCGTGCCTCGGCTTGGGCAATGGCTTTGGCCGTCCATTCCGAGGCGTCGCCCGCGTCATGGATCACCGCCGGGCTGCCGGGAGCGACGACTTCGGTGAACAGCCGCATCTTGGCCGCGAAATATTCCTCCATCGTGCCGTGGTAGTCGAGGTGGTCGCGGCTGAAGTTGGTGAAGGCCGACGCGGCCAGCGTCAGTCCCTCGTTGCGGTATTGCGAGAGACCGTGGCTCGACGCCTCGTAGGCGACGTGGGTCACGCCCTCGCGCGCAAGGCCTGCCATGTTGGCGAGGAAGGTGACGATGTCGGGGGTGGTGAGGCCGGTCGAGACCGAACCGTCGGGCGTGGTGACGCCGAGCGTTCCGATGCTCGCCGCGCGCTCGCCTGCCATGCGCCAGATCTGGCGGGTCATCTCGACGCAGGAGGTCTTGCCGTTGGTCCCCGTCACCGCGACAATGGTGGAAGGGTAAGGCGCGAAGAACCCCGCAGCGAGCCGGGCGAAAGCCTTGCGCGGATTGGCGTCGGCGATGTGGAGCGCGCCTTCAACCTTGGCCTCGGGCCGCGCAACGACGGCGATCGCGCCCGCTTCGATGGCGGCGGGAATGAAGTCCTCGCCATTCACCGCCGCGCCCTGAAACGCGCCGAACACGGTGCCGGGCGCGACCTTGCGGTGATCGATGGCAAAGCCGGTGACGACACTGTCGCCCTCACCGTTCAAGCCAGCAATGCGCAGCAGCTCGCCCAGCCTCATTTGCCGCCCTTGTCCACCAGATAGCGCAGGTCCGAGATATCGACGTCGCGGGTGTCATCCGGTTGCACGCCCAGCATCGGACCGATGCGCGGGACGAGCTTGCCGACGATCGGGGCCGAGGTGAAGGCGGCGGTGCGCTGGAAGCTGGAGGCCAGCGTGCCCTTGGGCTCGTCGAGCAGCACCACGACGACATAGCGCGGCGCGTCCATCGGGAAGGCGGCGGCGAAGGAGGAGACGACCTTGGTCTTGTTGTAGCCGCCCACGCCTGCCTTCTCGGCGGAGCCCGTCTTGCCGCCCACGCGGTAGCCGGGCGCATCGGCGCTTCTGCCGGTGCCGTAGAGCGAGATCATGCGCAGCATCTGGCGCATCCGCGAGGAGGTCGATTCCTTGAACACCCGGTGCCCGCGCGGCACATCGGCGGGCGCGAGCTTCATCAGCGTCGCCGGGCGCCAAGTGCCGCCATTGACCATCGCGGCATAGGCCGAGGCGAGGTGCAGCGGGGTCACTGCAAGGCCGTGGCCGAATGCGACGGTCATGTTGGTGACGCGGCTCCACGGCCCTGCTTGCCAGATCGGACGCCCGCGCGCGGGCAGCTCGATGATCGGGCGGCGGTCCATGCCGAGGTCGACCATTGTCTGGCGCAGCTTGGTCGCGCCCAGCGCGTCGCCGACCCGCGCCGTCACGGTGTTGGACGAGTGGATCAGCGCCTCGGGCACGTTGAGGCTCGCCCCCATGTTGTGCGAATCCTTGATGCTGCGCTTGCCGACCGAGACGGGGCTCGCATCCCACCGCTTGCTGAGATCGCGCACCACGCCGGCGTCGATCGCGGCGGCCACGGTGAGCGGCTTGAAGGTCGAGCCCATTTCGAACACGCCGTTGGTGGCGCGGTTGAACACGTTTACCGGACCAGAGGCGCCTGCGACGTTGGGGTCGAAGTCGGGCAGGCTCGCCATCGCCATCACTTCGCCGGTGTCGACATCGAGCACGATGCCAGCAGCGCCGATCGCGTTGGTGGCGAGCATCCCGCGGCGCAGTTCGTCCTCGAGCGCGCCCTGCACCCGCACGTCGATCGACAGGGCGACGGGCTGCGTGCGCAGTTCGGCGTTCTTGAGGCGCGCGTCAAGTACCTGCTCCATGCCGGTCTCGCCGCCCTTGTCCTCGACCACGTAGCCAAGCACGTGCGCGGCAAGCGAGCCTTGCGGGTAATAGCGATCCGTCTCGCGCGGGATTTCGAGCGCGACTTCGCCCAGCGCGAAGACCTTGTTGGCTTCCTCGGGCAGGATGCGGCGGCGCAGGTAACCCGCCTTGCCCGAGGCGAGGCGCTTGGCCATGCGCGCTTCGTCGATATCGGGGAAGATCGCCTTCAGCTGACGCGCGACCTCCTGCGGGGCGTGCACCAGCGGCGAGCCACTATCGCCCATTGCGCTCGGTTCAAACCACAGGGAATAGGCCGGGAAGGCACGCGCGAGCGGGGCGCCGTTACGGTCGGTGATCTCGCCGCGCGGGGGCAGCAGCGCCTCTTCGAGGCTGGTGCGCTGCGGGGCGGTTCCGGCAAAGCCGAGCGAGGCGATGCGCAGCAGCGCGACCAGCGCGATCCCCGCAAAACCCGCGAGCAGCCACAACACCCGCACGCGGGCCAGCCAAAGAAGCTGCGCGCGCAGGGTAACACTCGGAAGGCGGCCCGCAGGGACCGGTGTGGCGGTATGAATGGCGCGCCCGCTCAGCGGAGCGTTCATGGGGGCGGTCAGGGAGACCGCCATCATGTTCATTCGCCCAGACCTTTTGCGGCGAGCGCCTTGGCGACGCGCGGTGTCTCTGCCTTGGCGGGGCGGATCGGCGAGGCTTCGATCAGGAAGTCGCCGAAGGCCTGGGTGAACACCGCGCCTGCGCCCTTCTCGGTCCCGGCCGAGGCGAGCGTGACCTTCGCGCCCGAGACCGGCGAGCGCATTGCAGCATCGCTCTCGGCCTCGCCGGCAGCCGTCTCGCCGATATCGGCGCGGGCAAGGCGGATCGGGTTGGGCGCATCGGGCCCGCGCACTTCGCCGAGGCTCGCCAGCTGGCGCTCCCCGTCGAGGAACTGCCCGGCGCGCGGCGCATCATAGCCGAACTCGACCTGGTTCCACTCGGCAAGCTGGCGCTGGCTGGCGCGCGTTTCGAACTCGGTTTCGAGCAGCAGCTTCTCGCGCTCCAGCGAGATCAGCTGGCGCTCGGCGAGCAGCACCTCGCTCTTCACCGCATGGACCTTGAAACTGAGCACCGTGACGACCGCAAGGCAGATCGCCAGAACGGCGGCCCAACCCAGCGAACGGGCTTGTGAGCTGTTCATCATGCTGCGAGGCTCCTCGGGGCGGCGGTGGTACGGACGGCGTGGCGCAAGGTGGACGAGCGCGCGCGGGGGTTGCGCGCAATCTCGTCCTCGGAAGGACGAATAGCCTTGGAGACTTGCGCGAAGGTGGGCGCAGGCCCGGGGGTTTCCCCGGGGAGGTGGCGCGAGACCGAGCGCCCCGCGCCGCTGGCGGTGCGCAGGAACTGCTTGACGATGCGGTCTTCCAAGCTGTGGAAGCTCACCACCGCGAGCACGCCGCCGGGCACCAGCAGCGCCTCGGCCGCGGCAAGGCCGGCTTCGAGCTCGCCCAGCTCGTCGTTGATGTGGATGCGCACGGCCTGGAAGGTGCGGGTCGCCGGGTCCTTCTTGTCGTGCGGCTTATGGCCCAGCGCGCGGCGCACCACGCGGGCAAGCTCGCCGGTGGTGGCGAGCGGGCGCGCAGCGACAATCGCGCGGGCGACGCGGCGCGACTGGCGCTCTTCGCCATAGAGGTAGAGCACGTCGGCGATGGCGGCCTCGTCGGCGGTGTTGAGGAAGTCGGCGGCGCTCTCGCCATCGCGGCTCATGCGCATATCGAGCGGGCCGTCATGCATGAAGGCAAAGCCGCGGTCGCCCTGATCGAGCTGCATCGAGGAGACGCCGATGTCCATCACCACGGCGTCGACCTGCGGCACGCCGATCGCGGCGAGTTCGTCGCGCATGGCGGAAAAGCGCGCGGGGTGGAGCGCAAGACGGCCATCATAGCGCGCAACCAGCGCCTGTCCGGCGGCGACAGCATCGGGATCGCGGTCGAAGGCGTGGACGCTCGCGCCCGCTTCGAGCAGCGCGGTGGTGTAGCCGCCTGCGCCGAACGTCGCATCGACAATGGTCATGCCGGGGCGCGGGGCAAGCGCGGCGACCACTTCTTCGAGCAGCACGGGAATGTGGGGCGCTTGCGTCATTCCGCGGCCCCCTTCTTGGCGGCTGCAACGAGCTTGGCACAGCTGGCCTGCGCGCCCTTCCACTCTGCGCCCATCAGCGCGAGTTCGGCCGGGTTCCAGATGAAGAAGAAATCGCCCGCGCCCTGAAAATAGAGCCCATCGCCCACCTTGCCGAGATCACGCAGATGCTCGGGCATGACGAAGCGTCCGCTCTCATCGAAGGGGAGCTGCTCGAAGCCGAACAGCTGCTGGGCGCGCACGTCGCGGTCGAAATCGGCCTGCGCCAGGCGGATCGCGCGTTCTTCCTCGCGCTCCAGCTGGGCTTCGAGCTTTTCGGTGCGCGACAGGCCGAAGCCGACGAGGCAGTCGAAGCGGTCGTGGGCGGAAAGGCACAACACGCGGCCGCCGGAGCTGTCCTTCACGGCCTTGCGGAAGGCGGGAGGCAGGACAAAGCGACCCTTGTCGCCCGCGGGCGAGAAGGCCTGTCCACTATATCCTCCAAAAGCAGACACGTGCCTGCGATCCCCTCTTTACCCCTGCGGCGCCCCTCAAAGGTGCCCCGCGACAAATGACCCGCTCGAATTCCCCCGGACATGCCTTCTCTGCCCCGACCGCACGCGTGCGATCGGATGCGCCGACCCCACCGATCGGACGCGAAGACATACAGGCATGTCTGATGGACCACGGTCATATCGGGGAAGGCGCGGAGATGGAAGGGATTTTTCGGGGATTTTGCGGGAAAACTTGGTAATAATCTGATTTAGTTATTCTTTGTGTCGTTTGTTGCGCTCCTTGCCACGTGCGTTGGCATGGGGAATCGCCCCTGAATCCCCTTATATTCCCTGTCGTTTCCCGCATTTTCCCGAGGACTCGGACGGGGCGAGTCCTTTCGTCCCGCAATTTCCCCGAGGGTGGCTAATCGAGCGCCGCGCGCACTACGGCGCTCAAGGTGGCGCCGCCTTCTCCGGCGAGTTCGGCGTGCTCGAACAGCGCGGCGTCGGCGATCAGCGTCACCTGCCCCTTGCCGACCTTGCAGCGCGCGGCTGCACCCTCTGCCAGCAGCGTGCATTGTGCGGCGGCGGGGGCGGTGATGGCAATGCGCCCGGGCAGCGCGAGCGGCAGCGGCGTGTCGCCGAGGCGGCTCTGGATGACTGCGGGAGCCTGTTCCTCGTCGAAGCTGACCGCCATCCCCCAGCGGCCCACCACCGGCGGGATCAGGGCAGTCTCGACCGGGCGGCGCGGATCGCCGAGCGGCAAGTCATATTCCCCAGTCAGCGCCGGATCGAGCACCAGCAGCAGGTGGCCGCCAGCGCGCACCCAGTCATCGAGTGCGACATTGTCGGCCGGGGACAGCCCGCGCGGCTGGATCACCGCAATCAGGCTCAAACCGGCAAGAGGATTATAGGCAGGCTGATCTGCGGCGAGCGCGGGAATCGGTGAAAGCGTGTCGAGCGGCTCCAGTGCATAGCTGCGCGCCAAGGCTGCACGCTGCCACGGCACTGCGCCCTGCCCCTGCGCAATGCTCGCCAGATCGGTGCCAAGCGGCCAGTAAAGCGGCAGGCTGCTCATCAGGCCCATGCGTATGGCGGGGGGGTTGAGCTCCTCGGCGCTGGTGCGGGTGTCGGAGTCAGTCGTCGTCGCAGCCGGAGAGGCGCTGCACGCGCTCAATCCCAGCAGCACTGCGCTCAATCCGGCGAGCAGGCTATTGCGCAGGAGCGACATTCCCTGCGGCGGGTTGGCCGGGTGCCTTGGCCGTCGGCGTAGGGCTCGGCTCGGCAACGATGTCGGGCACGACGCCCGCATCCGCGAGCGGATTGGCCTGCGCTGCTTGCTCGCCCGGCTCGGTGGTCGGCGCGGCCTCGGGCACGGCGAGGAGGTCGTTCTTGTCCGCCTGCCCGCCGATGATGCTGGCAAGGCCAACAAGCAGCACCATCGCGCCGATCCCGAACAGCCCGACCTGAAGCCGCTGCACCGCCTCGCCCTTGGCAAGCGCGGCAGCGGAGAGTTCTTCCTCGGCGATCTCGGGCGCGGTCGCGGCGGGATCCGTCTTGGTGTGGAACAGGCTGCGCTGGTTCATCCGCAGCATCCGCTCGCGCAGGGACAACCGGCTCATGCGGCGGCTCCCACGGCAGCGGACGGCGTGCGGGCGAGCCAGTCGAACACCGGCAGGCCCTTCGCCGCCAGCCACTCGGCGTTGTAGAGCGTCGAGAGATAGCGGAAGCCGGTGTCGCACAGGATCGTCACCACCTGCGGCTTGTCGCGGCCCTCGGCGACCAGCTCCTTGCCCAGCGCAATCGCGCCCGCGACGTTGATGCCCGACGAGAGGCCGAGGCACAGGCCCTCGTCCTTCAGCAGCCGCTCGACCCAGACCATGCCTTCCTCGTCGGAGATGCGGAACTGCGTGTCGATCGGTGCGCCTTCGAGGTTGGCGGTGATGCGCCCCTGCCCGATGCCTTCGGCGACCGAAGACCCTTCCGCCTTCAGCTCGCCGTGGGCGTAGTAGTTGTAGAGCGCCGCGCCGTGCGGGTCGGTCAATGCGATACGGATGTTCTCGTCGAAGGCCTTGAGGCCGAGGCCCACGCCCGCGATCGTCCCGCCGGTGCCTGCGGCGCAGGTAAAGCCGTCGAGCCTGCCGCCCGTCTGCTCCCAGATCTCGGGCGCGGTGCCCTCGATATGTGCGCGGCGGTTGGCGATGTTGTCGAACTGGTTGGCCCAGACGGCGCCCGGCGTCTCTTCGGCAAGGCGGCGCGAGGTATGGACGAAGTGGCCCGCGTCGGAGAACTTGGTCGGCGGCACCAGCACCAGCTCGGCGCCCAGCGCCCGCAGCGTGTCCATCTTCTCCTTGGACTGGTTGTCGGGCATGACGATGATCGTCTTGTAGCCGCGCGCATTGGCGACCAGCGCGATGCCGATGCCGGTGTTGCCCGCCGTGCCCTCGACCACCGTGCCGCCGGGCTTGAGCTCGCCGCGCGCCTCGGCGTCGCGGATGATATAGAGCGCCGCGCGGTCCTTCACCGAGGAGCCGGGATTGGCGAATTCGCACTTGCCCCAGATGTCGCAGCCAGCCGCTGCAGAGGGGCCGGCGAGGTGGACGAGAGGCGTGTTGCCGATAAGCGCGAGCGTGTCGCCGAAAGGCTTGGTGATGTTCATGGGGTGAGAGGTAAGCGTTCGCAGCCGCGCCCGCAACGCCGAAGTCCTTGGCTTAGGTTGGCAGCGAGAGCACCGCCTCGACCGCCGTGCCCTCCACCAGCTTCTCGGCCTTCCTCACCGCCGCCTTCAGGGGAAGCAGCCAGCCGCCGACCTGTTTGGAAGGGAACAGCGAGGTGCGCCATGTCGTCGCGCCGATGGTGGCCTCGACATAGACCGAGCCCCAGGCGGCAGAGTTCACGGCTGACGCGCGGATCGCTTGCGCGGTTTCGCCGTCGATGGTCAGGAAATACCAGCTACCCTTGCTAGGCGCGCCTTGGCTGCCCTGCCACAGCCATACAGGGCCGCGCACGGTCCACGGACCGGCGGACGTGCCCTCGGGCGCAAGGCCCAGCTCGTCGCGCAGGAAACGGGCGAGATCGGCATCCACCGTTCTCGCCCCTGCCCAATCAATCTTCCGGAGCGATCGTGACGTGCAGCCCGTCGAGATCCGCGGTGAAGGGGATCTGGCACGACAGGCGCGAGGTCTCGGCGCGGTGGTCGGAGGATTCGAGCAGGTCGTCCTCGTCTTCGCTCATCTTCGGCAGCTTGTCGGCGAACGCCGGGTCGACCACGATGTGGCAGGTCGCGCACGAGCAGCACCCGCCGCACAGCGCCAGCAGCTCGTCGAAGCCATTGTCGCGGATCGCTTCCATCACAGTGAGCCCGTCCTCGACGGTGATCTCGCTGGTGGCGCCTTCGCGGTTGGTGACGACCAGTCTGGGCATGGATCGGAGTTCCTTTTCGGCTATTGGGCGCAAGAATTGGCGCTGTGAGGGTGTGATGGGGCTGCTAAGGTAGTCTGGCAGCCAGTGCAAGTTGAGGAAAGTGCGAGTGGGCCTGACGGCGGAAAAATTGCGCGGCGACCTCGATGCCTTGGCGGCGCGCGAGCCGGAGCTTGCCGCGGCGCTGGAGCGGGTCGGTTATCCCGATGCGCGCATCCGCGATCCCGGTTTCGCGACGCTGCTGCGCACCATTGTCGGCCAGCAGGTCTCGGTCGCGGCCGCCGCCTCGGTGTGGAACAAGCTGGAGGCTGAACTGGGCGCGGGGTTCACCCCCGCCTGCCTGCTGGAGCGCGACTTCGACACGCTGCGCGCCTGCGGCCTCTCGCGGCAGAAGCAGGGCTACGCGCGCTCGCTGTGCGAGCTGATGGTGGCGGGCGAGCTCGATTTCGGCAGCCTGCCTGCGGACGACGAGGAAGCCATCGAACTCCTCACCCGCATCAAGGGCATCGGGCGCTGGTCGGCAGAGATCTACCTGCTCTTCGCCGAGGGCCGCCCCGACATCTGGCCCGCCGGCGACCTTGCCGTGCAGGAGGGGGTGAAGCGGCTGCTCGACCTCGAGGAGCGCCCGTCCGAGAAGGCCACCCGCAAGCTGGCCGAAAGCTGGTCACCGCAGCGCGGGGCGATGGCGATCTTTACGTGGCATTTTTATGCCAATCCGGCGCTGTAATCTGGCGTCATCCCAGCGAAAGCTGGGACCTAGGGCGGCAAGCACTACGCTAGATGGCTCTAGGCCCCAGCTTTCGCTGGGGTGACGAAGTGTGGAATTCCCGCGCTGTGCGTTCCCGCACTCTGCCTGCTGACAAGCGTGTCAGTCCGCTCTAGGTGAGTTGCAAACAGCAATCCGAGAGGGGATCACACCATGGCACAGCGCAGCATCTTCATCACCGGCGGCGGTTCCGGCATCGGGCGGGCAACGGCGCTGCATTTTGCCGCCAAGGGCTGGTTCGTGGGCGTCGCCGACATCAACGAAGCCGGGATGGCCGAGACGCTCGGGATGATCGCGGGCGAGGCCAAGTGGTCGGGCAAGCTCGACGTGCGCGACCGGGCGGGCTGGGACGAGGCGCTCACCGCCTTCGCCGCCGCCGCAGGTGGCCGGATCGACGCGCTGCTCAACAATGCCGGGATCGGCACGGGCGGATCGCTGTCCGAGCTCGACGCCGAAGAGATCGACCGCTGCCTCGATATCAACCTCAAGGGCGTGCTATACGGCGCGCAGGCGGTCTACCCCTACCTCAAGGCATCCGCGCCCGGATCGGCGCTGGTCAACATCGCCAGCGCGGCGGGCATTGCGGGCTCGCCGGGGATGAGCGTCTATTGCGCCACCAAGTTCGGCGTGCGCGCGGTTTCCGAAAGCCTCGACGCCGAATGGGCCGCCGACCGCATCACCGTCGCCTCGGTGTGCCCCGCCTTCATCGACACGCCGCTGCTGAACGGCACCGGCAACCGCAAGTCCAACGAACAGATCCGCGACCGCGTGAAGGCCGCCGGGCTGGAAATTTCGCCCGTCGAAGACGTCGCGCAGGCGATCTGGGACGCGGTGCACGGCGACAAGCTGGATTACTTCGTCGGCGCGACCTCCAAGCGGATGGCCTTCGCCAAGCGCTGGATGCCGGGCAAGGTGCGCAAGCAACTGCGGGCGAGTTCGGGGCCTTTGGGGAGGTAAAACCTCTCCCCAAAACTCCGTTCGCCCAGAGCTTGTCGAAGGGCCGTTCTTCCCTTCAGGCGCGGAGCCAGAAGGCAAAGTGCAGGGCTTCGACAAGCTCAGCCCGAACGGGTTCCTACCTTAAACTTGCCATCACCGCCCTGCCCTCGGCCGAAAGGAACGGGCGGACCACCTTCCACGGCACCACCACTTCCTCCGTGCAGGCGAACATCACGTGGGGCAATTGCGGCACGAAGACCGGGCCTTCGCGGGTCAGGCCGATGTCCCACCCGATGCCTTCAAGCTCGTCCGGCAACCCGCAGTCGGGATCGTCCTCGCGCACCGGCCAACGCGCGTGCACGGCCTTGGCGAGCGCCGCCGAGAGACCCGCGATCGGCCGCTTGGCCTCGCTGGGATCGGGGTCCACGAACTCGTAGAATTCCAGCGCCCCCGGCTTGAACCACGTTACCGGATCGACCTCGGCGCCGCTCTCGCGGTCGAAGACCATCGATATTTGGAAATTGCCCGGATGCGCGCCGCCGCAGAAGCTGGAGCCTGCGCGCCGGACGCCGAGCCAGCGCGGGGTGATGAGCATCGGCGCCAGCGTCTCGTCCTGATAGCCGTTCATGCTGCTGGAGAGCGACATGCCGACGCATGATCCCATCTCCGAGGCCGATCCCGCGGTGCCATCCGGCAGCGCGTCCGCCAGCACGCGGTTGATCGCGGCATCGCCGGGCCGGACGGGATCGAGCGCCAGCGAAACCACGTTGTAATCGTCAAGCCCGGCGCGCTCAGGGCCCTTGTAGGTGAGCGCGGTGTAGCCCGTGCCGTCGAAGCTTTCGCGCGTGTAAGTGACCTCGCCGCCTGCGAGCACCGGATCGAGGAAGGCGGCCGTCTCGCAGGCCGAGCCGTATTCCGGCAGCGCGACGGGGCTGGCGGTGAGGCGGATCGGCAGCGTGGCCTCGCCCTGGGTCCGCTCGCCCTCGATCCGGTCATCCGTGCGGCGGAGCGTCCAGTTTGCGTCGGTGCTCTCGCCGAGGTCCGCCACTTCGGCCAGTCCCGCAGGATCGGCCCCCTCGATCTCGCGCAGCCGGATCGGCACGAGCGCGGCATCGACATAGTAGGTCCCGTCGGGGGACTCCTCATCGAAGCAGGCGGTGATCGCCTGCTCGCCGAGCGTGCCATGCCAGACGCGCCCCTGCTTCGGAGCGTCCTGCGCGGCGGCGGGGGCGGAGATGATCGCCAGTGCGGCGAGAAGGCTGGCGGCGCGCCTCACAGCAGCGCGTCGATCGTTGCCGCCATCCGGGCATCGCGGGCCGACAAGCCGCCGCTCTCCCCCGCGTCATGCGTGGTCAGCGTCACCTCGACGCGGTTGTATACGTTGAACCATTCGGGGTGGTGATCCTGCGTCTCGGCGAGCAAGGCGACGCGGCTCATGAAGCCCCAGGCAGCTGAGAAATCCTTGAACTTGAAGGTGCGCTCGATCGCCTTGCCCTCGCGCGCCAGAGCCCAGTCGGGGTGTTGGCCGAGCAGCGCGGTGATTTCGTCGGAGGTGAGTTCGGGGACGGACATGAGGGCACTTCCTGCAAAGGGCGGATCGCTTGTGAGCCTTGCGGCTTTTCCCTAAGGCTGCGCGCCAATGCAAGCCGCAAACCCCTCGCTGACCGCCGAAAACCTCGCCTGCCGCCGGGGCGAGCGGCTGTTGTTCCGGCGGCTGTCGTTCCGGCTGGAGGCAGGGGCGGCGTGCCATGTCACCGGCGCGAACGGCGCGGGCAAGACGACGCTGATCCGCGCGGTGGCGGGGCTGACGACGCCCTATGCGGGCACCGTGCACCGCGAGGGCGCGCTGGCGCTGCTGGACGAGCGCAACGGGCTCGACCCCGATCTGCCGCTGGGCCGCGCGCTGGCCTTCTGGGCGCAGATCGACGGTGTGGGCCACCTCGCGCTGGAAAGCTGCTGCGACCGGCTCGGCCTTGGCAACCTCCTCGACGTGCCGGTGCGCTACCTTTCGACCGGGCAGAAAAAGCGCGCCACCCTCGCCCGGGTGCTGGGGCAGGCCGCGCCGATCTGGCTGCTGGACGAGCCGCTTTCCGGCCTCGACGCCGCCTCGCAGGGCCTCGTCAGCGCGCTGGTGCGCGAGCATTGCGGCAGCGGCGGCATCGCGCTGATCGCCTCGCACCAGCCGCTCGACGTGCCGGGGATGACGAGCTTCGCCATCGAGGACTTCGCGCCGGCTGACGCGGAGGAAGAGGCATGATCGCCGCCCTCCTGCGCCGCGATCTGGCGCGGTTCTTCCCCTTCACCGGCAGCGGGGCGGCCCTGCCCGTGGTGTTCTTCGTCGCGGTCGCGATGCTCTTCCCCTTCGCAGTCGGGCCGGACGCCAACCTGATGCTCAAGACCGGCGGTGGCGTGGTGTGGATCGCAGCGCTGCTCGCGGCGATCCTGCCGCTGGAGAAGCTGGTCGCCCGCGACATCGAACTCGGCTTCTTCGAGCAATTGCGCCTGCGCGGCATGGCCGAAGAGGCGATGATGGCGGTGCGACTGATCGCCCACTGGCTGAGCTTCGGCCCGCCGCTGCTGCTGGCGACCTTCCCCGCCGCCGCGCTGCTCAAGATCGAGGGAGAGACCTTCCGCCTGCTGCTGCTCGGCCTTGCGGTGGGCACGCCTGGGCTGGCCGCCATCGGGTTGATGATTGCCGCCCTCACCGCCAGCTTGCGCGCGGGCGCGGCGCTTTCAGGGCTGCTGCTGATCCCCCTCGCCCTCCCGATCCTGATTTTCGGCGCCGGCGCGCTCGCCCGTCAGGATCAAGTCAGCCTCGTCTTCGTTGCAGCCATAAGCCTCGCGCTGGTGGCAATCGCTCCGTTTGCCGCCGGAGCCGCGATCCGGGCGGCAAGGGAGAATTAGTGCGCGCACCTGAAAGTCACACCCGCGCGAACCTGCTGATGGGCAAGATCGCGCTGGGGCTGCTCGCCTTCACGCTGTTCGCCTTCGCGCTGAAGGCAGTCGCCCACCCGCAGGTGCAGGCGCGCTACACGCCGATCGTCGTGTTCCACGCCCTGAGCATGGTGCTGTGGCTAGGCCTGCTGGCGAGCCAGAGCTTCGACGCCGCCCGCCTGCGCCTCACTCGCCACCGCGCCACGGGCCGCGCTTCGATTGCGCTGGTCGGCGCGATGCTGGTGAGCGGCGCGGCGATCTCGTGGCGCATCGGGCGCGAGCTTGGTCGCCCCGAGGTGACGATCGTCAACCTCGCCGCCTTTGCGACCTTCATCCCCCTCTACTTCGCCGCCTTGCACTTCGCGCGGAGCCGCGACATCGCCGCGCACCGGCAAGCGATGCTGATCGCGACACTGGCGCTGATGACCCCCGCCTACGCCCGCGTGGTGCAGGTGCTGGGCCTGCCCGATCCGGTCGCGATTGCGGTGCAGCCGCCGATCACGATCCTGATCGCCTGCGGATACGACTGGGCTGTGCACGGGCGGATCACCCGTCCGGTGCTGGCGATGTTGGCGTTCTCGGTGGGGCTGGTGGTGGTGATGAGCGCGGTGCTGGCGGTGTTGTTTTTGTGAGGCGAGTGTTCAGCGCAAATCTTCGCCGTAGTCGCCGCTGTAGATATCCAGATCAAGGGTCAGGCCGCGTGAACCAAGCATGGTGAGGGTGCGCGGGGCTAAAGAGATGCCCTCGTTGCCATCTTCAAGGAACAGCCCACAGAATACGTCAGCCCGGAATCGCGCGGCGAGGTTCGTCCACACGCCAAGATTATCAGTGAGCCCATAAAGGAGATTTTCGAGCTGGCGGTCGAGATCGCCCGGCTCAAGATCCTCGGCAAACAGCCGCCATGATCCTTGTTTCGCGACCCGAATTCTTCCGCTCGGCGTGGTCCATTCCTCGCCTTTGACTGTGCTTATGCTAGGTGAGCGCCCTAACAGCGCCGTGATTTCGTCCGGGCGCAGATCGTCACCGAAAAAGCGAAGCGTGGCGACTGTGCGGCTCACAGGTCCCATTCGTTATCCGACCTCAATCCATCTTCGTCATTGCGAGCAAAGCGAAGCAATCCATGGCCCAGCCTTGCAACCCGACGCAGCGGCAGATCATGGATTGCCGGGTGGCCTTTGGCCAGCTTCGCTTCCGCCTTCGGCTCCTCGCAATGACGAGGATTAAACGTAAGGCGGGCAATCCCGCCCGACGGCGCTCTTCGTGAAGATCTCGTTGCCCGTCTCGGTGATCGCGATCGAGTGCTCGAACTGTGCCGACAACGACTTGTCGCGCGTCACCGCGGTCCAGCCGTCGCCCAGGACCTTGGCCCAGGGCTTGCCGAGGTTGATCATCGGCTCGATGGTGAAGAACATCCCCGGCTTCAGCTCCGGGCCAGTGCCCGCACGCGCGGCGTGGACCACCTCGGGGGCGTCGTGGAACAGCTTGCCCACACCGTGCCCGCAGAACTCGCGGACCACGCCGTAGCGGAAAGCATTGGCGTGGGCTTCGATCGCCGCGCCGATATCGCCCAGGCGCGCGCCCGGCTGCGCGGCGGCGATGCCGAGCATCAGGCATTCATAGGTCACTTCGACCAGCTTTCTGGCCTTCAGCGAAGGCTCGCCCGCGTAGAACATCCGGCTCGTGTCGCCGTGCCAGCCGTCGACCAGCGGGGTGACATCGATGTTGAGGATGTCGCCATCCTTCAGCACCTTGTCGCCCGGAATGCCGTGGCAGATCACGTGGTTGATCGAGATGCAGCTCGAATGCGCATAGCCGCGGTAGCCCAGTGTCGCAGGCACCGCGCCCGCATCGAGCATCATGCCGCGGATCGCATCGTCGATCGCGCCTGTGGTCACGCCGGGCTTCACAAGATCGGCGCAGGCGTCGAGGATTTCGGCGGCGAGCTTGCCGGCCTTCCTCATGCCATCGAAGCCCTCCGGCGTGTGGAGCTTGATCGTGCCGTCGCGAAGGACGGTCTCGGTGCCGTCAATGACCTGATAATCGTGCATGGCCGCTACATAGCGACAATGGCCGCGAATTGCTACTTTCCGAGCGCGAAAGCTGCCTTGTATTCGGGTTTGACTGCCGCAAGCACCTTGGGCGTTACCGCGAAGGTGAACTCGTAAGCGCCTTCCGCATAGGAGCCTGCGACATAGGGACCGGCGATGAGGCCGATACGGTCGAAGCTGCGTTTGTTCGACGATCCGAGCAGCACGGTAAGATCGCTCACCGGAGGGCACGGGAAGAAGCCATCGTCGGTGTAGTCCGGGCCGAGACGCTTGGCGCGTTCAGCCTTCAGCGCCTTGCACCATGATGCGCCGAGCGCGGATTGCAGCGCGGCCTCGGAGCGGAACATGGTCTTGGGGTCGAAGGCGGTCTTGGCCTCGCGATCCCAGACCAGCGCTTCGAAGCCCGGATTACCGTGCGCGCCGCCCGAATATTCGTAGAAATCGGCGGACAGCGAGAGGAAGCGCGGCAGGTTGGCGACCACCTCCCAGCTCTTCTGGAAGTCGCGATTGACGCAAGAGACGCAATCCTGCCCGGCGAATTCCTTCAAGGAGTCCGTCCATTCGCCCTTCTGGTCGGCGAGCAGCCCGTCTCGTTCGGCGGTGAACTGCTTGACGAGCTCGGGCACGGCGGAGACAGCGGCGGGCCAGCTATAGGCGAAGTCGCGGGACGGCGCGTCGTCGCCTTTGCCCTGCTTGGCATTGTCGGTGAAGGCGACCTTGTCGGGCGCAGGGGTGGGCGGCGCGGGCGGGGTCGGTGCGGCGGGCGCGCTGGCCTCTGCGGCGGCCGTGCCGGTGTCGCGGGCGATCTCCTCGGGCGAGGAGCAGGCGGCCAGCAGAAGAGCGGCGGTGCCAAAACAGACCCCCATCAGACCCCCTCTTGCACGTTCTAGAGGGGCCTTAGATCGGTTTAGGCCCCCTCTAGACCCCTTCCAGACCCCCTCTTGCGCGGCGTTGTGCGACTGTTTCACGTGAAACATCGGTCTTCCTCCCGGGCTATCCGAATCCGCTGGTGACATCGCGGCGATGACGATTATGGAACAGGGATGAGCGAAGCCAAAGCATTGATCCGCCCCGACCGCGGCGAGGACGCCGTTGCCATCCATCTGGTCAACAAGGAGGGCTTCGAAGCCTTCGCCAAGGGGCTGACCGCCGGCCAGCGCGCGGCCTTGGCGGCGCAGAAATTCGAGGGCGGCGGGTACCAGTTCGGCATCGTTCCGGAAGGCAATTCTTTCTTTGTTGTCAGCGGTGTAGCAAATCCCGAAAGCCTCTCCAGCTGGTGCCTTGCCAAGCTCGCCGAGGAGCTTCCCGAGGGGGTCTATCGGCTCGCTTCAGGAGACCCCGGCCCGGCGATGTTCGGGTGGGTTACAGGCCAATACCGCTTCACCCGCTACAAAAGCGAGGACAAGAGCCAGGGCCCGCGCATTCTGCTCACCGGACAGGCCGGGCAGATCGACGGCTATGTGGCTGAAGCGCAAGCGGAATGTTTCGTGCGCGATCTGGTCAATGCGCCGCCCGAAGACATGGGCCCGGCCGATTTGGAAGCCGAATGCGAACGCCTCGCCAAGGCCTACAAGGCCGAACTCACTGTGGTGCGGGGCGATGCGCTCGAGCAGGACTATCCGATGATCCACGCCGTCGGGCGCGCAGCGGCGCGGCATCACGCGCCCCGGCTGATGCATTTGACCTGGGGGGATCCTACGCATCCGGTGCTCGCGGTGGTCGGCAAGGGGGTGACCTTCGACAGCGGCGGGCTGAACATCAAGCCGGGCGCCGGGATGCGCCTCATGAAGAAGGACATGGGCGGCGCAGCCCACGCGCTGGCGCTGGCGGGCCTGATCATGGGCAGCAAGCTGAAGGTGCGCCTCCATCTCCTTATTCCGGCAGTGGAAAATGCCATTTCGGGCGGTGCTTTCCGCCCCGGGGACATCCTCAAGAGCCGCAAGGGCCTGACGGTCGAGATCGACAACACCGACGCCGAAGGACGCCTGATCCTCGGCGATGCGCTGACCCGGGCGAGCGAGGAAGCGCCTGATCTGATTGTCGATTTCGCCACGCTGACAGGTGCGGCGCGGGTCGCGCTCGGCCCCGATCTGCCCGCCCTGATGGCGCGCCGGGACGAGACTGCGGACGCCTTCCTCGCCGCCGGCAAGGCGCATGACGACGCCGCCTGGCGCCTGCCGCTGCCCGAAGCCTACCGCGAATATCTCGCCTCCGATGTCGCCGACATGGCGAACTCCGCCGCCAATCCCTACGCCGGAGCGAGCGTCGCCGGACTGTTCCTCGACCGCTTCGTAGGGGAAGGGATCGACTGGGTGCATTTCGACACATTCGCTTGGAATCCCGCGCCAAAACCGGGTCGCGCCAGAGGAGGTCGGGGGCTCGGCCTCAGAGCCTCGTGGCACGCGATCCGCGCGCGCTACGCCTGAGAAAAGGGGGCTGACCTTGCCCCCGGCCCCGCTTGCCGCTAACGGGCCTGCCACGCCGCGCTCTGGGGAGAGCGCGCGGCGCTAGCACGGAAGGCATACGGAACGCAGATGAGCGGCGAGGCGCGCGAGGTATCGGATTACGCAGTGCCGGAAGGCGTGCTGGGCCTCAAGGGCCCGGTCGAGAAGCCTGCGCCCGGCACGCTGCCGCTGCGCGGTGATCTTGCCCACATTGCCCTCGCCGCAACCCATCTCGCCGCGCATTACGTGATCCCCCATGTCCGCGCCGTCGGCGGGGCAGGAGCGAGCCTCAGGCTCAACCCGCGCGGCGATGCCGAGGTGTTCACGACGCTCCCGGCGGGAAGCCGTTTCGAACTGCTCGACGTGGCGGGCGAATGGGTGTGGGGCTGCCCCGGCCCGCAAGGCCCGTCGGGCTGGTGCCGGGTGAGCGAACTCGCCGCCGAGGGCGCTTGAGGCGGTGGCGATCCGCCTGTTCATCGATGGGGCCGTCGGCACCACCGGCCTCGAAATTCGCCAGCGTTTGCAAGGCCGCAGCGAGTTCGAACTGCTGGTACTGGACGATGCCCAGCGCAAGGACGAGAGCGCCCGCCGCGACGCGCTCCACGCCGCCGATGTCGCAATTTTGTGCTTGCCGGACGAGGCCGCCAAGGAGGCGGTGAAGCTTGCCCAAGGATCGGGCACCCGCATCATCGACGCCTCCTCCGCGCACCGTGTGGCGGATGGCTGGACCTACGGGTTTCCGGAGCTGATCGGGCGCGAAGTAATCGCCTCTGCCCAATTTGTGAGCAACCCTGGGTGCTACCCCACCGGCTTCCTCGCTCTGGTCGCGCCGCTGGTGCGCGCCGGACTGCTGCCCGCCGACTGGCCCTACACCGTTAACGCGGTGAGCGGCTATTCGGGCGGCGGCAACGCGCTGATCGACCGCTTCGAGGCCGAGCCCGATATCGCTTTCCGCACCTATGGTCTGACCCTGGGGCACAAGCATCTTCCGGAGATGCAGGAATACGCCGGCCTCGCCCATCTGCCGGTGTTCTCGCCGAGCGTGATCCCGGCGCATCGCGGGATGGTGGTCGACGTGCCACTGCACCTCGCGGCCGTGCCTGGCCAGCCGCAGGGCGAGGCGCTGCACGCGGCGCTTGCGGCATTCTTCGCGGATTCCAGCGTCGTCACCGTCGCCCCGCTGACCCCCGCCCCATCGGAGCTTTTGCTGCTGAAGTCGGCGGCGCCCCTGGACGGACTGACCCTCCACGTCTTCACCGATGCAAGTGGAGCGCAGGCGCGGCTCATTGCGGTGCTCGACAACCTTGGCAAGGGCGCGTCAGGGGCTGCAATCCAGAACCTCAACATCATGTGCGGCTTGCCGGAAACCGCCGGACTGCATCTGTAAAACCCGCAATCCTGATTAAAATTTAGGCACGCGCCGATCAGATGCTGTGCACCATTGCGCGGCGCACCATAATATTGCTAACCGGCCTGCATCGGCGAAAGACATCCCTACCCTTGAGTCTTCAAGCGGCAAGGATCGTTCACAGCCACCACCAAGAGGCTTGGCACGGTTCTTGTTAAGAATCGGTCAGCAATCAGCCAGGCGCGGATGGGGACGACGTGAAAAAGATCGAGGCGATCATCAAACCCTTCAAGCTCGACGAGGTGAAGGAGGCGCTGCATGAAATCGGCGTGTCTGGCATCACCGTCACCGAAGCCAAGGGCTTCGGACGCCAGAAGGGCCATACCGAACTCTATCGCGGCGCCGAATATGTCGTCGACTTCCTGCCCAAGGTGAAGCTCGAGGTCGTCGTCGCCGACGATCAGGCCGAACGCGTTGTGGAAGCGATCGCGGCAGCAGCCCAGACGGGCCGCATCGGTGATGGCAAGATCTTCGTGACGGCCATCGAAAGCGCGCTGCGCATTCGCACCGGCGAGACCAACGACGACGCCATCTGACTTCCCCTCTCCTGCCTGCCCAAGCGGCTGGCCGGCCAGAAACACAACGCCATATAATCCGGAGGCAAATACCAATGTCGAAAGCGAAAGACGTCCTCAAGAAGATCAAGGACGAGGAAATCGAGTGGGTCGACCTGCGCTTCACCGATCCCAAGGGCAAGTGGCAGCACCTCACCATGGTCGCCAGCATCATGGGCGAAGACGAACTAGAGGACGGCCTGATGTTCGACGGTTCGTCGATCGCCGGCTGGAAGGTCATCAACGAATCCGACATGATCCTGAAGCCCGATCTCACCGAGACTTGGGTCGATCCGTTCAGCGCCACTCCAATGCTGATCATCAACTGCGACATCGTCGAGCCTTCGACCGGGGACTGGTACAGCCGCGATCCGCGCACCACAGCCAAGCGCGCCGAAGCCTATCTCAAGTCGACCGGCCTTGGTGACACCGTCTATGTCGGCCCCGAAGCCGAGTTCTTCATGTTTGACGACGTGCGCTTCGAAGACGGCTACGCTGGTTCGGGCTTCGCGATCGACGACATCGAGCTGCCGGGCAATACCTCGAAGGAATACGAAGGCGGCAACATGGGCCACCGCCCGCGTGCCAAGGGCGGCTACTTCCCCGTCGCGCCGGTCGACAGCGCTGTCGACATCCGCGGCGAAATGGTCTCGACCATGCTCGAAATGGGCCTGCCCTGCGACAAGCACCACCACGAAGTCGCTGCTGCCCAGCACGAGCTGGGCCTGACCTTCGGTACTCTGGTGCAGACCGCAGACCGGATGCAGATCTACAAGTATGTCGTGCACCAGGTCGCCCATGCCTATGGCAAAACCGCGACCTTCATGCCCAAGCCGATCAAGGCCGATAACGGCTCAGGGATGCACACGCACATCTCGATCTGGAAGGAAGGCAAGCCGATGTTTGCCGGCAACGAGTATGCCGGTCTGTCGGAAATGTGCCTCTACTTCATCGGCGGCGTCATCAAGCACGCCAAGGCGCTGAACGCCTTCACTAACCCGACCACCAACAGCTACAAGCGTCTGGTGCCGGGCTTCGAAGCGCCGGTGCTGCTCGCCTATTCGGCGCGCAACCGTTCGGCCTCGTGCCGCATTCCGTACGGTGCGGGCGACAAGGCCAAGCGCGTCGAGTTCCGCTTCCCCGATGCAATGGCCAACCCCTACCTGTGCTACTCGGCGCTGCTGATGGCGGGTCTCGACGGGATCGAGAATAAGATCCACCCGGGGGAGGCGATGGACAAGAACCTCTATGATCTGCCGCCGGCCGAACTCGCCGAAGTGCCGACCGTGTGCGGCTCGCTCCGCGAAGCGCTGGATTCGCTGGCCGCCGACTACGAGTTCCTGATCAAGGGTGACGTGTTCACCAAGGACCAGATCGAAGCCTATGCCGAGCTCAAGTGGGAAGAGGTGATCCGCACCGAAACCACGCCGTGCCCGGTCGAGTTCGACATGTACTACTCGATGTAATCACCGGCATCATGACGCCAAAAGGGGGGCGGGAGGAGCGATCCTCCCGCCCTTTTTTCATGTCTGCTGCAGGCGATGTGCGGCTCCCGCTGGCCCCCGGCCGGTGGCCGCGTAAACATTGCGGCGTCCAAAAACTAACGATCCGCCAAGCGACTGTTCCTGCGAAAGGATTGTGACGTCTTTCTGATGCAGGAATGCCACGGTGCGCCGAAATATACATACGCTCTTGCCCTGTGGTCGCGGGGCAGTAATTTGCCCCCATCGCGCGGGACGTGAGAATTCGTCCCGGGTCGCTAACAGGGGTTAAGACACATGATGAACGACGTTCGCCGGCTCCGCCCGGCGCTTATGACGAGTGTGGCCATGCTTGGCCTGGTTCTGGGCAACGGCGCGGCGCATGCCGAAGACCTGCGGGTCAGCGGCCCGTCGCAGGCTGCTGAAGACGAAACCGCCGCCCAGCAGGCTCAGAACGCACGTTTCCTGATCAACGCCGCCGACTCGATTCTGGAGCGCCAGAACTTCGGCGCGACGGTTACGGCCCCGATCGCGCCGTCCCAGCCCGATCCAAACATCCTGATCGCCCTGCCCGGCACGCCAACTACGGCACGCGACACCACCAACATCACCGGTGTTGCCCAGATGATCGTCAGCACGCCGGGAGCGAACCCCGGCAGCGTCTCGCTCGGCCTGTGCACCGGCACGCTGATCAACCCGCGCACCGTGCTCTTCGCCGCGCACTGCGTGAACAGCCGCCCCGCCACCGATTACGGTTCGGGCTCGGGCGGAGTCGCCATCGGCTTCGGCTTCAACGCCGCCAACAACTCCACCCAGGCTGGTGCGCCGGCGGGGACCTCGCCGCTGCTCAACTGGCTGTTCGGCACGTCCACCCGTGCGCCCAACACCACCAGCACCAGCGAGTTCTTCTACACCGTCAACGGCGTTGCCTATAACCCGCTGTCGCTCGAGCCGGCCGCACGCGGCTTCCTCTATGGTGACGTCGCAATCGCCTCGCTCGACACCCCGGCGCGCAACATCCCGACCTGGGCGCTGATGTTCTCGCAGCTGACCGCCCCGACCTCGATCAGTGCCGCCAACGGCACCGGCTATCACGTCACGCTGGCGGGCTACGGCGGCAACGGCACCGGCACGAGCGGCACCCAGCCGATCGACTACCGCCGGCGCGTGGCCGAAAACTGGCTCGGCGCGGTGACGTCGCTGTTCAACTTCGAGACCTTCCTGTTCGGCGGCAGCTCCAGCCCGAAGCAGAACGTCTACTTCCTCGACTTCGACGATCCCGCCCGCGGCACTCCGAGCGCCAGCGGCTTCGACTTCAACGCTTTCCGCGACAACGCACTGCCGCGCGAAGGCACCACGGCTGGCGGCGATTCCGGCGGTCCGCTGATCCTTGACCAGGCATATGCCCGTCAGCTCGTGATCGGTGTACTTTCGGGCGGCTACACGCGCTTCTTCAACGGCCAGCCCGCCAATGGATACGGCACGGTGAGCTTCTACCAGCCGCTCTACCTCTATTGGGACTGGATCGCGGCCAACAACCCCTACCGTTACGTCGGTGCCAATGCCGGCAACGGCAACTGGGAAGACGCGAGCCGCTGGGTCTCGCTGACCGACCCCAACTACTTCATCATCGGCCCCAACGGCCAGCTGGTGAACGGCGTACCGAGCCTCACTGGCGAGGAAAAGGACGGCACCTCGAACCAGTTCGGTCAGGCCTGCTTCCAGAATACCACGTCGAGCCAGTGCCTCGATTTCCGTACCAACACCTTCACCTCGAACTCGAACCCGATCGGCACCGCTGACGGCCAGCCGGCGACCGGCCTCGGCAACAGCATGGGCAGCGACCTGATCACCAGCATCGGTGGCGCGTCCAACCAGCCCGGGACCGACGTAATCGGCGGCCTGAATGCCGTGCTCGAACCGCAGAAGGTTGCGACCGCGCTGCCGCCGGCTACCATCGCTAACGGCCTGCCGGGTGCGACCAACTTCGTGCCTAACAACACCGCCGGTAACCGCCTCGGCGGCGTTCTGCCGCGTTACTTCGACGTGACGCTCAGCAACACGGGCACGACCACTCTCAGCAGCGCGGTGACGATCGACCGTCTGACCATTACCGGTTCGGCGGGCCTCACCATCGCGTCTGCCGGCAGCCTCAACTCGCTGATTGACATCACGCAGCGGGGCGGCACCGTGACCGTCACCGGCAACCTTGCCACCCCCGGCGATTTCCTGCTGGCGGCGGGTCTGCTGCAGGGCACCGGCCGGGTCACCTCGCCGTTCCTGACGAGCGTCGCGGGCACGATTGCGCCGGGCACGATCGGGACGATCGGTACGCTGTCGATCACCGGCAACCTGATCCTCGCTTCGGGAACCCTCACCCACATCGACATTTCGGGCACCAGCTCCGACCTGATCGCTGTGACCGGTGCGGCCAACCTCGGCGGCGTGGTCTCGGTCGGCACCGGCGTCGCCGGTCAGGTCAACGGCCTCGGTCGCCAGTTCACGATCCTTACCGCCACGGGCGGCGTGACCGGCACCTTCACCGCCGGGAACCTCACCCCGATCCTCAGCCAGTCGTTCACTTACCAGCCGAACGCGGTGCTGATGCAGATCCGTGCGGCGAGCTACGCAACGGTGATCGACACCACCAACCCGGTGCAGGCTGCCTACGCCCAGCTGCTCGACCAGAACCGCGCGAACACCGCACTGTCGAGCTTCTACGCGCTGGACTTCGCCAACACCGACACCATCCGCAACACGTTTAACGGCCTTGCGCCGGTGAACGAGCAGGCAGTCCGGTCGCTGGCCAGCCAGTCGGTCAACGTCATCCAGAACTTCAACGCGACCCGCCTGCGCGAGTCGGACGTGAATAGTGCTGGTGGCAAGATCGCCATGACCGGGCGTCCGCTCGATCTGGCGCAGATGAGCTTCTCGCCGATGAGCCAGCCGCTTGGCGGCTCGCTGATGGCGCTGCAGGACGGCGATGAAGCGACCGAGACGACCGAAGCGAATCTGCCCGACAACCTTGGCATCTTCATGTCGGGCGGCTTCATCGACGGCGACATCGCAGCGCTTCCGGGCTACACCACGTCGCAGAACATGGGTGGCTACTACATCGCCGGCGGCTTGGAGTACTTCCCGAGCGATGCCACGATGCTGGGCCTGTCGGGCTACTACAACTCGCTCGATGCGGACACTCCGCTCGGTCAGGCAGTGAGCAGCGAAACCTATGCTGCCTCGGTGTACCTGCGCCACAAGAGCGAAGGCGGCCTGGTGGTCGATGGTCAGCTGACGCTCGGTTCGCTTGGTCTCGACACCACGCGCACCGTGCAGTTCCTCGCCGCGACGCAGACCCTCAAGTCTTCGTCCAACGATCAGCTGTTCTCGGGCGCGCTGGGGATTTCCTATGATCTCAAGACCAGCATCGGTACGCTGTCGCCGGGCCTCGAGGCTCGCTACGCCAGCGTCGATCTGTCGACCGTTCAAGAAGACGGCGGGACGCTCGGCCTCGCCATCGCCCGCGACAACTACAAGAGCTCGCAGGTCCGCTTCGGGCTCGACTACAACAAGCAGGGCAAGATGTTCGGCGTCGTCGCCAACGCTCAAATGGTCTGGGAATTCCAGAAGGGTCCGACGCTGCTTGGTGCAAACTTCGTGCAGGGCACCGGCCCGAACGCCAACTTCGTGCTCCAGGCGGCCGACCAGACCTGGGCCGAACTCGGCGCGGCTGCGGTCTTCGGCAATGGCCCGCTGAAGGTCAGCGCAGGCTACGACACGACTGTCGGCCGTACCGACGCCAATGCGCAGGTTATCCGCGCCTCGGCATCCTACCGCTTCTGATCAACCGTCAGGGCACAAAAAAGGGGCGTCCGCAGCAATGCGGGCGCCCCTTTTGCTTGGTGACTTGAAGGCTCAGCGGGGCGCGAGCATCCCGCGCCGCCCGACCGTGATGAAGCTCGCGACCAGCATCAGCACATAGAACAGCGAAAGGAGGTCGAGCGGGGCAGGCCCGGCAGAGTAGCCAAGGTGCGCCAGCATTGCCCAAGTCCCTGCGACCAGCAGCACAAGGCCGAAGCTCATCGCGCTCGCCTCGAGGCTGATGGCGCGCATCAACTCGTCGCTCGCCCGGTAGGCCGGCAGCGACAGCCAAGTGCCGATAACGAGGCCGCCAGCCCCGACCGCCAGCGCGACGTTTTGGGGCACTGGCCCATCGGGCGCCGCTAGCGCCAGTGCGAGGATGCTTGCCCCCCACAATGCCATCGCTGCGCCGGAGAGGGTCAGCACTTTCTTCTGCTCGCGCAGCTCGTCGGCGTCTTCCACATTGAGAAAGCGCGCGCCGATCGCCGGGCTGGCAGTCCCGAAGCCGACCCCGAGGCCAATCACCGCGTATACGACCCCGACCAGAGCCGCGATCGTTGCCGACTTGTCGAGGCCGCCGACTGCCGAGCTGTCGATGAAAGTCATCATCCCGGCGGCGGCGGCATAACCCACAACCCCGCCAATCAGCGCGGGGATCAGCAGTTTCTTGACCCAGCGCGGGGCGCCGGGGGACTTTTCTTCAATCATCATCTTCTGGCTCCCAATCATCGATAAACAGCTCCGGCACCGCGACCTCGAACAGACGGGACATACGCAGCGCGAGGGGCAAGGAAGGATCGTACTTGTCGGTCTCGACCGCATTGATCGTCTGGCGCGACACACCGAGGCGACGAGCGAGTTCGCCCTGACTCCAGCCTTTGGTGTCACGATGTTGCTTCAGACGGTTTTCCACGCAGGTCCTGCCGGGTTAGTTGATAAAGTGCATGCGGAGGCCGCCTTGCCGCGATGGGCGAATCAACTTGGCCTCTGACAAGAGCTCTTTACAGACAAGAGCTCTTGTCAGTCAAGAACTCTTGTCACCCTTCCTAGAAAAAGCATTTTCCTACTCGCTCCGATCGTGCTGAATCCCGCGGCCTGATCTCGCCAAGGAAGGCCGCTGCCCATGCCCGACACCCCTGCTCCCCGCCGCATCAGCCCCGCCGGCATCGCGCTCATCCAGCGGTTCGAGGGCTGCGCGCAGCTCCACACCGACGGGATGGTCGACGCCTATCCCGACCCCGGCACGGGCGGACCGCCGTGGACGATCGGCTGGGGGGCGACGGGGCGCGACGGGTTCAACGGCGGCCGAATCCGCCAGGGAACGCGCTGGACGCAGGCGCAGTGCGACGCGCGGCTGGCAGAAGACCTCGACCGCTTTGCCGAGCAGGTTACCGCCGCCATCGGCGACGCGCCCACCACGCAGGGCCAATTCGATGCCTTCGTCAGCTTCCACTACAACACCGGCGCCATCGCCCGCGCGACCCTCACCCGCAAGCATATCGCGGGCGACGTGAAAGGCGCGGTCAGGGAGTTCGGGCGCTGGAACCGGGCGGGCGGACAGGTGCTCCGGGGACTCACCCGCAGGCGCTCGGCCGAGGCCGAGATGTATCTCAGTTAGCCCTCAATAATCCCGCGACACCTGCACCAGCACCGAATCCCTCCCGATCGTCGAGACCGTGCCGAGCAGCGCCAGCCAGCTGGTGATGCGATATTCGACCTGCGTCGCGCTGTAGCCGCGCCCGTCGGTGATCAGCTCGACATAGATGCTGCGGGTGATGTTCTTGCCGATCGCCACGCCGGTCTGCCGCCCGGTCAGCGGGTCGGCGCTGACGATCCGCAACTGGTCGAGCCCGATCGAGCGGCGCAGCTTGCCAATCGGGTCGAGACCCCCGCCTCCGCCCTGCAAGGCGGCGAGCGCGGCGGCGAGCTGCACCGCGTCGGTCGCCGATAGTGACGTCACCGAGCCGCCGAACAGCAGCCGCGCAAGGATCTCCTCCTCGGGCAGCGCGGGTTCGGAGGAGAAGGCAATGGCGGGTGACAGCGCGTTGCCGGGGATCGCGATGTTGACGTTGGTGCTGTTCTTGGTGGTCTCGGCCAGCACGTCGAGCCTCGGGTTGATCGGCTCGCCCACGTCGAACAGGATCCGCCCACGGGTCAGATCGAAGCGGTTGCCCGCAAAGGTATAAGCACCGCGCACCAGCTGCGCCGAACCGCCGATGCGCGGATCGCTGACCGTGCCGCGCAGCGCGATGTCGATGCCCCACTCGCTGTCGAGCCCCAGCCCTTCGACCGCGACGCGGTTAGGCGCCGTGGCATTGACGAGATAGCGCCACTCCGCATCGCGGCCCGAGAGCTGCGTGCGCGTGCGCCCGGGCTCGCCATTGATCTCGCGCGTCGCGATGCGCGGCAGCGCCTTGTCCTCGGCGGCATTGCCGAGCGCCCAGCGTGCGCGGTCGAGCCGCACGCGCCCTGCAATCGTCCCGCCCATCCCGTTGGAGACGATGCGCAGCGGCCCGGTTATGGTCGCCTCCAGCCCGTTGGCGTCGAGCAACCGCGCCCCCTTGGCCGAGGCGCGCAGGTCGAGGCTCGGGCCGCGGTTCGCGCTGATGCCCGCAAGGTCGACCGTGCCGCTGCCGGCGATACTGCCCCCGCCGCCGGTCTCGCCCGCAAAGCGCACCAGCTCCAGCCGCGATCCGGCAAAGCGTCCGCGCGCGCTGACCTTGGTGATCCGCGTACCGGTGAGCGCGCTCTGCACCGTCATGTCGTCGCTGGCGACAGTGCCGATGATGCGCGGATCGGCCAGTGAACCCGTCGCGCGTGCCGAAATCCGCACTGGCCCTGCCAGGTCGAAAGCCTCGATCGCAGCGAGCCGCCACAGCGTCTCTGCCGCTCCGTCAAAGGCGAGCCGTGCGTCGAGCTGCCCGCGCATCAGCCGATCTGTCAGCGCCCCATCGCGGGCAAGGTTGTTGATCGCGAGCGAGATGTCGCCGCGCCGGTCATTGCCCTCGAAGAGGCGCAGCGCGGCGGTGAGGCGCGGTGCGGTGAGGTCGACGACGCCGAGCACGTTGATCGGCTTGGACGAGAGCACCAGCCCCGCGCGGCTGAAGCGGTCGATCCGCCCGCGGGCGCGCGCCGTCGGCGGCTCGCGGCCCGACTGGTTGTAATCGATGATCCCGGTCAGCCGCCCGCCCAGCCCGAGGTCGGTACCCGTCAGGTCGAGCAGGCGCAGCGGCATCTGCTTCATCTTCAGCTCAAGGTTGGTCGTCCCGCCGCCGAAGCTGCCTTGCGCGATGGCAAAGCCGCCGCCGTAGCCGATCTGGGTCGGCGCGAGGCTCCAGCCGCCGCCGTCCTGCGCGGTGAGCACGGCGCGGCGCGGCATGGTGATCGCGCCATTGCCATAGGCCCCGCGCGCGACAGCGGCGATCTGGTCGGGGGACACGTTGGCGTCGAAGTTGAGCGCGAGCCGGTCGGCGCGGCGTCCGGCGAGGGTTCCGGTGACCTTGCCGCGCCCGTTGGTGATCGCGGCCTTGGCGGTGAGGCTGGCCACGTTGAGCCCGCCATATTCGAAGCCCGCCGCCGAAATATTGGCGTCCACGGTGGTGTTGCCCTCGCCCACGCGGCCGGTCGCGGCGATATCCGCGCGGGTGATGCTGATCGGGGTCGCGCCGCCGAAGCTGGCGTTGCGCACGGCCAGATCGACCGCAAAGCCGGTCGCGCCGCCTTGGGGCCTGAAGAGGACGGTGCCGTTGACCCCGCCGCCCGCCAGCTTGAGGTCGCCCGATGGCCCAGCCTCGCCCAGCGTGACGTCGCCGGTGACATTGGTGCGGTAGACGTCGAGACGGTTGATCGCGATCCGCGTCGGTGCGTTCTCGGGCAGGAACAGTTCGAGCGCGCCGTCGAAGTCTCCCAGCAGGGAGCCGCCTGCGACATCGAGGCCGAAGCCCTCCTTGCTCGGCGCGAGCGCGATGCGAACGTCCTTGAGACCGGCGGAGGGATAGGGATCGGCGAGCACCAGCACCGCGCGCGGGCCGTCCGCTGCAATCTCGGCGTCGAAACGGAACGGGCCGTAGTCGGCCTGCCGCCCGTTTCCGGCGAGCACGGTGCGGGTGACGCCGCCAGCGGTCACCACGCGGCTATCGAGGCGGGCGGTCAGGCGCGGCGCGGTGATGGTGGTGTCGCGCAGCACGATCGGCTGGCCCGCCCCCATGCCGAGCGCGCCCTTGAAGCGGATCTGGTTGCCCGCAAGGGTGACGATGCTGTCATTGGCGATGCGGTTCATCACGCCTGCAAGATTGGCGCGCAGGCTCCACGGAACGGCAGGGCCGAACTTGGCGAGGATCTTGGCGTTGGCCGTGACCTCGCCTGCGCCCTCAACCTTGAAGCGGCTTGCCTCGACCGGGCCGGCGATGGCGTAGGCGCCCTTCGCAATGTCGCCGCGCAAGGTGAGGGTGCCCGCAAGGCCGGGGAAGGTGACCCGCGCGCGGTCGGCGGCGAGGGTCTGGCTGTCGAAGTCGTAGCTCAGCACGCCGTTCGCCCGGCCTTTGACGAGGCGCGGGTCGGCAAAGGCGTTGCCGGTCGTCACCCGCTCGGCGGTGAGCGCGAGGGGGATGCTCAGCACCGACTTCACGAGCCGCGCGCTGCCGTCCTGCGCGAGGCCGGTCGCGGTGACGCCGGGGGCGACCAGCCTGGCGACGGCGATCTCGTGCTTGATCGCAAGGTCGTCGAAAGCGCCGTTGAGGTTCGCGGCAAGCTTGCCGCCTTCGAGGCGCAGGCTTGTCCCGAACAGGTCGGGATTACGCAAGGCGAGGCGCACCCGGGCGCCGTCGACCACCTTGTCTGCGAGGTTCACCACGCCGCCCGCGCGCGCATCGAGGCCCGAGGAGACTGCGGCGGCGCGCCCTTCGACCACGGCGTTCACGAGCGTGAAGCTGGCGGCCAGCGAGGTGGTCTCACCCAAAGCGCGGCCCGTGATGGTGTCGCGGGTAAGCCCTGCGCGCAATTGGCCGAGCACGCCGTATTTGCCGGCGTCGTTGCTGATCTGGAACGCGGCCACGGGAGGCGCGCCGCCTGCGCCGATCCGCCGCGTGACCATCGCCCCGCGCCAGCGCGCCCAGGTGCCGTCACCGACGATCCGCCCGGCATAGCCCGCCTTGAAGCCCGCAAGGCCCGCCAGCACACCGCCAGCCGGTGCGCGGTAGTCGCCGGAGAGTTCGAAGCGGTCACCGTCCGGCTGGGCATCGAGCAGCGCGGTAATCCGGTCCTCGGCCCCCAGCCGCGCCTTGGCATCGATCAGCGCGCGGCCCTTGCGGATGTCGACCTTGGCGGTGAGGTCGGCGCGCTCGTCACGGCCTGTGGCGAGGCCCTTGGCGATCACCAGGTCATCGACCACCAGCTTGTCGACGCGGATGTCGAAATCGGGGAGCAGCGGCGCATCGGGGTCGCCGGGGAGCAGCTCGGGCAGGCGCGTCAGGCGCCCGCGCCGCGCGGTAAGCTCGCGGATATCGAGCCCGCTCCACAGCCAGTTCAGCGGCCGCCAGTCGAGCTCAACCTCGGGGATGGTAAGGAACGCGCCCTTGCTGTCGCTTACGACCACCTTGCGCAAGGTCGCCTGTCCGTAGAGGTCGCCCTCGATCCGCCCGACCGTGAAGCGCAGTCCCGAGGCGGGCGCGACCGCGGCGATCTGGTCAGCGATGAAACGCTTGCCGATCGGGGTGGCGAAGAAGACGCTGACCAGCACGAAGGGCGCGGCGAGGATCGCCAGCGCCCAGCCCAGCCGCTTGCCCCACCGCCGCCGCGCGGAGCTGCGCGCGGGCGTGACCACCTCCACTTCGGTCTGAGGCGCGTCGGCCATCAGAAGGCCTGCCCGAGGCTGACATACACCACCACCGGGCTATCGCCGGGCAGCGGGTTCAATGGCGTGGCGACATCGACACGGATCGGCCCGAAGGTCGTCTTGTAGCGCAGGCCGATGCCCGCGCCGAAGCGGATGTCGCCGAAGCTGGGCGTCGAGCCACGCGACACCGAGCCTGCGTCGATGAACGGCACCAGCTCCACCGCGCCGCTGAACAGCGGGGTGGGCACGCGCGCTTCCAGAGAGAATTCGACCAGCGAAGCCCCGCCGGTCGGGTTGCCTTCGACATCGCGCGGGCCGACGCCCTGGAAGCCGTAGCCGCGCACCGAAGCGCCGCCGCCTGCATAGAGCCGCCGCGAAGGTGCGATGTCGTCGATGCCGGCGCCCTGGATCGTCGCCGCACGCACGCGGCCCGCCAGCGTCAGCTCGCCGAAGGACTGGTAGTAGCTCGCGTCGGCCTGCGTGCGCACATAGAAGCTCTGCGACCCGCCCTGCTGCGAGACCTCGGGCGCGACGAACAGGGTCGTGCGATAGCCCTTGGTCGGATCGAGCAGATCGTCGCTGCCGTCGAGCGTGACGCTGCCGAACAGCCCGCCGACAAGGAAGGTGCGCCGCGGCGTCGGCCCGCCCGGCGCGATGCGCACGTCGCGGTTGCGCTCGTCGGTGTAGAGCAGCTCGCCCCCGAGCTGCCAGCTCAGCGGCTTCTGGAACAGGAAGTTCGAAACCCGCTCGAAGGTGGTGCGCAGGCCGAAGCCGCGCGAATCCACCGCCTGCGTGGTGATGTCGCTGGCGTAGAGATCCACGCTCAGGATCTGGTCGCGCCCGCGGAAATTGTTGCGCCGCAAGCCCACGCTGGCGAGCGCCTCGCGCGTGCCGAGTATGCCGCGCAGCCGCAACGCGCCCTCGGGCGGGAAGAGATTGCGGTGCTCCCAGCTGCCTTCGAGCTTGAAGCCGTCCTCGGTTCCGTACCCGATCGCGCCCGCAATCGTGCGCAGCGGGGCTTTTTCGAAGGTGACGTCCATCGCCACTTCGCCCGGCTGGTCGCCGACCGGCGCACGCGTCTCGCGCGGGGTGACGGTGACGCTGGAGACGAGGCCGGTCGCAAGGATCGCGCGGCTCAGGTCGGTCTCGAGGCTCTGCTGGAACACGTCGCCCGGTTCGAAGCGCGCAATGCTCCCCAGGTGGCGACCCGACAGGAAGCGCGGATCGCTGCTGACCACCGGGCCAAACACATATTTGCCCTTCGGCTGGACATCGAGCGTCAGATCGCCCTGCGCGCGGGCATGGTCGATCAGCAGTTCCGGATCGCCCACATCGGCGAAAGGATAGCCGGTCTCGCCCAGCGCCACGCGCAGGTTCAGCTCCTGATCGACGATGCGGTCGGCATAAAGCGGGTCGCCGGACTTGATGCCGAAGGCCGCGACGAGCGTGCTGGCATCGGGCTCGCGCAGGGTCGGGAGCGCGCCCAGATCGATGCGCCCGAAGCTGTAGCGCGTACCGGGCAGGATATCGAACCGCACGCTCGGTTCGCGCGAGGCGACGTCGGCATCGGCAGCGACCGCAGCCTCACCCGCCGCACCCTCGCGGCGGCCGCCGGAGAGCTGGCGCACCACATCGCCGTCGTAATAGCCATAGGTGCGTAGAATATCGCCAAGCAGTTCTTCGTCCGCGCGCGCGCGGGCGGCAACTTGCGGCGCCGAATCCACCCCGTCGTCGAGCGCACGCAAGGTCGACAGGTCCTTGAAGCGTTGAACGAAGTCGTCCTTCTCGGGGAAGGCCTCGGGGACTGCGGGCAGCGCCAGCACCAGCGTGCCGTTGATCCGCGTTTCGGCGAGTTCGGGCTGGTCGGCGAGCACCGGCGGGTCGATCGCCGCGAGCGCCTCCAGTTCGGGGTCGGCCGGAAGCGGTTCGATCTGTTCGAGCGCAAAGTCGGTGAGCCCGCCATCGACCGGTGCCTGCGCCGAAGAAGCGGACGGCGCCTCAAGCCCGGCGAGCGCCTCGTCCACCAGCGGGCTGACGCTCTCGGCAAGCGCGCTTTCGGGCACTTCGACCGGTGTGGTGTCAGCAACGCCTGCGGTGGCCCAAGCGTCGGGATCGGTAACGGCGGCTTCGGGGATCAGCTCATCGAGCGACTGGGGGACAGGCGGGAGATCGGGCGCGACGTTGAGGGGCGCTTGCGTTGCAGCACCATCCTCGCGGCGAGCATCACTATCGCTCTGTGCAGGCGCGTCGGCGCGCGGCTGTGCGACCGGTGCGGCATCCTGCGCGACAGCCGGAGAGGCGCCCAAAAGAAGCGTTCCCTGACCCAATCCTGCGACAATGGCGAGACCGAGCGTGAACCGCCGACGGGTCTCAGCTGGCCGGGAACTTGACAGGCTGGCCATCCTTGCCCCGTGCGCCCACCAGATCCGCATCCTGCGTTTCGCGGGGCGCGGTTGCCTCCGTGATCAGCCGGTGCTGCTCCTGCGGCTCCATGAGCTGCCAGCCCTCGCGCGTCAGCCGCTCGAGCGGCCGGTAACGAACCTTGTATTGCATGCGCGGCGAGCCTTCGACCCAATATCCGAGATAGACGTAGGGCAATGCCTCAGCAGCGGCGCGGCGGATATGATCGAGGATAATAAAGTTGCCGAGGCCTGCGCGGTCGGTGTGATCGGGGTCGTAGAAGGAGTAGATCATCGACAATCCGTCGCCCTGACGGTCGGTCAGGCAGGCGCCAACCAACCGTCCGGGACGGCCCAGCGCGTCAGGCTCGCGATATTCGGTGACGACGGTGCTGACCGGCGTGTGCTCGATCATGTCGGCATAATCGAGCTCATCCATCGCCGACATCCCGCCATCGGGGTGGCGCGCGCCGAGGTAGCGGGCGAGCAATTCGAACTGCTCGTCGGTCGCCCAGGGGCGGCATTCGCTGACGATCAGGTCGGCATTGCGCTTCAGGTCGCGCTTCTGCGTGCCCGAGGGGCGGAACTTGCTCGCCACCACGCGGACCGAAACACAGGCCTGGCAATCGAGGCAGGACGGACGGTAGGCGACGGTCTGGCTGCGGCGGAAGCCGATGCGGCCCAGCGCCTCGTTGAGCTGATCCGCGTGCGGGCCCTTCAATTCGGTGAAAACCTTGCGCTCGCTCCGGCCCGGAAGATAGGGGCACGGCGCGGGGCTGGTCACGAAGAACCGGGGGAAGCGGATCGGTGCCGTCACGTGCGGGGCCTGTCCTTTTTGCGCGGGATTCCCCGCATCGCCAATCGTTAAGAAAATCTTATGCCTGCACCTTCGCTCCGGTAAAAGTCCCTTAACCATCAAAATGTCGCGAAAAGCGCGCACGGGTGTGCATCCCGCCGCACAAGCGGGACCGAAATGGCGCAATATCAGGAATTTAGCGGACTTGCGGCACGCGTTCGGCGCGCCGGTTTGTCAGCCGAAATCAGCCGAGTTCGACGAGCTGGACCGTGTAACCCTGCGCGCGCAGGCCCTCGACCAGCCGATCGACCTGCTCGGCGTCGCGCGCTTCGCATTCGATGTCGGTGATCAGGCCCTTGGCGGGCAGGCTGGTGAAGATCCGCTGGTGATAGATCTCGATGATGTTGACGTTGTGCTCGTCGAACAGGCGCATCACCCGGAACAGCGCGCCGGGGCGGTCCTGCAGCGTGATGCGCAGTCGCGCGAGGCGGCCCTGACGCGCAAGATCGCGCAGCAGCACGTTGGCGAGCAGGCGCGTGTCGATATTGCCGCCGCACAGCACGAGGCCAATGGTCTTGCCCTTGAACCGCGCAGGATTGCTCAGCACAGCCGCAAGCCCCGCAGCGCCTGCGCCTTCGACCACGGTCTTCTCGATCTGGAGCAGCAGCGCCACCGCCTTTTCGAGCGCGGGCTCGTCGACCAGCAGGATGTCGTCGACCCGCTCGGCGATCACCTTGGAGGTGAAGTCGCCCGGGACCTTGACCGCGATGCCTTCGGCCAGCGTGTCGCCGCCGCAGGGCAGGTTTGCGCCCTTGATGCGGTCGAACATGCTCGGGAACAGCCCGGCCTGCACGCCGACCACTTCGATATCCGGATTGATCGCCTTGGCGACGGTCGCCATCCCCGAGATCAGCCCGCCCCCGCCGATCGGCGTGACGATGCAATCGAGATCGGGCTTCACGGCGAGCATTTCCAGCGCAACCGTGCCCGCGCCCGCCGCGACGTGCGGGTCATCGAAGGGGTGGACAAAGGTGAGGCCCAGCTCGATCTCGAGCTTGCGCGCATGGGCATAGGCTTCGTCGAAGGTCTCGCCTTCCAACACCACCTTGCCGCCGACGCTCTCGGTCTGCATCACCTTTACCGTCGGCGTGGGCTTGGGCATGACGATAGTGACGGGCACGCCCAGACGGGTGCCGTGGTAGGAGAGGCCCTGCGAGTGGTTGCCTGCCGAGGCCGCGATCACGCCGCGCGCGCGCTGTTCGTCGGTGAGTTGCAGCAGCGCATTCAGCGCCCCGCGCTCCTTGTAGGCGGCGGTGAACTGGAGGTTCTCGAACTTCAGCCAGATATCCGCGCCGGTGATTTCCGACAGCGTGATCGAGTGCATCATCGGCGTATTGACCACCGCGCCCGCAATGCGGACGGCGGCGGCGCGGACGTCGTCGATCGAGAGATCGGCCGGAGTGGCGGTGGCCCCGTTGGGGCGCGACAAGGCAGGCTGCGAAGACATGGCCGCCGCGATTAGAGGCTTGACGCCGTTTGGGCAATGATGGTGCTCGAAAGGAATTCTGTGCGGGGGTGAAAGTTGGCAAGCGCCGCCGAAGGCGATAGGCACCGCGATCCCCGTTCTGCCCAAGGAATGCCATGCGCCCTACCTTCGCTTTCGCCCTTACCGCCTCCACGCTCGCTCTGGCCGCGCCTGCATGGGCCGACACGCTGGTCGACAATGTCGACGGAGTGACGGTGGGCGCCGACGGCAAGGTGCAACGCTTCACCGGCCTCGTCTTCGACGACGAGGGCAAGGTGGTGACGGTGCTGGCGCGCGGGGACAAGCGGCCGCAGACCGACTACCGCCTTGATGGCGAGGGCAAGGTGATGGTCCCCGGCATGATCGACGCGCACGTCCATGTCATGGACATGGGCTTTGCCGCGCTCACGCTCGACCTGTCGGACACCACCTCGCTTGATGGCGCGCTCGCCAAGATCAAGGCCTTTGCCGATGCCAACCCGGGCCGCCCTTGGATCATCGGGCGCGGCTGGAATCAGGAGAAGTGGGGCCTCGGCCGCTTCCCTACCGCTGCCGAGCTTGACACGGTCGTCAGCGACCGCCCGGTGTGGCTGGAGCGTGCCGACAACCACGCCAACTGGGCCAACACCCGCGCCATTCAGGCGGCAGGCATCACCGCCAAGACCCCCGATCCGGCAGGCGGCAAGGTCATCCGTGATACCGCCGGCGCGCCCGCAGGCGTGTTCGTCGACAACGCCGTGCAGCTGGTGGGCAAGGTCGTGCCCCCGCCCCGCCCGCAGGACCGCGACCTCGCATTCAGCAAGGCGCAGGACGTGCTGCTGGCCAAGGGCGTCACCTCCGTCGCCGACATGGGCACCAAGGCGGTGGACTGGGAGACCTTCCGCCGCGCGGGCGACAGCGGGCGGCTTCAGGTGCGCATCATGTCCTACGCCGACAGCCTCGACACGCTCGAGATGATCGCGGGGGCCGAACCGACGGGCTGGCTCTACGGCGACCGGCTGCGGATGGGCGGGATCAAGCTGTTCCTCGACGGCGCGCTGGGATCGCGCGGGGCGAGCCTCAAGGCGCCCTATGCCGACGACCACGGCACCCGCGGGTTGCCGCTGCTCTCACCTGCGCAGCTGCGCAACCTGATGAGCCGCGCCGCGATGGGCAACTTCCAGACCGCCGTCCACGCCATCGGCGATGCCGCCAATGCCGAGGTGCTCGCCGCGATCGAGGAGCTGTCGGAGACCTACACCGGCGACCGCCGCTGGCGGATCGAGCACGCGCAGATCGTCGATCCGGTCGATATCGCCAAGCTCGGTCAGCACGGGGTGATCGCCTCGATGCAGCCGCTCCACCAGACCTCCGACCGGCTGATGGCCGAGGCGCGATTGGGGCCGGACCGGCTAGCGGGCGCCTATGCGTGGCGCAGCATCATGAAGGTGGGCGGGCGGCTCGCCTTCGGCTCCGACGCGCCGGTCGAGCCTGCCGATCCCTGGGCCGGAATGGCCGCCGCGATCAGCCGCACCGGCGCCGACGGCCAGCCGTTCGGCGGGTGGTTCCCGCAGGAAACCGTGACCCGCGAACAGGCTTTCGCCGGTTTCACCTCTGACGCGGCGTTTGCGGGCTTTGCCGAAGGGCGCTTCGGGCGGTTGGTGCCGGGCGAGCGCGCGGACTTCCTGTTCGTCGACCGCGACCCCCTCCTAGCCTCGCCCGACGCGATCCGGGGGACGAAGGTGCTTCAGGTGTGGATTGCAGGCGTGAAGGTGCGCGGGGAGTAATTACTCCGCTGCCGCCGCCGCGGCTTCTGCGTCTTCCGCCTCGCGCGCCAGCTTGTCGGCCGCGATCGACTTCTCCTGGAAGCGCATCAGGAACAGCGAGGCTTCGAACAGCATCCAGAGCGGCACCGCGAGGATGATCTGCGAGCCGGGATCAGGCGGGGTCACGATCGCGGCGACGATGGTGATGCCAACGATCACATAGCGCCGCGCCGCCACCATCTGTGCGCGGGTGACGATGCCCGCACGGTGGAGCAGCAGCAGCAGCACGGGCATCAGGAAGGTCACCCCGAAGCCCATGATGAACTGCATGACGAGGCTGAGATATTCGCCCGCGCTCGGCAGGGCCTGCACCTTCAAACCGCCTGCCTCCCCGCCGAAGCCGAGGAAGAATTTGAAGGCGGTCGGCATCACCACGAAATAGGCCAGCGATGCGCCTGCGGTGAACAATACCGGAGTGGCGAAGAGGAACGGCAGGAAGGCCTTCTTCTCGCGCGCATAAAGCCCCGGCGCGACGAACGCCCAAAGCTGGTTGGCGATCACCGGGAAGCTCACCATGAAGCCTGCAAACAGCGCGACCTTCAGCTCGACGAAGAACACCTCGGGCAGTTTGGTGAAGATCAGCTGGCCCTGGCCATTGGGGAAGGCCTGCTTCAGCGGCCGCACCAGCAGGCCGAGGATGTCGTCGGCGAAATAAAGGCAGACCCCAAAGCCCACGCCCAGCGCCACCAGCGCGCGGACGATCCGCGTTCGCAGCTCGATCAGGTGGTCGAGCAACGGCTGGCGGCTCTCGTCGAGATCCGTGACGTTAAACATCGGCGCTGCCCTTGGGTGCCGGTTCGGGAAGCGGGAGCTGCGCCAGCGGCTCGGCGGGGGCTTCGATGGGCGGGGCGTCAGCGGCAGGCGCTTCGATCACCTTGGGCGCTTCCACGGGAGCGACATCCACCGGCGGCGGCCCCGTCATCACCGGCGCGCCAGCTTCGGCTTCGGTGAGAGCGGCAGAGCGGCGCATGATCTCTTCGTTCTGCGCCTTCCACTTCTTCTCCATGTCCTCCAGCTCGGCCTCACGCACCATCGCGTCGATGCCCGAGCGGAAATGGGCGGACATGCGCCGCATCTTGCCGATCCAGCGGCCCGCCGTGCGCATCGCGAGCGGCAGGTCCTTGGGACCGATCACGACAACCGCGACGATAATGATGACCAGCAGCTCTCCGGCGCCGACGTCGAACATAGGGGGTGCGGGTTCGCCGCTCTTTCAGGGACGGAGGAAGATCAGGCGCCGGTGCTGTCGGTCTTCTCGACCGGAGCAGCAGCCGGGGTCTCGGTCACGACCGGAGCCGGGGCCGGAGCCGGGGCCGGAGCCGGCGGCTCGATACGCGCGGACTTCGAGATGGTCTCGTCGGTCTCGTTGAGGCCCTTCTTGAAGCTCGAGATGCCCTTGCCGAAATCGCCCATCATTTCCGAGATACGGCCGCGTCCGAACAGGATCAGCACGACCAGAAGGACGATCAGCCAGTGAAAGATCGAAAGGCCACCCATTGTCTCAACTCCTGAAATGCGGTCCGGGGGGAACGGTATACCGCATGGCCGGGGCGTGGCCCGGCTTCCGATAGAGGGTCATTTAGGACAAGCGCGCGGAGATTGCGAGTCAGTCTGCCAGATTCTCGTCGGCCTCGTCGTCGCTTTCGTCGACCTCCCGCTCCTCCGCGTCATCGGGGTCGAAACGCATCTGCGCCTCCAGCGCCTCGTCGACCGGATCGAGCAGGCCGGCAGCCCGCAATTCGTCGATGCCGGGCAGGTCGCGGCGGCTGGCGAGGCCGAAATGGTCGAGGAAAGTCGGTGTCGTCGCGTAGATAACCGGCCGGCCCGGCACCTCGCGGCGGCCCGCAGGCTTCACCCACCCTGCCTCCATCAGCACATCGAGCGTACCCGCACTGGTCTGCACGCCCCTGATGGACTCGATCTCGGCGCGGCTGACGGGTTCGTGATAGGCGATAATGGCGAGCACCTCGGTGGCGGCGCGGCTGAGGCGGCGCACCTGCTCTTTCTCGCGGCGTAGCAAGTGAGCGAGATCAGGAGCGGTCTCGAAATGCCAGCGTCCACCGCGCTCGACGAGGTGAATGCCGCGCGCGCGGTAGTGTTCTTCGAGCAGACCCAGCGTCTCGCGAACATCCGCAGGCTCCAGCCCGCCGAGATGCGCGGAAATGGCCTCGACACTCAGCGGCTCCTCGGCAGCGAAGAGCGTCGCTTCCACGGCGCGTTCGAGGGTGCCGGGTTCGTCACTCATGCAGCAGTGGTGTCCTTGAGGCGGCGGATGCGCAAGGGAGCGAACGCCCCGTCCTGCTCCATCTCCGCCCGCCCGCGCTTGGTGAGTTCGAGCGCCGCGACGAAGCTCGACGCCAGCGCCGAGCGGCGCAGCGCGGGCGAGGCATGGGGCGGAAGGAAGTCGCGGATCTCCATCCATTCGAGCGTCACGCCGAGCATCGCGGAGACCCGCTCCAAAGCAGAATCGAGCGTCATCACCGGGCGGTTCGCAACATGGTAGATGCGCGGCGCGGTGCGGGCCTTCACCTGCCCGTAGGCCTGGATGACGCTGAACAGGTCAGAGCGCCACACGGTCTTGCGATCAGTGCGCAGGCCCTCGGGGGCGCCGCGCAGGAACACATCGCGGCCAATCCGGTCGCGGCCCATCAAGCGTCCTGCGGCCTCGCGCATCGCCCCGAGGCGTTGCAGCCGCAATTGCAGCCGCATCGCGAGTTCCTCCGGCGAGGGGTCCTCCTGCTCCGCCTTGGGCAGCAGCATCGCGGATTTGAGGTAGGCGAGCCACGCGGCCATCACGAGGTAATCGGCGGCCAGCTCCAGCTTCATCGCCCCGGCGCGCTCGATATAGGTGAGGTACTGGTCGACGAGGGCCAGAATCGAGATCTGGCGAAGATCGACCTTCTGCCGCCGCGCCAGATCGAGGAGCAGGTCGAGCGGCCCCTCCCACCCGTCGAGCGCGAGGTAGAGCGCGTCCTCATCGGACTTCGCCTCGGGCGGGAACATGAAGGGCTGGTCGCTCATGCGGCGAGCGCCAGCAATGCATCGCGCTTGGCGAGAAGGTCGGCGTGTTCGGGCGCGATGGCAGGCGCGATGCTTGTGCCAGCAAGCGCCCGGTCGAGCCGCGCAGCGGTGGCCTCGGACATCGCGGGCAGCACGTCGCAGATGCCCTGCATGTCGTCCATCTTCGCCCAGCAGTTGAGGATGATGTCGCACCCCGCCGCGTGCGCCCGAGCGGAGCGTTCGGGGATGGTGCCGCCGAGCGCCTCCATGTCGATGTCGTCGGTGAGCAGCAGGCCGTCGAACCCGATGCTCCCGCGGATCACGTCGCGGATCACGGTTTCGGACAGGGTGGCGGGGTTTGCGGCGTCCCATGCGGTGAAGAGCAGGTGGCCGGTCATTCCGATTAGCGCCTTGTTGAGCGTCCGGAACGGCGCGATGTCGGTCTCCAGCTCCTCGGCAGACGCGGTGACTGTCGGCATCGCCTTATGGGTGTCGACATCGCTGCGGCCGTGGCCAGGCATATGCTTGACGCACCCTGCGACCCCGCCTTCCGCGAGGCCTTCGAGAATCGCGCGGCCGAGTGCCGCCACCTGCATCGGATCGCTCCCCAAAGCACGGTCCCCGATCACGTCGTGCGCGCCGGGGATGCGCAGATCGAGCGGGGGGTGGTAATCGACATTGATGCCCATCGCCGACAGTTCGAGCCCCATCGCCCGCGCATTGACCCGCGCCGCCTCGATCGTGCTGGCGGGGGCGATCCGGTAGAGCGCATCGAAGGCCGCGCCCGCCGGATAGGGCGACCAGCCCGGAGGGCGCAGGCGCGCGACGCGGCCGCCCTCCTGATCGATCGAGACCAGCAGGCGGTCACGCCCGTGAATGGTCCTCAGATCATCGGTCAGAGCGCGCAGTTGCACAGGGTCCACACAGTTGCGCCCGAACAGGATGTAGCCCGCCGGATCTGCCTCGCGGAAGAAAGCGCACTCGTCCGCTGTCAGTTGCGGGCCGGAAAGGCCGAAGATCGCCGGAATCATGCCGCTAGAGTCGCACTCCAGGAGGGGTCTAGCAAGGGCATGAGGGGGTCTAACCCACCCCTATTTCACCTGGCATTCGACCCCGTCGGCCTTCAGCGCGGCGCACAGGCGATCAGCCTCGGCGCGGCTGCCGGCGACTGCTTGCAGACGGTACACCGTGCCGATGTCGACCTTGCCCTCGACGATCCGGTACTTCACGCCCTTGAGCACATCGGTGCGGCGCGTGACATCGGTCCAGCCCTGTTCGGCGCGGGCGCGGGTGCCGTAGGCGGCGAGCTGCACGCCGGTTCCGGCAACCGGGGCGGGCGTCGCGGTCGGGGCGGCGGCGGGCACGGGCTTGGTCGCACCGGCAGACGGTGTCGCCACCGGGGAAGCACCCGGAAGCGGGGGCATCGGCGCTTCGGCGACGGTGGCAGGGCGCGAGCCCCCCTCGCCCACCACAGGCGCGACATTGCCGGTTCCGGCGAATTCCTTGCCGCCCGGATTGTCGGGGCGCTGCTTGATCGGGCCTTCAGGCGCGGCGATCACGCTGCCATCGGCGACGACTTCGTTGCTGGCCATGCGGTTCGAGACGAACCACACGCCGCCCACGACCGCGCCGAGAATGGCGAGCAGCAAGGCGACGAACCCGACGATCTGCATGACATCGAGCCCGCCCGCGTCCTCGTCCTCCTCATCGGATTCGAGCCACGGCAGACTGTCCGTGTCCGCGAGATCGAGCTCGCCGTCATCGGGGAGCTCCTCATATTCGGCTTCGACCATCATCGGAATCTCGCGCGCCTTCCACTACCCGGCCAATGGCGCGGGTCACATGCTTTCGACAGCCTCGACACCCAAGACGCCGAGACCGCCACGGATCACTTGCCCGATTGCCGTGGCGAGGAAAAGCCTCGCTGCGGTCAGCTCTGCGTCCTGTTCCACGATGAAGCGCTTTTCCGGACGGTCGTTACCCAGATTCCAGTAGGAATGGAGGTCGGCTGCGAGGTCATAGAGGTAGAAAGCGATGCGGTGCGGCTCGCGCGCGCGGGCCGCCGCCTCGATCTCGCGCGGGAATTGCGCGGCGCGGGCGACCAGCGCAAGCTCCTCGGTCCCGAGCTTGTCGAGGTTGGCATCCGACGGCGCGTGGCCCGCCTCGGCGGCCTTGCGCAGCGTCGAGCGGATCCGGGCATGGGCATATTGCACATAGAACACCGGATTGTCCTTCGACGCCTCGACCACCTTGTCGAAGTCGAAATCCATCTGCGCGTCGGGCTTGCGGGTGAGCATGGTGAAGCGCACCACGTCCTTGCCGACCATGTCGACCACGTCGGCGAGCGTCACGAAATTGCCCGAGCGCTTGGACATCTTGAACGGCTGGCCGCCCTTCAGCAGCTGCACCATCTGGACGAGCTTGACCTCGAAGGGCTTGGGCGCAGCGCCGTCCGCGCTGGTGAGCGCCGCCACAGCCGCCTTGATCCGCTTGACGGTGCCCGCATGGTCCGCGCCCCAGATGTCGACGAGGGCGTCGGCGGTCTGGGCCTTCTGGAAGTGGTAGGCGAGATCCGCGCCGAAATAGGTCCACGCGCCGTTCGACTTCTTGATCGGGCGATCCTGATCATCGCCGAACCTGGTCGAGCGGAACAGCGGCAGTTGCACCGGCTCCCAATCTTCCGGCGGGGCCTTGCCCTTGGGGGCTTCGAGCACGCCGTCATAGACGAGGTCGTGGTTGCGCAGCCATTGCTCCGCCGCGTCCACCTTGCCCGACGCCTGAAGCTCGGCTTCCGACGAGAACAGGTCGTGCTTGATGCCGAGCGTGGCGAGATCGTCGCGGATCATGTCCATCATCGCCGCAACCGCGCGGGTGCGGAACAGGATCAGCCACTCGGCCTCGGGCGCGGCGGCGTAGGTGTCGCCGAACTCTGCGGCGAGCGCCTCGCCCACGGGCACGAGATAGTCGCCGGGATAGAGGCCTTCGGGGATGGTGATGCTCTGCCCCAATGCCTCGAGGTAACGCATATGCACCGAGCGGGCGAGCACATCGACCTGCGCGCCCGCATCGTTGACGTAGTATTCGCGTATCACCTTGTGGCCGGCAAATTCGAGCAGCGAGCCCAGCGCATCGCCAACAACCGCACCGCGGCAATGGCCCATGTGCATCGGCCCCGTGGGGTTGGCCGAGACGTATTCGATGTTGACGCTTGTGCCGCCGCCCATCGTCGAGCGGCCGTAATCGTTGCCCAGCTGCGCGATGGCGGCCAGCTCGTCGATCCACGCCTGCGGGGCAAGGCGCAGGTTGATGAAGCCCGGCCCGGCGATGTCGGCGCTGATGATCGTGGGATAGGCGGCCAGCTTGGCGGTGATCGCCTCGGCCAGCGCGCGCGGGTTGAGGCCTGCAGGCTTGGCGAGCACCATCGCGGCGTTGGTTGCCAAGTCGCCATGCGAGGCATCGCGCGGCGGTTCGAGCGTGACGTTGGCGAAGGAGGTGCCAGCGGGCAGCGTGCCTTCGCCGACTAGTTCGGTCAGCACGGTTTCGATCAGCGCCGTATGGGCGGCATAGAGGGTCTTGGTCATGGTTTTCTCGTGCGGCTGTGCGCGGAATGTCGCGCGTGCAAGATAGGAAGCGGGGTCCCGGGTCAAGCCCGGGAAGACGAGGAGGGAAGGCGCAACAGCAACGCAGCGTGTCGCGTTGGCCCCGACGCCAAGGGCGTCGCAAGGCCACGCGGCCGCCCCGCAGGCGCTCCGGAGCGCAGCGAAGGAAACGCGCCGAGGACGCACCCGCGGAGGCGGGTGCGAAACGCAATTAGCGCGTCGCGTTATACTTCAGCTGGTCCTCGGTCAGCTGGAAGCCGACCAGCATCTCGAAGCGGGTGCGGGCGATGGCCGCCTTCACTTCGGGATCGGCGAGCGGGTCGAGCGCCGCTTCCTCGTCGCCTGCGCGTCGTCGGCGGGTGATCTTCTCGCGAATGTCGTCGGGCAGCGCGGCATCGGCGCGGTTGACGAAGGCGCCCGCCTTGGCGGTGGCGCTGGCGCGCTCCTGCCCGTCGGCGAAGGTCAGGCTGACCGTGCCGATACGCTTGGAGACAACGGCGCTGCCGCCGCGCAGGACGGTGACGAAATAGGGCACTTCGACGGTCCGCGCACCGCGCACATCGGCGCGGCGGGCGTTCACGGTGAAGCTCGCCTCGGAATAGACCTTGTCGGCGGTGTCGTTGCAGACCGAGCGCAGGTTGGTCATCGACGCGCTCAGATCGAGGCTGGCGGTGGTCGTGTCAGCCGGATTGCGGAAGGTCGTGACATCACCGGTATAGTCGGGAATGCCGACCGCCGGGCACAGGCTCAGCACACTGGTGACGCCGACGCCCTGGTCGATGACCAGCTCGCCCTTGCCCGCGCAGGCGGAGAGCGCCGCGAAGGCGGCAAGAGCAGTCAGGGTGCGCGCGCGATGCATCATCAAAGCCGTCCTCGAAGTTCCGATCCCGTGCGCCCTAGCGAGAGCCGCCAGAAAACGCTAGGGGGAGCCACATGAACGCGCCCTTTCCCGCCACCGATGCTCCTGCCGATACGGCGACGCGTCCGACTCTCAACCTCCTGATCGCCGCGCCGCGCGGCTTCTGCGCCGGGGTCGACCGCGCGATCGAGATCGTCGAGAAGGCGCTGGAACGCTACGGTTCGCCGGTGTTCGTGCGCCACGAGATCGTCCACAACAAATATGTCGTGGAGCAGTTGAAGGCCAAGGGCGCCATCTTCGTGAAGGAACTCGACGAAGTGCCCGACGATGCGCCGGTGGTGTTCAGCGCCCACGGCGTGCCCAAGGCCATTCCTGCCGAGGCCAAGCGTCGCCAGCTGCTCTATGTCGATGCCACCTGCCCGCTGGTGAGCAAGATTCACCGTCAGGCCGAGCGCCAGATCGAAAAAGGCCGGCACATCATCTTCATCGGCCACGAAGGCCACCCCGAGGTGATCGGCACGATGGGCCAGGTCGAGCCCGGGCAGATGACGCTGGTCGAGACCATCGAGGATGTCGACAAGCTGCCGTTCGATTCGGACGAGGCGCTGTCCTACCTCACCCAGACCACGCTGTCGGTGGACGACACCCGCGAGGTGATCCAGGCGCTCGAATGGCGCTATCCCAACATCTCCGGCCCGCGCGCCGAGGACATCTGCTACGCGACCTCGAACCGTCAGGCGGCGGTCAAGGAACTGGCCCACGATTGCGATCTGGTGCTGGTGATCGGCGCGCCCAATTCCTCGAACTCGCTGCGGCTGGTCGAGGTGTCGGAGCGGCTAGGCACGCCGGCCAAGCTCATCCAGCGGGCGAGCGAGATCGACTTCGCATGGCTCGAAGGCGTCGAGACGCTGGGGCTGACCGCCGGGGCTTCGGCGCCGGAAGTGCTTGTGCGCGAGGTGGTCGCCGCGCTCGGCGAGCACCGCACCATCGTCGAACGCGAGATCACCGCGACGGTCGAGAAGATGGTCTTCAAGCTCCCGCGCCAGCTCACCGAGTAAGCCGGGGCTGAGCCGTGGCGGTCTACACCCATCTCGGGGCCGAGGATCTCGCCCGGCTGATCGCCGAGTACGATGTCGGCGAGCTGGTCATGGCCAAGGGCATCGCGGAAGGCGTGTCCAATTCCAACTGGCTGGTCGAGACGACTGGCTCTGACGGGAGCGGCACGCGCTTCATCCTGACGCTTTACGAGCGGCGGATCGACTATGCCGATCTGCCCTATTTCCTCGGGCTGCTCGATCACCTTGCGGGCCAGGACTGCCCCGTGCCGCGCACCATGCACGACCGCTCGGGCGCGGCCTACCGGATGGTCGAGGGCAAGGCCGCCGCGATGATCGAGTTCCTGCCCGGCGTCTCCCCGACTCGCCCCACGCCGCAGCAGGCGCATGCCGTGGGCGAGGTGCTGGCGCGGCTGCATCTGGCCGCGCAGGACTTCCCCAACGCCCGCGCCAATGCGATGGACTTTGCCGCCACCGCCGCCATCCTCGAAGCCTGCGGGGCGGACCGGTTGGCGACGATCGACGCAGGGCTGCCCGCGATGCTCGATCACGCGCGCACTGCCGCAGCGCTCGACCTCTCCGCGCTCCCGAGCTCGCAGACCCACACCGATCTCTTCCCCGACAATGTGCTGATGCTTGGCGACCGGGTGACGGGGCTGATCGACTTCTACTTCGCCTGCACCGGGCCGATGGTGCTCGATCTGGCGGTGACCCACGCGGCGTGGTGCTTCGACAGCGCCAACGCCTACCGCTCCGATTGCGGAGCGGCGCTGATCCGGGGCTACCAGAACGTCCGTCGCCTCGACGCGGCCGAGCGGGCGCTGTTCGCAGATGTGGCCAAGGGCGCGTGCCTCAGGTTCGTCGCCTCCCGCGCCGAGGACTGGCTCGACACCCCCGACGACGCGCTCGTTACCCGCAAGGACCCGATGCAGTTCGCACAGCGCTGGGCGTTCTACGACGCGCATGGGGACGGGCTGCTTGCCTGATCGCCCCTCCCCGCCCTAGGGGAGCCGCCATGAGACAGGTCGACATCTTCACCGACGGCGCGTGCAAGGGCAATCCGGGGCCGGGCGGCTGGGCCGCGATCCTGCGCAGCGGCGGGCACGAGAAAGAACTCGTCGGCGGCGAGCCGAAGACCACCAACAACCGCATGGAGATGACCGCCGTGCTGCGCGGGCTATCGGCCCTCAAAGAGCCCTGCAAAGTCACCGTCCACACCGACAGCCGCTACGTCATCGACGGCATGACCACGTGGATTTTTGGCTGGCAGAAAAAGGGCTGGATGACTGCGGCCAAGAAACCGGTGATCAACGAGGACCTGTGGCGCGAGCTGCTCGCCGCGGCGCGGCCGCACAAGGTCTCGTGGGAATGGGTGAAGGGCCACTCGGGCCACCCGGAGAACGAGCGCTGCGATGCTCTGGCGAGCGAGGAAGCGGCGCGTCAGGCTGATCCAAGGTCAGCGTTCGGGCACTGAAGCCCCTTTCGTCATTGCGAGCCGCAAGCGAAGCAATCCATGGCCTGACCGTGCCCCGTGCGGACGCGTCGGTGCATGGATTGCTTCGTCGCCTTTGGCTCCTCGCAATGACGAGGAAGGCGGAAAAATTCAGCTGTTGTCTTCGACCTCGGCGCCGGGGCCGTTCTTCTTGATCGAATCGATGGCGTTCTGCGCGCTGGCCTTGCTCGAATAGCCCTCGGTCGAGAACATCGTTTCCGAGTTGTACTTGAACTTCACGCGGAACTCGCCGGCCTTGTCCTTGTAGATCTCAAAAGTGTGCGCCATCGTCAGCCCTTCCCTTCAGGTTAATGCAGATTAGGAAATGGCAGACGCGCAGGCCTTTGCCTAGACCGATTGTGGCTCGCGCGCCGAATGGAAGCGCGCGGGCGCGTAGGCGGCAGCGTCAATGCCTGCGGTCACCGCGTCCCGCCCATGCTCAAGGATGATCTGCGCCCCGAGCCTTGCGGCAGCCGGTGCGGTCTGGATGCCGAAGCCGCCCTGCCCTGCGAACCACACGAAAGACGGCTCCTCGAGGTCGGGACCGTAGACCGGCATCCGGTCGGGCGCGAAGCTTCTGAGGCCGGCCCAGCGCCGCTCGACCGCCGCGATGCGCCAGTTGGTAACCTGCTGGAATCGGTCGATAGCGACCGCGACATCGAGCTCCTCGGGCGCGGCGTCGCAAGGGTCGGACGGGATTTCGTCATGCGGGCTGAGCCACAGCCGCCCCGCGTCGGGCTTGAAGTAGAAGCTGCCGCCCACGTCGATCACCAGCGGCAGATCGGCAGGCGCGGCAGGCTCGACCCGCAGCACGGCGACCGTGCGGCGCAGGGGTGTGATGCCGACGGGGCGCCGGCCCGCGAGCCGGGCGATATCGTCAGCCCAGGCCCCCGCCGCATTGACGATCCGCGCCGCCCGGAACGTCTCGCCGCGCTCGCTGGTGATCGTCCACACGCCATCGCGGCGCGAAAGCCCAGCGACTCGGGCGCGGGTGACTGTCTCCACCCCCTGCCGCCTGCCCGATGCGATATAGTGCTGGTGCAGCCCCGCCACGTCGATGTCCGCGCAGGCGGGCTGATAGAGCGCCTCGCTCCATTCGGGGCGGATATGCGGCAACCGCGCGGCCAGCGCATCGGGCGCGAGCGGCTCGATTCGCACGCCCGTCCCCTCATAGGAAGCGCGGAACTCCGCCAGTGCCGCGCGGTCCTCGGCCCGGCCGATATAGAGCGCGCCGCGCGGGGTGAGGAAGCCGTGGCTTTCGAGATATGCGCCCGAGGCGCGGGTCAGCGGTACGACGCCCGGGCCGCCGTAGCATTCCTCGTAGAACGCCGCCGAGCGCCCCGTGGCGTGGTAGCCCGGCGCGTCCTCGGCTTCGAGCAGCAGCACGCTGGCATGGGGGGCAAGCTCGGCGGCGATGCTTGCGCCCGCCATGCCCGCCCCGATGACGGCGATGTCGTAAATCATCGCGGCGGCGCTGCCTTGTCGAGGAAGTCGGCAATCCGCGCCATGATCGGATCGCGCACCGCGTCCACCTCGCGCAGCACCTCGTGTGCGGCCTCTTCGCCCAGCGCCATGATCTCGCCCTTGGGCAGGCGGGTGGCGGCGGCGAGGTTGGCGACGTGGCTGACGAGCTTGTCCGCCGAGGTCGAGACGATCAGCACCGGCACGGTGACGCTCTCCAGAGCGCCGGGCGCTTCGAGAAGGGCCCATGAGGCATAGGCCCGCTCGACCCAGCGCCAGCTGCCCGGGCCCATCACGAGCTCGGGCCGCGCCTCGCGCCACCATTGTTCGTCGGCGTAGCGGTCGCGGTCATGGGTGAGGAGATTGGCGCGGGCGGCGGGGATCTCGCCGGGCTTCTCGCTCCACTTCCATGCGGGGCGCGCAGGATCACCGATGCGGCACATGGTGCGCGCCGCGCCCTGCAATACGGCGAGCGGCAGGCGCGGGCCGGCGATGCCGGTCATCGGCGCGCTCAAAACGACGGCGTCGGGCGCGACCCGCTTCTCCACCAGCGCGCGCAGGATGATGTGGCAGCCCATCGAGTGCCCGGCCAGCACGTGCGGCCCCGGCGTCTCGGCGACCCACTGCTTCCAGAGGTGCGCCAGATCGTCGACCCAGATCGCGAAATCCTCGATATGGCCGGTCACGGCATCCTTGCCGAGCCGCCCCGAGCCCGCCTGCCCGCGCCAGTCCGAACCGGTCACCCGCCATCCGGCGCGGTGCCACTCCTCGAGGGTCTCGAGATACTTCTCGTAGAAATCGCCGCGCCCGGGGAGGAACAGGATCGATCCCCTCGGTGTGGCAGCGCCCGGCCAGTCGATGCGGCGCACCTTATGACCGTCAGCCGCCGCCCAAGTGCTTTCGCGCGCCTCGGGGGGAATCGCGCGGCGGTCGATGGCGGGAAGCGTGATCGTGTCGCTCATCGTGCCGGCTCCGCCATAGATCGCGCAATCCCAGCTTCCGGGCCGCTCAGCGTGGTTACTATTTGGTAAGTCATGGTCTGTAGAGGTGTCCCAATCAAGGACGGCCAGTGCACCTCGCACGGCCTTGCCGGGGGCACGAAGTCGATGAATTCCATTTCCTACGGTCTGCTGATCGCCTTGGCAATTGCGCTGCTGGTCGCCGCATTCACGGACCTGCGCCGCCGCCAGATCGACAATTGGCTGAACCTCATCATCGCACTGGGCGCTCCCGCCTTCTGGTGGTCGCAGGGCCTGTCGCTGTGGCCCGATATCGCGATCCAGCTCGGCGTGGCCGTGGCCGCGTTCGGCGTGTTTGCTACCATGTTCGCTTTCAAGGTGATGGGCGGCGGCGACGTCAAGCTGCTGACCGCGCTCGCGCTGTGGATCCCGCCTTACGAGTTCATGCAGCTGCTGCTGATCATGTCGATCGCAGGCGGCGTGCTCACCGTCATGCTGGTGTTCTGGCACACCGCCCGCCGCCAGCGCGACCGCATCGCGATCCCCTACGGCGTGGCGATCGCATTCGGCGCGCTGTGGACGCTGGCGATCAATTATCTGCCCGCCGGCGCGATCGCCGCTTCGGCAGCATAACCCGATTTTAACCAGTCAAGCCTTACGCAATGCAACCATACCTGCCCGCTAACCAAACCCAGGGCGTTTACGAGGGGGCTATTTGAGCCATGGATAGGAAGAAACTGGTTCTGCTGCTTGGGGCACTGATCATCGCGATCGGGACCGCCATTGCTGCACGCACGATGTTCGCCGGAGGCCCTGGCCCCGATGCCGAGGCGGCTGTGCCGACCGGCCCGCGAGTCCTCGTCGCCAAGCGGGCTCTGCCTGCCGGCACGATCATCACCGCCGATGCGCTGGGCTTCCAGCCCTGGCCCAAGGAGCTGGTGCAGGACGCCTATTACATCGACGGCGAGGCTGACATGAACAAGCTGCTCGGCACCGTCGTGCGCTTCCCGGTCACTGCCGGCGAGCCGGTCACCCAGGGCGCGCTCGTTGCGCCGGGCGATCGCGGCTTCCTTGCTGCGGCCTTGGGCCCGGGGATGCGCGCCATCACGGTGCCCGTTTCGGCCACCACCGGTGTTGCCGGCTTCGTCTTCGCCGGCGACCGTGTCGATCTGGTGCTGACCCAGCAGGTCGACGCCGAGGAAGGCCCCGCCTTCAAGGCTGCCGAGACCGTGCTGCGCAACCTGCGCGTGCTCGCCACCGACCAGACCACCGAAAAGACCACCGACGAGAACGGCAAGACCGTTGTCAGCGAGTTCCGCACGGTCACGCTCGAAGTCACGCCGAAGATCGCCGAGAAGATCGCGGTCGCCCAGACGATCGGCCAGATCAGCCTGACGCTGCGTTCGCTGTCCGATAACCCTGCCGATCTCGAAAAGGCAATTGCCGCCGGCAATGTGCAGATCCCTGCGGGCGCCACGCCCGAACAGGAAGAGCGCCTGCTCAAGGCCGCCTCGGGTATGCCGATCGACAAGGGCACCACCTTCTCGACCGGCGGCGACGTGTCGCGCTTCCAGCGTTCCAGCCCGCCGCCGATGAAGGGTTCGTCCCGTGCCCCTGCGCCGCAGCAATACGCCGCAGCGCCTGCTCCGGCCGCCTCGCAGGGCGGAGCTGCACCGCGGGTCTACACCGGTCCGAGCGTGCGGGTCACCCGCGGCAAGGAAACCACCGAAGAAAGCGTCAACGCCAAGACTGGCGCAGTCCTTTCGGGCCAGGCGAGCAGCGTGCGCCGTGCCGGGCAGACCCTGCCCGCCGCGGGCGCGACGCTGGCCTTCTGAGAGGGATCACGAGAATGCCGATTTCATCCGAGGGGGGTCATCCCATGACACGCAAGTTCAAGACCAAGCTGCTGGTGGCCGCGCTTGCTGCGGTGCCGATGGCAGCGATGCCGGCGGCAACCGCCACCGCGCAGCAGGTCGCCCGTCCGTCGCAGGAAATCGTCCTGTCGATCGGCAAGGGCGAGCTGGTGACGGTGCCGGGCAGCATGACCGACGTCTTCGTCGCCAATGACCAGATCGCCGACGTGCAGGTCAAGTCGCAGCGCCAGCTCTACGTGTTCGGCAAGTCCGGCGGCGAGACCACGGTCTACGCCAGCAACGAACGCGGCGACGTGATCTTCTCGGCCAACATCCGGGTCGGCTCGAACATCGGCAGCGTCGACCAGATGCTCGCGATGGCCATGCCCGATGCCAAGGTGAGCGTCTCGACGATGGGCACCAACACCGTGCTGCTGACCGGCACCGTGGGCGCTCCCGAAGATGCGGCCGAGGCCCAACGCCTCGTCACCGCCTTCCTCGGCAAGGATGCCAACGTCATCAGCCGCCTCAAGACGGCCACCCCGCTGCAGGTCAACCTGCACGTCAAGATCGCCGAAGTCAGCCGCAGCCTGCTGCGCGAAGTCGGCGGCAACCTGACCAATATCGACGGTTCGGGCGGCTTCCGCTTCGGCGTCGGCACGGGCCGTCCGGTGGGCGGCACGAACGAATGGCTGACCAGTGGCCCGCTCGGGACCGGCAACGCGGTGTCGCAGACTGCCTTCGTGCTGCCTGACGGTACCAAGATTCCCGGCCCGGTCGTGGACTCGCGCGGCGGCACCTCGATCGCGGCTCTCGGCAAGCTGTTCGGCATCAATATGCTCGGCGCGCTCGATCTGTCGGAACGCCTTGGCCTGGTGACGACCATCACCGAGCCGAACCTCACCGCGCTTTCGGGCGAAACCGCGACCTTCCTTGCGGGCGGCGAGTTCCCGATCCCGGTTTCGCAGGGCCTCGGCCAGGTGACGGTGCAGTTCCGCCAGTTCGGCGTGAGCCTTGCCTACACCCCGACCGTGCTCTCCAACGGCCGCATCTCGATGCGGGTGCGTCCGGAAGTCTCCGAGCTTTCGACGCAGGGCGCGATCACGCTGAACGGCTTCCAGGTCCCGGCGATCACCACCCGCCGCACCGAAACGACCGTGGAACTCGGCTCCGGCCAGAGCTTCATGATCGCCGGCCTGATGAGCGCCAACTCGCAGAACCAGATCGAAAAGGCCCCGGGCGTCGGTGACGTTCCGATCCTTGGCAACCTGTTCCGCAGCCGCAGCTTCCGCAAGGGCGAGACCGAGCTGGTGATCATCGTGACGCCGTATCTGGTGAACCCGGTGGACGCCAAGGACATCAAGCTCCCGACCGACGGCTTCCATTCGGCCAACGAGTTCGAGCAGCTGCTGGGCTACCAGAACAACGCCGGCAATTCGGGCGAAGCACGCCCGGGCCCCAAGGCCGCCGACGAGAACGCGCCGGAGCCCAAGGTGAGCATGGCCGATCCGGCCGCGATCGTGCCGACCGAGCCCCAACAGCCCCGCCGTGCGGAAAAGAAATCCCGCAAGCCGGAACGTGCAGCCAGCGCAGCCGCGCCGGGCTTCAGCCTCTAACGTGAGAAAGGTGACTGCGATGCCCCATGCACGACAAACCCGTCTGGCCCGCGTGCCTGCTCTCGCCCTCGCATCGGCCCTGGCCCTTGGCCTGGCCGGCTGCGGCGGGATGCCCACCAACACCGGGCTTACCTCGGTGAAGCAACCGGTGGTCGAACGCACCAACATGACGTTCGACGTCAACACCACCCCCGGCGGCCTTCCGGTCTCCGAACAGCAGCGCCTCAACGGCTGGTTCTCCACGCTCGACCTGCGTTACGGTGACCGGATTTCGATCGAGAACCCGGGCCAGAACCCGGCAGTGACGAGCGCGGTCCGCGACCTTGCCGGACGCTATGGTCTGATGCTCGCCGATACGGCGCCCATCACCCCGGGCATGATCCAGCCGGGTCAGGCCCGCGTGGTCATCACCCGTTCGACCGCCAGCGTGCCGGGCTGCCCAGACTGGACGGCAAAGTCGGACATGAACTACAACAACGGCCTGAGCCCGGGCTACGGCTGCGCGGTCAACAGCAACCTCGCCGCGATGGTCGCCGATCCGCAGGACCTGCTGGAAGGCAAGAAGGGTTCGGCCGAATCCGTCATCGCCACGTCGAACAAGGCGATCTCGACCTATCGTGATCAGGATCCGACCGGCAAGGGCGGGCTCAAGGATCCCGGCACTGCCGCTGCTGGAGGAGGTAACTAAGTCATGAATGCTCCCTGGAAATCGGGCTTGCCCGGCAATCGCGACCCCTTCTCGGCCTATATCTGCGACGACAACGCGCTGGACGTGCTGCGTCCGGTGGTGATCGAACTCGGCTGGCAGCCGGAGAAGTGCAACAAGGGCGGCCTGCGCAACGCGGTGCAATCGCTCTCGGTCAGCGCCTCGCCTGCGATCCTCGTGGTCGACCTGTCGGAAAGCGGCGATCCGCTCAACGACATCAACGCGCTCGCGGAAGTCTGCGAGCCGGGCACGGTGGTGATCGCCATCGGCCAGGTCAACGACGTGCGTCTCTATCGCGACCTGCTTTCGAGCGGGATCCACGACTACCTGCTCAAGCCGCTTTCGCCGCAGCAGGTGCATGACGCGCTCAATCAGGCGCTCGCGGTGTTCATGAGCCCCAAGGCGGGCGATGCCGATGCGGCCAAGCGCCACATCTCGACCGCCGTGGTCGGAACGCGTGGCGGCGTGGGTGCCTCGACGCTGGCGACCTCGCTGGCGTGGCTGTTCGCCGAACAGCACAAGGCCCCGACCGCGCTGCTCGATCTCGACGTGCACTTCGGCACCGGCGCGCTGGCGCTCGATCTGGAACCGGGCCGCGGCCTGACCGACGCGATCGAGAACCCCAGCCGCATCGACCCGCTGTTCATCGAACGCGCCATGGTGCGGGCCGGTGACAACCTGTCGATCCTGTCGGCCGAAGCTCCGATCAACCAGCCGCTGATGACCGATGGTTCGGCCTTCGTGCAGCTGGAGGACGAGTTCCGTCAGGCCTTCGAGATGACGGTCATCGATATGCCGCGCAATATGCTCATCAACTTCCCGCAGCTCCTGGCTGACGTGAATCTGGTGGTGCTGGCCTGCGAGTTCACCCTCGCCTCGGCGCGCGACACGATCCGGCTGCTTTCATGGCTCAAGACCAACGCGAGCCACGCGCATCCGATGATCGTCGCCAACAAGGTGCAGACGGCGATGGCAGAGATCAGCAAGGCCGATTTCGAAGCCTCGATCGAGCGCAAGGTCGACTTTGTCGTGCCTTACGACATCAAGGCGGCCTCGAACGCGGCCAAGCTTGGTCAGGTGTTCGTCGATGCCAACCGCTCCAGCAAGGCATCCGCGGAAATCCGCCGGATCGCCGAGCGCGTGATGGGCGTGAGCACCGACGTCTCGGGCGGCCTTGGCGTCGAGAAGAAGTCGCTGCTTGGCGGTTTCGACATCAAGTCGCTGCTCGCCAAGAAGGACAAGGCGGAAACCGAAACCGCTTAACAAGGCTTCGCGCGGGGGCGTGGGGGCGGCGAGGCATCGCTCCCCCGCCCCCGGCGAGACCCAGCACGCCCGCCGCCGCATCAGGTGGCACCGGGATCTAGGCAGGAAACGACCGTATGAGCTTTGTGCAAACCCTGTTCATCACGCTGGCGATCTTCGCCGTGCTGGTCATGGGCTATACGGTCGCGGCCGGTTCGGGCGTGGGCAAGGCGCAGAAGCGCCGCATCCAGGCGGTGCGCTATCGCCACTCCGAAAGTCTCGATGCGAAGGTCGACGCGCAGTTCAAGCGCGCGATCGCGGCCCGCAAGCCCAAGACCTACAAGATCGCAGGCTCCGGATCGCGGACCGAGGCGCTGGCGATGCGGCTCAACCGCACCGGCAAGGGCTGGGTCGTGCGGCAGTACATCTACACCTCGGCCGGGCTTGCCCTTGGCATTGCGGCCCTGCTGTTCGTCTTCACCCGCGCGCCGCTGCTGTCGCTCGGCGTCGGGGCGATGGTCGGCGCGGGCCTGCCGCACATGGTGGTCAACAGCATGATCAATCGCCGCACCAACAAGTTCATCACCAAGTTCCCCGACGGCATCGAGCTGCTGGTGCGCGGCCTGCGCTCGGGCCTGCCGGTGACCGAGACGCTCGGCATCGTCTCCACCGAAATCCCCGGCCCGGTCGGCCAGGAGTTCAAGGCGATCATCGACCGCATCAAGGTCGGCAAGACCATGGAGGACGCCCTCCAGGACACCGCCGACAAGCTGGGCATCGCCGAGTTCAACTTCTTCACCATCACGCTGGCGATCCAGCGCGAGACGGGGGGCAACCTCGCCGAGACGCTGTCGAACCTTGCCAACGTGCTGCGCAGCCGCGCCCAGATGAAGCTCAAGATCAAGGCGATGAGCTCGGAATCCAAGGCCTCGGCCTATATCGTCGGCTCGCTGCCGTTCCTCGTCTTTGCCGCCATCATGTTCATCAATCCGAACTACATGAGCCAGTTCTTCGTCGACGATCGCCTGATTGTCGCAGGGCTTGGCGCGGGCGTCTGGATGGGCATCGGCGTCTGGATGATGTCCAAAATGATCAACTTCGAAATCTGAGGGCGGGGGGAACACTATCATGATCAATCAACCCACAGGCCCGCACGTCCTCGGCTTCGACGTCATCGTCGTCGGCACCGTGCTCGCTGGCCTTGCCGCCTTTGCCGTGATGCTCGCCATCTATGCCGCGGTCACGATCCGCGATCCGATGGCCAAGCGCGTCCGCGCGCTCGAGGCGCGGCGCGAACAGCTCAAGGCGGGCATTGTCACCGCCTCTTCCAAGAAGCGCACCAGCCTGGTCCGCCGCAGCGACACGACCGACGCGGTCAAGAACCGGCTCGACCAGTTCAACGTGCTGCAGGAAAGCCAGATCAAGATCATCCAGCAGAAGATGGCGCACGCCGGTTACCGCAACAAGGAACTGGCGGTGCTGATCATCGGGATGCGCGCGATCGCCCCAATCGTGGTCGGCGGCCTGATGGCCCTGCTGATCTACGGCATCGACTTCTGGCCCGAATGGGGCCCGATCAAAAGGCTGCTCGCCTTCTCGCTGACGGTGTTCCTGTCCTACAAGGGCCCGGAAATCTACCTCAGCAACAAGGCGACCAAGCGCACCAAGGAAATCCAGAAGGGCCTTCCCGACGCGCTCGACTTGCTGGTGATCTGCGCCGAGGCCGGTCTGACCGTCGACGCCGCCTTCAACCGCGTCGCTAAGGAACTGGGCCGCGCCTATCCGGAACTGGGCGACGAATTCGCCCTGACCGCGATCGAGCTGTCGTTCCTCAACGAGCGGCGCATGGCGTTCAACAACCTCGCCTACCGCGTCAATCTCGAAGCGGTGAAGGGCGTGGTGACCACCATGATCCAGACCGAGCGTTACGGCACCCCGCTAGCATCCGCCCTGCGCGTGCTGTCGGCCGAATTCCGTAACGAGCGCATGATGCGCGCCGAGGAAAAGGCCGCGCGTCTGCCGGCGATCATGACCGTGCCGCTGATCGTGTTCATTCTGCCCACGCTGTTCGTGGTCATCTTGGGCCCGGCGGCCTGTTCGATCTCGGACAACCTCGTCAACACCAACCTCGGCAAGGGCTAGGGCGAGACAGGAATAACCGCCGCAAGGCGGGGATACCCGGAGGGGTCGGCGCGGGGGTTAGCCCTGCTCCGGCCCCTCTTCCTTTGGGTCGGCCAGCCACATCGCCCGCGCCCTCAACCGCGCGAGCAGTTGGCGCAGCATCGCCTCTTCTTCGCGCGCAAGATCGGCGAGCAGATCGGCTTCGGTGGCGCGGGCCAGCGGCATCACCTCGCCGTGGATGCCCCGCCCCTCGCCCGTCAGCGCCAAGAGGTGCGAGCGGCCATCGTCAGGATTGGGCACGCGCAGCACCAGCCCGCGATCTTCCAGCACCTTGACCGCGCGGTTGACCGCCACCTTGTCCATCACCGTCGCTGCCGTCAGGGCGCGCTGGGTGAGGCTGCCGGAATCGCCCAGCACCGCCATCACCCGCCACTCGGCGATCTTGAGGCCGAACCGCTTGCGGTACCGTTCCGCGATCAGCGCGCTGACCGCGTTGGAAGCGACCGAAAGCTGGTACGGCAGGAAGCCCGCCAGCTCCCCTGCCCCGTCTTCGGGATCGGCATCACTCATAGGGCCGCTCGTCCCACCACGGGTAGAAGTCGGGCATATCGGCGCTCACCTTGCCGGGATACATCGCCTTGCGCTTGCCCAAGAAGCTGGCGATCCCCTCCTTGGCATCGCCCCCCCGGCTGAGGCGGTAGATGGCGCGGCTGTCGATCTTGTGCGCCTCCATCGGGTGATCGGCGCTCGCCAGCCGCCACATCATCGCGCGGGTCATCGCGACCGAGATCGACGAGGTGTTGTCGGCAATCTCGCGGGCAAGGGTTTGTGCCGCGTGGAGCAGGTCTTCGGGCGCGTGGACCGAGCGCACGAGGCCGCCCGCCTTGGCCTCGTCCGCGTCGAAGATGCGGCCGGTGTAGCACCACTCCAGCGCCTGGCTGATGCCGACGATGCGCGGCAGGAACCAGCTCGACGCGGCCTCGGGCACGATCCCGCGCCGGGCGAACACGAAGCCGTAGCGCGCGGTGGTGCTGGCAAGGCGGATGTCCATCGCCAGCTGCATCGTCGCGCCGACGCCCACCGCCACGCCGTTGCAGGCGGAGATGAGCGGCTTCTTGCTCTCGAACAGGCGTAGCGTCAGCAGGCCCCCGCCGTCGCGCACCTTGGGATCGGAAAGGTCGGAAACCTCGCTGGGGTCGGAGAACACCTGCCCGCCGCCTTCGGGCGTCAGGTCCGCGCCCGCGCAGAACGCCCGCTCGCCGCTACCGGTGAAGATCACCGCGCGCACGCTGTCATCGGCGTCGATATCGTCCATCGCCGCCATGATTTCCTGCCCCATCGTGCGGGTATAGGCGTTCATCTTGTCGGGGCGATTGAGGGTGATCGTGGCGATGCCGTCAACCTTGGTGACGATGATCTGGGTATGGGTGCTCATCGGCTTGTCTCTCTCCTGCGATTTGCCGCACGCTAGGCCGCATCGCCCGTCAGCGGCAAGCCCGACTTTTGGGCAGGCGGTCGGGGAGAATTCGCCGCTTGTTTCCGCCCTTGGCGGGTGGCAGACTCGCAGGGCTGCGGCAGCCGCAGGGAAAAGGACAATCGACAATGCTTCTGGCGCCGGCAGAAAAGCTGCGCGATCCCGACTATTTCGGGCTCCATCTCGAAGCCCTCGCCTCGATCCGCGAGATCGGCGCGCTGGGCTGGTATGATGCGCATTTCCTGCGCCGCTACGAGGTCGCCAAGCACTATCTCGGCAAGGTGCGGCCCGAGGCGATCGAAAGCTTCACAGCCAGCTTCGCGCCCCTGATCGCGCCTGCGGATTTCCGCGAGATTGCGCTGGGTGATGTGTTCGACGCCGCCACCCACGCAGCGATCCGCGAGGCGAGCCATACGGCGGAGGTGCGCATGACCCGCCAGCTCGAGGACGAGAACGCCACCTTCGGCCGCAACGTCGTTTGGAACGAGCCCTTCTATCTCGAACTGCAGGAGCAGCTGCGGCCGAGGCTGGAAGGCGTGCTCGGGCGCGAGCTGGTGTCGAGCTACAATTTCCTCAGCCTCTACGGACCCGAGGGCAAGTGCGAGCCGCATCTCGATCATCCCAACGCGATGTTCACCTTCGACTACTGCATCGATCAGGACGAGGTCTGGCCGATCTATGTCAGCCGCGCGGTGCCATGGCCGGATGCGGATTTTGCCAAGGGTTTCGATCCGGCGGCGCTCAAGGCCGATGCCGGGATGGCGTTCCGCGAACACCTGCTGCGCCCGAACAACGCGCTGGTCTTCAACGGATCATCGCAATGGCACTACCGCGAGCCGAAAAGCTCTGGGCAGTTCTGCAATCTGCTGTTCTTCCATTATTACCCGGCCGGCTGCGAGGATCTCGTCGAGCCTGTGCGGTGGGCCGAGAGTACCGGCATCGCGGAGCTGGGGCCGCTGTGCGATCTGTTCGCAACGCTTTGAGTTGGGAAAAACAGGGGTGCGTTAGGTAGCTTTAGAGGCCCGCTTGCGCGTTCTAGACCCCCTCTAGCCTCGTTTAGACCCCCTCCAGACCCCTGTTAGAGGCCCGGTCGGGGCAGTGTTTCACGTGAAACACTGCCCCTTGAAGGTTCAGCGCGGGGCCATCCGGATCCCGCCGTCAAG
>JANNZG010000016.1:0-3257 GCA_031410495.1 Porphyrobacter sp.
CCGGCGGCGCCGTTCGCGTCCCACCAGGCCGCTCAGATGACCCCAACCGGCCTTACCCCAATCCTCGACGGGCTCGATCTTGCCGGCATCGCGCTTTTCGCGCTGTCGGGCGCGGTGCTGGCGGCGCGGCTCAAGCAGACCTTCGTGACGATGGCCTTTTTCGCGCTCGTCACCGGCGTCGGCGGCGGGACGGTGCGCGATCTGCTGATCCGCGCGCCGGTGTTCTGGATCGACGATCCGTGGGTCGCCGTTGTGTGCCTGATTACTGCGCTCATCGCGTGGTTCACCCCGGTGCGCTGGTGGGAGGGCAAGGGCTTCGCCTATGCCGACGGCGCGGGGCTGGCCGCCTATGCGGTGCTCGGCAGCGCCAAGGCGCTCGCCTACGGCATCCCGCCCGTGCCCGCCGCGCTGATGGGGGTGATCACCGGCTGCGTGGGCGGCATCATCCGCGACGTGGTGGCGGGCCGCCCCTCGATCATCATGAGCCCGGAGCTCTATGTCACACCCGCCGCGCTGACGTCGGCGCTGAGTGTCGCGGGGATGCTCGCTGCCCCGTGGCTTGGACTGCCCGATGCCGCCGCGTGGGGCTTCGCCTTCGCCTGCGGCTTTGCCTTGCGCGCAGCGGCGATCCGCTGGGAGTGGGGTCTGCCAAGCTATGGCGAGGCAGGCCCGTAAGGCTTACTGGTTGGGGGCGTTCTCGGGAATGTCCTCGCCGGGGACCGGTCCGCCGGGATAGGCCGGCATCCGGTCGCTGGCCGCGCGCGGCGCCGAGGACGCGGATCCTTGGGCGACCCTTACCGTGGTTTCCTGCACAGCCATGTCGGGCCGCACCGTGCCGCCCACCGAGGCGCGCGCCGCCGCGTAGCTGTCGTCGCTCCATTGGCTGTCGCTGGCGGAGCTCGAGGTGGCATAACCCTCGCCGTAGTCGACTGTCTCGATCCGGCCGTCATTGCCGATCCGGCAATCGAAGGAGCCGCCGCTCGCCAGAGCGCCGGTGACCTGCCAGCCCGAGGCAGTGCGGGAGACATTATCGACCGTGTCGACCCGCTGCTCGCGCTCGATGCGGTCGACGCACATGTTGGCGGCGTTATCGAGGCCCGTGGCGCTCGCCCCGCGCGGGGGTGCGCGGCGGTCGTCACGATAGTCGCGATCGCGGATATAGGGGTCACGCTCGACAACCACGACGTCGCGGTCGCGCTGGCGGCGGTTTTCCGAGCTGATGATCGCGGCGATCCCGCCGATGAGCACCGCGCCGAGGATCACGTCGCCCGCATCGACGCGGTCGCGTTGCCAGCGGCGGTCATGGCCCCACCCGCAGCCGCGCCAGCAATCATAGCCGGATGTGACGCTCAGCGGCTCGAACTGGCTGGTGGCAAAGGCGGAAGGCATCGTGGGCGGCGCGACGGACACAGCCGCGATACCGGGGGTGGACATCATCGTACCGGCAAGCGCACCCGCCAAGGCAAGCGCGCGGATTGTCTGAGCCATTGCTCTCTCCTGTTGCTGTGCGGCACGTCCACCACTCGTCCCGACACGTGCGGGATTAGGCGCTGCGAGCTTGCGCCCGGCTGAACCGCTTCGACATGAAAGAACCGCCCCGCGCTTCCGGTGGGGAAAGCACGGGGCGGCCAGGATGCGCGCTGCGAAAAGGCTAAGCGGCGCGCAAGGGGGTATGCGGATCAGCGGAGGCCGCGGATGCCGCTGTAATCAACGTAAGGCGCGCCGCGACCGTCGATCTGGCAGGTGAAATTGCCGCTATCATTACCGCGACGCTCCCAACCGCCGCCGACATCGATACGGCCGCGCACACGGAAGCCGTCACGGGTCCGGTCGATGTCACGCACGTCGATCACGTCGGCGTAACGATAGCCGCCCCGGCGGGCCTGGTTCTCGGCCGCTCTCACGCAGCGATCGACAGCGGCGCGGGGGCTTACGCCGTAGCCGTAGCGGTCGCCCCGATCGTAGCGGTCGCCGCGATCATAGCGGTAATCGCCGCGGTCACGGTCACCGTCGAAGGCGCCGGCCAGAGCCGCGATGCCGCCGATCACGACCGCACCGGCGATGATCTCGCCGGCACTGATCCCGCCGCGGTCGCGGTCGTAGTGATCGCGGGCCATCGCCGGGGTTACCGAAGTCGCCGCAAGCGCCGTCGCAGCGACGGTGCCGAGCACAAGCCGGGCCGATTTGCCGGAGGCCAGCCGGGTGGTCTTGGTGGTCATCGATGCACTCCTCGTCAGTCACCGCGGGCGAATGTGCGGGCGGTGTCGAGGATCCTTCTGCGCGATTCGGCGTGAGGCTTGGCTGAATTGCCGTGACAGGTGTTGTTAATTTTCGAGCGGCTTTGGATGAACGGTTCGTCGCAGGTTGATACGCAGACAAGGCGGTTTGCGCCTGCACTTCATCAACTTGCTCGACAAAAGGAAAGGGCCGGAAGCGTTCCCGCCCCGGCCCTTGCCTGTATTGCTGTAAGCGCGGCTTACGCGTCTTCGTAATCTTCTTCCACCTGCACCGGGCCCGAATCCTGGCCCTTGGCGCTTTCGTCGCGGTCAACGAATTCGATGATCGCCATCTGCACCGCATCGCCCGCACGCACACCGGCGCGCAGCACGCGAGTGTAACCACCCTCGCGGTCCGAATAACGCTCGGCCAGCACTTCGAAGAGCTTCTTGAGCTGCGCCTCGTCACCCAGACGGCTCATGGCAAGACGACGGTTCGAAAGACCGCCACGCTTAGCGAGCGTGATCAGCTTTTCGATGTAGGGGCGCAGTTCCTTCGCCTTGGGAAGGGTGGTGGTGATCTGCTCGTGCTTGATCAGCGCGGCAGCCATGTTGCGGAACAGGGCGTTGCGGTGGCCCGTCTTGCGGCCAAGCTTACGGCCGGAAATACCATGACGCATATTCTTTACTCCGTTCGAAAAGGGCCCGTGTGAGGTAGCCCAGTGCCGGTGGCTGTCAGGGCCGCCACCTTCGCCCTAGTGCTGAGCCCCCGCTGTCGCAGGGGCCCGCCTAATTCATCAGCCGAGAAGCTCCTGCTCGAGCTTCTTGGCCATCTCTTCGATGTTCTCAGGCGGCCAGCCCGGGATGTCCATCCCGAGGCGCAGGCCCATGCTCGAGAGCACTTCCTTGATCTCGTTGAGCGACTTGCGGCCGAAGTTCGGCGTGCGCAGCATCTCGGCTTCGGTCTTCTGGACCAGATCGCCGATGTAGATGATGTTGTCGTTCTTGAGGCAGTTGGCCGAACGCACCGACAGCTCGAGC
>JANNZG010000017.1:0-5010 GCA_031410495.1 Porphyrobacter sp.
CGACAAGGTCAATGCCGGTGATCGCTTCGGTGACGGGGTGTTCGACCTGAAGCCGGGTTTTCATTTCGAGGAAGTAGAAGCTCTCCCCCGTCGGGTCCGCGCCGCTGACGATCAGCTCGACCGTGCCAGCCGAGTAGTATCCCACCGCGCGCGACAGGGCGACGCATTGCTCGCCCATCGCCTTGCGCATCTTGGGCGTGACGAAGGGCGACGGCGCTTCCTCGACCACCTTCTGGTGGCGGCGCTGGATCGAGCATTCGCGCTCGTTCAGGTAGAGGATGTTGCCGTGCTTATCGCCGAGGATCTGGATCTCGATATGGCGCGGGTTGAGGATGAACTTCTCGATGAACACGCGGTCATCGCCGAATGAGTTGAGGCCTTCGCGCTTGGTGGCCTCGAAGCCCTCGCGCACGTCGGCTTCGCTGTAGGCAAGGCGCATCCCCTTGCCCCCGCCGCCGGCTGAAGCCTTCATCATCACCGGATAGCCGATCTCGTCCGCAATGCGCACTGCGTGCTCGGTATCGTCGATCTCGCCCACGAAGCCGGGGACGACGTTGACGCCCGCCAGCTTGGCGAGCTTCTTGGATTCGATCTTGTCGCCCATCGCGGCAATCGCGTTCACCGGCGGGCCGATGAAGGCGATGTTTTCCTTGGCGAGCGCTTCGGCAAAGGAGGTCCGCTCGGACAGGAAGCCGTAGCCAGGGTGGACAGCTTCCGCGCCGGTCTGCTTGCAGGCGGCGATGATCTTGTCGGCGATGAGGTAGGATTCGGCCGCGGGCGATGGCCCGATATGCACCGCCTCGTCAGCCATCGCCACGAAGGGCGCGCGCGCGTCGGCATCGGAATAGACCGCGACGGTCTTGATCCCCATCTTGCGGGCGGTGGTAATGACCCGGCAAGCGATCTCGCCACGGTTGGCAATCAGGATTTTCGAGAACAAGGGTTAGACCTCTCTCCAAGGTGCGTCTTTGCCCGGCGGCTATGCCGAGGGATTGCGGAAGCTGCAAGCTAGCGGATTTGGGGCAGGCTCAGTGTGTCTCGGCGAGATCCTTGAGCTGCTGCGTGCGCTGGCGGGTGAGCTCGGCCTTGCAGGACAGGGCCAGCAGCGGCTCCATGCTGCCGCCGCGCGCTTCGTAGCCCGACACCAGGCAATGCGCATCGCGGTAGCGCAGCCATGCGCGCTGCGCTTCGAGCAGGGTCTGGAAGTAGCCCGCACGGCTGTCGTACTTCGCGGTTCCGTCTGCCGCGAAACCGGCATCGCTCGCCTTCATCGCCGCCGCTGTGATCTTCCACTGGGCGTTGAGTTCCGCGTCGGCAGCAGCGTAGTCCTGCCCCGCGCACCAATTCATCTCCTGCTGCGCAATCGGGTCCTTGCAGTTCCAGCCGGGCACCGGCGGCTCGGCGGATTGCAGCATCAACGGGAGGATGAGCGTGGCGATCATGCGGGGCATCCTTCGGTCAGAGGGGCTTGGGTCACGGCGTCACCCCTCCCCGCTTCTCGCAGCGCAGGACCATGCCGTAATCCACCAGCCAGTCGGCCTTGGTCGGCATCAGATATTGCAGCGCCTCGGGGAGCAGCCCGTGGAGGCTGGTCGAATGGTGCAGCTCGGTGCGGCGGTCGGAGAAGCAGTAGTGCTGGCTTGCGGGGAGAGCCTCCAGTAGCCGCAGCATCCCCGTCTCGGTCGCCCCGCCCTCATCGGCGAGGCTGAGGTACAGCGGCGGTCGGGTGCCGGTGCCGAGGGGGCGGCGGCTCAGCGCCTCGAAATCCCACTGCATACTGGGCGAGATCGCCGCGTAGCCGGTGAACAGCCCCGGCGTCTCTTCCCACGTCTCGACCACGAAATGCCCCGCCGCGCTTTCGCCGACGAGGAAGGCCGTGCCATCATGGCGATAGCGCGCTTCGACCATCGGCTTCACCACCTCGGCGATCCACTTGCGGAATGCGGCGCTTTCGCCTGCGGTGGGATAGCGCTTGCCCTCGGCAGGATCGCGGGTGGTGGGCAGGAGTTCGCGCTGGCGGTCCTTGGTCTCGATCCCGACCACGATCGCGTCTTGACTACGCCCCCACAGCGCGTTCCAGCGCATCAGGCCGGCACCCATCATCAGGTCCTGTTTCATTGCCCCGTCGAGCTGGTAGACCACAGGCCAGCGCTTGTCGGGCTCGGCGGCGTAGTCGGGGGGCAGGACGATGTTAATCTGCCGCTCGGCCCCGAGCACTTCGAGCGTCACGGTCTCGCCGATGGTGAGGGGTTGGGGCTCGGGCAGCGGTGCGGGTGCTGCGGCTAGCACCAGCGCGGAGAGCCAACCCGTCAGACCCCCACCGGTCACCATCACGGCGCGACTTTGAACGCAAAATAGGCGTTCTCCGCAGGCACTTTCTTGCCTTGCGGATCGCGCGCCGGCTCGAATTTTGCCTTGGTGATGCGGCGGCAGATCTCGGCGTCGCCTGCATCTGTTCCGGTCGAGGTGCGGATGCGGCAGCCCGCCGCGCGGCCCTTGGCATCGACGTCGACCCACACGTCCGGCGCGGGCCCGACGAACTTCGCCGGGTCCGCCGCCAGTTGCAGTACCGTCGCATCGCGGATCACCGGCTTGGTGTTCCGGTAGCCCATCGGGAATGGCGCGGGCGGGAGGCCCCCGCCTTCGCCAGGCTGCAGGGCTTGCAACAACAGACCCATCGCCCGTGTGCCGCTCTGCGCATTCCCGGCGGCATCGATCGCATGGACGAAGCGCCCGCGTGCACGGATCACCTCGCAAGCTCGTGCGCCGATGTCAGCCGGTTCGTCGAGCGGCTGACACGCGGTCAGCGTGTCGTCGGCACCGACCACAAGCCTGATCCGGAAATAGCGGAACTGCCCGCGATCAAACGCCTCGGACGGAAAGTCCGCCGGAGTGAGCCACTCTTCGTAGCCCTTGGCGGGCTGCACCGGACGGATCATCGCCGGATCGTCAAGATCGCTGATCGCGTAGAGGCCGACGATGGGCGTACCGCTTTCGGGCGTTTGGGCGGAAACCGCGGCGCTGCCGAGCGTTATCAGAGCCATCGCCCCCATATGCCGAAGAGCAGAGGCCCGTCTGGTCCGGGTCAATTGATGACCCTCCCGATTTCGCTCATCGCTATGCCCAGTCCCGTGGCGAAGGTCGCCGTGCTGATCCCGCGCTCCCATCGGAAAAACTTCCGCAGCGGCTTGCCGGTTTTGCGGTGGACGATGACCTGGTTCATCGCGCTGAAGGCCAGCGTCGCGGACATGGCGACCGCCGTGATGCTGATCATCACCAGCGTGGTCCCCTTGCCCCCCTGCACCCAGGTGAGCAGCGCGCCGATCGTCACCAGCGAGATCGTGCTCAGGTGCTTGAAGTAATCATATTCGAGCAGCAGCGGATCGGTCGCTCCGGCCTTCTCGATATTGGCTTCTGGCAATTCAGTCATAAGCGCCCCCCATGTCGGCCCCTGCGTCGCACCGTGTTCCGGCCATCCGCCTGCTTCGCGGTGGGAGTCGGTCTTGTGCGAGGAGAGCGCGATGAAGAGGGATTAGCCGCTACTCCGCCGCCTCGTCCAGCCCTTCGCCGAGCGGTGGCATGTTGTGGCCGAGCAGCACCAGAATATCCGCCGCGCACTCCACCACGTTCGAGCCCGGGCCGTAGATGCCCTGCACCCCAGCCTCGCGCAGGTAGTCGTAGTCCTGCGGGGGGATCACGCCGCCTGCCGTGACCTTGATGTCGCCGCGCCCGGCTTCCTTGAGAAGGCGGATCAGCTCGGGGATCAGCGTCTTGTGGCCCGCTGCGAGCGAGGAAGCGCCGACCACGTCGACGTCCTTTGCCAGCGCCATCGCCGCGCTCTCTTCGGGGGTCTGGAACAGCGGGCCGGAGACCACATCGAAGCCCATGTCGGCAAAGGCGGATGCGATCACGTTGGCGCCGCGGTCGTGGCCGTCCTGGCCCATCTTGGCGATCATGATGCGCGGCGCGCGGCCCAGGCGGCGGCCGACGGCTTCCACGCCATCGGTGACCTGCGCCCAGCGGCGGTCGAATTCGTAGGCGCTGGCATAGACGCCGCTGACCGGAGCGGGGGTGGCGTCGTGGCGGCCGAAGACCTCTTCCATCGCCGAGGAAATCTCGCCCAGCGTCGCGTCATGGCGCGCGGCGACCACGGCCAGCGCCAGCACGTTCTCTCCCGCAGCGCAGCCCTCAGTGAGCGCCGCCAGCGCGGCACGGCACGCCGCCTCGTCACGCCCTTCGCGCACCTTGGCGAGGCGGGCGATCTGGCCGGTGCGGACCATCTGGTTGTCGACCTCGAGGGTCTCCAGCGCGTCCTCGGTCTCCTTGCGGTACTTGTTGACGCCGACGATCACCGTCTCGCCCTTGTCCACCTTGGTCTGCTTTTCCGCCGCGGCCCGCTCGATCGCGGCCTTGGGCGCGCCGGTGGCGACATAGGCGGTCATGCCGCCCGCCGCGTCGACGTCGGCCATCATCGCCTCGGCCTCGGCCACCAAGGTCGCAGTCAGCGCCTCGATATAGTGCGAGCCGCCGAGCGGATCGACGACAGCGGTGATGCCGCTTTCCTCTTGCAGCACCAGCTGCGTGTTGCGGGCAATGCGGGCGGAGAAATCGGTGGGGAGCGCGATGGCTTCATCGAGCGCATTGGTGTGCAGCGACTGCGTGCCGCCGAGCACCGCGGCCATCGCTTCCACCGTGGTGCGGATGACGTTGTTGTAGGGGTCCTGCTCCTGCAAGCTGACGCCCGAGGTCTGGCAGTGGGTGCGCAGCATCTTGGAGCGTTCGTCCTTCGCCCCCAGATCGTCCATCACCTTGTACCACAGCGTGCGTGCGGCGCGCAGCTTGGCGATCTCCATGAAGAAGTTCATGCCGATGCCGAAGAAGAAGCTGAGGCGGCCCGCGAAGGCGTCGATATCCAGCCCCGCCGCCATCGCGCGGCTCGCATATTCCTTGCCGTCGGCGATGGTGAAGGCGAGCTCCTGCACCGCCGTCGCCCCGGCCTCGTGCATATGG
>JANNZG010000018.1:0-1654 GCA_031410495.1 Porphyrobacter sp.
CGGTGCCGGTGGTGGCCGCGGTGCTCAGGGGTGCCCGAACAACAACCGCAGCAACGGCGGCCAATCCCGCGACGGCCAGAGCCGCGACCAGCACGCCCGCAACGAGCAGGTCCGTAAGGAATGGGCACCCCGCGAGGGCGGTCCGGTGCACAACCCATTGAAGCACGAAGAGCGCATCGCCGGTGCCCATTCCTTACGGACCTGCTCGTTGCGGGCGTGCTGGTCGCGGCTCTGGCCGTCGCGGGATTGGCCGCCGTTGCTGCGGTTGTTGTTCGGGCACCCCTGAGCACCGCGGCCACCACCGGCACCGCCGAAACGGCCCCGGCGATCACGCTCATCGCGGCGGGCATCCTGCTCAAGTTCGGCAGGCTTGCGCGCAGGCGCGGGCAGGCGGGCGGCTTCCTTCTGGAAATCCTCAGGCAGCGATTGCGGCATCAGCTTGACGCCGGTCAGCTTTTCGATGTCCTTGAGATAGGGCTTCTCATCAGGTGCGACGAAGCTGATCGATGTGCCGTCTGCGCCGGCGCGCGCTGTCCGCCCGATGCGGTGGACATATTGCTCGGCCACATTGGGCATTTCGAAGTTGTAAACATGGCTCACGCCCGAAACGTCGATGCCGCGCGCGGCGATGTCGGTCGCCACCAGCACCGGGGTGGTGCCCTTGCGGAAAGCGAGCAGCGCGGCGGTGCGCTGCGCCTGGCTCTTGTTGCCATGGATCGCGGCGGCATTGACGCCTGCGGTGTTCAGATGCCGCACAACGCGATCCGCACCGTGCTTGGTGCGGGTGAACACCAGCGCCCGCTCGACCGAATTATCGGCGATGCCGGCGCGCAGCTTGATGCTGAGCAGCGCCTGCTTTTCAGCCTGGTTGATATGGATGACGAACTGGTCAACCCGCTCGGCAGTCGTCGCCTGCGGGGCGACTTCGACGCGCACCGGATCATTGATGAACTGGCGGCCGAGATCGGCAATGGCCTTGGGCATGGTCGCCGAGAAGAACAGGCTCTGGCGTTCCTTGGGCAGCATGGCCGCAACGCGCTTCAAGGGCACGATGAAGCCGAGGTCCATCATCTGGTCGGCCTCGTCGAGCACGAAAATCTCGACATTGCGCAGCGTCAGCGCGCGCTGGTCGATCAGATCGAGCAGGCGGCCCGGCGTGGCGACGAGAACGTCAACACCGCCAACCAGCGCGCGGGCCTGCTTGCCGACGGGCACGCCGCCGAAAATGCACTGCACGCTGAGATTGAGATACTTGGCATAGCCGCGCATGTTCTCGGCGATCTGGGCAGCGAGTTCGCGCGTCGGCGAGAGCACCAGCATGCGGCACGAGGCATTCTGCCGCGCTTTGGGATCAGCCGCGAGACGGTGAAGCGAGGGCAGCGCGAAAGCTGCGGTCTTGCCGGTGCCGGTCTGGGCGATGCCCAGCAGGTCGCGACCCTTGAGCAGCGCCGGGATGGCCTGCTTCTGGATCGGCGTGGGATCGGTGTAGCCCTTGGTTTCGAGCGCACGGACGAGAGGCTCGGCGAGGCCAAGGTCGGAAAAATAGGACATTATAAAAAGACTCTTTCTTGTGCTTCTGTCCGCTCGTGCTGAGCATGTCGAAGCATCAGTATGGAATGCGGACGCGCACCAAAATGGCGCGCGCAGGCAAGGG
>JANNZG010000019.1:0-211666 GCA_031410495.1 Porphyrobacter sp.
GCAACATCGGTTCGATCGTCGCGGCACGCGCCTTGGGGCTCAAGATGAAGGTCGTCGCGTTCGACCCGTTCCTGACGCCCGAACGCGCGGTCGACCTCGGCATCGAAAAGGTCGAGCTCGACCAGCTGCTCGCCCGCGCCGATTTCATCACGCTGCACACGCCCCTGACCGACCAGACGCGCAATATCCTCAGCCGCGAGAACATCGCCAAGACCTAGAAGGGCGTGCGGATCGTCAACTGCGCGCGCGGCGGCCTGATCGACGAGGCGGCGCTGAAGGAAGGTCTCGACAGCGGCCACATCGGCGGCGCGGCGCTCGACGTGTTCGAGACCGAGCCGCCGGCCGCCGATCACCCGCTGTTCGGCACGCCCAACTTCATCTGCACCCCGCACCTCGGGGCGAGCACCACCGAAGCGCAGGTCAATGTCGCGCTTCAGGTGGCCGAGCAGCTCGCCGACTACCTCGTCAACGGCGGCGTTACCAATGCGCTCAACGTGCCCTCGCTGAGCGCCGAGGAAGCGCCCAAGCTGCGCCCCTACATGTCGCTCGCTGAAAAGCTCGGCTCGCTTGTGGGCCAGCTCGCCCACGGCAACCTCACCCAGATCGGCATCGAGCGCGAAGGCGCGGCGGCCGAACTCAACGGCAAGCCGATCACCGCGGCTGTGCTGGCAGGCTTCATGCGCCGCTATTCGGACACGGTGAACATGGTCAACGCGCCGTTCCTCGCCAAGGAGCGCGGGTTGGCGGTGAGCGAAGTGCGCCACGAGCGTGAAGGCGCGTTCAGCACGCTGGTGCGCGTCACGGTGGAAACCGCGCAAGGCCCGCGCTCGGTCGCAGGCACGCTGTTCGGCAACGAGGCGCCGCGTCTGGTCGAAATCTTCGGCATCGGCATCGAAGCCGAGCTGTCGGGCCACATGCTCTACATCGTCAACGACGATAAGCCGGGCTTCATCGGCCGCATCGGGACGCTGCTGGGCGCGCGCGGCATCAACATCGGCACCTTCAATCTCGGCCGCCGCGAAGCGGGCGGGGAAGCGGTGCTGCTGCTGAGCCTCGACGAGGCGCTGCCTGCTGATGTGGTCGCCGAGGCGGAGAAGCTTGAGGGCGTAAAGCTGGTCAAGGCGCTTTCGTTCTAAGGTGAAGTGCCCACCCCTAACCCCTCCCGCAAGCGGGAGGGGGACTGGGTTGCGCTGATACTCCCCTCCCGCTTGCGGGAGGGGCCGGGGGTGGGCAATCCCCAACCCCCTTCACCCCGGGCCCATACCTCGCTAAGCGCGGGTGAATATGACCAAGCCCAACGACCTCCTCCCCGAAGGCCTCGAAGACCGCCTGCCGCTTGAAGCGGCGCGGATCACGGCGATGATGCGCGCCTGTCTCGATGTGCTGGACGCGCATGGCTATGACCGCGTGCGCCCGCCGCTGCTGGAGTTCGAGGCCTCGCTCGCGGGGCGCATGGCAGGCGTGACGGTGGGCGAGGGGAGCTCGATGTTCCGCTTCGTCGATCCGGCGACCCTGCGCACCCTCGCGCTGCGGTCGGACATGACCCCGCAGGTCGGGCGCATCGCCTCGACCAGCCTTGCGAGCGCCCCGCGCCCGCTGCGCCTCGCCTATTGCGGCGATACGGTGGTGATCAAGGCAAGCCAGCTCGACCCCGCGCGCGAGCGCCTGCAACTGGGCGCAGAGCTGATCGGCGCGGATTCCGTCGCGGCGGTGAGCGAGACAGTGCTGCTCGCCATCGAGGCGCTGAAGGCCGCGGGCCTCACCGGCATCTCGGTCGATTTCACGCTCCCTGACCTTGTGGACACGCTGGCAGCCAAGGCCTTCCCGCTCGCCCCCGAACAGATCGCAGCGGTGCGGCGCGAGCTGGATACCAAGGATGCTGGCGGGCTCAAGGCAGCGGGCGGCGCGGCCTATCTGCCGCTGCTCTACGCCACCGGGCCCTTCGAAGCCGCGCTCGCAGCCCTGCGCGATGTCGACGCGGGCGGGGCGCTGAAGTCGCGGCTCGACGGGCTGGCAGCAATTGCCGCGCACATCGGCGATGCGGCCCGCATCACCCTCGACCCGACTGAGCGGCACGGGTTCGAATACCAGTCATGGTTCGGCTTCACCCTTTACGCAGACGGGTTGCGCCGCGCAGCAGGGCGGGGCGGCACCTACCGGATCGCGGGCAGCGAGGAACCGGCGACCGGCTTTACGCTCTACCTCGACCGCTTGGCCGATGTGGCCCCCCAGCCGGAAGCGGCGCGGATGGTGTACCTGCCAGCCGGCCACGACCGCGCGGCGGCGGCAAGGTTGCGCTTCGAGGGCTGGCGCACGCTGGCGCAGCTGAATGCAGGCGAGGACCCCAAGGCGCTCGGCTGCGGCCATGTGCTGGACGGCGCAGAGGTGCGGGCAATCTAATTCCCCTCCTCTTCAGAGGAGGGGCAGCGAGACTTGGCAGCTTGCTGCCTAGTCGCAGCGGGGTGGTGGCCTGCGGCAAGCATTGCCTTGTGCCGCGCACCACCCCCTGACCCCCTCCTCTGAAGAGGAGGGGGATTGGGCGTTACCCCAGCACCTTCTTCAGCCACGCATCCATCACGGGGGTCGCCGGATAGTCGGGCTCGCCGAGCCTGCGATTGATCTCGCCGTGGCCCTTCAGACCCTCGCCCGGGAAGCCGCCGATCTCGACCTTGGTGCCCGCGCGCTTCAAGGCCTCGGCGAGCGAATTCGCCTGCGCGATGCCGTCGGGGCGCTGGACGTGGAGCAGCAGGAAGGCGGGCGCATTGGGCGCGGCGGCTTGCAACGTCGGCGAGAGAGCCGCCTGCCGCGCCGGATCGGTGCCGAAGGCCTGTTCGTAGGTCTTGCTCATGATCTTGGGGCCGGTGGTCGTCTGCTTGGGCACGTCATAGGCCGCGCCGTCATTGGGCATCACCCCGTCGATATCGGCGAAGCTGAGCCCGACCGCCTTGAGATACCGCTCGTCCGTCCCGACCAGCGCCACCAGATGCGCGCCGGCCGAGTGCCCGGTGATCACGACCCGGCTGCGGTCGATGCCCAAGCTGTCGGCACGCTTCAGCACATAGGCGAGCGCGGCGGCAACATCGCTCGCCTGCTCCTCGACGGTGTTGCGCGGGACAAGGCGGTAATCGATCGAGGCGAAGGCATAGCCCTGCGCCATCATGTGCTCGGGCATGGCGCGGCCCACCGCGTTCTCCTTCGACCCGCGCTTCCAACCGCCGCCGTGGACGAACAGGACGAGCGGGGCGTTCTTCGCCCCTTGCGGCACCCACAGGTTCAGCGCCTGAAGGGAATCGCTGCCGTAGGCGAGCGTCTGCGAAGGCGGGAGCGCCTCGCGCCTCTCGCCCCCGCGGCGGCCTCCCATGCGGCCCTCGCGGCCTCCCGCCGCCTGAATGCGCTCCATCAGCGCGGAACGGCAGGTGTCGGACAGCTCGCCCGCCTTCTCGCGCAGGCAGCTGCGCATCGCGCTCCTGTCAGTGCCGCACAGGCGCACGATCTCCTCGCGGCAGGGGGCAGGCAGGCGATCGCCCCCACCGCGCTGGGCGAGGATCGGAGTCGCGAGCAGGGCGGCGGCGGCAAGGAAAGTGGCGGCTTTGGCGGCAGTCTTCATCGGAGCATTCCTCGGTGGATCATCAAACGCCCAACGCACCACCGCGCAAAACCCTTCGCGCACCTTGCCCTCTTCATGCCAAACGCCTAGGCCCCGCGCGGTTTTCCCGACACCGCAAAAGGATAGCAATGGCCAACGTCACCGTGATCGGCGCCCAGTGGGGCGATGAGGGCAAGGGCAAGATCGTCGACTGGCTGGCGAGCCGCGCCGATGTCGTCGTGCGCTTCCAGGGCGGGCACAATGCCGGCCACACGCTGGTGATCGACGGCAAGACCTACAAGCTCAGCCTCCTCCCCTCGGGCATCGTTTCGGGCACCCTCTCGGTGATCGGCAACGGCGTGGTACTCGATCCGTGGGCGCTGCGCGACGAGGTCGCCAAGATCGAAGGGCAGGGCGTTTCCGTCACGGACGAGAACCTCGCGGTCGCCGACAACTGCCCGCTGATCCTCCCCCTCCACCGCGACCTTGATGGCCTGCGCGAAACCGCCGCGGGCAAGGGCAAGATCGGCACCACCGGACGCGGCATCGGCCCGGCCTACGAGGACAAGGTCGGCCGCCGCGCGATCCGCGTGTGCGACCTTGCGCACCTCGATACGCTGGAGCCCCAGCTCGACCGCCTCTGCGCGCACCACGACGCGCTGCGTGCCGGCTTCGGCCAGCCCCCGGTCGACCGCGCCGCGCTTCTGGAAGAGCTGCGCGAAATCGCGCCCTTCGTGCTGAAGTTCGCTCAGCCTGTGTGGAAGCGCCTCAAAAAGGTCCGCCGCGCGGGCGCCAAGATCCTGTTCGAGGGCGCGCAGGGCGTGCTGCTCGATGTCGACCACGGCACCTATCCCTTCGTCACCAGCTCCAACACGGTGAGTGGCACGGCGGCGTCTGGCTCCGGCCTCGGCCCCAATGCGACCGGCTACGTGCTCGGCATCGTCAAGGCCTACACCACCCGCGTCGGCTCCGGCCCGTTCCCGACCGAACTGGAAGACGACATCGGCCAGCGCCTCGGCGAGCGCGGGCATGAATTCGGCACCGTCACCGGCCGCAAGCGCCGCGTCGGCTGGTGCGATGCCGTGCTGGTGCGCCAGTCCTGCTCGATCAGCGGCGTGACCGGCATCGCGCTCACCAAGATCGACGTGCTCGACGGGCTCGACAAGGTGATGATCTGCACCGGATACCGCTTGCACGGGAAGGTCTACGACTACCTGCCCAGCCACTCCGCCGACCAGGCCGCGTGCGAGCCGATCTACGAGGAAATGCCCGGCTGGACCGAAAGCACCGCTGGCGCGCGCAGCTACGCCGACCTTCCGGCAGCCGCGATCAAGTACATCCAGCGCATCCAGGAAGTGATCGAATGCCCGGTCGCGCTGGTCTCGACCAGCCCTGAGCGGGATGACACGATCCTGATGCGCGATCCCTTCGTGGATTGATCGGAGGGGCGGGCACGGGTTATCTTGCTTCCCGTGAACCGCCTCGCCCTCCTGCCGCTGCTGGCCCTTGCAGCCTGCGCCGCGCCTCCGGTGCCGCAGGCGCAAGCGCCGTCATCCCAGCCGCCCCTTGCCCGAGAGGCGGCGCGGATCGTGCCCGAGCGGCGCTTTGCGAGCGTGGATTATCTCATCGTCGACAAGTCCGAGCGGCTGATGGTCGCCTATGCCGCCGGCCAGCCGGTCAAGGCATGGCGCGGCCTGCAACTGGGTGACGCGCCCGAGGGCCACAAGCAGTTCCAGGGCGACGAGCGCACGCCGGAAGGCCGCTACACGATCGAGGGCCGCAATCCCGGCAGCGCCTATCACCTCAGCCTCAAGGTCTCCTACCCCAACGCCAGGGATCGCGCCTTCGCGCACGCGCAGGGGCGCTCGCCGGGGGGCGATATCTTCCTCCACGGGCAGCCCAACAGCCTGCCTTTCGGCCGCGTGCCGGGCGACTGGACCGACGGCTGCATCGCGCTTTCCAACGACGAGATCGAGGAGTTGTGGCGGATAGTTCCCGATGGCACGGTGATCGAGATACGCCCGTGAGGAATAGCCCCCTCTCCTTCAGGGGAGGGGGTTGGGGGTGGGGGCGCCCGCAGGACTGGCCGAGCCCCAATCCAATAGCGCCTACGCAGATTTACTTGACCTGATCGCGTTTTGTTCCATAAGTGTTCCAACATTGTTGGAGTCGCACCCATGTTGAACGATGCTACCACCCAGGCAGATTTCGCTTACGAAACAGCGCACGATGGCGCGGGCCTGCCCGCGCGCGTTGCGATTTTCGGGGAGGCGGAAGATCTTCGCCGCCAGATCGCGGCCGACCTCGGCGGGGCGGGGTTCCGCAGCATTGATGGCGGGTCTTTGCGCGCCTTGCTCGAAGGGCCGATCGCCTTGCTGGGCGACGTGGTCGTGGTCGATTGCGTGGTCACCGGATCGCGCGGCATGGACGGGATGATGCTCGCGGGCCTCGCGCGGCTCGATATGCGGGTGGCGCGCACGGGGGCGAAGCTGATCGTGGCGACCAATCTGGCGGGCCTCGATGATGTCTTCGCGGTGCTCGACCAGTCCAATCCGCAGATCCTCGTCTCCCCCAGCCGGGCCGAGCGGGTGATCGCGGTAGGCCGCGTCATGGGCGAGGCGGGCGCGGCGCGCCTGCGCGAAATGGGCGAGGAAGACCGCGTGGCGCTGCTGCGCCTCTCGCAGCAGGTCGAGGCGATTGCCCATTCGCTCGACCGGATGGGCCATGCGCCTTCTGCCGAGTCCAGCGCCTTCGGCGAGTTCCGGCGCGATTATCACGCGCAGCCTGCGGCAAGCTATGGCGTCGCGCGTGCCGAGCACGTTCCGCTCCCCGATCCGCACGCCGTGCGCCAGATCATCGCCAACCGTCAGGCGCGCAGCCGCTTCTTCGATCCGGCGCTGTTCGGCGATCCGGCGTGGGATATGCTGCTCGATCTCACGGCGGCACATGGCGAAGGCGCGCGGGTCTCGGTCACCTCGCTGTGCATCGCTGCGGGGGTTCCGGCGACGACCGCGCTGCGCTGGCTGACCCAGATGGTCGAAAGCGGCATCTTCCTGCGCGTGCCCGATCCCGCCGACAAGCGCCGCGCCTTCATCGCGCTGAGCGACAAGGCGCTGATCGCGATGTCGGGATACTTCGCAAGCCTCAGGGTGCCGGAGCTTCAGGCGGCTTGAGCCTCAAGTCCGGGGGCAAGCGCCGGGCCGCCAATGCAGGATGAGGGTGAGGCCGGGCGCGGGGGATGCAGTTTTAGACCCCCCCTCGATCGGTTTAGACCCCTCGTAGATCGTTTTAGACCCCCCGTTGACCCCTTCCAGACCCCCGCCAGACACGTTCTGAACGCCTTGTTTCACGTGAAACATCTGTCGGTCGGCATCGGCACGGGCTCTGGCAAGGATCGCAGACGGTACATCGCCATCCAGCAGCAGAAGGTCCGCCTCGCCCAGCAGCCGGGCCTGACGCAGGGTCAGCTCTTCGGGGTCTGCGCTGGTGAGGATAACCGCAAAAACCGCGCCTGAAACAGGGGCATCGGCCCCCTCGGCCCATTCGGCAACCCGCTGAAAAGACTGCGTATCCAGCGGATCGAGCGGGCCGCCCTCACGCAAAGCCGCATCCACCGCCCGCCGCCGCTCCGCCCCTTCCGGCAATCGCCGCCGCAGCACCGGCCGCGCCGCCTCAAGCGCCTTAGCAAGCAGCCCCAGCGTCTCGGGCAGCACCCGCTCCAGCCTCAGGCGAACATGCTTGGCCAACCCGGCCGACGCCCCCCCAGTGCCGATAGCGATCAGCAGGGGGTCTCGGTCGAGGATAGAAGGCGTTGTAAAATCGCACAATTCCGGCCGGTCAACAACGTTGACAAGCATGCCCGAACACCGCGCATTGATCGCCGCGACCTCGCAAGCCCGAGGATCATCGAAGGCGATGAAGGCAATTCTGATCCCCTCATCGACCGCGCGGGCAAAGTCGTCGACGATAATCCCGCCCGCTCGCTCGACAAGCCGCCGCTTGGGCTCCGCAGCAGGGCCGTCCCCGAGCACAAGCACCTGTTTTCCCGTGACTTGGTGGAACAGCGGGAGGCTGGCGATCTGGCTCATGGGGTGCTCATCGGAAGGGTCACGCGAGCCATTCCGGCACGCGCTCGGCATCCATGATCGCGCCCGCCTCGATACGGTCGGCGACGACCGCGAACTTGTCGCCATCGACCAGCACCTCGGCGACAAACCCGCGCGAATTGTAGGACGAAGCCATCGTCGCGCCATACGCTCCCGCGGTGCGGAACACGGCAAGATCGCCCGCCTCCAACAGATCGCCCTCACGGCCCATCGCGAAGGTATCGCCCGTCTCGCAGATCGGGCCGACGATATTGGCGGTCATCCGCGCGCCCGAGGGTTCGACAGCCTCGAAGTGGTGGTAGGCGCCGTAAAGGGCAGGGCGGGCAAGGTCGTTCATGGCGGCATCGACGATCACGAAAGGGTCATTAATTCCGCGCTTTACCCGCACCACCCGGGTGAGCAGCACCCCTGCATTCCCCGCGATCACGCGCCCCGGCTCGAAGATCAGCCTCACGCCCCAGTCCGTGGTGACTCGCGCCACCATCGCGCCGTAGGCCGCCGGTTCGGGCAGCACTTCCCCCACGCGGTAAGGCACGCCGAGCCCTCCGCCCAGGTCGACATGGGTGATCGTGTGACCCGCACCACGAAGGCTCGCCACCAGCGTGCCGAGCTTGAGGAAGGCGGTCTCTAACGGAGCCAGATCAGCGAGTTGACTACCGATATGCACCGCCACGCCGCGCAAGTTGATCCCCGGCAATCGCGACAGCGTGCCGAAGATTTGCCCCGCCTCGCTGATCGGCACGCCGAACTTGTTGTCCGCCTTGCCGGTCGAAATCTTGTCGTGGGTGCCCGCATCGACATCGGGGTTGATGCGCAAGGTGCACTGCGCCGTCATCCCCAGCGCCGCAGCGATCTCGGCGAGCTCGACGCCCTCTTCCTCGCTCTCGATATTGAACTGGCCGATCCCGGCATCGAGCGCGGCGATCATCTCGGCAGTGGTCTTGCCGACGCCCGAGAAGACGATCATTTCCGGCGCGATACCCGCCGCCAGCGCGCGGCGCATCTCGCCGACCGAAACGACGTCCGCACCCATGCCCTGCCGCCCCAGCACCTTGAGCACGGCGAGGTTGGGGTTCGACTTCACCGCAAAGGCGATCAGCTTGTCCGGCACGCCCTCCAGCGCCTCGCGGAAGACGCGGGCATGGCGCTCCAAGGTGGCGCGCGAATAGACATAGACCGGCGTGCCGACCGCCTCGGCGATCAGGGGCAGCGGCACATCCTCGGCGTGCATCACGCCGTTCTGGTAAGCGAAGTGGTCCATCGGGTCGTTTCTATTCGGGGGGCAAGTCGAAGGGGTCGTCCTGCCGTTCTTCCGAGCGGCGGCGCAGTTCGACGCTGCGTTCGGGGGCCGCTAGCGCATCGCGGCGCACGAGTTCCTCGGCCGAGGGTTTCTCGGCCGACCCGTAGGGCGCAGGCGGCAGGGAAGACCCCTTCGGCGGGGCGAGCGGCGACTGCGAGCCGCAGGCCGAAAGCAGGCCTGCAAGGCCGAGCAGAAACGCGATCCGCATCATTCCTCCATTCCCAAGGCCGCGCGCGCTGCGGCGACTTGGTTACGCACCTGATCGGGCGCGGTTCCGCCATAAGACGCGCGCGCCGCGACCGAGGCGTCGACCGACAGTGCAGCATAGACGCTTTCACCGATCCGCGCATCAATCGCCTGAAGGTCCGCCAGCGGCAGCTGGTCGAGTGCGACGCCGCGCGATTCCGCCAGTTTCACTGCCGCGCCCGTAATGTGGTGCGCCTCGCGGAAGGGGATGCCCGCCTGCCTCACCAACCAGTCGGCAAGGTCGGTGGCGGTGGCGTAGCCGAGTTCTGCGGCGGCGCGCATCCGGGCGGTGTTGAAGGTCGCGCCTTCGATCATGCCGGTCATCGCTGCGACCGAGAGCGCCATCAGCGAGGCGGCCTCGAAGACCGGCGGCTTGTCGTCCTGCATGTCCTTGGAATAGGCGAGCGGCAGGCCCTTCATGGTGATCATCAGGCTGGTCAGCGCGCCGATCACCCGCCCCGAATGGCCGCGCACGAGTTCGGCAGCGTCGGGGTTCTTCTTCTGCGGCATGATCGAGGAGCCGGTCGAGAGGCTGTCGGGCAGGCGGATGAAGCCGAATGGCTGGCTCGCCCAGAGGATCAGCTCCTCGGCAAGCCGCGAAAGGTGCAGCGCGGTGGCCGAGCAGCACCACAGGAAATCGAGCGCGAAATCCCGGTCGGACACGGCGTCGAGCGAATTGGCGGTGGGGCGGTCGAAGCCAAGCGCCTGCGCTGTGGCATCGCGGTCAATCGGGAAGCCCGTTCCAGCGAGCGCCGCCGAGCCCAGCGGGCACTCGTTCATCCGCACCCGCGCATCGGCGAGGCGTGCCCGGTCGCGGCGGAACATCTCGTAATAGGCCAAGAGGTGGTGGCCGAGTGTCACAGGCTGGGCGGTCTGCAAATGGGTGAAGCCGGGCATGATGCTACCCGCGTGCTCGCCCGCACGGGATACGAGTGCGCGCTGGAGCGCCGCCAGCCCGTCATCGAGTTGCTGGGCGGCATCGCGCACCCACAGGCGGAAATCGGTCGCGACCTGATCATTGCGGCTGCGGGCGGTGTGCAAGCGGCCTGCGACCGGCCCGATCAGCTCGGCGAGGCGGGCCTCGGTGGTCATGTGGATGTCTTCGCGGTCCCAGTCCTCGGGCACACCGTTCGCTTCGTATTCGGCAGCGACAGCATCCAGGCCGGCGCTGATTGTCTCGGCATCTTCAACTGCGACGATCCCCGCCGCGCCGAGCATCGCAACGTGCGCCTTGCTCGCGGCGATGTCCTGCCGCCACAGGGCCTTGTCGAACGGGATCGAGGCGTTGATTTCGCGCATGATCGCGCTAGGGCCATCGGCGAAGCGGCCGCCCCACATGGCGTTGGTCGCGGCGCCCTCGTCCCCACTGGTTTCGGAGCCTGTCATGTCCCGCTTGTCGCTCATTCTTGGCTGTCTGGTCCTGCTGCTGGCGGGATGCGATAGGCCCGAGGGCGCGCCAGCGCAACCGGGCGCTGACGAGGCCGCTACGGAGGCGCCGGGCGGCAAGGTCGATCGGAGCCACGCCGGCACCGCGATCCCTGAGTTCGTGGTCGCTGATCCGGCGGGCAAGACGCTCAGCCTTGCCGCGCAGGACGGCCCGGTGCTGCTCAATCTGTGGGCCACATGGTGCGCCCCTTGCGTCAAGGAGATGCCGCAGCTCGATGCGCTGGCGGGCACGCTGGATGGTGAGGTTAAGGTCATCACCGTGAGCCAGGACATTCGCGGGGCCGAGGCGGTGACGTCCTTCTTTGCCAAGGGCGGCTATACCCGCCTCGAACCGTGGCTCGATGCCGATGCGGCGTTGTCCGGTCAGTTCACCCCCGAGGGCGCGTTGCCGCTGACGATCCTGTTCGACGCGAGCGGCAAGGAGGTGCTGCGGGTGGCGGGCGGCTACGACTGGGGCAGCCCCGAGGCCGCCAAAATGATCCGCGAGGCGCTTGCGGCCAAGTAAGCTCAGCCGCCGATGCGCCGCGCTATCGCTTGGCCCATCCGCAGCGGGTCGCCCGCTTTGAAGCCCTCTAGCCACTCGACCCGGCTAGGCTCGAAGATCAGCACCACGGTCGAGCCGAGATAGAAGCGGCCCATCTCGTCTCCAGCGCCGAAGGCATGGCCCGCGCCCGCAAAGTCCTCGTGCACGGGCGCGGCGGCATGGGTGCGGAAGCGGTTGGGCCATACCGTGTCGATCCCCGCGACGATCATTGCCCCCACCATGATGCTCGCAAAATGCCCGTCCGGTCCGTCGAAACGGCAGGAGAGCCGTTCGTTGCGGGCGAACAGACGGTCCACTCCTCCCGCGGTCGCGACGTTGACCGAGTAGAGGTCGCCCGGAATGTAGCTCGTCGCCGCCAGCGTGCCCGCGGCGGGCATATGGACGCGGTGATAGTCCTTGGGGCTGAGGTAGACGGTCATGAACCGCCCGCCCTCGAACCGCGAGCCCTCATCTGTGCCGCAGCCGAGGATTTCGGCCACCGAGTAGTCGCGTCCCTTGGCCTGGATGATCCGGCCGCCGGTGATCGGGCCTAGCTGGCTGATTGCGCCGTCGGCGGGCGAGAGGATGAACTCCCGCGCATCGGCGAGCGGGCGCGCCCCGGGCTTCAGCTCGCGGGTGAAGAAGTCGTTGAAGCTGGTGAACTGCCCGATCCCGCGCGCCGCCTCGGACATGTCGACGCCGTAAGCCGCGACGAAGCGGCGGATCAGCCGGTCGCGCAGCCACGGGCTCTCGCTGGCGGCGAGGCTCCCGGCGAGGCGCGAGAGGGCGTGCTGGGGCAGGACGTGCTGGAGCGCGATGAAGGCTGCGGACATGGGGCTGCGCTAGTGGCAGCCGCGCCCCGGCGCAACCCGCGCGGTGGTTACAACGTGGCGGTCTGTCCGCCATCCACCTTGATCGCCGAGCCGGTGATGAAGCTCGCGCGTGGGGAGGCGAGGAAGGCGGCGATGTCTCCGAACTCATCCGGTCGCCCGAGCCGTCCGGCAGGGATCGCGGCGATCGAGCGCGCGGTGACCTGTTCCGCCGCCATGCCTGCGCCCGCAGCCATCGCGGCGTGGAGGCTGGTGAGGCGGTCCGTCGCGATCTGGCCCGGGAGCAGCAGGTTCACCGTCACGCCGTCCGCCGCAACCTCGGCAGCGAGCGTCTTGCACCACGAGGCGAGCATCGCCCGCACCGCGTTCGAGAGCACGAGGCCGGGGATCGGGGTCACAAGGCTGGTCGAGGCGACCGCGAGAATCCGCCCGAAGCCACGCGCGCGCATCTCGGGCAGGAACGCCTGCGCCAGCGTCAGCTGGGCGTTGAACATCCGATTGAAAACCGATGCGAAGTCGCCCGGCGTGGTGCTCGCAGCCCCGCCCGTCGGCGGCCCGCCGCTGTTGAGCACGAGGATGTCGGGCGACCTGCCGCCATCGCGCACGCCTGCAATGATTGCTTCCGGCGCGGCGGGATCGTCGAGATCGGCGATGATGTGCTGCACGCCGCCCACGTCGCTGGCCGAGCGTGCCACGGTAATAACGGCGGCGCCTTCGGCGGTCAGCGCCTCGGCGATGGCGCGCCCAAGGCCCTTGCTTGCGCCGAGCACCAGCGCCGTCTTGCCTTCGAGTTGCAGATCCATGGTCGTAGTCCCCTCAGCTATCGCGCGCACTGCGCGCTCGCCGTGGGCGGTGACGGCTCGAACCGCCGACCCTCTCGGTGTAAACGACAGACGGGCCGTTAAATTAGCGGTTCTTGGTCATCAGGCAAGAGAATGAGCAATTTGTCGTCAGCGTACGGTCAGGTGGAGAGAGGGCCTTTGTCGAGCGGATTTGCGGTCAAATCTCCGGCATGGCCGCGATGACCCGGTCCGGCGTCATGGGATAGGCAAGCACCCGAGCCCCGCAGGCGTCGTAGATCGCGTTGGCGATTGCCCCTGCACCGCCGCAAAGGCCCAACTCCCCCACACCCTTGGCCTGTAACGGGCTAGCCGCCGCGTCGCGCTCGTCGATCAGCAGGACCTCCAGATCGGGGACATCACGGTTCACCGGGACATGGTATTCGGCCAGGTCGCAATTGGCGAGGTGGCCGTCGACGGGGTCGAAGAGCAAGCTCTCGGTCAGCGCGTTGCCGATGCACCAGGTCATTCCGCCGAGGCACTGCGAGCGGGCGGTGCGGGCGTTGAGAACCCGGCCAATGCCGAACGCGCCCGTCATGCGCCGCACGCGTGTCTCGCCGGTCCAGCGGTTGACGGCGACTTCGGCGAAGAAGGCACCATAGCTCGAAACACCCACATCCTCGGTCGACGCACCGGGTTCGAAATGGCCGATGCGCGCGAGCGTTTCTGTGCCGAGGATTTCGGTCAGCGCCTTTTCGCCGCCATTCCACCGCGCAAACCCGTCCTTCAGCGAGATTTCGTCTGCTCCGACATCGAGACGCTTGGCGATGTCCTCGCGCAGGCCCTGGCAGGCGAGGAACACCGCCGATCCGCAGGATGCCGCGCCCCAGCTTCCTCCCGATCCGGGTCCGGGCGGCAGATCGGTGTCGCCGAGGCGCACTTCGATATCGTCGGGAGCCAAGCCCAGCATTTCGCCCGCGACCTGGCCGAGGATGGCGTACGTGCCGGTGCCGATGTCGGTCATGTCCGTTTCGACCAGCGCAGTGCCGTCTGGGCGTAACGTGACCCGCGCCTTGCCTTCGACGACGGAATGGACACGCGCCGCACTCGCCACGCCGGTGCCGATCCACCACTCGCCTTCACGGGTGTGGCGCGGGGCGCGGGGGCGTGGCTCCCAGCCAAAGGCCTTGGCGCCTTCGCGCAGGCACTCGGCAAGCTTGCGGGAACTGAAGGGCTTGCCATTGGCAGGGTGTTTGTCGGGGATGTTGCGCAGGCGCAGTTCGACCGGATCGATCCCCACCTTCTCGGCGAGCATATCCATCGCTTGTTCGACGGTCTGCACACCCACCGCCTCGCCCGGCGCGCGCACCGATCCGGCTGTCATGCGGTGGATGCGCGCTAGGTCCAGTTTCAGCAGGCGGTTTTCGCCCGCATAGAGAAACTGGCTCGATTGCAGCACCGGCTCGGCAAATGTTTCACCCGGCAGATTGGAGACCCGTGCTTCGTGGCCAAAGCCGGTCAACCGGCCCCCACTATCGGCGGCGAGGCGGATGCGCTGGTGTGTCTCGGAACGCCGCATAATGGTCTGGAAGACCTGCTGGCGGCTCATCACCACCCGCACGGGCCGTCCGAGTTGCATCGCTGCGAGCGAGGCGGCGACGATCTCCTGGCTCACGCCCAGCTTCGATCCGAACCCGCCGCCGACATAGGGCGAGAGCAGCCGCACCTGCGCCTCATCAAGGTTCAACGCGTCCGCGAGTTCCGCGCGGTTGTACTTGAGCATCTGGAGCGAGGCGTGGACGGTCAGCGCCTTCCCGTCCCACTGCGCGAGCGCGGCGTGGGGCTCCATCGCGGCCGAAGCATGGCCTTCGGTCGTGATGACAACGTCGATGGAATGCGCAGCCTCGGCCATCGCGTGAGCAAGGTCGCCGACGCGCGTGCTCTCGTCCTCCTCGGTCTCCGCCGTTTCAGGATCGAGCGGGGCATCTTCTGCGCGCCATTCGATCTCGAGATGCTTGGCGGCATCGCGTGCCTGTTCGAACGTGTCAGCGACCACCAGGGCGACCGGCTGGCCCCAGTAGCAGACCTCGCGCGCGGGCTGAAACGGTGCCTCGCCCGACGTGCCTTGCGCCGGACGGCCGGTCATGCGCTCGTCGCAAATCACCGCGACGACGCCGGGCATCCCCAGGGCCGAGGCCTCGTCGATCGAAGTGATCTTGCCGCGTAAAATGGGGGCGGTGACAAGCACGCCCTCAAGGCAGCCGTCGGCTTCGTACTCGGCGGCATAGGTTGCGATGCCGGTTACCTTCAACAGGCCTTCTGGCCGGGGCAGGTCTGCGCCGATGACGCCTTGCCCCATCTTGTCCAGCAAGTTGCGCTCGTCGGGCTTGTCCTGCTTGAGATGCACGCTCACGGCTCCACTCCCGTCGCTTCGCAAAGCACCGCGGCGAGCGTCCGGCGCGCGAGCGGAATCTTGAAATCGTTCTCGCCGTAGCCCCGGGCTTCCTCGAGCAGCAGGTCTGCGGCCTTGTCGAACAGCGCCAGCGAGGGCTCGCTGCCTATCAGCAGGTCGGCGATGCGCGGGTCGTGCCACGGTTTGTGCGCAAGCCCGCCGAAAGCAAGGTCGGCGCGGGTGAAGCGGTTCTCCTCGAGGCCGATCACCGCTGCGACCGAACACAGCGCGAAGGCGTAGGAGGATCGCTCGCGCACCTTGCGGTAGAGCTGGACGCCGCCAACCGGAGCGGGAAGGGTCACAGCGGTGATGATCTCGCCGGGTTCGAGCACGTTGTCGCGCTCTGGCGTGTCGCCGGGCAAGCAGTGGAAGTCGCGCACCGGGACGCTGCGGCTGCGGCGTTCGCTGGCGATCTCGACCCTCGCATCAAGGGCGGCCATCGCCACCGCCATATCGCCGGGGTAGGTCGCAATGCAGCTGTCGCTTGCACCAAGCACCGCGTGGATGCGGGAGATACCCTTGATCGCGCCGCACCCGGAGCCGGGCTCACGCTTGTTGCAGGGCTGGTCGATATTGGTGAAGTAGTAGCAGCGCGTGCGCTGGCACAGGTTGCCGCCGGTGGTTGCCTTGTTGCGCAGCTGCTGGGTCGCGCCGGCCAAAATCGCGCGCGCCAGCACCGGGTAATCGCTGCGTACCTTGGGATGCACGGCAGTCGCAGTGTTGGTGGCGAGCGCTCCGATCCTGAGGCCCGCGCCCTCATCGGCGATGGCGCCCAGCGACAGGCGCCCGATGTCCACCAGCGTCTGCGGTGTTTCAACTTGCAGCTTCATCAGGTCGACAAGATTGGTACCGCCCGCCAGGGCGAGGGCATCGCCTTGTGCCGTCAGTTGCGCTGCATGCTCGAGCCGTTCGGCCCGCTGGTAGTCGAAGGGCCTCATGCGCTCTGCTCTGCCACATCGCGGATCGCTGCGACGATGTTGGCATAGGCTCCGCAGCGACACAGGTTGCCGCTCATCCGCTCGCGGATTTCCTCGTCGGCGAGCGTCGGAGCGGCATCAAGGTCGGCGCTGGCATCGCTCGGCCAGCCCGCGGCGATTTCCTGCAGCATCGCGGTCGCCGAGCAGATCTGCCCGGGCGTGCAATAGCCGCACTGGAATCCGTCATGCGCTGCGAAGGCCGCCTGCATCGCACTTGGTGCGGCTAGTGTGCCGAGGCCCTCGATCGTGGTCACCTCGTCGCCGTCATGCGTCACCGCAAGCGACAGGCACGAATTGATCCGCATGCCGTTCACCAGGACGGTGCAAGCCCCGCACTGCCCGTGATCGCAACCCTTCTTCGTTCCCGGCAGGCGGGCATCCCGGCGCAGGAAGTCCAGCAGGCTGGTCCGTGGGTCATCGGGTAGCTGGTATTCCCTCAGGTTGATCGAAATGGGCATCGGGCTGGGTCCTGATCTGCAAGGCGCTGTGTTGCATTTGATAATTCCCCGAGGCCTTGGTGCTTCACCATAACCTTGATCACATTCGGCCGATGAGGACGGGCCGATACCTTCAGGATTGAGCAAACCCGGCCTGTCTGCGCTATTGTCCGGTCAGTTCGGGACCGATCGCGGTGCCACCTTGTGCAGGGGCGCCGCCTACCGCTTGATACAAGCCGATCAGCGTCGAAAGCTCGTCGGCTCTGACCTGTATGAGCGACAATTCGACCCCCAGAAGCGCGCGCTGGGCGTCAATTTGCTCTATATAGGGGGTGTAGCCAGCGCGATACCGGTTGCTGGCGTGGCGCAATGCGTCGGCCACGGCCGCCCGCTGCGCCTTCAATGCCGTCTCCTGCTGGGTGAGATTGGCCAGAATGGTCAGGCGATCTTCGACCTCGCGAAATGCGTTGAGCACGGTTGACCGATAGGCCCATGCCGCCTGGTCGCGTTGTGCCGTCGCTACGTCGAGCTGGGCCGTCAGCCGCCCGCCCTGAAAGATCGGCGCAAGGATGCTGCCTCCCAAAGACCAGATGCTGATCGGGTCCGCCAAAAGATCCGAGATTGCCAAGCCTCCCGTCGCGCCCAGATTGATCGACGGCATGAACTGCGCCCGGGCACCCCTCATCTGTGCGTCGGCGGCTGCTATCCGGTATTCGGCCGAGGCAATATCCGGTCGGCGACGAAGCAGCTCGGATGGCAGCGTGGCTGGAGGTGCGGGCATGAGCAGACCGTAAAGCGTGCCGCCGCGATCAATCGCACCCGGCAGCTCGCCGGTCAGGACCGACAGAGCATTTTCCTGCCGATCGATCTGCGCCTTGATCTGAGGGATGAGCTGAACGGTTGCCTGATATTCGGCTTCCGCCTGGCGCAGTTCGAGCTGCGACGTGTACCCTACTTCCGCCCGGTCCCGCGCGAACTTGAGCGCCTGCTGGCGCGCGGTGACGGTTTCTTCGAGCACCACAAGCCGGGCATCAAGCGCCAGCAGGGTGATGTAGCCGGTGGCGGTGGCCGCCGTGACCGACAGGCGCGCAGCCTCTTCATTGGCCGCGCTGGCCGCGACATTTGCTTCGGCCGCATCCACACGCGCGGCATTCTTGCCGAACAGATCGAGCTCGTAGCTGGCGCGAAATGCGGGCTGCGCCACAAGCGAATCCTGACCTTGCCCGAAGGGCGAAACTTCGCGGCGTACGGCACCGTCCAAGCCCACACCGAGCGTAGGCAGCAAGAAACCGCGTGATCCGTGCTCGGTGGCACGCGCTTCCTCCACCCTTGCCGCGGCAATCCGGACATCGGGATTGTTGGCCTGCGCCTTTTCGACCAGAGCGGAGAGACGCGGATCGCCAAATCCCTGCCACCATTGCGCATCCACCGGCGCCGTCACGGCCAGCCGGGTTCGCCATTCGATCGGCGGGCCAACCGCCGCGCCGGCGGGCGCGTTCCGCAGAGCCGGGGCGCAGGCCGAAACCAGCACCGAGGCGGTGATCGCTGCCATCACGGTCCTGCGCATTGCCCCTAATCCCCGGTGTGCACGGTGGCGATGACCGACATGCCGGGGCCAAGCCGCTTTGCCGCCGTCTGGCCGGGGTCGAGCACGATGCGCACGGCAATGCGCTGCGGAACCTTGACGAAATTGCCCGCGCCCGTGTCGGGCTTCACGATACTGAATTCGCTGCTGGCGGCCGGCGAAATGCTCTGGACGCGGCCGGTCAATCTTTCGCCGCCCAGCGCGTCGACGTCCAAGGTGGCCCGCTGGCCAACGGCCATCTTCTCGGTCTGCGATTCCTTGAAGTTGGCGACCACCCACAGCTCGTCCGGCACGATGTACATGAGCTGCGTGCCGGCGCTGACCAACTGGCCTTCGCGCGCGGTAATCTCGCTCAGCTTGCCCGAGCGGGGCGCCCGGATTTCGGTCCGCGACAGGTCGAAGGCGGCCAGATCGCGCGAGGCCCTTGCGCCTGCGACCTGTGCTTCGAGTGCGCCTCGCCCGACCTTCACCGAGCGGACATTCTCGTCGGCGATTGCCCGCTGCGCCTGCGCCTGTCGCACACCTGCCTGGGCCTGACGGAGCGCGGCGAGTGCCTGATCGCGCTCGCGCAGGGACACGGAGCCTTCGTCGACCAGCTCGCTGATGCGGTTCATGTCGGCCTGCGCCTTCTGGTAACCGGCCTGCGCGCTGGCGACCGCTGCATCTTGAAGCTGCAGCTGGGCCTGGGCGGAACGCAGGCTCTGTTCGCTATTGGCAAGCGTCGCTTCCTGCGCGGCGATGTTGGCGATGGTTTGCTGGATTTTCCCGCGGAACGGCGTGGCATCGATGCGCGCCAGCAGCTCTCCCTTCTGCACTTGCTGAAAATCGGCCACGCGCACTTCGACCAGATAGCCGGCCACCTGCGGACTGACGATGGTCGTCCGGCCGCGGACATAGGCGTTGTTGGTCGTCTGGTCGCCGCCGCCGAAAGGCGGAAGTCCCCAAGCATACATCGCCACAAGCACGCCAACAGCGATCAGGACACTGGCAAGGATTACGCGCCGCCTCGACAATTGCGGCGACCAGCCCTTTTCGGGTTGCGCCTCGCCTTGGGCGCCGGTCGTTTCCGGCCGCCATGCCGCTGCTTGATCGGGTGCATTCATGGGTTGGTCCTTGCGCGCATCGCCTCGATGACGGCGAGTTCTTTTGCGAGCGGGTTCCGCCCGCGGATCCGGTTGATTACCCACGGCACGAGAAGCGCGAAGAAGGTGACCGCCGAAAGAGTGCCGATAAGGAAGAAGACGTCGTTGAACGCGAGCACGGCCGCTTCCCGCCCGATCTGCTGCGTGATGTTGGCCGAAGTTGCCTGCTGGACGAGTGCCGGATCCTGTTGCAGCGGCGCGGTGCGCTGCGCAACGTTGGCAATGGCCTGGGACAGCTGGGCATTGCTCATCGCCAGGGTCGTGCCGGCGTCGATCAGATGCGTCTTCAACCGCACCGTGTAAAAAGCCGAGAGAAGCGCGGTGCCGGCAAGACCGCCGACCGACTGCGACAGCGAGAAGATCGCGATGAAGCTGACAACAAAGTTTGATCCGGCGGCAAGTGCCCGCAACATGCCTTCCATCAGGACCGGACCCATCGCGAAGACTGCGGCGAACGCGATGGCAGCCTGGGAAAGATAGAGGTCCTGCGGGCGGCTCATCACGCCCGCGCGGGTATCGGCGAAAGCCGCGACGCCGATCAACAGCACGGCAAAAAGCACCGGGCGGGTAAGATCCTTGGGGTCGAGCCTAAGCACCGAGAACACCATGCCCGCCGCGGTCGCGCCGGTCAGCACCCAGAAATATCCGGTGAGCTGCTCGTTTCCGTAGCCGAGGGCGGCAAACATGCCGCTCGCTCCGAAGCCCTGCTCCGCCACCAGAACGCGCACCGTTGCGCCGATCGCGGCGATGCTCAGGATCGCCCGGCTCGATAGCCAGCTCAAGTCCAGCATCGGGCTTTTGCGGTTGGCCTCGATCAGGAGGCAGCCTCCGAGGCCGATCACCGATAGCGCGACCGCATAGCCCAGCCACGGGGCGTCCCACCACTGGATGCGCCCTTGGATCAGGAACGCACACAGCGCGCCGACGCCGAGGACGAACAGCGCAATACTGGGAATATCCAGTCTCTCGAAGGTGAGCTTGCGAACGCCTGGCGGCAGCCGGAGCAGGTAAACCAGTCCGAGGCCAACCAGCGAGATAGCGAACTGGAACTGGAAGACGTGCTCCATGTCGCCGTCGACAAGCAGGGCGGGGGACAGCGCACGCGTAAGCGGAAACGCGACCTGCGACAGGCCCAGAGACAGCACCAGTCCGACCGTTCGCAGCGCCGGCGGCAGCCCTTGCATCAGGTAGTAGATGGTCAGCGCGGACAGCCCACTCGCAGCAATGCCGGCAACCGCGCGCGCGCCTAATTCCCAATAATAGCCCGGCCCGATGATCTGGACCAGATTGGCAGCGACGAGCCCCGCCATCGCCCAGCGCACGAACAGCTGGATGCCGAATTCCTGCCGCACGCGAAACAGCAGCATGCTCATCGAGGCATAGGTTGCGTAGAAGGCCACCGTCATCCAGCCGGCCTCGACAGGCGTCAGCGCAAACTCGGCCTGCAAGGCGGGTGTATTGGCGAGCAGGAAGCCGTTCTGTGCGCCGCCGACCAGCCCGATGAACACGCCGATGCCGAGATAAGCAGCGCGTCGCCGGAAGGGATGGTCCGGATTGGCAGGCGATCCCGGCAGGACCGGCATTTCGTGCGGCTTGAACGTATAGCCGTCCGCCGTGTCGACCAAAGGAGCGGGAGGTTCAGTCATAGCGAAGAACGCTCGCGGCGGATGTGATCAGGCCGCGCAAGGCGGCTTCACGTCTCTTCGCGCACCTTTCGTTGACTCGCTCCGCCATCGGTCATCCCCGCGCGACCTGCGAAACCGGCAGGTGGTCCATACAACATTTGTTAAACGCGTCTCCTCTCGCGCCCGCCTCTGCGCCTGTCTCTAAAATACATTATGCTTCGATTGCGAACCTCGATCTCAATGATCGGGAACGATCGGCGCAGGCCAGCGCAAAGTGCGGCCAGCAGGACCAAGACGGCCCGCGGAAGAAGGTTCAATATTCTGGAGACATTGCCTGGTGGGCGGTGACGGGCTCGAACCGCCGACCCTCTCGGTGTAAACGAGATGCTCTACCAACTGAGCTAACCGCCCCACGGCGCAGGCGTGGGGGGCGGTTTAGCCGTGTCGGCGCGGCGGTCAAGCTGCTAGAATGGCAGCGTGATCATCGACACGCATCTTAACGACGGGACGCCGGTGTGCATCCGCCGCGTGCGGCGCGAGGACGAGGCGCGATTGAGCGAGGGGATCGCACGCCTTTCGCCGCAGTCCCGCTACCTGCGGTTCTTCTCGGGAATGCGCGAGGCCCCGCCGCAGGTGCTGCGCGCACTGGCCAGCGCGGACGGGCACGACCACCTCGCCTGGGGCGCATTGCGCTCCGATCTGCCCGACACGCCTGCGCTCGGCGTCGTGCATGCCTTCCGCGACAAGGACGATCCGGACACTGCCGAATACTCGGTCGCGGTGATCGACGAATATCACGGCCTCGGCCTTGCACGGCTGCTGACGGCCGTGCTGCTGCTCGATTGCGCCCGCGAAGGCCTCACCCACTTTGCCGTGCACATCCTTCCCGAAAACCGCCCGGCTCTGGCACTGGCGCGCTCGCTGGGGGCGGCGGGAACGGGCTATGATGCCGGGGTTTCGGTGCTTGATATCAACATCGCCGACGCGCTGGCCGCCTTGCGGGCCGAGCCCGATGTGCCGGGACTTGCAGCGGTGTTCGACCGGTTCGGCGATGCGCCCCTAGGCGCAGGCCCCGCCTCAGGCTAGGGCGCCCGCATGACAGCTCCCCGCATCCTCGTGCTCGGCACCGGCGGCACGATCGCAGGCGCGGGCAGCGGCGCGACCGGCGCGGCCTATCGCCCCGGCGGCCTCGCGCTCGACACGATCGTCACGCACCTCGCCGCGCTTGGCCTTGATGCCGAGATCGTGCCGCAGGAGATCGCCCGGATCGGCTCGCAGGACATCGGCTGGGCCGAATGGCAGGCGCTCTATGCGGCCTGCCTGCGTGCAATCGGCGATCCGGCGGTGAGCGGCGTCATCATCACGCACGGCACGGACACCGCGGAGGAGACCGGCTTCCTGCTCGACCTTACGCTGCCGACCACCAAGCCCATCGTGCTGGTCGGCGCGATGCGCCCGGCCGACGCTGTGGGCGCGGATGGCATGCGCAACTTCGCCAACGCGGTAAAGGTGGCGAGCGACCCGCAAGCTGCCGGGCGCGGCGTGATGCTGGTCATGGGCGACGCGATCCTCGCCGCGCGCGATGCCCGCAAGGCCGCGACAAGCAGCATCGATGCCTTCCGCAGCTTTCCGCGCGGGCCGCTGGCGCGGGTCACCCCGTCGAGCCTCGACTGGTATGGCCCGCCGCACCGGACAGGCGAGGTGACGCGCTATGCTTTCCCGCAAGAACTGCCGCGCGTTGCGATCCTGACCGCAGGCGCAGGAATGGACGAAAAGCCGGTCGAGGCGCTTCTCGGCATCGGCGCGCGCGGGATCGTGCTTGCCGGAATGGGGCAGGGCAACGCACCGCGCGTGGTGATCGAGGCGCTCGCCCGCGCGTCAGCCTCTGGCGTCCCCGTCGTGCGCGCCACCCGTGTCGACGAGGGGCTGGTTGACCGCAATGTCGAGGTCGAGGACGACGCGCTCGGGCTGGTCGCCGCCCGCGCGCTCGGCCCGGCCAAGGCGCGGATCCTGCTGATGGTGCTGATCGCGAATGGGATTACGGGCGCGGCCGAGGTTCAGGCGGCGTTTGATACTGTGTAACGCGGCGGCGCCGAACGCGTCATTGCTTCTCCTTACAAACTCGGGCCAGACGCGCTACCCACGCTCCCAGCAACCGGAGGCAAACTCCGCCCGTCAGAGACAAAGTGAGCTTTCCCATGTTCGATGAACCCGGTTTCCTGGATGACGACGATCTGGATCCAGATGCCATCATGCTGGAAACCTTCGTCTATTGCAGCCTCGCCGCCGAGGGTATCGACGCCGCCGAGGTCAGCCGCCTCGTCGAGTTTTCGCAAGCCCGCAATGTTGCGCGCGACATCACCGGGGTGCTGGTGTTCGGTAGCGGGGTGTTCTTCCAGTGGGTCGAAGGGCCACCTGCCGAGGTGCAGCGCCTGATCGCAAACCTGCACAGCGATACGCGCCATCACGATATCGTGACGCTCGACCGGAGTGTGGAAATGCGCGAGCGCCTCTATCCGCACTGGGAGATGGAGCAGGTCGAGCCGGACGATATCCGTGAGGTGCTCGAAAACGCTCTCGAAACGGCCGAGGATGAAAACAACGTCGCAGCGTTGCAGCGCATCCTCGGGCATCTCGCATCGGGCCCGCTGCCGACCGTCGGACGCAGTTAAGCAGCACGGCGCTGTTTCACCAGCGCCGTGCTCTTTTTCCCGAAGTTCCGGTAGGCGTCAGCCCCAGGGCGTGACGAGATACTTCTCGCCGGTCTTCATCTGGCGATAATCGCAGATTGCGTCCTTCTCGAGCATCCCTTCCAGCGTCACCTTGGCCTTGTAGTGCGAGGCAAAGGTGGTGGTGAGGTTCGCCTGCACCCGGGCGCGCATCCGCACCACGGTCTCCATGCCCGCACGCTGGAGGAAGGGCGTGAGCAGCCAGCCCGCGATGCTCCACTGGAGGCCGTAGGACGGCGTCAGGATCGTCGGGCTGAGGTCGAGGCGGCCGTAGATGTACATCTTCTTCTGCTGGTTCGACCCGTAGCGCGAGAACTCGCTCATCTGGGTCACGGCGACCTGTTCCATCGCCTTGAGCACGCCGTCAGAGGCCTGTCCGCCGCCGATCGGATCGAAGCCGAGGAAGGCACCGGTTTCCGCGATCGCGGCGCGAAGGTCTGCCATGTAGGTGGGGGCCGAGCTGTCCACCACATAGGTCGCACCCTGTTCCTTGAGCATGGCAACATGCTCGGGCTTGCGGACGATGTTGACCAGCTTCATCCCGTCCTCGATGCAGATGCGGTTGAGCATCTGGCCGAGGTTGGAGGCGGCCGCGAGGTGGATGATCGCCGAGTGGCCTTCCATCTTCGCGGTCTCGACGAAGCCCAGCGCGGTCATCGGGTTGACGAAGCTCGATGCGCCTGTTTCCGACGAGTGCTCGCCGAGCGGGATGCACATCATCGCATCAGCGATGGCGTATTGGCTGAAGGCGTGGCCCGGCACGCAGGCGACGCGCTGGCCCATCAGGCTCTTGGCGAAGTCGCTGTCGCCGGTGGCGATCACCGTGCCCGCACCCTCGTTACCGGCGGGCAGGCGCTGGCCGTGGCGGGCCTTGTTCCCGGTCAGGAAGGGCTCGGGCATGGTGGCGACGACCTTGCCGGGGGTGTATTCCGCCGTCTCGAAATCGGCCGCGCTGGTGAGGATTGCGAGATCCGAGGGATTGATCGGCGCGGCCTCCATCTTGACTAGCACCTGATTGCCGGTGGGCGCGGGGAACTGGCTCTCCGCCACCTCCAGCGTCAGCTTGCCGTCGGGGTTGAGGGTGGTGAAAAGCTGCTTTCCGGTGGTGGTCATGTTGCGGGTTCCTCTCGCGAATCCGGGTAGGTTGCCTCGACGAAGTAGAGGCCGTGAGGGGGCGCGTTAAGCCCCAAAGCGTTGCGGTCGCGCGCTTCGAGCGCTGCGGCAATGCGGGTTTCGGACCAGGTGCCGGCACCGACGAGCTTGAGACAGCCCACCATCGAGCGCACCTGATGATGCAGGAAGCTGCGCGCGGCTGCGTGGATGTGGATTTCGTCGCCGACCTTCTCGACCTCCAGAAGGTCCAGCGACTTGACTGGATCGGCCGCCTGGCAATGGACCGAGCGGAAAGTGGTGAAGTCATGCCGCCCGACCAGCGCCTGCGCAGCGCGGTGCATAGCGTCGGCGTCGAGCGGCTGGGGCACGTGCCATGCCTTGTCCCGCAGCAGGGTGAGCGGCGCGCGGCGGTTGGCAATTCGGTAAAGATAGCGCCGCCCGGTGCAAGAGAACCGCGCGTGCCAATCGTCCGGCACGACTTCGCAGGCAGTCACGGCGATGGGATCGGGGCGAAGCTGGGCATTCAGCGCCGCCGCAAGCCGGAAGGGATCGAAAGGCTTGGTGATGTCGACATGGCTGCGCATCGCCAGCGCGTGCACCCCGGCATCGGTACGTCCGGCGGAGTGGAGCGTCACCGTCTCGCCGGTGATCCTCCCGAGCGCGTCCTCGATGCTCTGCTGCACGCTCGGCCCGTGGCTCTGGCGTTGCAGCCCGAAGAACGGCGTGCCGTCGAATTCGAGGGTGAGCGCGAAGCGGGTCATATTGCCCTTCCGTCACCCCAGCGAATGCTGGGGCCTAGGGTCCGAAGCGCGGCGATTGCCGCTCTAGGTCCCAGCGTTCGCTGGGATGACGTAAAAGGGTGAGGGGTCACGAAAGAACCGTCCCCGCAGCCACGGCCCGACCGCGCAAGAACTCCGCGCGATCGAGCACCGGCTTGCCCGCGCGCTGGAGCCGCAAGGGCCGGATCGCGCCCGTCCCGCAGGCTATGGTGAAGTCGTCATCGAGCACCGCACCGGGCGAGCCGCTGGCGTCCGCCACGTCAGCGAGGAGCAGCTTCACGCGCTCGCTCTTAAGCTCGAACCATGCGCCGGGGAAGGGCGCCAGACCGCGCACCTTTCGCTCGATCACGTCGGCAGGCTCCGCCCAGTCGATCTTCGCTTCTGCCTTGTCGATCTTGGGCGCGTAGATCGCCGCTGCGTCGTCCTGCACCTCGGGCGGGAAGGCGGCGAGGTTCGCTAGAATTTCGACCATTGCGCCCGCGCCTGCCGCGCCAAGCTCGTCAAACAGCTCTCCAGTCGTCTTGCGCCCGACCGGTACAGTAACCTTGTGCAGCATCGGCCCGGTATCCAGCCCCGCTTCCATCTGCATGATCGTGACGCCTGTCTCGGCATCGCCCGCCATCACCGCGCGGTGGATCGGCGCGGCTCCCCGCCAGCGCGGCAGGAGCGAGGCGTGGATGTTGAGGCAGCCGTGTTTCGGCGCATCGAGCACCGGCTGCGGCAGGATCAGGCCATAGGCTGCGACCACCGCCACATCGGCTTGCAACGCTGCGAACTCCGCCTGCGCCTCGGCATTCCGCAGCGACACCGGCCAGCGCACCTCAATCCCCAGACGCTCCGCTTCCAGCGCCACAGGCGACGGGCGCAGCTGCTTGCCCCGGCCCGCCGGACGCGGCGGCTGGGTGTAGACGCAGGCGATCTCGTGGCCCGCATCATGGCAAGCGGTCAGCGCCGGCACCGCGAAATCGGGCGTTCCCATGAAGATGATGCGCATAAGCTTTGTCCGCAGCCTTTGTGAAGCGAAGCGCAGCCCCTATCTCTCCCCCCATGGCATCGCAAGAGATCGAGGCGCTGAGTTCGGCGTTAGCCCGCCTGCCGGGCCTGGGGCCGCGTTCCGCGCGCCGTGCGGTGCTGTGGCTCGTCAAGCACCGCGAGTCTGCGCTACCCGCCTTGCTCGAGGCACTGGCGGGCGTCGCCGAGACGCTGGTCGAGTGCCAGACCTGCGGCAATGTCGACACCCGTGACCCCTGCGGCATTTGCGCCGATCCGCGCCGCGACGCCCGCGCGCTGTGCGTGGTGGAGGAGGTCTCCGACGTCTGGGCGCTCGACCGCGCGCGGCTTTTCCCCGGGCGCTATCATGTGCTCGGCGGCAGGCTTTCGGCGCTCGACGGCATCGGGCCGGAAGAACTGAACATCCCCAGCCTCCTTGCCCGCGTCGAGGGCGGCGAGGTCGACGAGGTGGTGCTCGCCATGAACGCCACGCTCGAAGGCCAGACCACCGCGCATTACATCGCCGAGCGGCTCGAGGCCTTCCCCCTGCGCGTTACCCAGCTTGCCCACGGCCTACCGGTTGGCGGCGAGCTCGACTATCTCGATGAGGGCACGCTGGCGCAGGCCCTCAGAGCCAGAAGGCCGATGGGGTAATCCGATCACCCTGATCGCCGCATCGCGCTTGCGCCGAGGCCGGACCGTGCCTATTTCGCCGAAATGGCTATCCGCGAAATCCTCGAAGTGCCGGACGCACGGCTCAAGATCATCTCGACTCCGGTCGAACCCCATGAGTTCGGCCCCGAGCTGAACCAGCTTGTCGAAGACATGTTCGAGACGATGTACGATGCCCCCGGCATCGGCCTCGCCGCGATCCAGGTCGGCGTGCCCAAGCGGGTGCTGGTGATCGATCTCCAGCCCGACGATCCCGACGCAGAGCCGGTCGAGTGCGGCCACGATCATGGCCACGGCCACGGCCATTCGCACACGCACACCCCTACCAAGAGGGAACCGCGGGTGTTCATCAACCCCGTGATCCTTGATCCCGCGGACGAGCTGAAGACCTATCAGGAAGGATGCCTCTCGGTCCCCGAGATATACGCCGACGTCGATCGCCCGGCGAACTGCCGCGTGCGCTATCAGGACCTCGAGGGCAACACCCACGAGGAGGCGCTCGAAGGGCTGATGGCGACCTGCCTGCAGCACGAGATGGACCACCTCGAAGGTATCCTCTTCATCGACCATCTCTCGCGCCTGAAAAAGGCGATGGTGCTGAAGAAGCTCAAGAAGATCCGCCAGTACGCCTGATTTGCCTTGCGCTCGCCCCTCCGGGCGGGCGTCATTCCGGCGAAGGCTGACCCCTTCCGGCTCCCGAACGGATGGAACTCCGCGCCGACCATGCGGGTAACACCCCGCATGATCGACGACGCGACAATGCTCGCCATCGCCACGCTGGTGGCCAAAATGTTCGAACTCGGCGGGATCGGCGTGATCGTCTGCGGCGCGCTGTTCGCGGGCGGAGCCTTTGCGAGGTCGCTCATCGTCCGCGGCACCGCCGGCGAAGACCGCGTCGCCACCTTCCGCCGGATGCTCGGGCTTGCGATCCTCACCGGCCTCGAACTGCTGGTCGCCGCCGACATCATCCGCACAGTCGCGCTCGATCCGACTCTAGCAAGCGTGCTGGTGCTTGGCCTGATTGTCATCATCCGGACCTTCCTGAGCTTCAGCCTCGAAGTCGAAATCGACGGGCGCTGGCCGTGGCAGAAAAAGCCCGAGGGCGAGGCGCAGGATGCCCCTGCCGCGACCGATCGGGGATAGCGGCGCGAGAGGTCTAGCGTTCCTGATACGTTCCATGTAGGATCGGGGGATGGACGCTGCGATTCTCCCCCTCCTTGCCCTCGTCATCGGTGCCGCTCTCGGGTGGTTTCTGGCCTCGCGCCCTCTGGCCGACCTTCGCGATAGGATCGCGGCAGGGGAGGCGGCAGCTGCTGCGCGCGAGGCTGAATTCAAGCGCGCGGTCGCGGAGCTGGGCGCGGCCCAGATCGAGGTCGCGGGATTGAAGGAGCGCGCCGCGCGCGCCGATCAACTCGCCCAGCAACTGGATGCCATGCGAGAGGAAAATTCCCGCTTCCGTGCAGAGCGTTCCGCGTTTGAGGAACAGAAGCGGTTGCTTGAGGACTCGCGCACCAATCTGCTCAAGGAATTCGAAAACACCGGTGCAGCCGTGCTGGGCAAGGCGCAGGAAGCGTTTCTCAAGCGGGCGGAGGAGCGGCTTGGCCACTCCGAGAAGGCTAGCGAGGAGAAGCTCAAGGCCCTGCTCGCGCCGGTCGGTGACAGACTCAAGAGCTACGAGGAGCAGGTCAAGGCGCTCGAAGAAAAGCGGGTCGATGCCTTCGGTCAGCTGGCCGGTGTGATCGAGGAAATGCGCAAAGGTCAGGACGAGGTGCGGCGCGAGGCGCAGCGGCTCGGCAATTCGCTGACCAATGCGCCCAAGGCGCGCGGGCGCTGGGGCGAGCGGGCGTTGCAGAACGTGCTCGAACAATGCGGGCTGGCCGAACACACCGATTTCCACCTCGAACAATCGATGGATACAGCGGAGGGACGATTGCGTCCCGATGCGATCGTCAACGTGCCCGGGCAGAAGAAGCTCGTGATCGACGCCAAGGTTTCATTGAACGCCTATCAGGCGGCGTTCGAGGCGGACGACGAGCTGGAGCGCAAGCGCCACCTCGATCTCCACGCCAAGTCGATGCGCAGCCATGTCCAGACTTTGGGTTCGAAGAGCTACCAGAGCCAGTTCGAGGACGCGCCCGACTATGTGGTGATGTTCGTACCCGGCGAGCACTTCGTCGCCGCCGCGCTCGAACACGATCCCGAACTGTGGGACTTCGCTTTCCGCAACAAGGTGCTGCTGGCGAGCCCGACCAACCTTGTGGCGATCGCACGCACCGTTGCGCAGGTCTGGCGGCAGGACAAGATGGCCAAAGAGGCGGCCGAGATCGGCCGGATGGGCGCGGAGCTTTATGGCCGTCTCGAAGTCGCAGCCCAGCACCTCAAGCGGGTCGGCGGCGGGCTCGAGACCGCGGTCAACAACTACAACAAGTTCGTCGGCAGTTTCGAACGCAACGTGCTGTCCTCGGGGCGGAGGCTCGCCGATAAGGGCATCGAAACCGGCAAGCGCGAGATCGAGGATGTCCCGCTTGTGGAAAGCGCCCCGCGCTACAATGCGGTCGATGCGGCTGAAGTTGAGGACGAGTTTCCGGCTCTCGAAGCGCGCAAGGACGCGGCGGAGTAGGGCGCAGCGCCTATTGGCGCGCTTGAGGTGTTTCCTACTGCGACCCGCGCCGTCACCGTGTCGGATCGCTCTTTCGCAATGTCAGACCCTTTACCCCGGCGCATAATCTGCGTTTGCTTCAGGCTCCCACTGTCCGTCCGCTCTGCGGGCGTGCGGCCATGACGTTGATATAGCTAGCGAATTGGGAGGATCGCCTAGCGGACAGGGTGTCCGCTTTGTCCGCTTTATACGTTCAGGCCCGCCAGGACTTCATAGGCCAGCACCGCACCTGCAACGGCGGCGTTCAGCGAATCCGCGCGGCCCTTCATCGGCATCGTGACGCGCAGGTCGCAGGCCATCTCGTATTCCTCGGGCAATCCCTGCGATTCGTTGCCGACCAGAATGAAGCACGGCGCCTGATAGGCCGCGTCGCGATAGGGCACGGCGTCGCGCAGTGAGGCCGCGACCAGCTGGCCCGTTCCGCCGCGCAGCCACGGCAGGAATTCGTCCCACCGGGCTTGCGCCAGCCCCACGGTGAACACCGCCCCCATGCTCGCGCGCACGGCTTCCGTGCTGAAAGGATCGGCGCAATCGTCGATCAGGATCAGTCCGCCCGCACCCACGGCGTCGCAGGTGCGCAGCATCGTGCCGAGATTGCCCGGGTCGCGCAAAGCCTGCGCCGCCAGCCAGATCGGCGCGGTGTTACGGTCGAGCGCGCCAAGCGAGGTGTCCCACTCGTCGAATACGCCCGCAACGCTCTGCGCGTTTTCCTTACCGGTGATCTTGGAGAGGATGTCGGGCGACGTCGCGATCACCTCGCCGCCCGCAGCAATGACCTCGGCCTCGAGCCGGGCAAGCAGATCATGCGGATCGCGCCCTTCGGCCATCACCAGCGTTGTCGGCAGGCGCCCGCTGGCGCGCGCATCCTCGAGCAGCCGCAGTCCCTCGACAAGGAACTGGCCCGCGCGCTTGCGGTGCTTCTTGTCCCGCAGCGAGCGCAGGTATTTGACTGTCGGATTGGAAAAGCCGGTGATGTGCTTGCGCATGGCGGCACCGCTGGCGGCTCGGGGCCTCCGCGTCAATCCTCGCCGAAGCCGTCGGCTACCAATGCGATGAGATCGGCGAGCACCGCTTCGGCATTGTCGCCCTCGACCGCGACCTCGACCGTGTCGCCCTTGGCCGCGCCGAGCATCATCAGCCCGAGGATCGATCCGCCCGCCGCGCTGTGGGGTGCCTTGGTGACGGTCACCTTCAAACCCTCAGGCAGAACCGCGACCGCACCGACGAACTTTGCACTCGCCCGCGCGTGCAGGCCGCGCTGGTTGACGATGGTGACGCTTTGGCTTGCCTCCCCCACGGCGGTCGCCCCCTCTAGGCCTTGGCCCGTGCGGGCGGCGTTTCCTGCCCGAGCAGTTCACTGGCGATGGTGATATAATTGCGCCCCGCGGTTTGCGCCGCCATCACGGCCGCGGTCACGTCCATCGACTTGCGCGCACCGGCAAGGCGGATCAGCATCGGCAGGTTGATGCCGGCGATCACCTCGACATGGCCCGCGTCGAGCAGGGAGATCGCGAGATTCGACGGTGTGCCGCCAAACAGGTCGGTAAGGATGATGACGCCCGTGCCGGTGTCGACTTTGGCAATCGCCTCGGCGATGTCCGCGCGGCGTTGCTCCATGTCGTCATGCGGGCCGATGCAGACCGTGACGATCCCGTCCTGCGGGCCGACAACGTGCTCCATCGCCTCGACAAACTGGTCCGCGAGGCGGCCATGGGTTACCAGGATCAAGCCGATCATGTGTGAAAGAGGGTCCGTTATCTGCCCGTGCGCGGCGTGCCTTACGCGTTTCTACATTAACCGGCAATGTGCCTTCGCAAGGTGCCGGTTTTCCCGCAAGAGGCCTTAGCGGCGATCCCTTTCGATGGCATCGGCCGCGCGTGAACCCAGATTGCGATGCCGGACAGTGGGAGAAAATCCCGCGCCGCGCAAGGCCTGAGCCATAAGCTCGGTAGTGTAGACCGAGCGGTGTCTCCCGCCGGTACAACCGAAGGCGACGTGGACGTAGGGTTTGCCCTGTGCGGCGTAGCGCGGGAGCAGAGCCAGCAGCAGGTCGCGGATCCGGGCAAAGGCGTCGGCAAAGGCGGGGTCGCGCTCGATATGCTCGCCGACGGCCGCATCCTGCCCGGTCTGCTCGCGCAGTTCGGGGACCCAGTGCGGGTTGTCGAGGAAGCGCATGTCGAAGACGAGGTCGGCGAGCGGCGGCATCCCGCGGGCGAAGCCGAAGCTCGACAGGGTGAGCGTGACGGCTGTGTCGCTATCGGCAGGAGCGAAAAGCTCGCGGATGCGCGCCTGAAGGTCGTTGCTGGTCAGCGCTGTGGTGTCGATCATGACCTCGGCCCAGCGGCGCAATGGCTCGAGCAGTTCGCGCTCGGCCGCGATGCCGTCCATCACTGGCCGCCCGTCGGCCATCGGGTGACGCCGGCGGGTCTCGTTGAAGCGGCGCTCGAGCTCTCCGCCTGCGCAGTCGAGGAACAGGAAGGTGAGCGCGATGTCGGGGCGCTGGCCGAGCTTTTTTACCAGCGCGATGATGTCGGCGGGCACGAAGCCGCGGGTGCGCGAATCGAAGCCGATCGCGAGCGGCCCGCGCGCTTCGTCGGGTGCGGCGACGAGGCGGTTGAGCATCCGCACCGGGAAGTTGTCGATCGTCTCCCAGCCCATATCCTCGAGCACCGTGAGCGTGGTTGACTTGCCCGCGCCCGCAAGCCCGGTGACCAGCAGAAGTTGCTGGCGGCTGGTCGGGTCGGGATCGGGCGCGTTCATGCGGGCTATCCTGACGCTTCGGCGGGACGAATGGAAGCCGGTTCGAATACGAGGCCGTGGAGGCGCAGCGCCCATGCGGCGCGCGAGGCGGGGGCGATGGTACCGGGGTCAAAGGCGAGGAGTGGCACGGTGACGCCCGCGATGGTGCGGGTCGGGAGCGGCGTCTCGGGCAGCCGCGCGGGCGCGGGGCCACCCAGCACGAGCACCAGCGCGACCGGAGCGGGCGGGGCGAGGGGCAGGCGGGCAAGGCCGACGCCGCGCACTTCGATAAACCCCGCGATATTCGGCGGGGGCGCGGCGATCAGGCGATTGACCTTGGCGGTCAGCGTCACAGCATCATCGCCGATCAGGCCGGCACCGCGGTCAATCAGGGCCAGTGCAAGGCTCGACTTGCCGCTGCCCGGAGGCCCTTCGATCAGCAGCGCACGGCCATCGATGGCGACGGCGCTTGCTTGCATCACGACAGGGGTGACCTCACTCACGGCGCGGCCGGCAACGACAGCCGCAGGCAGGCTCCGGAAGCGCCATCGGGGCGTCCGTCAGCCATCAGGGTGCCGTCATGCGCCTCGGCAATCGCGCGGCCGATGGCGAGGCCGAGGCCGGAGTGGTTACCAAAGCTCTCGCCCTCGGGCCGGTCGGAATGGAAGCGGCGGAACACGTCCTCGCGGCGCTCAGGCTCGATCCCCGGGCCCTGATCGCAGACCTCTGTGACGATCTTCCCGCTCGCGCGGCGCATGGTGACGCTGACCACACCTTCGCGCGGGGAGAAGGACACGGCGTTGTCGATGAGATTCTCGGCGACCCGCTCGAGCTGGGTGGGTACGCCCATCACCCGGTGGCGGCCCGCTCCGGCATGGAGCTCGAGCCGCCGTCCGCCGTTCATGCCCCGGCTTTCGCGGCTGCGAATGAGGTTGGCGAACAACTCGCCAAGGTCGACCGTTTCGAGCGTGGCGCGGCTGATTTCCGCATCGACGCGGCTGGCGGCGGCAATCTCGGTGACAAGGCGGTCGATGCGGCGAACGTCGTGCGTGGCGATCCCGATCAGCTCGGCACGCAAGGCGGGGTCTTCGACACGCGGCAGGGTATCGATGGCGCTGCGCAAGCTGGCGAGCGGGTTCTTGATCTCGTGGGCAACGTCGGCGGCGAAGGTATCGACCGCATCGATCCGCTGCCTGAGCGCGCCGGTCATGTCCGAGACCGCGCGCGCAAGCAGGCCGATCTCGTCGCGGCGCTGCGGCAGACGCGGCACCTCGACTTCGCGGTCGCGGCCCTGCTTCACGCGGACGGCTGCGCGCGCGAGCAAGCGCAGCGGCGTGACGATAGTGCGCGCGAGGAACAGCGAGAGCAGCGCCGAAGCGCTCATCACGAGCAGCGCCGCGACCCCCAGCGTGGAGCGGGCGGCACGCACGCTATCGGTAATGTCGACCGCGTTGCGCACAGTGAGCAGCGTAGCGCCCTGCAAGCCCACCGGCACGGCGGCGGTGATCACGGGGGTCCCGTCAATCCAGTCGTAGAGGCGAACTTGGCTGAGGCCCAGCTCGCGCGCCCGGGCGAGTTCGGGCCAGGCATCGGCCTCCTGCGCTTCGGGCTCGACATAGTCCTGCACGGCTTCGGCGCTGACGATGGTGTCGATCGTCCGGTCGAGCCAGCGCGAGAACCGCTGCTCCCAGTCGTCGTCGCTGATGTCGTTGAAACGGAACGAGGGGTCGGCGAGGGCGAAGCTGTCGGCGGTGAGCTTGCCCTTCGCATCGAAGGTGCGCAGCCGCATCCGCTGTTCCTTGCCGATCTGCACCAGCAGCGCCTCCTGCCGCGCGCGGGTCGCCCCGGCGAGCGCTTCGGCGGTGATCTGCGCCTCGATGCGCGCCAGCTTGAACCGCTCGTTGACGAGCTGCGTGCGGTAGCTGTCGAGGTAGAACAGCCCGCCGCTCAAGAACAGCAGTGGCAGGATATTGACCGCGAGGATGCGCGCCGTCAGCGAGTAGCGCCCGGTCGCGCTCAGCTGTTCGCTGCCCCCTGCCGACCCGCGTTTGGTGTCAGCCATCGGTGAAACTATAGCCCGCGCCATAGAGCGTGTCGATGGCATCGAAGGTGGGATCGACCAGTCGGAACTTGCGCCGCATCCGCTTGATGTGGCTGTCGACCGTGCGGTCATCGACGAAGACGTCGTCGGGGTAGGCCGCGTCCATCAGCTGGTTACGGCTCTTGATGACACCGGGGCGGATCGCGAGCGCCTCGAGGATCAGGAACTCGGTGACGGTGAGGTTCACCGACTGGCCCTGCCATGTGACCTGGTGGCGCGCGGGGTCCATGAACAGGCGCCCGCGGGTGAGGCTGGCGGGCTGAGGTTCTGCCGGCTCGTCGGGAGGCGGCGCGCCCGCGACCAGCGGCTCGGCGCGGCGCAGGATCGCACGGATGCGGGCGATCAGCAGGCGCAGCGAGAAAGGCTTGGCGATGTAATCGTCCGCCCCCAGTTCGAGACCCGCTTCCTCGTCGCTTTCGTCGTCCTTGCTGGTCAGGAAGATTACCGGCAGCGGCGATTGGGCGCGCAGGCGGCGCAGCAATTCCATCCCGTCCATCTTGGGCATCTTGATGTCGAAGACGGCCAAATCGGGCGGATTGTCGAGCAGCGCCTTCAGCGCCGTCTCGCCGTCGGAATAGAGGCGGGTCGCAAAGCCTTCGGCCTGAAGCGCAATCGAGACGGTGGTGAGGATGTTGCGATCGTCGTCGACCAGCGCGATCTGGAGCTTGCGCGCATCGCCGCCCGCACTTTCGGGCGGAAGCGCCGCTGCATCGGCAGGGTTGCCATCCATGGCGGTCATCCTCGGTTGCGCCGCGTGTCCATTTACCTTGGGTAGCGCCATCGCCGCTGGGCCGCAACGCCTGCGCGCGCGCCGTGAAGACGCGCTTCGGCGCCTGCCAGAATTGCTATGCCGCAGCCGGTTTGACGCAGGAAGCCTCTCCTCTTATGGCGCGGGGCGAGGGATCGGATCGTTTGGCGCAGTGGCCTTTCGCCTGATGTTGCATACGTATGCGCAAGTGCTACGGGGTGTGACGAAAGGCGGGTGGATTCGCTGACATTAACCGGTCGGTTTCCCTTGCACCACATCCCCCGCCGCCTCGCCCAGGAGACGCTACGTTGACCTCGCTCGCAACCACGCTGGCCGCCCAGAACCTCGCCACCCGCGCCACGATTCACGCCAATCTCGGCACCGCCGCGCTGGTCGAGCACGCGCTCGCCCGGGGTGAGGGCAAGCTGACCAAGCACGGCGCGCTGCTGGTGGAGACCGGCAAGTTCACCGGCCGCAGCGTGAAGGACAAGTATATCGTCCGCGACGCCGCCACCGAGGACACGATCAACTGGGGCACGGTCAACCAGCCGATGAGCGAAGAACACTTCGCCAGCCTCAAGGCCGATTTCCTCGCACATCTCGAAGATCGCGAAGAGCTCTACGTCGCCGACCTGTTCGGCGGTTCGCAGCCCGAGTACCGCGTTAACGTGCGCGTCATCACTCAGATGGCGTGGCACAACCTCTTCATCCGCACCCTGCTGGTGCGCCCGTCCGAAGAGGAAGTCGCCAGCTTCTCGCCGGAATACACGATCATCAACCTGCCGAGCTTCAAGGCCAACCCGGAACGCCACGGCTGCCGCAGCGACACCGTGATTGCGGTGAGCTTCACCGAGAAGCTCATCCTCATCGGCAACACCGAATATTCGGGCGAAATGAAGAAGGGCGTGTTCGGCCTCCTCAACTTCCTGCTGCCCGCGCAGGGCGTGATGCCGATGCACTGCTCGGCCAATATCGGTGCTGACGGCAAGAGCGCGATCTTCTTCGGCCTGTCGGGCACCGGCAAGACCACCCTGTCGGCCGACGCCAGCCGCACGCTAATCGGCGATGACGAGCACGGCTGGTCGGACACCGCAGTCTTCAACTTCGAAGGCGGCTGCTACGCCAAGATGATCAACCTCTCCGCCGAGGGCGAGCCTGAGATCTACGCCACCACCCAGATGTTCGGCACGATCCTCGAGAACGTGGCGATGGACGAGGACACCCGCGAGCTCGACTTCACGGATTCGAGCAAGACCGAGAACACCCGCGGTGCCTATCCGATCGAGTTCATCCCGAACACGAGCGAGGAGAACCTCGGCCCGGCACCGTCGAACGTCATCATGCTGACCGCCGATGCATTCGGCGTGCTGCCTCCGATCGCGCGGCTCACTGCCGATCAGGCGATGTACTATTTCCTCAGCGGCTACACCGCCAAGGTTGCCGGCACCGAGATCGGCGTGACCGAGCCGGAAGCCACCTTCAGCACCTGCTTCGGCGCCGCTTTCATGCCGCGCCACCCCAGCGTCTACGGCAACCTCCTCAAGGAGCGCATTGCCAAGGGCGGTGTGGAATGCTGGCTGGTCAACACCGGCTGGACGGGCGGCAAGTACGGCACCGGCAAGCGGATGCCGATCAAGGCGACCCGCGCGCTGCTCAACGCCGTGCTCGACGGAAAGATGGATGACGTCGAGTTCCGCAAGGATCCCAACTTCGGCTTCGACGTGCCGGTGTTCGTGCCCGCGCTCGCCGAGGCGGGTCTCGACCAGACGATCCTCGACCCGCGCAGCACCTGGGCAGACGCCGCGGAATATGACGCGACCGCCAAGAAGCTGGTGCAGCTGTTCATCGACAACTTCGCGCAGTTCGAAGCCCATGTCGACGAAGGCGTCCGCCAGGCCGCGCCTGCGCCTGTCGCTGCCTGAGCTGCTGGTCATCCCTGCCATAGCGGCGTAACATGGCTGGCGGAGTATGAAGCTCCACCAGCCAAGGGATAGTAGCATGAGCATTCTCGACGGGATTCTGAAGAACATCGGCGGCGCGCCTGATGATGTGGTCAATCTTGCCAAGCAGATCGGCATCGATCCGGCGATGGCCGAGCAGGCAATCGCTGCGCTGGGCAAGACGCATCAGCTTGACGGCGACACGGTGACTCTCGCGGCAGAGAAGACGGGCATCAGCCCCGACGTGCTGAGCCAGGTCGTCACCGCCATCGGCGGCGAAGGCTCGCTCTCGCAGTTTGCCTCGATGATCGACCGCGACGGCGACGGCAATCCGATCAACGACGTCCTCGGCATGGCCAAGGGTCTGTTTGGCAAGAGCTGAACGCGTCAGTCGCCGGAGGCAGTGACCTCGGGCGTCTCGACCGGCTCGGGGAGGTTGCTGATATCGACCGCCTCCCCGTCCGGCACATCCTTGATCGCTGCTAGCAGGAGCTTGGCCTGCGCCGCAGCACCCCCTCCGTGGGGGTTGGCCGCGACCGGTGCGAGGAATTCGCGGGCGATGGAATGTTTTCGCTCCTCGATCAGCATCATGCCGGCGGTGATCTGCAGGCCCTCGTCGAATGGTGCCAGGATCGCTGCGCGCTCCATTGCCGCACGCGCGTTCTCGGTCAGCGGTACCCCGCGGGCAATTTGTGCGCGATAGAAGTACGCGAGCGGCAGCGGGTGGTCGTTCTCGATCTTGTTGAGCGCGATGAACGGTTTCACCGCTGCGGCATAAGCAGCGTCGCGATCTTCCGCTTCGGATGCCTGGCGGAACAGCGCATACCCTTTCTGCACATAGGCATTGGTGCGCGTAAGATCGCGGGCGATCGCGCCATCCGCGGCGGCGATCGCCTCGGCATCATTGCCCGCATCGAACTCGGCTTCTGCCAGTGCCGTCAGCACGCCGGCGTCGCCGGGAAACTTGGCCGCGACCACGCGGGCCTCGGTGAGGATCTTCGCGGCTTCATCGGCGTTCACGCCGCGCTGTGAGCGGATCTGAAGCGGCATCATCGCCGCCTCTCCGGCGGTGAGCTTGCGCAGGGTGACCGCAGCGATGCTCAATTTGTCGGGCGAAAGCTTGATCGCAGGCAGGCGGGGCTTGCGCGCATAGGCCTTGAGCTCGCGCTCCAGCTTCTCGAAGTCGCCGAAAGCTGCTTCCGCTGCCGCTTTCTGGTCCTTGCCTTCCAGCAAGTTCACCAGATAGTTCCGCAGCTGGTCCTTCCGCGTCTCGTTGAAGGCGAGGTAGTGATAGAGCTGCCAGCTCTTTGCGTAGAAGGTGTCGTATCCTTTGACCCGCTTTTGCTCGTAAAGCTCCGGATCGAAAAGTTCGCTAACGTGCACGGGATCGGCATAAGCCAGATCGCCCGCGCGGTGGTCCGCAGGGCGGCCAACCCACATGCTCCCGTCCCGCTCGAAGCTGGCTGACGCGAAGAATTCGGCTGCGCCCTCGTTGAACCAGCGCGGCTTTGCAAAGCGCGAGGAGAACATCAGGAAGTGGTGCGCGTATTCGTGGAGCAGGACGATGGTCGAGAAATCGGGATAGCCGCTTGCCTGATTGCGGATATCCTGCACGAAGGCGCGGCTGCCCCCGGCGCGGGGCATATAGAATCCGCCGATCATCCTGTCGCCCGAAAGCGAACGCATCGCCCGCTCGCCGCCCACGGCATAGATCGTCACGCGGTTGGAAGGGCTAGGCGTTTCGGCCTCACTTCCGGTCACGTACACCATGGCGCTATGGTAGCGTTCGAGGTTCTTGGCAAAGGTCTCGATATCCGCCGCGCGGTCATCGGCATAGATGACAAAGTGTTCGGAAGACGCTTCGTACCATTCGGCCCGCAGGGGCTGGGTGAGGCCGACGAGCGCAAGGCCCGCCACCACGATGCGGACGATCACCGAATTCATGCGTTAAGCTCCCCTTCGCCGAGCCTGCGATTGCTGTGCGATGGGCGCAGAATATGCATTTCGCGATGAGATGCCAGAGGCTTGCGACGAATGGTGCCGAGTGCCTCAATCCGGGGCGGCAGGGTTGTCCTCGAGATATTGCCAGATGCGGCTGACCACCACCGAGCCTTCGCCGACCGCGCTCGCGACGCGCTTGACCGAGCCTGCGCGCACATCGCCCACAGCAAAGATGCCGGGCGCGGTCGTAGCGTAATCGTCCGCCTGTTCCGCGTTGGCGCCGGTCAGGACGAAGCCCTTGGCATCGGTTGCGGCGAGGCCCGAGAGCCACCCCGTGTTGGGCGCCGCGCCGATCATGATGAACAGCGCGCGTGTGTCGATCCGCTGCTCGGTGTCCTTGGTCTTGAGGGTGATCCCTTCCAGCCACGTGTCGCCGTGCAGCGCGGTGACTTCGGAATGATAGTGGATGGTGACGCGCGGATCGGCTTCGAGGCGGTCCATCAGGTAGCTCGACATCGAGGCGGCAAGGCTGCCTGATCGCACCACCAGATGCACGTGGCTCGCCGCGCGGCTGAGATACATCGCCGCTTGCCCTGCCGAATTGCCGCCGCCGATCACCACGGCCTCGGTCTTGGCGCAGAAGCGGGCCTCCATGTCGGTCGCCGAATAGAAGATGCCTGCGCCCTCCAGCTCCTCGAGATGGGCGATCGGCAGGCGGCGATATTGCACGCCGGTCGCGACCAGAACCGCGCGGGCGCACAGCACGTCATCATCGTCGTCAAGGGTGAGGCAATAGGCCCCGTCCTCGCGCCGCGTCATGGCTTCCACCCGGCGCGGCATCACGAAGCGCGTGCCGAACTTCATCGCCTGCACCTGACCGCGCCAGGTGAGATCCGCGCCGCTGATGCCGGTGGGAAAGCCCATGTAGTTCTCGATCCGGCTCGAGGTGCCCGCCTGTCCGCCGACGGCAGTATCTTCGACAACCAGCGCCTCGATGCCTTCCGATCCGGCATAGACCGCCGCAGCCACGCCCGCAGGCCCGCCGCCGACGATCACGAGATCGTAGGTCCGCTGCGAGGAGATGCTGAGATCCATGCCAAGATACTGCGCCACCTTGCGCGGCGTCGGGTTTTCCAGCTTCGTGTCGACCCCGAGGATCACCGAGGGCTCGTGCTTGATCAAGGTGCAGACCTTGACCGTCTCCGGGTCAGCCCCGTCGAGGTCGAAGCTCTGGAACGGAATGCGGTTGCGCGACAGGAACCGCTCGACCTCCTGCACCTTGGCATCGCGGTCCGCGCCGATCACCTTGACCGCGCTGTTGTGCAGCTCGAACTGCTTGCGGCGGCGCGCGGCGAAGACGGTGATGATGTGGTCGGAAAGCTCCGGCACGCGGCTCATCAGCTCGAGCATTTCCGTGCGAGGTGCCTCGATCACGCGGGTATCGACCGCCGCGCGCATCTTCAGGAAGTTGGTACCGCGGTTGAGGAAGCCGATCTCGCCCATGAACTGGGTCGCGCCGAGGCTGGAGGGCAGCAGCCGCTTGCCGGTGTAGGGATCGACCACCTCGATCTCGCCTTCGAGGATATAGACGAAGCGGTCCATCGCCTCGCCGATGTCCATGACGATCGAGCCGGCAGGGTAGAACTTCTCGCCCCCGATCGCGCAGATGGCATCGACATGCTCGGGTGCGAGCGGCACCCGGCGCATGGTTTCAAGGTCTTGTCCCAAGGTTTCCATGCTGCCCTCCTGCTTTGCGAAGATTGCAACATGGGGACAGGGAAACGGGAATACAATTGACCCTTCGGCTTAGCCCTTCGCCCCTGCGATATAGCGGCCGACCGTGTTCGCCATCACCGATAGCGGCGCGTTGCCGCCCAACACCACGGCGGTGTTGAACGCCTTGAGGTCGTAGGCGCCGCCAAGTTCGGTCTGGGCGCGGGCGCGCTGGCGGACGATCTCGGAATGGCCGATCTTGTAGCCGCAGGCCTGACCCGGCCAGCTGCAATAGCGATCGACCTCGGAAGCGACCTCCTCGAACTTGGAGCCGTTCTCCTCGACGAAGAACATCCGGCCCTGTTCGCGCGTCCAGCGCTTGGAGTGGAGCCCTGTGTCGACCACCAACCGGCAGGCGCGGAAGGCGAGGCTTTGCAGGTAGCCCAGCCGCCCGACCTTGAAGTCGTCATAGGCGCCCAGCTCGTCGGCGAGCTGTTCGGCATAGAGCGCCCAGCCTTCCGAGAAGGCGTTGAAGGCAAGGATCGAGCGGATCAGCGGCAGGCGGTTCGAGAACTCGCCCTCCCAGATGTGCCCGGGGATGCTCTCGTGGAAGGTGAGGTCGGCTAGATCATATTTGCGGTGCAGGTCGGTGGTCCTGAGGTTGATCCAGAAGCGGCCCGGGATGCTGCCATCCTTGCTGCCCGCGCCGCCATAGGCGCCCGGTGCGCCGGGCTCCTCGGCGAGCGCGATGCGGCGCACTTCCATGTTCGGATTGACCAGCGTGTTGAAGGCGCGGGGCATCTGCGACCTGACCCACGCGAGCCGCTCATTGATGAAGGCGAGGATCTCCGCCCGGCCGGGATCGCCGTCCGCAAACTTGTAGCGCGGGTCTTGCGCAAGCTCCCGCATACGGGCGCCGACGGTGCCATTGGTGTAGCCGATCTCTCGCAGGATCGGGTCCATCCGGCCGTGCAGCTCCTTGAGCTCCTCGCGTCCGCGTTCGTGGATCTCGTCGGGGGTCAGCGTCGTGGTGGTCGAGGCGCGGATCGCCCAGTCGTAATATTCCTCGCCGCGCGGCTGCGACCACACGCCCGCGAAATCCTTGGCGGCGGCGCGCTCGACCTTCAGTTCGGCAAGCTGGCGTTCGAGCGCGGGAACGATCCCGCTGGCGGTGATCCGCTCGGCCTGCGCGGCGGCGGCCTGCGCGCCATCGATCTTGGCGGCGGTGAGAGGCCCGGCATAGCTTTCGGAGGCGGCCTTGATGCTCGCCTCCATCTGCTTGATCGCCTTATCGAGCAGGAAGGCGGGCGGCACCACGCCTTGTCCGCGCGCCTCGCGGATGCGCGCCAGTTCGGCATCGAGGATCGCGGGCACCTCGGCCAGGCGGTCCATATAGGGGGCGATGTCCTGCGCCTCTTTGAGCGGCTGGGTCGCACCGAAGAAGTTCGGCATGTCGATATAGGCGCCGGCGTTCTGGATCACCGCGTAGGGCGCGTTTTTCCAGCTGCCGACCGCGACCTCGCCATAGGGGAGGGCCATGCCTTCGAGCGCGCGGGTGAAGGCGGTCTCGACAACCTCGAAACCGATCTGCTGGTCGCTGGTAAGGCCTTCCTTGGGATAGGCCTTCACCTCGGCCACGAGCTGCTTCAGGGTCGCGGCATAGGCGCTGCGCCCCTCTTCACCGACCGAGCCGAAGGTCGATCGCCACGCGGAATAGTCGCCCGTGTCGACGCCGAGCCCGGTCGCGCGGCCCGGCTCGTGCGCGAGCATCCGGTAGGCGATCCGTTCGAGCGCCGCGTCGGGGGCGAGGCCCTTGATCGGACCGCTGGCCATGCCGGGCGAGGGGGTGCTCGCCGCGCAGGCGGGCAGCAGCGCGATGGCGGACACGCTGCCGAGGGCCGCTAGGGTCTGGCGGCGGGTGATCTGGGTCGTGTTCTCTCTCATGGCGAGTGATGTGACGGGACGCCAAGCCCAAGTCAATCGCACCGGGCGCACCCCGTCAGTCCCGCAGGCTGCCCGGCACCTCGCCGCCGTCCGCCGCAAGCATATTGAGCACCGCGTGGTGGAGCGCGATGTTCTGTTCGGCCGTACCGGTGTAATCCTCGAGACCCAGCTCGTCCGCCAGTTCCTTGCGGTTCTCGAAGCTCGGATCGACGCCGACCATCTTCATCAGGTCGACGAGCGAGGTGCGCCAGTTGAACTTCTCCGCGCCTGCCATCCGGCTGATCCGCTCGTTCATCGCCGCCTCGCTGATCGGATCGGGCGCGGCTGGTGTAGCGGTTGGCGCAGGCGTGGGCACGGCGGCGACCGGGCGGGGCTTGGCGGCAGGCTTGGCCTGTTCCTCGGCCTGATCCCGCTCCGAATGCCAGATCGCGTTCTTGATACTCGAAAAAATACCCATCATAGCCTCTCCCGTGCCGTGGCCCCGGGTAGCGATACCGGAGCGGGGCCGAGAATGTTCCGCACCAACAGGGAGACGCCTCGCCATGACCGATATCGTGCTGTCGATCGTGATGCTCGCCGCGCTGGCGCTGGTGGCGGGTGCTGTCGCGCTGTGGCGGCGCACGGGCGAGGTGAAGAACCCCGCGCTGATGGTGTTCCTGGCGGTGATCGCGGTGGTCAACGTGCTGATCTGGACGCTGCCCTCGACCGACGGGCAGGCCCCCATCGAGCAGATCAAGGCCGCCGGGGAAGGCTAGGCGCTCCCCCGGCGGCGCTCAGGCTACTTGGGGATCTGCCAGGTGATCACGCCATTGTAGCTGCCCGCAACGGGTTTTCCGGTATTGTCGCGCGCCGCATCGAAGCGGGCGCGTTTGGTGACGAGATCGCAGGTCGCCGCATCGAGCGGCGCGTGGCCGGTCGAGCGGGTGATCGTGCAGCCCGTCACCTTCCCGCGGGCATCGATGGAGAGGCTGAAGCGCGCGGTGCCCGCCATCTCCTCGAGGATCCAGCGGTTCCGATAGTCATCGTTGGTCACCCACCGCGACGGATTACCCTTCGCCCGCGCGCCTACGGGATCGTAGAGCGTGGCGGTCGGGCCTGGCCCCGGAATGCCGAAATCGACCGGACCGGTGCCGGTGCCGGTAAGATCGCCAGAACCGGGGTCGGTCGGGAAGGTATCGCCGATCGGGAACTCGAACATCTGCTGGTCGACCGGCTTGGGCGGGGCGGTCGTGGTAGTGGTAGCCGTCTTCGCGTCAGTCTGCGGCTTGGGGTCAGCCGGAGGCGGGGGTGGCGGGGGCAGGGGGATATTGTTGATCTCCCGCGCGTCCGGGTTGGGCTTGGTCGGAACGGTCACCACCGTCACCGCAAGGCCGACCACCAGCAGCGCGCCGATGGCACCGGGTATGCCGAGTGCCGCCGTAAGGGCAGCGGGGTTGGGACGTCGATTGGCTGAAGCATAAGTCATGCAGGGGCTCCTCTCTCCATCATCGTGGGAGCGGTGGCCGGAGCACCTTGTCATGGGGCGCGGCACTCCGGCCCCGCTCACTCCTGAGAGTACTATGCTTTTTGTTAGGCACGAAGAGATTTCGCGTTGCAAATCAATACTGTAAATTTGCCAAGCAAATCAGTAGAGAAAGGTGGAGGAATATGGCATCAGCCCGGCAATGGACGGGCCGCAAGCGCACGCGACTCTGCGTCACCCCTGCGAAGGCAGGGGCCCATACGACGCTCCAATAATGCGCGAAGTTATCTGGATCCCTGCCTGCGCAGGGATGACGGGATCACTTGATCGGGCAGTCCGGGCTCAGGCGGAAGTCCAGATAATTGTCCATCGCGCGCATCAGCTCGTCGAGTTCGTTCTCGAAGAAGTGGTTGGCGCGGGGGATTTCCTCGTGGTGGATGGTGATGTGCTTCTGGGTGCGCAGCTTGTCGACCAGCTTCTGCACCGCATTGGGCTGCACCACCGTGTCCGCCGCGCCCTGCAGGAATATGCCCGAGGCAGGGCAGGGGGCGAGGAACGAGAAGTCGTACATGTTGGCCGGCGGTGCCACCGAGATGAAGCCGCGCACTTCGGGGCGGCGCATCAGCAGCTGCATCCCGATCAGCGCGCCGAACGAGTAGCCCGCGATCCACGTGCTCTGCGCTTCGGGGTGGATCGACTGCACCCAGTCGAGCGCGCTTGCCGCATCCGAAAGCTCGCCGATGCCGGAATCGAAGGACCCCTGCGAACGGCCCACGCCGCGGAAGTTGAAGCGCAGGGTGGCAAACCCGCGGTCGGCGAAGGTCTTGTACATCCGCTGGACGATCCGGTCGTTCATCGTGCCCCCGCCCTCGGGATGCGGATGGAGGATCATCGCCACAGGCGCGCGCGGGCGCGGCGGAGGGGAGAAACGGCCTTCGAGACGGCCTTCGGGGCCGGGGAAAATCACGGACGGCATCAAAGAACCCTGACAAGATGTGGTGGCCGCACCGGGTGGCGCTCGGCTATGCGGGGCCTATATAGGATCGCCCGCGCAAATCGCAATTTTTTACGAGGACATGAGCCATTCCCGAACGGGTCTATCTCGATCACGCGGCCACCAGCCCGCTGCGCCCCGAGGCGAGGGCGGCGATGGACGAGGGCTTCCGGCTGTGGGCCAACCCGTCCTCGCCCCACGCGGAAGGCCGAAAGGCACGCGCTGCGCTGGAGGACGCGCGGGAGCGGGTGAAGCGCGCGCTGGAGTGGGATGGCGAGGTGATCTTCACGAGCGGGGCGAGCGAGGCGCTGTGGATTGCGCTCAACCGGGCGAAGGTCGGCCAAGAAACGATAAAACGCCGGATTGTCAGTGCGGTCGAGCATGATGCGGTGTTCCGCGCGGCGCCGGATGCCACCGTCATACCCGTCCCGTCATTTGGCGCTGAACCTGACCGCGAGGCGGCGGCCGAGGCGCTGGGAGATGGCGGAGCAATCTTCGCGTTGCAGTCGCTGAACTCCGAGACGGGCACGCAAATGCTCGATGTACGCTCCGATCACAGCCACGATCTCGTGCGGCAGGTGCGGGCGGCTGGCGGAGTGTTGCTCGCCGACTGCTCGCAGAGTGCAGGCAAGATGCCGCTCCCTGATGCCGACATGATCGTCGTCAGCGCCCACAAACTCGGCGGGCCGATCGGTGTTGGCGCATTGCTGGTGCGCGACTTCGGAATGCTGGAACCCGGAGGCGGGCACGAGAGGGGCTATCGGCAGGGGACCGAGAACCTTCCGGGCGCAATGGGGATGGCAGCGGCGCTTATGGCAGACGGATCTCGCACCTGGTCGACCGATCTGAGCCAGAGGCTCACGTTCCGTCAGATGGTTTGGGATGCAGCCGAAGGGATCATTCTGGGACCGCAATGCTCGCACATCATCGCCGTCGCCCACCCGACCATGAGCGCGCAAGCCCTCCTGATCCGCCTCGACGCTATGGGCTTTGCTGTCTCGGCGGGGAGCGCGTGTTCCTCAGGGACGCTCAAGAAAAGCCGGGTGCTCGATGCCTTCGGGGTGCCCGACGATGTCGCCGCGCGCACGATCCGGGTGAGTTTGGGCTGGAACACCACGCCCGAGGAATTGGAGCGGTTCAGCGAGGCTTGGGCGTCGCTATGCTAAACCAACCCGTTCGTGCTGAGCTTGTCGAAGCACCGTTCTTCACTTCGAAAGGAAGTGCGGCCCTTCGACAGGCTCAGGGCGAACGGATATTGGTTCTCCGATGATCTACCTCGACTACCAGGCCACAACCCCGCTCGCGCCCGAAGCGCGCGAGGCGATGCTGCGCTGGCTTGGGGGGCCGGACAGCGACACTTTCGGGAATCCCCACAGCGCGCACCGCATGGGCCGCATGGCGGCCGCTGCGGTCGAAGCCGCGCGCGACAAGGTCGCGGCGCTCATGCCCGAAGGCGGGCAGGTGGTGTTCACCAGCGGAGCCACGGAAGCGCTCAACATGGTGCTGATCGGCACGCAGGGCGACGTCCTCACCTTCGCCACGGAGCACGCCGCGGTGCTCGATTGTCAACGTGCGGTCGAGGCGCAGGGCCGGCGCTTTACCGTGCTTCCGGTGCTGCCCGATGGCCGCGCCGACCTCGACGCTTTGCGGGCGGCGATCACGCCCGAGACCGGCCTTGTCGCGATCATGGCGGTCAATAACGAGATTGGGGTGGTGCATCCGCTCGCCGAGGCCATTTCCATCGTGCGTTCGGCAGGCACTAGAGTGCTGGTAGATGCCGTCCAGGCCCTCGGTAGACTGGTTTTGACCCCCTTTAGACCCGACTTCGTGGCGGTCTCGGCGCACAAGATTCACGGCCCCAAGGGTATCGGGGCCTTGTGGATCGGGCCGGATGCCGGGTCGCTCCAGCCGCTGATGCATGGCGGCGGACAGGAGGTTAGCCTACGGTCAGGCACCCTCTCGCCCGCCCTTTGCGCCGGTTTCGGAGCGGCTTGCGCGGTGTCAGCGGACCTCGACGCGCAAATGTTTCACGTGAAACATTTGTGGAACATCGCAAAGGAGGCTTTCGCTGATTGGGAGCTCAACGGCAGCGCCGAACATCGCTGGCACGGCAACCTCAACATTCGGCGGGATGGTCTGGATGTCGCCCGGCTGATGAGCGACTGCCGCAATGTCATGTTCTCCGCCGGGAGCGCCTGCGCCAGCGGGTCGGGCCGCCCCAGCCACGTGCTGCGCGCCATCGGGCTTGGAAACGCCGAGGCAAAGTCCTCTATTCGCCTCGGATTCGGGCGCTATACGATCAGTTCGGACATCGAGTCCGCCGCCGCCATGATCAATGCCGCCGCCGGGAGCCAGGGCCTGTGAGCATCACCATCACCTTCGTCGATCCGCGCGGCAAAACCGTTGAAACTACGGCGAAACCGGGCGACAGCCTGTTGCGCGTCGGACAGGCGGCGGGCCTGCCGCTGGAGGGCACCTGCGAGGGGCAGATGGCCTGTTCGACCTGCCACGTGATCGTCGCTGCCGAGTGGTTCGACCGCCTCCCCGCCGCCGCGGAGGAGGAGGAGGATATGCTCGATTTTGCCGCCGGTGCCCGCCGCACCAGCCGCCTCTCCTGCCAGATCGAGCTGACGGCAGACCTAGATGGCCTGACCGTCAGCGTGCCTTCTGAAAGCAACGATCTCAGGAAGATGTGAGAGGATTTACGCTGATTGTTCAGCGCCTTCCATATTGAGCGCCTCCATCAGCGCCTCGGTGAAAGCGGGAATGTCGTCGGGCTTGCGGCTGGTGATGAGGTTGCCGTCGATCACCACTTCCTCGTCCACTACGGCCGCGCCGGCATTGGCAAGATCGGTGCGGATCGAGGGCCAGCCGGTGACAGTCCGCCCTTCAAGCAGCTTCGCCTCGGCCAGCAGCCACGGGGCGTGACAGATCGCCGCGATGGGCTTGCGGGCCGCGTCGAATTCGCGGATCACCTCGATGACCTTGTGCTCCATACGCAGGATATCGGGGTTCATCTGGCCACCGGGGAGCAGTAGGGCATCGTAATCCTCGCTCGAAACCTGATCGATGGTCAGATCGACGGGGACGCTCTTGCCCCAGTCCTTCTGGTCCCAGCCTTTGATTTCGCCGGGCTTGAGGCTGGCAATGCTTACCTCGGCCCCGGCTTCCCTGAGCAGGCGCAGGGGCTCCATGAGTTCGGACTGCTCGAAACCGTCGGTGGCGATGATGAGGACGCGCTGCATGATTGATCTCCTGGTTGCAAGTTGCACCGCGTCTAGTCGCCACGCGGTGCGCATGTTCCACCCCGCAGGACGAGGCGGCAGGCGCACGCGGCGGACCGCTTTCCCTGTGGAAACCCCTCTCCCTCGGGCGGGCGCGGGTTGCTAGACGGGGGCCATGTCCTTGCCTCCCACCACCGAAGCGCCCGATGACAGCTTCGACGCGATCGTCGATGCGCCCTTCGATGCGGCGCTGTCCGAGCGCTATCTGGTCTATGCGCTCTCGACGATCACGGCGCGTTCGCTGCCCGATCTGCGCGACGGATTGAAGCCGGTGCACCGCCGCTTGCTCTGGGCGATGCGGCAGTTGAAGCTCAGCCCCAACGATGCCTTCAAGAAATCGGCGCGCGTGGTCGGTGACGTGATCGGCAAGTATCACCCGCATGGCGACCAGTCGGTCTACGACGCGATGGTCCGCCTCGCCCAGGATTTCAGCCTGCGCTATCCTCTGGTCGAGGGGCAGGGGAATTTCGGCAATGTCGATGGCGATAACGCCGCTGCATACCGCTACACCGAAGCCCGCCTGACGCGCACGGCGCTCGAACTGATGAGCGGCCTCGACGAGGGCACGGTCGAGTTCATTCCCACCTATAACGGCGAAGAGATCGAGCCCGAGATCTTCCCCGGCCTGTTCCCGAACCTCCTCGCCAACGGGTCGAGCGGCATCGCGGTCGGCATGGCGACCTCGATCCCCAGCCACAATGTCGCCGAGATCATCGACGCGACGCTGGCACTGATCGACAACCCCTCGGTCACCCACGAACAGCTGATGGAGCTGTTCCACGGCCCCGATTTCGCGACCGGGGGCCATGTCATCGACAGCCCCGCCGCGATCACCGAAGCCTATCGCACGGGGCGCGGCGCCTTCCGCCTGCGCGGACGGTTCCATGCGCCAGAGGCCAAGGACGAGGCCGACATTGCTGCCGGGATCGAGCGGCTCGGCAGCGGGCAGTGGCAGCTGGTCATCTCCGAGATTCCCTATCAGGTGCCCAAGGGCAAGCTGATCGAGCAGATCGCGCAGGCCATCGCCGACCGCAAGCTGCCGATCCTCGAAGACGTGCGCGACGAGAGCGACGAGGCAATCCGCATTGTGCTCGTGCCCAAGAGCCGCAATGTCGATCCCGAATTGCTGAAGGAGAGCCTGTTCAAGCTCACCGACCTGGAGACGCGGTTCAGCCTCAATCTCAACGTGCTCGACGCGCGCCCCGGCTTCGGGCGCACACCGATGGTCATGGGCCTCAAGGAACTGCTCGAAAGCTGGACCTTCGCGCAGATCGACATCCTCCAGCGCCGCGCCAAGCACAGGCTCGACCAGATCGCCAACCGTCTCGAGCTGGTGCGCGGCTATATCATCGCTTACCTCAACCTTGACCGGGTGATCGAAATCATCCGCACCGAGGACGAGCCCAAGCTGCTGATGATGGCCGAGTTCGAGCTGACCGACCGTCAGGCCGAGGCGATCCTCAACATGCGTCTGCGGTCGTTGCGCAAGCTGGAAGAGATGCAGCTGCGCAAGGAGCAGGACGAGCTGCTGGCCGAAGAGGCCGATCTCAACGCCCTGCTCGAAAGCCCCGCCAAGCAGCGCACCCGCCTCAAGAAGGACCTGCGCAATCTGCGCAAGAACTACGCCGAGGATACCGTGCTGGGCCGTCGCCGCACGCTGATTGCCGAGGCTGCGCCGACCATCGCCTTCAGCATGGACGCGATGATCGAGAAGGCGCCCGTCACGGTGATCCTCAGCCAGAAGGGCTGGATCCGCGCGGCGAGTGGCCACGTGCCGCTGGATCAGGAGTTCAAGTACAAGGAGGGCGACGCGCTCGCCTTCATCCTCCACGCCCAGACCACCGACAAGCTGCTGCTCGCCGCCTCGGACGGGCGTTTTTTCACACTGGGTTGCGACAAGCTGCCCGGCGCGCGCGGCTTTGGCGAGCCCGTGCGCACGATGATCGAGCTGGAGAGCGAGGCGAACGTCTGCGCGATGATGGTCCACAAGCCCGGCGGCCGCCTGCTGCTGGCATCAAGCCACGGCAAAGGGTTCATTGCCGAGCTTGACGAATTGCTGGCCGAGACCCGCAAGGGCCGTCAGGTGGTGAACCTCAAGGATGGGGCGAAGCTGTCGGTGATCCGCCCGATCGGCGAAGGCCACGATCACGTCGCGGTGGTCGGCGACAACCGCAAGCTGGTGGTCTTCAACCTCGAGGAACTGCCTGTGATGGGGCGCGGTCAGGGGGTGCAGCTGCAACGCTACCGCGACGGCGGCATGTCGGACGCGACCACCTTCGTGCTCGCCGATGGCCTCAGCTGGCAGATGGGTGGATCGGGCGAGCGCACCCGCACCGAGACCGAGATCCGCATGTGGAAGGTGGCGCGCGGCGCCGCCGGACGGATGCCGCCGCAGGGCTTCCCCAAGTCGGGCCGCTTTAGCTGAGGCGACTTAGTCGAACCTGAAAGCGCTCGTCCCCAATTCTTCGGCGAGCATCTGGTTTACGCGGTCGGCGCTCGGGAAGCCCTCTGCAACCCAGCGCTTCTCGATCAGCTGGAGCAGCTTTGCCACTTCCGGCCCTGCTGTGACCCCGTGTGCGACAACCGCGCCGCCCTTGAGCGGGAACAGTGGGACGTTCCAGTTTTCTATCACGCGGGCATCCGCGCCGCCCAGAAGCAGCCGGTCGATCGCCACAGGGGGCGTGAGGCGATAGGCGAGGGACTTGGGGTCTGAGGCGTCTTCGGCGGTGCGCTCGGCAGCGCCAACGAGCCGCGCGCGCTGCGCTTTGGATAGCCGCAGGCGGGCCGCGACTGTCTCGGCGATGTCTGGCGAGGGCGGAAGCAGCGCCGCGAGCCGACGCACCGCATCTGGCGCGAAGCTCTGCGCTGCTTCGGCTGCCACGAGCCGCCCAAGCGCTGCCACCTGCGGCGGGCAGGCTTCGGGCAGGATCACGGGAAGCACGCCGCGAGCCCGCATCCGCGCGATGGTGGGGTGCGGGTCGGGCAGGGTGAGCAACGCCAGAAGTTCGGCGGCGATGCGCTCACGGCTCAGGCCTTTAAGGGTATGGGCAAGCTCGGCGCAGGCGTCCTCGGCTTGCGGGTCGAGGTCGGCACCGAAGCGCGTCTGGAAGCGGTAGTAGCGCAGGATCCTGAGGTGATCCTCGGCAATCCGCGCCGCCGCATCGCCGATGAACCGCACGCGCCCTGAGGAAAGGTCTTCGAGCCCGCCAAAGAAGTCCTCGATTTCGAGCGTGTCGGGGTGGGAGTAGAGCGCGTTGATCGTGAAATCGCGCCGTGCAGCATCCTCGCGCCACTCGGTGGCAAAGGCGATGGTGGCGCGCCGGCCGTCGGTGGCCACGTCGCGGCGCAGGGTTGTAACCTCGATCGGCCCGTCCTTGAGGATCGCGGTGATCGTGCCGTGCTCGATCCCCGTCGGCGCCGTACGGATGCCGGCGCGGGCACAGGCAGCAATCACCTCGTTAGGCGTGAGCAGAGTCGCGCAATCGACGTCGTGGGCCGGACCACCCAGCAGACCGTCACGCACCGCGCCGCCGACCCAGCGGATGTTTTCGGCGCCAAGCGCCTTGGTCAGCGCGGCGAGACCTTCGCGGCGCGTCCAGTCGGCGTCTGCGAGGTCACGCAGCATCGGTCAGCCCCTCCCACGCGATCCGCCGCGACAGGTTGGCGATGATCGCGGCGGTCACGCCCCAGATGCGGAAGCCCTGCCATTCGAGCTCGAGATAGCGCCGGTTCGCCCCGCGCCAATACACTTCGTTGGCGGTCCAGCTCTCGGGATCGAGCAGCAGCGAAAGCGGCGCCTCGAACCACGCTTCGACTTCTTCCGGGTTGGGGGTGAGCGTGAGGCCGGGTGGGACAACGCCGACGACCGGCGTCACCAGAAAGCCGGTGCCGGTGTGGTAGACATCGCTGGTGCCGATCACCCGCACCGCCTCGCGGGGGAGGGCGAGCTCCTCCTCGGCCTCGCGCAAGGCGGCGGTGATGGCTTCCTCGCCGGGATCGATCTTGCCACCGGGAAAGGCGACCTGCCCCGGATGATCGCGCATCGCGCGGGGTCGCTGGGTGAGGATCACCTGCGGATCATGCGGCACGTCGGTGATCGCGACCAGCACCGCGGCGGGCGTGGCGCGGCCGTCCTGAGCGAAATGCGCGTCGCTCATCAGGCCCTCGACCGCGCGCGCATGACCTGCCGCAAAGGCGCGGGCGAGGGGATCGTGGATGCTGCGGAGCGGGGTGGTCATGGGAGGAGGCTGAAACGCTCGCCCTGGCTGGTGACTTGCCAGCCATTGTCCTCGGCGCCCTCGGCCAGCGCGATCTCGACGAGCTGCGCCCAGGTCGAGCGGTTGAGGCGCGCTTCGCAGCCGCGCCGCACCTGAAGGTAGGCAGCAGGGCTCTCCGGGTCGCCCTCGATCCGCAAAGCGTGCTCCGGTCCGGCGATCACGATGTCGTCGGTGTTGAGCCGGAAGGCGAGCGCATCATCGGCCCGCACGCAATCGACCGCAATGAAGGCGGCGTCCTCGACTTCGACGGTGAGCTTCTCGAAGGGGGTGACGAGCCAGTGCTGGCCGTCGGCGTCGCGCTTCAACAGGCCGGCAAAGGCGCGGACCATCGCCTCGCGCTTGATCTCGCCGCCTTCGTGGAACCACGTCCCGTCGGCGGCGATCCGCATGAAGCTGTCGCCCGACTTCTGCGGCGCCCAACCTTCTACGGGCGGCAGCTTGCGCTGCGCCACAAGCTCGGCAATTTCCGCGAGGGTCAATCCGGCGAGGTAGGGAGGCGGTTCGTAAGGCATCGGCAAGGGGATGGCAGAAGCGCGGGCCGAGGTGAAGAGGGTAGCGCCTCTATTGCCCCCACGGGCCGAGCATCCCGTCGAGCGGCATGGCCGCAAGCCCGTGGCCACGCGCCAACAGGCGGTGCTGTTCGTAGGGGCCGGGGCAGCGCCAGCCGCCCGTCATCGCCGCCGAGAAACCCCAGCGGCCATAGTATTCCGCATCGCCGATCAGCACCTGTGGCAGCGCAGGGCCACGACCGCCTGCCAGCCGCGCGTCCTCGGCGATCATCGCGCTCATGAGGCCGATGCCGAAGCCCTCGCCCTGCCGCTCGGGCACGACCGCGACCGGACCGACCATGACGAGCGGCACCTGCCCTTGCTTGGTCTGCAACCCGATCGGCCAGCACTGGATCGTGCCGACGAGCATATCGTTGGCGTCCAATGCGGCGAGGCTCAGGCCCGGCAGCCAGTCCATGCCTTCGCGGATACGGTAGGCGGTGCGCGCATGACGCTCCGGCCCGAAGGCGCGGTCGAGCACCTCCTCGACCATCGCGGGATCGACCGCCTCGAGCGGGATCAGGGTCGCAGTCGCGTCAGCCATCAGCGGGCGGTCAGCCTGAAGAGCCGCGCGCCCTTGCCGTCCTCGGCGACCCACACCGACCCGTCCGGGCCCTGTGTGATAGCGCGCATACGCTTGTCGAAGTCGTAGCGCGCGGTCTCGCTCGCGGTCTCGCCGTCGATCGCCACGTCCACCAGCGCCTGCGTGGCGAGGCCCGTCATCAGCGCATGGCCTTTCCAAGCCGGGAACATCGTGCCCGAGTAGATCACCATTCCGCCCGGCGCGATCACCGGGTTCCAGCTGATTGCGGGCTGGGCGAAACCGTCCGACGGCTCGTGATCGGGGATCGGATCGCCGTTGTAGTGATCGCCGTTAGAGCGGATCGGCCAGCCGTAATTCGCGCCCGCCTTCACGAGGTTGAGCTCGTCGCCGCCTGCCGGGCCGTGCTCGACCTCCCAGAGCCGCCCCTGCGCGTCCCAGCTGAGCCCAAGGATGTTGCGGTGGCCCATCGACCAGATCTGCGCCGAAACGCCGCCCTTATCGGCCATCGGATTGCCCGCAGCAGGGGTGCCGTCGAGGTTGAGGCGCACGATCTTGCCGAGGTTGACGTACGTGTCCTGCGCGGGCTGGAATTTCTGCCGCTCTCCGCTGGCGACGAACAGGTACTTGCCGTCGGGCGAGAAGGCGAGGCGGTGCGAAAAGTGCCCGCGACCCGTCACCTTGGGCGTCTGGCGCCAGATCACGGTGAGGCCTTCAATGGTGCAGGAGGCCGGCTGTCCGCAGACCAGCTTGCCGCGCCCCACAGCTGCGCCGCGGGTATCGCCCTCTCCGGCCTCGACCCAGCTCAAATAGATCATGCGTCCGCCCAGAGTGGCCGAGCTTTCCGCAGGCAGGAAGGCCACGTCGCCCAGACCGCCCTGGCCGCCGTAATCGACCTTGGGCGCGCCGCTGACGGTGCCCTTGGTGCCGGTGGCGGTGTCGATGAACTTCAGGCTGCCCGACTTCTCGGTAACAAACAGCACGCCCGTGCCCGGCGCGAAGGCGATTGCCCAAGGCTCCTCGAAGGTCGCGACTTCGCTCGTCTTGAAAGGAGCGACCGTGCTGGCCGCGGCAGGGGCGCTGGTTTCCCCTGTTTCAGCGTTGGCGCAGCTTGCCAGCATCAGCGCAGGGGTCGAAAGAGCGGCGAGCAATCGGACAGAACGGATCATGCTAGGGGTCACTCCGGGTTTCACGGCGCGCGGCGAACGGATCGTCATCGGAGTCGACGAGGCCGGCCGCGGGCCGCTCGCCGGGCCGGTGGTGGCCGCGGCAGTTGTGCTGGGCCGCGCGATACCTGCGGGGGTCGACGATTCCAAGCGCCTTTCGCCCGCCCGCCGCGCGCACCTCGACGAAGCGATCCGCGCCAGCTGCAACTGGGCCGTCGCGGTGGTCGACCACGAGGAGATCGACCGGGTCAACATCTTCATGGCGACCATGCTGGCCATGACCCGCGCCGTCGCGCGCCTGACCGCCGCGTTGGACTGCGAAACCCACGAGGTGCTGATCGACGGCAACCTCACCCCGCACGGTCGCTGCGAGGAATGGTGCTGGCCGGCGCGCGCCATTATCGGCGGCGACGCGATTGAACCGTGCATCTCGGCCGCCTCGATCATCGCCAAGGAATGGCGCGACCGGATGATGTGCGAAGCGGCCGCCGCGCACCCGCATTATGGTTGGGAGCGCAACAAGGGCTACGGCACGCCCGAACACCTCGAGGGGCTGCGCCGCCACGGCCCGAGCCCGCTGCATCGCCGCAGCTTTGCCCCGGTCGCGCAGTTGCAACTGATCTGACGCGAAGGCCCTGAGATCAACGAAACCTTCAGTATTAACCCCTATGCTTACCGGCAAAGGGAACCTTCGTCATGACCATTCACCGCCCGGTTTTTGGCCGCAAGCCTAGCAGCGTCGCCCCGCGGCTCGCGCCGCATGCCGTTGCCAATGACGCGCCTGCCAAGCGCATTCTGCCTGAAGAGCTGTGGGACGGCCCGGCCGGCGACACCCTTCGCGAGGCGGGTCTGGAGCCGGATTCGCCTGCCAATCACCGCCCGACACAGGCCGATGCGGATGCGCGCCAACGCGAAGAGATCGAATGGCAGTACGGCTTTCTGGCCAAGGTCAATTCGCAATTGCCGGTCGGCACGTCGGTGGTCGCCTATGCCATGCTCCCCTGGGAGCTGTGGAACGGGCCGTTTGGCGAAATGCTCGCGGTGACCTGCGATCTGTGGCCGACGCAGGCGTGGAACACGATGCTGCTTGCTGCGGACCAACGCTCCAGCTTCGTGCTTGACGTGCCCGAACATCCCGGCGGCTATCCAGCCAACCTGATCCCCGATCTGGAGCGCCTTCTGGGCGAACTGCGTGAAGGCATGGACGGCGCGATGGCGCGCGCCAAGGATGCGCCGACGCTGGATTGGGAAGGGGTCCAGGCTTGGGAGGCGGAGCGGCAGGCGATGATCCCCAAGATTATCGCGATGTCGCACTATGTCGGCCAGATGTGCCTCGGTGACGAGGCCTTTGCGCGGCACAAGCGAATGTTCGCTGCGACTCTCGGTTGGCCGCGAGCGCAGTGAGTCTTTTGCGCCACACCGCTGCATCTGGAGTCCCGGCTTAGCCCTCGGACTCAACATCTTGTGCCGGTCCCGCTTCGTTCCGCCCCGCGACCCCATCATCGGCCAAAGCCCGCGCAAAATTAGGCGCTTGACGCGGACTCTTCAAAGACTCATGCCTGTGGATAAGTTCCAGACATAGCAGGCGAGGGCTCCGCGGTGAGTGTGATAGAGAAGGTAAAGACGCGCGCGAAGGGCGTTGTTAAAGCGCCAGAAACTGGGCGCGCAGCCGATCTGCCCTTGGGCCGCATCCTGCCGGGTGACTGCATCGAGGCCATGCGCTCGTTGCCGACCGCCAGCATTGATCTCGTCTTCGCCGATCCGCCCTACAACCTACAACTCGGCGGCGACCTCAATCGCCCTGATGGCAGCCATGTCGATGCCGTGACCGATCACTGGGACCAGTTCGACAGCATGGCGGTGTACGACAAGTTCACCCGCGAATGGCTGACCGAGGCGCGGCGCGTGCTGAAGCCCGATGGCGCGCTCTGGGTGATCGGCAGCTACCACAACATCTTCCGCGTCGGCTCGATATTGCAGGATCTGGGCTTCTGGATCCTCAACGACATCGTCTGGCGCAAGACCAATCCGATGCCCAACTTCAAGGGCACGCGCTTCACCAACGCGCATGAAACGCTGATCTGGGCGAGCATGGGCGAAAAGTCGCGCTACCACTTCAATTACCGCGCCATGAAGACCCTCAACGACGAGCTGCAAATGCGCTCGGACTGGGTGCTGCCGATCTGCTCGGGCGGCGAGCGGCTGAAAGAAGACGGCAAGAAGGCCCACCCGACGCAGAAGCCCGAGGCGCTGCTCTACCGCGTGCTGCTGGCGACCACCGAGAAGGGCGACGTGGTGCTCGATCCCTTCTTCGGCACCGGCACGACGGGTGCGGTGGCCAAGCGGCTGGGGCGCGAATGGATCGGCTGCGAGCGCGAGGATTTCTACCGCAGCGTCGCGGAAAAGCGCATCGCCAAGGAACTTCCCCTCGACGAGAGCGCGCTTACCACCATGCAGAGCGCCCGTAGCGCCCCCAAGGTGGCGTTTGGAGCGGTTGTAGAGGGCGGTTTGATTCCTCCAGGCAGCAAGGTGTTCGACAAGAAGCGCCGCTGGATCGCCACCGTGCGGACGGACGGCTCGCTCGAATGGGAGGGCAAGACGGGTTCGATCCACGGGCTTGGCAAGGACCTTCAGGGCGCGCCCAGCTGCAATGGCTGGACCTTCTGGCATTACGAGCAGGCTGGTGACGTCCAGCCGATCGATGCCGCGCGCCAGCTTTACCTGCTGGCCGCAGAGGATTGATGTCGCTGATGGCGGAGAAGGTCTACCTCCACCCGCTCACGCTCGTCCCCGGTCCGCAAGCGGTGGACGGCGAGGCGGTGCGGCTCGGCGGGTCGATGACCTATGCGCGCGAGTTCGCGCTGGTGGTGCGAAGCGACAATGCCGTTCGCACGCGAATTGTCGGGACCCGCGCGGAAATCGCCGCGGGAATCGCGCGGCTTCCCACCGATCTCGCGGAAGAAGCATCGCGCCAATGGGCCAACCTCGCCAAGGCCCACCCCCCGCTCGAATTGGGCAGCCGCACCATCCGGCTGGACCAGCCGCAGGTCGTGGGCATCCTCAACGTCACGCCCGACAGCTTCTCCGACGGCGGCCAGCACGACGCCATCGAGGCAGGCCGCGCCCATGCCGCAGCCATGCTCGAGGCGGGGGCTGCAATCATCGATATCGGGGGCGAGAGCACCCGCCCGGGCGCCTCGGCGACCTTCGAGGACGAGGAAATCCGCCGCGTTGTCCCCGCGGTCGAATACTGCGCCAGCATGGGCGCCGCGATCAGCGTCGACACCCGGCGGGCTGGCGTGCTCGACGCGGGACTAGCCGCAGGCGCGCATATGGCGAACGACGTCTCGGCGCTGCGGTATGACCCGCGCACGGTCGAGGTGGTGGCAGCGCGCGGCTGCCCTGTGGTGCTGATGCACGCGCCGGGCGGCGGTGAGGACCTGCACAAGGGCGCTGAGTACGGCGATGTGATCAGCGACGTATTCGACTTTCTCAAGGCCGCCAAGCAAAGTGCTATCGAAGATGGCGTCGCCGAGGAGCGCATCATCCTCGATCCCGGCATCGGCTTCGGCAAGTCGCTCGCCGATAATCTCGCGCTTATCAACGCCCTGCCGCTGTTCCACGCGCTCGGAAGCCCGCTGATGCTCGGGGCAAGCCGCAAGCGGATGATTGGCGCGCTGTCGAACGAGGAGGAGGCTGACCGCCGTCTGGCAGGGTCAATCGCTCTGGCGCTCAAGGGGATGGAGGCGGGGGTGCACCTGCTGCGGGTCCACGATGTCGCCGAGACGGTTCAGGCCCGCAATGTCTGGCGCGGGCTTCGCGATGCCGCGCTGACCGACTTCAGCGCGCTGCTGGCCGAGTAACTTCCCACCGAAAATGTTTCACGTGAAACATTCCATTGATATCATGTAGGAATACCGCCCGGGCGATCCTACAGCGTAAAGCCGCCGTCCGACACCATTACGTGCCCCGTGATGTTCGCCGCCGCGTCGCTCAGCAGATAGAGGATGCTGTCGGCCATCTCCTCGGAGGTGGCAAAACGGCCCAACGGCGTGGTTTTCGCCATCGCCTTGATCGTCGCCTCGCGGCCGATTGCGGCCACAGAAGCGTTGAAATCCTCGCCGCTTTCCCAGATCGCCGTATCCACGCCGCCGGGCGCTATCGCATTGACGCGGATGCCTTTTCTGGCGTTCTCGGCGGCTGCAATCCGCGCCATATGGGCCACCGCCGCCTTGGAGACCCCGTAAGGACCAATCCCCGGCACCGGCTTCAATCCGGTCACCGAGGCGACCACCACCACGCTGCCGCTCTTGCCTGCCATCGCCCGCAAAGACGAGGCCAGGGTCATGAACGCCCCGTCGAGGTTCACGGCCATCACCCGGCGCCATTCGGACAGCGAAATTGACGCGATAGGGCCACCCGAACCTATGCCTGCATTGACCACAGCATGGTCTAAACCGATCAAGCGGGGCTCTAGAGCCTGCCAAAGCGCCTCATCAGCGACGCTACCGGTGATGCGTTCGACCTCGCAGGCAAGGTCGAGCGCGTCCAATCCGGCGCCATCGACATCGACAAGGAACAGCTTCTTCGCCCCGCGCTCCGCCAAGGCCCGCGCACACGCCGCGCCGATCCCGGAAGCAGCCCCTGTGACAAGCGCTGAGCGCCCCGTGAAATCCTGAAATGTCGTCATGCCGCGCGGGCTAGGACGATCAAGCGGCGTTATCAATCCCGAGATCGGAAAGCTTGCGATACAGCGTCGAGCGCCCGATCCCGAGGCGGCGCGCCACTTCGGTCATGCGGCCGCGATAATGGCCGATGGCGAGGCGGATCACGTCGGCCTCGATCTCTTCGAGCGGACGCAGATTGCCGTCGGGGGTGTAGAGCATGATGCCCACGCCTTCGTGCCCGACGCTGCCGTTGCCGTCCTGCACGCCGAGCATTTCGGAAAGCTGCGGGAAGCTGTCGGCGGTGAGCGAGTTGCCCTCGCAATAGACCGCCGCGCGGAACAGCACGGATTGCAGCTGGCGGACATTGCCGGGCCAGTCATAGGCCGCAAGCAGCGCCAGTGCGCTTTCGGAAATCGAGAGGTGGTTGAGACCCGGCTGCTCGCCGATGCGGGCGAGGAACTGGCGGGTCAGCGCCGGGATGTCGCCGGTGCGGTCGCGCAGGGGCGGCAGAACGATCTTGGTCGCACCCAGCTTGGCGGCAAGGCCTGCGTCGAACTGGCCGGCGGCGACCATCCGGTCGAGCCCGACATTGCTCGTCACCAGCAGGCGCACATCGACGCGGAAGCCATAGCTGGCGCCGACGGGGCGGATGATGCCGCTGGTCAGTGCTTCGGCGAGGCGCTGTTGCAGCGCCGGCGTCAGCCGGTCGATCTCGTCGAGGATCAGCGTGCCGCCATCGCAATGCTGGAAGGCGCCGATCTGGCGGTCGAAGGCGCCGGGGAAGGAGCCGGGCTCATGCCCGAACAGCACCGAATCGATCGATCCGGGCGGAACGCTGGCGAGGTTGACGATCCGCAGCGCTTCCTTGGAGCGCGGCGAGGCGCCGTGCATGGCGCGCATCAGCATTTCCTTGCCGGTGCCGGTTTCGCCTTCAATGAGCACATGGCCGTGGCCGCGGGCGGCCTTGGCGGCCTGTGCCAGCGCGGCGCGGAATTGCGGGGCGGTGCCGATCATCGCATCGAAATCGAGCGTGGCGGACATCTTCTCGGTCAGCGGGGCGAGCTCGTCGCGGGCGGTCTCGCGGGTGGTGACGGAGCGCAGTGCTTCCATCAGCCGGTCGGGCGAGACGGGCTTGACCAGATAGTCGCTGGCACCTGCGCGCATCGCCTCGACGGCGAGCAGCGGCGAGGCGCTGGTGGTCAGCATCAGGATGGGAAGCGCCGGGCGGCGCGACTTCAATTCGGCGATCAGCGTGCAGGCATCGTCGCCCGGCACCCACTGGTCGAGCAGGATCGCGGAAAGCTGCATCCCTTCGCGCGTGCCGAGCATCGCGATCGCGGTCTCGGCATCAGGGGCGACGATCGTGCGCCATCCATCGCGCGCGGCAATGGCGGTGATGAGCCGCGACTGCGCGGGCTCGTCATCGATGAGCATGACGATTCGCGCGTCTTCCTGCGCTTCGGGGAGGCAATCCATTTCAGCCATCAGTTGTGCAGCTCGCTTTCCCGCGTCCGGCGAGCCTGCGCCCGCGTCCGATATCACCGGCTCCTGCATAAAGAGGGGAGGTAAAGACGTGATTAAAGCTGTGCCGTGGCGGGACAGTTGCGCTGAGCAACGGAGTCCTGTGGCTTGGCGGCTTCCTCTCACTAAAGGTGACTTGAGATAGCCGTGCTGCTCCGATACGGGAGCGTCAGGGGCCGTGCGGCCCGAAGTTTCGACAACCACTCGGCAACCATTCGCGCAGCGGTGCGTTTTGGAGCCCAAGGGGAAATTGCATATGACCGTTCATGACATGGAAAAGGCCGAGGCCACTTACAGCGGCTTCATGGGCACGCTCAAATGGGCCGTGCCGGTGATCGCTGTGATCGCGTTCGCCGTTGTCGCGATGATCGCAAACTAAGCGGCACCAGTGAAAATCGCCATCCTGAAGGAGCGCGCCTCTGGCGAGACGCGCGTCGCCGCCACGCCGGAAACGGTGAAGAAGTTTGCTGCCCTGGGCTGCACGGTCGCGGTCGAGGCGGGCGCGGGCGTCATCGCCTCGATCACCGACGAGGCCTATGCCGAAGCGGGCGCCAGCATCGGCACGGCTGCGGCGACGGTGAAGGATGCCGACATTGTGCTCGGCATTCAGGCGCCTGACCTCAAGCTGCTGAAGGGCGCGAAGGCGGGGGCATGGGTGGCGGCGCTGTTCGATCCCTTCACGGTGCGTGACCGGGTCGATGCCTATGCGGCTGGCGGTTTCGAGGCGCTGAGCATGGAGTTCATGCCGCGCATCACCCGCGCGCAGTCGATGGACGTATTGTCCTCGCAATCGAATCTTGCGGGTTACAAGGCGGTTCTGGCGGCGGCGGATGTCTATGGCCGCGCCTTCCCGATGATGATGACCGCGGCCGGCACGGTGCAGGCCGCGCGCGCTTTCATCATGGGTGTGGGCGTTGCGGGCCTTCAGGCGATCGCCACCGCGCGGCGTCTGGGCGCGCAGGTCTCGGCGACCGACGTGCGTTCGGCCACCAAGGAACAGATCCAGTCGCTGGGCGCCAAGCCGATCTTCGTCGAGAATGTCGCCGGGATCGAAGGCGAAGGCTCGGGTGGCTATGCCACCGAAATGAGCGAGGAATACCAGAAGGCGCAGGCCGAACTGGTGAGCTCGCACATCGCCAAGCAAGACATCGTCATCACGACGGCGCTGATCCCCGGGCGCGCCGCACCGCGCCTCATCACCGACGCGCAGATCGCGACGATGAAGCCGGGCAGCGTGATCTTCGATCTCGCGGTGGCGCAGGGCGGCAACGTCGAAGGCTCGGTGCCGGATGAAGTCGTGGTCAAGCACGGCGTCAACATCATCGGCTTCTCGAACACGCCCGCGCACCTGCCCGCAGATGCTTCGGCGCTGTTCGCGCGCAACCACTACAACTTCCTCAGCGCCTTCTGGGACAAGGAGCAGGGCAAGCCCGTGCTCGACGAGGAAATCGGCAACGCGATACGGCTCACGCAGGGCGGCAAGGTCGTCAACGAACGACTTCAGGGGGCCTGATCCATGGACTTCATTTCAATCCTTTCGATCTTCGTGCTGGCCTGCTTCGTGGGCTATTACGTCGTCTGGTCGGTGACCCCGGCGCTCCATACCCCGCTGATGGCGGTGACCAACGCGATCTCCTCGGTGATCATCGTCGGCGCGCTGATCGCCTCGGCGGAGGCGAACAGCCCGATCGCCAAGTATCTCGGCCTGTTCGGGGTGGTGCTTGCTAGCATCAACATCTTCGGCGGCTTTGCGGTGACCGAGCGCATGCTCGCGATGTACAAGAAGAAGGAGAAGTAAGAGATGACCTTCTCCCTCCTCTCCGCAGCAGCAGCCCACGGCGGCGGCCAGCCTGCCTGGGCGATGCTCGCCTACCTCATCGCAGGCGTGTTCTTCATCCTCGCTCTGCGCGGGCTTTCGAGCCCCGCCACCAGCCGCGTCGGCAACCGGTACGGCATGGTCGGCATGGCGCTGGCCGTGATCACCACGCTGATCACCCATGACATCGCCAATATCGTCGAGATCCTGATCGCGGTCGGCATCGGTGGCCTCATCGGCGTCACCGTCGCCCGCCGCATTGCCATGACCGCGATGCCCGAACTGGTCGCCGGCTTCCACAGCCTCGTCGGCCTGGCCGCCGTGGTGGTGGGCTTTGGCGCATGGCTCGACCCGCAGTCCTTCGGCATTGTCGACGGCGCTGGGCAGATCCTCAGCGTGAGCCGCGTCGAACTCGGCCTCGGCATCGCCATCGGGGCGATCACCTTCTCAGGGAGCATCATCGCCTTCCTCAAGCTTTCGGGCCGGATGAGCGGTTCGCCGATCATGCTGCCGGGGCGCCATGTGATCAACCTTGGTACGCTCGTCGCGATCCTCGGCCTGATCGCCGCTTACACCGTCTCGCCGATTGGCGGCGCAGGCGAGGGCTGGATGGTCATCGCGGTCGCGGTGCTCGCCTTCATCATCGGCTTCCTGCTGATCATCCCGATCGGCGGCGCGGACATGCCGGTCGTCGTCTCGATGCTGAACAGCTATTCCGGCTGGGCGGCAGCGGCGATGGGCTTCACGCTCGGCAATTCGGCGATGATCATCACCGGCGCGCTGGTCGGCTCCTCGGGGGCGATCCTCAGCTACATCATGTGCCGCGCGATGAACCGCAGCTTCATCTCCGTGATCGCGGGCGGCTTCGGCGCGGCTCCCGAAGCGGCGGGTGCAGGCGGCGCGCGCGAACAGCGTCCCTACAAGCAGGGCAGCGCGGAAGACGCTGCCTATATGCTCGAGCAGGCCGAAAGCGTTATCATCATTCCCGGATACGGGATGGCGGTCGCCCAGGCCCAGCACGCGCTGCGGGAAATGGGCGACAAGCTCAAGGAAAAGGGCGTCTCGGTCAAATACGCCATCCACCCCGTTGCGGGCCGTATGCCGGGGCACATGAACGTGCTCCTCGCCGAAGCATCCGTGCCCTACGATGAAGTCTTCGAGCTTGAAGACATCAACTCCGAGTTCGCCCAGTGCGACGTCGCCTTCATCATCGGCGCCAACGACGTGGTGAACCCGGCTGCCAAGACCGACAAGTCGTCGCCCATCTACGGGATGCCGGTGTTCGACGTCGACAAGGCCAAGCAGGTGTTCTTCATCAAGCGTTCGATGGGCGGGGTCGGCTATGCCGGCGTCGACAACGACGTCTTCTACATGAACCAGACCGTCATGCTGCTGGCCGACGCCAAGAAGATGGTCGAGGAAATCGTCAAGTCGCTGGACTGAAGCATCGCCCCGAAAAGCGGGAACCGGTTTTCGGATAAGGTGATGCGTCAACAAAGAGACCTTCGATGCGCAAGCTGATCATCGGCCTTTTGCTGATCGTGCTCTTGGGGGGCGGGGCGGTCTATACCGGCCTCGCCAACCCGCTTGTCGAGATGCAGGTCAGGGGCGCGCTCGTCGAATCCGGCATCGGCGAGAAGCGCGCCACCTGCATGGCGGAGCGGATGGTCGACCGCCTCACCATCGGCCAGCTGTGGGCACTGCGCCAAGGCATGGCCGCGCAGGATGGCGAGCCGGAAGAAGGCTACGGCCTCGGCGAACTCATCAAGCGCCTTCGCCGTGTCGATGACGGAGAGGCAGTCGCCGTACTCACCACCTCGGCCGGGCTTTGCGCGATAGGTCTCGGCTGACGTTTTTGTCCGCCTACTGCTCCGCTACTTGAGGCGCTTGCATTTGCTCCCCCCGATGCGCCACACTGCGCAGCGGAGAGGGAGAACTTCATGACCAGACTGGCTTTTGCCGCGATGCTGCTCGCATCAGCCGCGCCGCTCGCCGCCGAGACGCACCGCGTCGAACCCGGTGCGGGCGGGGCGGAGCGCTTGCAGGAGGCACTGATCCTTGCCGAGCCGGCCGACGTGATCGAGCTGGGCGCGGGGCGCTTCACGCTCACCGACGGCCTCAGCCTCGACGTTGACGGTGTGACTCTGCGCGGGGCGGGGATGGACAAGACCATCCTCGACTTCACCGGTCAGCAGGGCGCGGGCGAGGGGCTGCTCGTCACCTCGGACAACGTCACTCTGCGCGACTTCGCTGTAGAAAACCCCAAGGGCGACGGCATCAAGTCCAAGGATGCGGACAACATCATCTACCACGCGATCCGGGTCGAATGGACCGGCGGGCCCAAGGAGACCAACGGTGCCTACGGCATCTACCCGGTCGAGAGCACCGGGGTGCTTGTGCAGGACTCGAAGGTGATGGGCGCCTCGGACGCGGGCATTTACGTTGGGCAGAGCCGCGACATTACGGTGCGTGGCAACACCGTTGCCTTCAATGTGGCAGGTATCGAGATCGAGAACAGCCGCAATGCATTGGTGACCGGCAACACCGCGACGAAGAACACCGGCGGGCTGCTGGTGTTCGATCTGCCCAGCCTGCCCGTGATGGGCGGAGGCAACGTGATCCTGCGCGGCAATACGGTGAAGGATAACGACACCGCCAACTTCGCGCCGAAGGGCAATATCGTCGCCTCCGTCCGTCGCGGAACCGGCGTGCTGGTGATGGCGAATGACGGCGTGCTGATCGAGGGCAACACCTTCGACAACAACCCCACCGCGCACGTGATGGTGGTCGCCTACACCAAGCCCTTCGATGACGCCCGCTACAACCCCTATGCCCGCAACGTGATCGTCGGCCCCAATACCTTCGGGCGCGGAGGGGACGATCCGCAGCTCGATGGCAAGGAGATGCTGCTCGCGGCCTTCGGCGGCGCGCTGCCGCCGGTGTTATGGGACGGTATCGCGCAGAGCGACACGGGCCTGCGGATCGCCAAGGGCGTGACCGGCTGGTCGCTGAACCTCTCGAAGCCCGGCCAAAGCCTTGTCGAAGCGCAGCCCGGGCCGCTGATGCTCACGCCTGTGGAGAGCTGGGACTTCCCCGCGGTGGGCGCACCACCCGAGCTGGAGGCGCGGCTGAAGTGAGACGGGGCGCTGGCCTGCTGCTGCTCGCCTGCGCCACGTTCGGCGCGGCGCTCGCGCATGCCAACGTCATCGGCCCCCCACCCGTCAATGACACCGCCATCCGGAGCGAAGCCTTCCCGGCAAAGCTCTCCGACTTTGCCTTCTTCACCAATGCGCGGATGCAGTCGCCGAGCGCCGGTGTGCACCCCTACGCGCTCAACACCCCGCTGTGGTCGGATGGCGCGACCAAGCTGCGCTTCATCTACCTGCCCGAAGGCACGCAGCTCGCTGCCGATGGGGAAGGCTTGCTCAAGTTCCCGGTCGGCGCGGCGATCATCAAAACCTTCGCATTTGGCGAGGGCGAAGCCGAAGACCGCCGCCTGATCGAGACCCGCGTGCTGCTCCACCGCGCCGATGGCTGGGTGGCGCTCCCCTATCGCTGGAACGCCGAGCAGACCGAGGCGACGCTGGCACTCGCAGGCGGGCGGGTCGATCTGACAACGCCTGCGGGCGAGGCAATCTCTTATGCCATCCCGAACAAAAACCAGTGCAAGTCGTGCCACTCAAAGGACGGCGTGGTTCGCCCCATCGGGCCCAAGGCGCGCAATCTGTCGGCGGCGTGGCTGGGCACGATGGTCAGGCAGGGCGCGCTCGACCGTGTGCCTGAAGGTGGGGGAACGCTGCCCGTGTGGGCCGCGCGCAAGGCTTCCGACCCCGCCGCGCCGCTTGCCCGCGCCTACCTCGACGTCAACTGCGCGCATTGCCACCAGCCCGGCGGCGGGGCGTCGAATTCGGGCCTCGACCTGCGCTGGGAGCAGGCCGACCCGCACGCCTACGGCATCATGAAGCGCCCGGTGGCGGCGGGACGCGGGGCGGGGGACATGGATTTCGCGGTGGTGCCGGGGCACCCCGAACAGTCGATCCTCCTCTACCGGATGGACAGCGCCGAGCCGGGCATCGCTATGCCCGAACTCGGCAAATCGAGCGTGGACAAGGACGGTGTCGCCGTGGTGCGGCGCTGGATTGCGGAGATGAAACACTGATGAAATGGGTCAAACGCGGATTGCTGGCGCTTCTGGCAGTGCTGGTGATCGCCTTTCTGGTGTTCCGCACGCCCGATACCGACGCGGCCGAGATGCGCGCCAAGTATGGCGGCCCGCCTTCGCAGTTCGTTGCCATCGGCGGCGGGGTAACAGTCCACCTGCGGGACGAAGGTCCACGCGATGCCCCCGCGATTGTCCTGTTGCACGGCTCGAATGCCGATCTGCATACGTGGGATGCGTGGACCGACGCGCTCAAACCTAAGTACCGCGTGGTCCGCTTCGACCAGGTCGGCCACGGCCTCACCGGCCCCGATCCCAAGGACGATTACAGCCGCGACAATTACGTCGCCGATATTCTTGAGGTGGCGGACAAGCTGGGCCTGAAGCAGTTCGTGCTCGCCGGCAATTCGATGGGGGGCAAGCACGCGCTGGCATTCGCGGTGAAGCACCCCGATCGCCTCACCGGCCTTGTGCTGGTCGATGGAGCGGGCGGCCCGATGCTCAAGCTCGACCCGAAAGCGAAGGACAAGGACAGCGGCAACATCGGCTTCAAGATTGCGCGGATGCCGGGCGTCAACCTGCTGGTCGAGCAGATCACCCCGCGCAGCCTGATCGCGCAGAGCCTCGAACAGTCGGTGTCGAACAAGTCGATCGTCACCGAGCCGATGATCGACCGTTATTGGGAGCTGCTGCGCTATCCCGGCAACCGCCGCGCGACGCTCAAGCGGTTCAGCCTGCCCTACGATCCGCTCACCGAGGGCGAGATCGCAGGCGTGACAGTGCCAACCCTGATCCTGTGGGGCGAGGAGGACCGGCTGATCCCGCTCGCCGCAGGGGATTGGCTCCACAAGACCATCCCGGACAACACGTTCGTCACCTACCCCAAGATTGGCCACCTGCCGCATGAGGAGGCGGTGGCATCGACTCTCGGGGACCTCGAACCGTGGCTCGCCGAGCACGCATCGTCGCCTAAACCTAGGTAAGTTTTTCGCCTGCGCCCAAGGCCTCTGGACGCGCGGCGCGGTTGGGCCCTACATCCTTTCGCAACTGCACACGGAATTGAAGGGGCCGGTTTTGCGCAAACTCGGGATCATCGGCGGCATGAGCTGGGTGTCGACCGCCACCTATTACGACCACATCAACCGCATCGTGCAGCGCCGCGCCGCACCGATGGCGAGTGCGCCAATGCTCATCGAGAGCCTCGACTTCTGCCAGCTCTACGCGCTGGTCGAGGAGCGTGACTGGCAGCGGGCAGCGGGCGTGCTGGTGGAAAGCGCAAGGCGGCTCGAGGGCGCGGGCGCGGAAGGCCTGATCATCGGCGCCAATTCGATGCACCGGCTCTACGACGATGTCGCGGCCTCGGTGAACATTCCGATCCTGCACATCGCCGAATATGTCGGCCTCGCGATGAAGCGCGCCGGCAAGACCAGCGCGGCGCTGCTCGGCACGCGCAACGTGATGACCGAGAGCTTCTATCGCAAGCGCCTCGTCGCCCACGGCATCGACCTGCTGCCGCCCAACATGGCCTATGTCGAGATGCTCGACCGGATCATCTATGACGAGCTGATGGTCGGGAAAGTCACCCGCGAGGCGGAGCGACAGATGAAGACGATTATCACCAACACGGCGCAGGAAGGCGCGCAGGCGGTGGTGCTGGCCTGCACCGAGCTTGATCTGGTGGTCGACATCGACGCCAACGTGCTGCCGATCTTCGACAGCACCCGCATCCACTGCGAAGCGGCGGCCGACTGGATTCTCGAACAGGAGATGGTGAACTAGTTCACGCCCCGTCCCTTGCGGCGCCCGCTTCGTCGCATGGCAGCGCCGGGCGGGGTGCATCTGCAAATTCCTGAACCTATGTGGCCCGCGGATTTTGTCACCCCCCAAAGGAACAGACATTATCCGGGTCTTCGGGTCGCACCGACAGGCCCTTGGGGCCGCTTTCCTCCCCCCCAATCACCGGAGAGCGGCCCCATAATCCTTCTTATCCGACCGATTTTTGACGCAGCGGCGCAAGGTTCCCGACCTGTTCCGGTTGAGCCGCACGCCGCGCTCCCCTAATCGCTCGAACCGTGATGTCCCGCGCTCCCTATGCTGCCGATCCCGAGGCCCACGGGCCGCGTGAATTCGGCGGCCCTCCCGGCGAAGAGCGCCGTGGCCCGCGCAGCGCCTTCCAGCGCGATCGCGACCGGATTGTCCACTCGATGAGCTTCCGGCGGCTGAAGTCGAAGACGCAGGTCTTCATCGCGCCCGACGGCGACCACTATCGGACCCGTCTCACCCATAGCCTCGAAGTCGCGCAGATCGGGCGGGTGATCGCCCGCGCGCTCGGGCTCGACGAGGATCTGACCGAGGCGCTGTGTCTGGCGCATGACCTCGGCCATCCGCCCTTCGGCCATGCGGGCGAGGCGGCACTGTCGGACGCGATGGAGCGTCACGGCGGCTTCGATCATAACGCGCAGGCGCTGCGCACGGTGATGCGGATCGAGTGCCCCTATCCCGCGCATGACGGGTTGAACCTCACCTGGGACCTCCTCGAAGGCCTCGCCAAGCACAATGGCCCCGTGATCGCGCCCAACTGGGCGCTGGCGGAACTCGACGCGGCGTTTCCGCTCAAGCTGGGCACGTGGCCCTCGCTCGAAGCGCAGGTCGCGGCGGTGGCGGACGACATCGCCTATGACAATCACGACATCGACGATGGCCTGCGCGCCGGGTTCCTCGAACTCGATGATCTGCTGACGCTGGATTTCCTCGCAGACCAGTGGCGGGCGGTCGAAAAGCGCTTCCCCCACGCCCCGCGCGAGCGTCTTCTGCGCGAAATGATACGCGACCAGATCGGGATGATGGTAAACGACGTGATCGGCAACACCGCCGCGCAGGTAAAAGGCCGGCGCACGGTGGATGATGTGCGCGAGGCCGGGCGGCAGCTCGCCGGGTTCTCGCCCGAGATGGCGGTGCGCGAACGGCGGCTCAAGACTTTCATGTACGAACGGCTCTACTATCACCCCGAGCAGATTTCGGCGGCCGAGCGTGCCCGCGACGTCGTGGCGCGGCTGTTTGCGGCCTACGCACAGGATTCGCGGCTGATGCCCGAAGACTGGCAGGCGCGGCTGCCCGCGCAGGAGCCACAACGCTCCCGCACCATCGCCGATTTCATCGCCGGGATGAGCGACCGGTTCGCCATGCAGGCGGTGAGCGCAATCTATGGCGAGCGGCCGATGGGGCTGATCAATGTATGAGCCGCGCACCAGCGGGCCGGTGCGCATCGCGCTGGTGGGGGCGACAGGCCTGATCGGGCGCCGCGTCATCCAGATCGCCAGCGCGGGCGATGACGTGCGCGTTCTCGGCATCGCCCGGCGTGAAGCTGCGCTGCCGCCCGGTGCGCGGATGGAGATGTTCGTCTCCGAGCCCGAGAAGTGGGGCGATGTGCTCGACGCAGTGCGCCCGCGCGCGCTGATCTGCGCGCTTGGCACAACATGGAAAAAGGCAGGCCGCGACGAGGAGGCCTTCCGCGCGGTCGACCAGCATCTCGTGCTCGCCACGGCAGAGGCGGCAAAGCGCGCAGGCGTGCCCAACATGGTGCTGGTCAGCGCGGCGGGAGCCGATGCACGCTCCAAGAGCCTTTATATGCGGGTGAAGGGCGAGACCGAGGACGCGCTTTCGCGGATCGGGTTCAAGCGGCTCGACATCCTGCACCCCGGGCTGCTGCGCGGCGAACGGGTCGGCGATCTGCGCTTTGCCGAGCGGGCCGCGCTGATCGCCGCGCCGCTGATCGACCCGCTGCTGTCGGGATCGTGGGAGCGGTATCGCTCGATCGATGCCGGGCTGGTCGCCGAAGCCGCGCTCGGGCTGGCACTGCGCCGTGCGGGCGGGCGCTTCACTCACGACAACGAGGCAATGCGTCGCGCCGCGCGTGAATGGCGCAGGGTCGGCGAGCACGGAGAAACGGCGTGATGAGTTGGGCTTTCGCATTCAGCGCGGTGAACATGCTGGCGCTGGTGGGATGGGTTGCGCTGGTTTTCCTCCCGCGCTGGCCGGCATTGCTGTCGTCGGTGCTCTATCTTGGCGTGGGCCTGCTGTGCCTTGCCTATGGCACCGGCCTGATCGGCGTGGTGAGCGGGCTCATCCCCAACCCGGGAGGGGGCGGGGCTAACTTCTCGACCATTGCGGGCGTTCGCGCCATTTTCGCCACTGATGCGGGCGTGACGATTGGGTGGACGCATTACCTCGCCTTCGATCTGTTCGTCGGCCTGTGGATCGCGCGCGATGGCGATGCGAAGAACATTTCGCGCTTCATCCAGGCACCGATCCTCTTCGCGACGCTGATGGCGGGGCCATTGGGGCTGGGCCTGTGGCTGCTGCTGCGCGAGCCTGCTGCACGGCGCCAGGGGCGGTTCCGCTAAAACGCCGCTGGACGCTACGTCGCGCTTGCGCTTAACCTTGGCCCAAGAGGCTTTGGGGAGAGAGCACGGCTATGGCGCGTAACGCCTATCACGACTTTTCGACGTTCGACGAGATCCTGCACTTCTGGGCGAAGGAGCGCCCCGACGGCACGGCTTTCGATCAGGACGGGCGGGTAACCTCCTATGCCGAGGCCGATGTGCTGACCCGTCAGTTGATCGCGCTGCTGCAAGCGCGTGGCATCGACAAGGGCGACCGGATCGCGTGGCTCGGCAAGAACCGCGACACCTACTTCCTGCTCTACATCGCGGCCGCGCGCATGGGCGCGGTGATGGTGCCGATCGGCTGGCGCCTCGCCCCGCGCGAGATTGCCTATATCCTCACCGACACCGAGGCGAAGCTGCTGTTTGCGGACAGTGACTTCGTCGCAACGGCGCACACGGTCGCGGGTCAGGTTCCGGCGGACCCCAAGGTGATCGAGGCCGAGGCTGCGCGCACCGCCGCGTCTGGTTTCGAGCCAGCGGACTACACGCCGCCCGGCGCGCATGATCCGGTGCTCCAGCTCTACACCTCGGGCACGACGGGCAATCCCAAGGGCGCGATGCTCTCGAACCACAACCTGCTCGGCCTGCGCAATCCCGGCGTGGCGGCGAGGCTCGACTGGCAGTTCTACGAGCCGGGAGACTGCATGCTGATCCCCATGCCCTGCGCGCATATCGGCGGTACGGGCCTTGTGAACATCGCGGTCGCAAGCGGCGTACGCAGCCTGGTGCAGGCGGAGTTCACCCCCGTGGGCGTCCTCGAGGCGATCGAGGCCGGGGCGACGCACATGTTCATCGTGCCCGCCGCCTTGCAGATGGTGGTGCAGCACCCGCGCGCCGCCAGCACCGATTTCAGCAACCTCAAATACCTGATGTACGGCGCGGCGCCGATGCCCTTGGAGCTGCTCAAGGAAGCGGTGCGGACGATGCCGACGACCAAGTTCCTGCAAGCCTACGGCATGACCGAGACAAGTGGCACGATCTCGATCCTGCCGCCGGAGGACCACAGTCTCGAGGGCAACGAGCGGATGCGCTCGGCGGGCAAGGCCAGTCCCGGCGTGGAGATCGAAGTCCGAGGCCCCGACAATGTCGAGGTGCCGCGCGGCGACATAGGGGAAGTGTGCATCCGCTCACCCTCGAACACCGCTGGCTATTGGCGGCTTCCCGAAGCGACCGCCAAGACCATCGACGCTGACGGCTGGCTCCACACAGGGGACGCCGGGATCATGGATGCGGACGGCTATGTCTATATTCAGGACCGCATCAAGGACATGATCATCACCGGCGGCGAGAACGTCTATCCGGCCGAGGTCGAGAGTGCGATCTACGGTCACCCCGCCATCGCGGAAGTGGCGGTGATCGGCGTGCCGAGCGCCAAGTGGGGCGAGGAGGTGAAGGCCTGCGTCGTCGTCAAGCCCGGCGAGACGGTCGACGCAGCCGACGTGATCGCCTGGGCGCGCGAGCGGATTGCCGCCTTCAAGGCACCCAAAAGCGTCGATGTCATCCCGCTGATGCCGCGCAATGCCAGCGGCAAGATCCTGCGCCGCGAGCTTCGCGCGCCGTATTGGGAGGGGCAGGAGCGGCAGGTCTCGTAAGGTGAAGCAGCACGCCCCCGCCGCTTTGCGCAACCGCGCCCCGATCGCCGAGGTGCTCGCGCGCGAGCTTCCTGCGAGTGGCACGGTTCTGGAAGTCGCCAGCGGGACGGGGGAACACGCGGTATTCTTTGCAGAGGAGTTTCCGGCGCTGCGATGGCAGCCGAGCGATCCCTCCGCCGAGGCGCTCGCGTCGATCGCGGCCTATCGCGACGAGTATCCCGGGAGCAATCTCGCCGCGCCGCTGCTGCTCGATGCGGCCAATCCGGACAGCTGGGCAGCCCAAGAGGCGGCTGCGATCGTGTGCATCAATATGGTCCACATCAGCCCGTGGGAGGCGACCTTGGGGCTATTCCGGGGTGCAGCCGGGATATTGGGTCAAAGCGGCGGGCCGCTGATTCTTTACGGGCCCTATATCGAGGAGGGTATCGAAACCGAGCCGTCCAATCTCGATTTCGACGCCAGTCTGAAGGCGCGCGATCCCGTGTGGGGCTTGCGCCGTGCCGAGGCTGTCGATGAGGTGGCGTCGACCCACCTACTGGCCCGCAGCGCGCGATATGCGCTGCCGGCCAACAACATCATGCTGGTCTATCGCAGCCGGTAGCGGGCGAGGGAGGCGCGAGGCGCCGTCCCCCGCCGCAGGAAATCAGATTTCCTTCTTCACTTCGCGCGAGGCCGACTTGAGGTCATCGCCGGCGCCGTCGACGGTGTTGCATGCGGCGGTCGTCAGCGCGGCAGCAGAAAGGACGATGGCGGCAAGCAGGTTACGAGTGTTCATGAAAAGGTGCTCCTTCGGGAAAATCCCCGCACGGCTAACCGAAGGTGCGACCAACAAGGTCCATTTTATTCGCCGGAATGCACCCGGGATCGGGCGAGTTGCCGTTCGCGCCATGCGATGAGCAGGCCTGCTCCGATGATCAGCGGAGCGCCGAGCCACAGGCTGGCTGGCGCGGCGCGGTCGAAGACGGCGTAGCCATAGTAGCTCGCCCACAGCAAAGCGGTGTAATCCATCAGCAGGATCACGGCTGCCGAGCCGAAGCGGAGCGAGGTGGTGAGCAGCATCTGCGCCGCCGCCCCGACCAGCCCCATGCCGAGAATCAGCGCCCATGTCACCGGATCATGCGCGGTCCACACGAAGGGCAGCGCAATTGCCGCCACCGGCATACTTAGCGCGGCAAACCAGAAGACGATGCTCCACGGGTTCTCGGTGGTGTTGAGATCCTGAAGCTGGAAACTGATCACGGCCACCATGAAAGGCGCGATGAGGCCGACCACGACCCCGAACAGCGTCACGCCCGCGTGCAGGCCGGAGAAGGGCTGCATGACCACGATCACGCCGGCAAAGCCCATCACCACCGCGCCCCAGCGGTAGGGCCCGATCCGCTCGCCGAACAGAGCGATGGCGATCAGTACCGCGAAGACCGGGGCGGTGAAGCCCAATGTGGTCGCCTCGGCCAGCGGCAGCAGCAGCACTGCTCCATAGGTAAAGACCATGCCGAACAACCCGCTCCCCGCGCGCCGGGCGTGGGCGGGCAGGCGCTGCGTCTTCAGCAGCGCGAGATTGCCGGTCAGCGCAAGGCCTCCGCCGAGCAGCACGATGGTGAGCAACTGGCGCCAGAAGATCAGTTCCATGAGATGCGCGCCGCGCGTCCCGGCGAGCTTGACCAGCATCCCCATCGTCGCCAGCGCGAAGGCTGCGAGCAGCCGCACGAACAGCGCGAGCAGGGGCCGGGGGCGGGCGATCGAGCCATCCATCGCCCAATGGCTTGGCCGAGCGGCAGGGATTGCGCAACCCGCGCCGCTGCCTACATGGCGGCGCATGGATCCGATCGCTCAATTCGCCTTGCTCGGCGACGCTGCCCAGCTTGCAGTGGTCGGCGGGCTGTTCTGGGTGCTGGCAGGCTTCTTCGCCCTGATGGAACGCCGCCGCAACAAGGCGCGCGATCTGGCGCGGCTGGAGCAGGTCGGCTGGGTGCCGTGGACGACCCTCTTCATGCTCGCCGCGATTCTCGGCGGCGGCATGCTCGCGATGAGCCTGCCAGTGGTGATGAAGGGGTAGCGCGGCCTGCGAGGCCCATCGACGCCAAGGGCGTCGCAAGGCCAAGCGGCCGCCGGCCGGTTAGGCCGAACGATCCGAGCCGGAGGGCCCGGATCGGTGTGTCAGAGACACGCCTCCAAATAAGCCTGGTCAAATCCGAACTGACGCGCTTTTTCCAGCGTGTAGGGGCGAAGGCCCGAAGCGCGGAATTCGCCGAGGATCTTGCCGTCTTCGCTCTCGTCGAGATACTCGAACTTGAAGAGCTCCTGCGTCACGATCACGTCGCCTTCCATCCCGATCACCTCGGTGATGTTGGTGGTGCGGCGCGAACCGTCACGCAGACGCTTCACCTGCACGATGAGGTCGACGGATTCGGCGATCTGGCGCGAGATGGCTTCCTTGGGGATCTTGATGTCGCCCATCAGGATCATGTTTTCCATACGGCCGAGGCACTCGCGCGGCGAGTTGGCGTGGAGCGTGCACATCGAGCCATCGTGACCGGTGTTCATCGCGGCGAGAAGGTCGAAACATTCCGCGCCGCGGATTTCCCCGAGGATGATCCGGTCAGGACGCATACGCAGCGCGTTCTTCACGAGGTCGCCGATGGTAATCGCGCCTTGGCCTTCGAGGTTCGGCGGGCGGGTTTCGAGCGGCAGCCAGTGCGGCTGCTGCAAGCGAAGTTCCGCCGCGTCTTCGATGGTCAGCACGCGTTCGCCCGGGTCGATCATCTTCGACAGGGCGTTGAGCATGGTCGTCTTACCCGAACCGGTACCGCCCGAGATGACGATGTTCATCCGGCAGGCGCCCGCGATCTTCAGCGCGGTCGCCATCTTGTCCGACATCGACCCGAAGTCGCGCAGCATGTCGATGGTGATGGGCTTTTCGGAGAATTTACGAATCGAGATCGCAGTGCCGCGCAAGCTGAGCGGCGGCACGATCACGTTCACGCGGCTGCCGTCCTTGAGACGGGCGTCGGCGAGCGGCGTGGTCTGGTCGACGCGGCGGCCGACCTGGTTCACGATGCGCTGGGCGATCTGGAACAGGTGCTGCTCGTCACGGAAGCGGATCGGGGCGAGCACCAGCTTGCCCTTCTTTTCGATGTAGGTCTGGTCGGGCCCGTTGACCATGATATCCGAGATATCGGGATCGTTCAGAAGCTCTTCGAGCGGACCGAAGCCGAGCAGTTCGTCGATCAGCACCTTTTCCAGCGCGAACTGTTCGCGCCGGTTGAGGGTGACCTTGAGCTCGGCCAGCACTTCCATGATGATCGGGCGGAACTCTTCGGAGAGCTCCTCTTTGGAAAGCGTCGCGGCCGCTTCCGGGTCGACGCGTTCGAGCAGGCGGGGAAGCACCTGCTCCTTGATCTTGTGGACGCTAGCCTCGAAGCCGCCGACTTCCGAATTGGATTCGTTGACTGCGGCCATGCGCTCGTTGAGGCGGTCGATCGCCTCGGAGGTGGTGGCCGGGCGGTGCGACTGAGTCGGTGCGGGCGCAGGGGCGGGACGCGCGGCGGCGCCTTCGCCGGGGATTGGCGGGAACTGGTCGCCCCCACGCGCCGGCGCGCCGGCGCCCTTCATCGGACGCGCGACACCGAAGGCGGGCCGTGAGCCCGGCTTCATTCCGCCAGCATTGCCCTTCTTGCCAAATGCGCTCATTCCAAGCCCCCGAGGCCTTGATACTCATCAGAAAACCAGCGCATTTCGCCTAATGGAAGCGAAGGGTGCGTCTCGAAAAATGGTGAATAAAGGGGAAAGGTTGTTTTTTTCCTAAGCTCTACCTGACCCGGCCGGTCGCGCTGGAACTTTGCCAAGGGACTCTCCGGCTGACACGGGGGCTTGCCGTGCGGCCCGGTGCGGTTAGAGGGATGGCAAAGCAAAAAGGGAAGCAACGCCTATGTGCGGCATCATCGGTATCGTGGGTCATTCCAGCGTCGCCGACCGGTTGGTCGACGGCCTCAAGCGCATGGAATACCGCGGCTATGACAGCGCCGGGATCTGCACGCTCCACGATGGCGCGCTGGTGCGCCGCCGCGCAGAAGGGCGCCTTGCCAACCTCGTGACCGTGCTCGCCGGCGACCCGGCGCCGGGGAACGTCGGCATTGCCCATACCCGCTGGGCAACCCACGGTGCGCCGACCTCCAGCAACGCCCACCCCCATGCGACCGCCGAAGTGGCGATCGTGCACAACGGCATCATCGAAAACTTCAAGGAATTGCGCGCAGAACTCGCTGCCAAGGGCCGGGTCTTCGAGAGCGAGACCGACAGTGAGGTTGTTGCCCACCTCATCTCGGAGCAGGTCGAGAACGGGGCCGATCCGGTTGCCGCGGTCCGCACCGTGCTGCCGCGCCTGCGCGGTGCCTTCGCGCTGGCCATCGCCTTCCGCCGGCACCCCGAATTGCTGATCGGCGCGCGCCTCGGTTCGCCCTTGGTGCTCGGCTACGGGCCTGAGGGCGAAGAGGCCGAGATGTATCTCGGCTCCGACGCTTTGGCGCTTGCCCCGCTCACCCAGCGGATCGCCTATCTCGAGGAAGGCGACTGGGTGGTGATCCACCGCGACAGCGCGCAGGTTTACGATGCGCAGAACAACGCGGTTACCCGCGAGATCCGCGCTTCGGGCGCCTCGGCGGCGGCAGTCGAAAAGGGCAATTACCGCCACTTCATGCAGAAGGAGATCTACGAGCAGCCCACCGTCGTGGCGCAGACGCTCGCCTCCTATCTGCGCCGCTCGGACAATTCGGTGGCCCTGCCGCAGACCGATTTCGACCTGTCGGCCATCCGCCGCCTGACAATCGTCGCCTGCGGAACCTCGTTCTACGCGGGGATGGTCGCGAAGTACTGGTTCGAGCAGTTCGCGCGGGTGCCGGTCGATATCGATGTCGCCTCGGAGTTCCGTTATCGCCAGCCGGTGCTGGAAGAGGGCGGCCTCGCGCTGTTCATCTCGCAGAGCGGCGAGACCGCCGATACCCTCGCGGCGCTGCGCCACTGCAAGGCCAACGGGCAGACCATCGGCGTGGTCGTCAACGTGCCGACCAGCACGATGGCCCGCGAGGCGGATCTGCTGCTGCCCACGCACGCTGGCCCCGAGATCGGCGTCGCTTCGACCAAGGCGTTCACCTGCCAGCTGGCCGTGCTGGCCGCGCTGGCGGCGCACATGGCGGTCAGGAAGGGCCGGGTCAGCCGCGAGGAAGAGGCCGAGATCGTCCGTCACCTGCTCGAAGCGCCCGCCGCACTCAACGCCGCGCTCGCGCATGACGATGATATCGCAGCGATGGCGCACCTTGTCGCCCCAGCCCGCGACGTCCTCTATCTCGGGCGTGGTCAGGATTATCCGCTGGCGCTGGAAGGCGCATTGAAGCTGAAGGAAATCAGCTACATCCACGCCGAAGGCTATGCCGCAGGCGAGATGAAGCACGGGCCGATCGCGCTGATCGACGATTCCGTGCCGGTGGTGGTCATCGCGCCCTCCGGCCCGCTGTTCGAAAAGACCGTCTCGAACATGGAAGAGGTGCGTGCGCGCGGCGGGCAGGTGGTGTTGATCTCCGACGCGTCGGGCATTGCCGAGGCGGGTGAGGGCTGCATTGCGACGATCGAGATGCCGGTCGTCCACCCGCTGATCGCGCCGCTGGTCTATGCCGTGCCGGTGCAGTTGCTCGCCTATCACGTCGCGGTGCTGAAGGGCACGGACGTCGACCAGCCGCGCAATCTCGCTAAATCGGTGACGGTCGAATAGCGCCGAAGCATTTTGGCGCAGCCGATTGAAACGTCGAGCGAATCGGCGACCGGCTTTACCGCAGCCTAACCATTCGCGTTTATGTTACGCGGGTGGTCGACAAATCCGCCTCTCAGCCTTCGACGCTTACCGCTGCCTTGCCGATCTCCGACGTGCTCGGATTGTCGCGCAATCCGGCGTTTGAGCCGACGCGGCTGAGAGGCGATGAATTTGCCGGTGTCGCACAGGCGAGCCGCCACCGGCTGCTCGCCAATGCGCTGATGGTCGCCTACATCGCCGCGGTCTTCGCACCGCTGATCGGGCTGGCGGTAGTCGGCCCCTGGGCGGTCTTGTTCGCCATCGTCCTCTACCGCTCGCGGCAGACCGACATGATGCTGGTCGAACCCGGCTACAGGGCTGGCCCTGCCACGCTAGAGCGCTGGCAGAACCTCAATGCCGCCGCCGGTGCAACGTGCTGGGTGGGCGCCTTGCTGCTGTTCCCCTGGCTGTCGGGCGGTGCGCAGCAGATCACCTTGTTGATCATCGTACTGGTCATGATGATGTCGTCGACCTTCGTGTTCTCGACATCGCCGCTGAGCGTGCTCGTCTACAACACGATCCTCGGCCTTGGCGCGGCGCTCAGCCTTGCCCTGATGGGCCAGTATCAAGCGACGGGCGGTGCGATCCTGTTCACCATCGCCAGCCTTGTCGCCACGGTCGAAGTGCGAACCACCTTCGTAAGAGCGCGGCTGGCCGAGGCGGCCGTGATCGAGAAGGACGCGGTGGTCTCGCTGCTGCTGCGCGAGTTTGAGGAGAACGAGGCCGACTGGCTGTGGGAAGTCGATCCGGCACGGCGTCTGCGTTCGGTATCGCCGCGCTTCGCCTTCGCGCTCGGCCGCTCGCAAATCGATGTCGAGGGCAAGCCGCTGCTCGAGATGGTCGCGGGCCGCAACTGGGCGAGCGGACAGTTCCCGCCGAGCCTCCACGATCTCGCCGAGCGACTCAAGAACCGCGAGAATATCGCGAACATGCTGGTGCAGGTTTCGATCCTCGGCGAGGAGCGCTGGTGGGAGCTTTCGGGCGCGCCGATGCGCGACGAGCAGGGCCGCTTCACCGGTTTCCGCGGCGTGGGCTCGGACGTGACCGAGCAGCGCAAGTCCTCCGAGAAGATCGCCTACCTGGCGCGCTTCGACACGCTGACCCAGCTGCCCAACCGGTTGCAGCTGACCGAGGCGCTGGGCGAGGCGCTTCGCTACGCCGCGCAGTGGCGCACGCGTTGCGCACTGCTGATGGTGGACCTCGACCGGTTCAAGGCGGTCAACGATTCGCTCGGCCACATGACCGGCGACAAGCTGCTCGCGCAGGTTTCGGCGCGCTTGCAGTCGCTGATGGGCGAGAACCAGCTGTGCGGACGGCTGGGCGGCGACGAATTCGCGATCGTGATCCGCGACGCCAGCGCGGCAGGCGTGGTCGGCGATCTGGCTAGCAGGGTGATAGAGCGCCTGTCCGAACCCTATCAGGTCGATTCCCACACGCTCTATGTCGGCGCCAGCGTCGGTTCGGCGGAAGGCCCGCGCGATGGCGCCACGGTCGAGGAGATGATGCGCAACGCCGACCTCGCGCTTTACCGCGCCAAGGACGGCGGCGGCGGCGAGCATTGCCGCTTCGAGCCGGTGCTGCACGCCTCGGCAGAGGAACGCCGCCAGCTAGAGGTGGCGCTGCGGATGGCGCTGGGCCGCGACGAGATGGAGCTGCACTACCAGCCGGTCGTCGATTCCCATAGCGAGAAGGTCGTCAGCTTCGAGGCGCTGGTGCGCTGGAACAGCGCGGAGCACGGTTTCATCAGCCCCGGCAAGTTCATCCCGCTCGCCGAGGACACGCGCCTGATCGTGCCGATCGGGCAATGGGTGATGCGCACGGCCTGCAAGGAAGCCCTGCGCTGGCCCGAGGACATCAAGGTCAACGTCAACGTCTCGCCCGAGCAGCTGCTGGAGCCTGACTTCCACAAGGAGGTCGTGGAGGCGCTCACAATGACCGGGCTCGCGCCCGAGCGGCTCGAGATCGAAGTGACCGAGAGCATCTTCCTGCGTGATGCCACCGTGGCGCGCAACGCGCTTGAACAGGTCATGGCGCTCGGTTGCACGGTCGCGCTCGACGATTTCGGAACCGGCTATTCCTCGCTCGGCTACCTGCGCAAGCTCAGGTTCTCAACCATCAAGGTCGATCGCACCTTCGTGCAAGGTGCGGCGCAGGGGAGTGCGGAAAGCCTCGCAATCATCAATGCAGTGGTCGCGATGGCCACGAGCTTAAAGATGACGACCACCGCAGAAGGGGTCGAAACCCGCGAGGAAGCCGAACTGATCCGCAAGCTGGGATGCGACAAGATTCAGGGCTTCTATTTCGGTCGCCCGATGACCGCCAGCGACGCGCGGGCGCTGTTTCCCGTGATCCGCGAACAGCGCGCCTAGGCACGCCAGCGCGCCGTGTCAGGCGGTGGCGAAGCTCGCGACGATGCTTTCGAACATCCGCCGTCCGTCCGCCCCGCCCAGAGCAGGCACAGCCGCCCGTTCGATCGCGCGTTCGGGGTGCGGCATCATGCCGAGCACGCGGCCATTGGCGCTCAGCACCCCGGCGATGCTGCGGGCCGAGCCGTTCGGGCATTCGCCATAGCGGAAGGCCACGCGGCCCTCGCCCTCGAGCATGTCGAGCGTCTCGGCATCGGCGTAGTAATTGCCGTCATGGTGGGCGACGGGAATGCGGATCGTCTCGCCCGCCGCAAAGCCTTGGGTGAAGGGCGAGGCGGTGTTGGCGACGCTGAGGTCGACCGTACGGCACACGAACCGCTGGCCGGCATTGCGCAGCAGCGCGCCCGGAAGCAGGCGCGCTTCGGTGAGAACCTGAAAGCCGTTGCACACGCCGAGCACTGGCACGCCGCGCTCCGCCGCTGCGACGACCGCACGCATGATCGGGCTGGTCGCCGCCATCGCGCCCGAACGCAGGTAGTCGCCGTAAGAGAAGCCGCCGGGCAGTGCGATCAGGTCGAGCCGGTCGGGCAGGTCGGCATCGCCGTGCCACACCCGCAGCGCCGGAGCGCCCGAGACCGCTTCAAGCGCCGTTGCCATGTCCCGGTCGCAATTGGAGCCGGGGAAGGTGATGACCGCCGCCCGGAAGGCCATCAGGCTGCCACTCCGCCGGTTTCGATGCTGAAGCTTTCGATCACCGTGTTGGCGAGGAGCTTTTCGCACATCTGCTGGATTGCCGCGTGATCGGTATCGTCGGCAACGTCGAGTTCGATCAGCCGGCCGACCCGCACATCAGCCACCCCTGCAAAGCCCATGCCCTCGAGCGCGTGGTGCACCGCACGACCCTGCGGATCGAGCACGCCGGGCTTCAATCGGACAAGGACGCGCACTTGCATGGCTGATGCTCCATTTCTGTAGGGAGGCGCCGCCCGGCGCCGCGGTGCCGCTATAGCGTCCCGCGACGCACACGCAATCGCGCGATTGGCGCTTCTGCACTGCGGCGATGCAGGCAGGCGAAATCCCGATCCGTGTCACACCAGTGTCATTTATCACCTATGTTTGTAACCTTGTTGCAACAGCCGCAACAAGAACGCCACTCTCGCCCGACTAATCAGCAGGATGAGCGCGCCGCGACCTCGCACGAATCGGGCGAAAATGGCACCGCGAGCGTTGGTAATCCTCTCCATCCGAGCAAAACCAAGGGGTAGTTCGATGTCTCAGCGCTTCACCACTTTCCGCGCCGCCTGGGCCGGTTCCACCATTCTGGCGGCCGCCGCCCTCGGCATCGCTGCGCCGGCCCATGCGCAGGACGGCGCGGCTGCCGATGCAGAAGGCCAGCTCGACACCATCATGGTCACGGCCAACCGCCGTTCGGAAAACCTCCAGAAGGTGGCAGTTTCGGCCGACATCCTTGATCAGGAACGCGTCGGCGCGATCTTCAGCGGCACCGCTGACATCACTGCACTCGCCGGCACCGTGCCCGGCCTCAACGTCGAAAGCTCGAACGGCCGCGTGGCGCCGCGCTTCTACATCCGCGGCCTCGGCAACACCGACTTCGACCTCGCCGCCTCGCAGCCCGTATCGGTGCTGCTCGACGATGTCGTCCTCGAGAACGTGACGCTCAAGAGCTTCCCGATCTTCGACGTCGAGCGCGTCGAGGTGCTGCGCGGGCCGCAGGGCACGCTGTTCGGCCGCAACACCCCGGCGGGGATCGTCAAGATCGATTCGGTGAAGCCCAGCCAGGAAACCACCACCTCGATGTCGGCGTCTTTCGCCAGCTACGAATCGGTGGGCCTCAACGCGGCGGTCGGCGGGGCTCTGGTGAAGGACATTGTCTCCTTCCGCTTGTCGGGCCAGCTGCAACACCGCGGTGACTGGATCAGCAACGGCTTTTCCAACCAGAAGGAAGTGCTCGGCGGCTACGACGATATCGCGCTGCGCGGACAGGTGCTGATCACCCCGAGCGACCGCTTCAGCCTCCTCGGCGCCCTCAACTACCGTAACCTCGAAGGCTCCTCGACCTTCTTCCGCGCCAACGTGCTCGGGCGGACCACGGCCCAGCCGAACAACACCAACAAGCTCAACAACAACTACATCCGCGACACGGTCTTCTACGACGCTGGCGGCGGCAACGTTGCCGAGTACGAACAGCTCGGCGCGACCCTGACCGCGGCCTACGAGTTCGATGGCGCGAAGCTGACCTCGATCACCAGCCGCTGGACGAGCAAGGGCTCGAGCCGCGGCGACGTCGACGGCGGCAACCTTGCGACCGGTCCGGGCTTCATCCCGTTCCCCTCGGACACCAAGGATTCGATCGACCTCAGCCAGACCACGCAGGAAGTGCGGCTCGCCTCGACCGGTGACAGCGCCCTGAGCTGGCAGGTCGGCGGCTTCTACTTCAAAAGCGACTTCGACGTCACCACGGTCGGCTTCACCTTCCCGCCGCCGGTCACCGTCAACCACACCAACGAGGCCTGGGCCTTGTTCGGCCAGCTCTCCTACCAGCTGACCGAGACCCTGCGCGTCACCGGCGGCCTGCGCTACACCGACGACCAGAAGGACTTCTTCGTCCGGTCGGGCGCCGCAGCCCAGCCGCGCAGCGTCGGCGACAAGAACGTCGATTGGGACATCAGCGTTTTCGCCGACGTGGCGCCCGACATGAGCGTCTATGCCAAGGCCGCCAATTCGTTCCGCGGGCCGACGATCCAGGGCCGCGACGTGGCCTTCTTCAGCGCACCTTCGGTCGCCAAGTCGGAAAACATCACCTCCTACGAAGTCGGCTTCAAGAGCGAGCTCGCCGATCGCCGCGTGCGGCTCAATGCGGCGGCGTACTACTACACCGTCACCGATCCGCAGTTCACCGCGGTCGGCGGCGCAGGCAATCTCGTCCAGCTGATCAACGCCAACAAGGGCAAGGCCTGGGGCCTCGAATTCGACGGAGCCTTCAAGGTCACGCCGCAGTTCCTCGTGACCCTCGGCCTCGCCTACAACAACACCGAGATCAAGGATTCGAACCTGGCGGTCGGCATCTGCGCGCAGTGCACCGTCACCGATCCGACCCGCGTGATCAGCGGCAGCACCCGCGCGCTGATCAACGGCAACCCCTTCCCGAATGCTCCGGAGTGGAGCGGCGATTTCACCGCCCGCTACAGCGTCCCGGTGGGCAAGTCGGGCGAGTTCTTCATCTTCACCGACTGGGTCTATCTCGGCGAAACCAACTTCCTGCTCTACGAAAGCCGCGAGTTCAACGCCAAGAGCCGCTTCGAGGGCGGGTTGAAGGTCGGTTACTCGGGTGACGACGGCAAGTGGGAGCTCGCGGCCTTCGCACGCAACATCACTGACGAGGACAATGTCCTCGGGGTTGTCGACTTCAACAACAACACCGCTTTCGTCAACGAGCCGCGCGTGATCGGCGCGATGTTGAGCGTGAAGTACTAAGACGGCACGGCACCCCCTTGGCGGGGTGCAGCCACAGGATGGGACCGGCAGGGCGCAACCTGCCGGTCCCTTTTTTATGGGGCCTTCGACGCCTCGGCAGGCTTTGCCGGGACGACCTCGAAGACAACCGCACCGCCGGGCACGAAGTAGCGCAGCGCCGTCTGATGAATCTCTTCGGGCGTGATCGCTTTCATCACATCGTCGGCGGCGAAATAGCGATCGAGCCGCGCGGGCTCGCTCTGGGCACGCGAGGTGAGTGCCAGCCAGCCGCCCAGGTCCTTGAGCGTGTTGTTGTAATCCTCAAGATAGGGCTTTCGCGCGCGTTCGATCACGTCCGCATCGAGCGGAGCCTTCCGCAGATCGGCCACCAGTTTATCGACAGCGGCGCGGGCGGCGTCGACCTTGTCTGCGGCGACCGCGGTGCTGATGCCGAAGGTGCCGTAGCCGGGATAGAAGTGGCTGAGGCTCGATCCGGCCGACGGCGAATAGGCCTGCCCCAGCTTCTCGCGCAGCCGGTCGGTGAGTTCCAGCCGCACGATCCGCGCCAGGAGGTCGAGCCGCTGGGTTTCGGCGAGGTCACGGTCGTCGGTGGTCGGCCAGACCCAGTTGATCAGCGCCTGATCGGGCTCGCCCTTGTGGGTGAGGACCCGCTCGCCGCGGGTGGCGGTGAAGGTGCGGCTGCGGTTGTCGGTGCGCGGGTTGAAGGCCTCCTCGCGCGCGGGCAGGGCGCCTAGCGTCGCGGCGACGGCTGCGATGGCGGCATCTTCGTCGAGATCGCCGACCAGCGCGAGTTCGACCGCGCCTTTGGCAAGGCGGTCGCCAATCGTCGCCCGCAGACCGGCGAAATCGAGCGCCATGAAGGCTTCGCGCGGTTGCAGGCTGAAACGCGGATCGCCGTCCGAGATGATCCTGCCGCTGACAGCGCCCAAGGCCCGCCCGGGGGTGGCGTCGAGCGTGCTGAAGAAGTTCTCGATGCCCTTCCTGAAGCGTTGCTCTCCTTCGGGCCGATACCCGGGGTCGGTCAGGGTCGCGGCGAGCACCTGCAACTGGAGCGCAAGATCGCGCGGCGTGGTGACGGCCGAGGCGGTGAAGGCGTCGGTGCTGTTCGACAGCTCGAAGCTGACATTGCGCCCGGCCAGTACGCTCGCCAGATCGTCCTGGCTGTGCTTGCCGAGCCCGCCTGCGGCCAGCGATCCGGCGAGATAGGTGCCAAGCGGCGCTTCCCGCGTGTTCATCAGGTCGCCGCCGTCAACCGCAAGAGAGAAGGCGATGCGGTCCTTGCGGACGTCGGTGCGCCCCAGCGTCAGGTGCACACCGTTGGCAAAGCGGATGAGCCGCAGGCCGAGGCGCTCTTCGCGGGTATCGGACACGACCGTACCGGCGGGGCCGAAGTCGCTGTAACCGAAGGCGAGCGGGCCTGTGTCCACGGGCGCGGCTATGGGGAGCGCCATGCCTTCGGAAAAAGCCTCCCGCAGCGCAGTCTCGCCGCCTTCGGGCGCGGTGCGGCCCTCGAAGCGGATCAGCGGTTCGGCCAGCGGAGCCGCGTCGGCGCGCATCGCCTGCCAGACCGCCTCGGGGGTAATCTCGGGCGCGACCCGGTCGAATTCAGCGAGCTGCCATTCCGGCGTAGTCGGCACGCGCTCGTCGCTCACCAGCGCGAGCGCGGCGCCGACGAAGGTGGCGTTGCTGCGCGTGTCGGCCGCCTTGACTGCGTTGTCCAGATTGGTGCGCAGATTGGCGAGTTGCTCGCTAAGCTCGACCTGCGTGAAGCCGTAGGTCAGCGCCTGATTGACCTCGCGCGTCGCCGCCAGCACGCCCTTGCGCCAGCCGCCGTCGATGGTGTCGACGGAGAGGCTGGTGATCTGCGCATCCTCGAAGATGTCGCCCGAGCTGAAACTCGCCGACTTGAAGGGCGCGTCGGCGCCGCGCGCGAGGCGGGCGAGGCGGCGGCCCACGATTGCGTATCCGATCCCGCGCAGCCGCGCGGTGCGGCGGTTGGCGATGGTGTCCGGCTCGTCGCGCCACGGGGCGAGGCGGGTGATCGTGACGCTTTCGGGGAGCGCCGGGTCGAGGTGGATGTCGGTCAGCCCCTTGCGGCTCACGTCAATCGGGCCGGACTGCGGCTCGGGCGGGACTGCCCCGGCGGGCCAATCGGCAAAGCGGGCGCGGATTGCCGCTTCCATCACCTCGACCGGAAAGTCCCCGACCACCACCAGCACCGTGTTCGCAGGCGTGTAGGCGCGTTCGTACAGCGCCCGGATCTGCTCTGCCTTCGCGCCCTCCAGCACTTCGAGCGTGCCGATCGGGATGCGGCTGCCATAGCGCGCGCCCGGCGCGAGGAAGGCGACGTTGTCCTCGAAGTTGCGCTGCTGGTAGCCTGCCCGGTCGCGCCGCTCGGCGAGCACCACGCCGCGCTCGCGCGCCACGGCGTCTTCGGAAATGCTGAGCTCGCTCGCGGTCTCGCGCATCAGCTTCAGCGCCGTGCCCAGCAGGGCTTCGTCGTTGCGCGGCAGGTTGAGCATATAGGTGATCGCGTCGAAGCCGGTCGAGGCGTTGGTGTCGGCACCGAAGGCCAGCCCCTCGCGCTCGAGCAGCTTGACCATCTCGCCCTCGGGGATGCCCTTGGAGCCGTTGAAGGCCATGTGCTCGAGGAAGTGCGAGAGGCCGCGCTCGCCGTCGGTTTCCTCCAGCGCGCCGGAATCGATCCGCATCCGCACCAGCGCGGTGCCCGCGGGTGTGGCGTTGCGGCGGATGATGTAGCGCAGCCCGTTGTCGAGCTTGCCGAAGGTGTAGCCGGTGTCGACCGGCACATCGCTCGCCTCGAAGGGCCAGACCGGCGCCGGAGCATCGGCCTGTGCCTGGGCAGCGGGTGCTTCCTGCGCGGCGACGAACGAGGGCAGGGCAAGCGCCAGCACAAAGCTGGCGGCGAGCGGACGGAGACGGATCAAGGGCAGGACAACTTTCAGGAGCACGGGACTAACCCATGCACACTAGGCCCTGAATTGCGGCTGTCAGCCTACTTCTTGAGCGGCTTACTTTTTGAGAGGTGGGGGCCCGCGCAGGCGCGAACGCGCGTGCGACAGGTCAAACACCTCGCCCGGTCCATTGTCCTCGCCATTGAGCAGGCCGAGGCGGCGGGCAACCTCGCGGTAGGCCTCTTCTTCGCCGCCCAGATCGCGGCGGAAGCGGTCCTTGTCGAGCTTCTCGCCGGTGTTCATGTCCCACAGGCGGCAGCCGTCGGGGCTGATCTCGTCGGCGAGGATCACGCGGCTGTAGTCGCCGTCGTAGAGCCGCCCGAACTCGAGCTTGAAGTCGACCAGACGGATGTCGATCGCGGCGAACATTCCGCACAGGAAGTCGTTGATGCGGATCGCCATCGACGAGATGTCGTGCATCTCCTCGTTCGACGCCCAGTTGAAGCAGGCGATGTGCTCTTCGGCGACCAGCGGATCGCCCAGCGCGTCGTCCTTGTAGTAATACTCGATGAGCGTGTGCGGCAGGGGCTCGCCTTCCTCGATGCCGAGGCGCTTGCTGATCGAACCGGCCGCGACGTTGCGCAGCACCACTTCCAAGGGGATGATCTCGACCTGCCGGATCAGCTGCTCGCGCATGTTGAGGCGGCGGATGAAATGGGTCGGGATGCCGATATGGGCGAGGCGGGTGAAGACGTGCTCGCTGATGCGATTGTTGATCACGCCCTTGCCGTTGATCGTGCCCTTCTTCTCCGCGTTGAAGGCGGTCGCATCGTCCTTGAAATACTGGATCAGCGTGCCCGGCTCCGGACCCTCATAGAGGATCTTGGCCTTGCCTTCGTAGAGTTTGGTGCGGCGAGACATAAGGTCGGCACTCCCAGCCCGGCTCAAGCCGTTAGCGAATGGTGCCCGGGGGCGGATTTGAACCACCGACACGCGGATTTTCAATCCGCTGCTCTACCCCTGAGCTACCCGGGCATTCGCTGCGAGCGACGGGGAAAAGCCATGTGGCTGCCCCGGCGAGCAAATGAGAGCGGCCCTATGGCGAAGGGGACAGGGGTTGGCAAGAGGCTTTCGCGCCCGCTCGTCAATCCTGCTCGCGCCAGTCTTCGCGGGCCAGTTCGTCGGGGTCTGCGGCCGGGCCGGGGACCGCGTAGGAATCGGAGAACCAGCGCGCCAGATCGCGGTCCTTGCAGCGTTGCGAGCAGAACGGATGAAATTGCTCGTTGCGCGGTTTGCGGCAGATCGGGCAGGGTTTGGATGCGGAGAAGGTCATGCGTCCAGTAACTGGGCATGGGCCGCTTCGATGGCAAGGCCGGGATCGGCCTCGATCCGCACTTCGCGACCCGTTCGGCGGGCAAGATCGGCCAGCCACTCGTCGTTGAGCTTGGCCTTGAGCGCGGGATGCACCGTCAGCAGCAACACCCGCCCTGTGCCGTCAGCCGCCAGCTCCGCCCGACGCAGCGCCATCCGAGCCGCCATGCCGAGGCGCGCGGTGACGAATCGATGCAGCAGCGAGGGGCCTTCGAGCCGCGCGATAAGCTGGACAAAGCCGAAGCCGTTCATTGCGGTGCGCTCATGCGGCCAGCCGGCCAGCGCCGCCCCGAGCGCCTCGTCGACCGCACGGCGATCGTCCTTGGCGGCGAGGGTCGGAAAGTCGATGCCGATGTTCCCGCCGAGGTCGAACCATGCGAGCGCTTGGGCAATGGCCGGGATGGCCGCGAGCGCCACCTCGCGCGGGGCTCCCACGCCGTCGATGTCGATCACGGTCATGGCAGGCGTGACGCTGACCAGCACCTCACCGCCGGGAAAGTCGATGCTGGCTGATGAGGCCGCGTGCCACACCTCGTCCCACAATCCTGCGGGAAAGCGGCGCACGACACGCCCCTCGGGCCACGACGGGGCAGGGGAGGGCGCGTCCGCTCCAGCCACCCGCACCTGCGCGCGCTTCAGCCGTCCGCGCTCGGCAATCGCGGTGCGGGTGACGACAAGGTCGAGCGTCTGTCCTTCGGTTGCCTGCGGGGGCAAGTGATCGACCAGCGCCTCGGTGCCGCCCGCCAGCAGCGCAATCCCGCGCCGCGTGCCCTTGAGCTTGGCGGTGAGCTTGCCCGAGACGCGTGCGCCTGCGGCAAGCTCGCCCGGCCACATGACCTTGGCTGCCAGCACCCGCTCGCCATCGACCAGCAGGGCGCGGCGTTCGCCGATGCCCTCCTCGATCAGCCACTCAGCCAATGGGGAACCCAGCCGCCTTGAGCAGCGCGCGGGTGTGGTAGAGCGGCAGTCCCATCACGCCCGAATGGCTGCCCCTGATCCACGCGATCAGACCCTCGGCCGCGCCCTGGATAGCATAGCCGCCCGCCTTGCCCTGCCACTCGCCGCCCGCGAGATAGGCCGCGATCTCTTGCGGGGAGAGACGCTTGAAGCACACCACGGTCTCGTCGAGCCGTTCGCGCAGGGTGCCATCGGGCGCGCGCAGCACGACGCTGGAGAGCACCTGGTGCCGCCGCCCGCTCATCAGTTCGAGACAGGCGCGGGCCTCGGCTTCGGTTTCGGTCTTGGGAAGGATGCGCCGCCCGACGGCCACCACCGTGTCGCCCGCCAGCACGAAGCCCGGGGCGTCCACCGCCAGCGCCTTCTCGCGCCCCATGCGCAAGGCATAGGCGCGGGGAAGCTCGGTCTTCAGCGGGGTTTCGTCGATGTCGGCTGGTAACACGGCGTCAGGCGCAAGGCCGAGCCGCGCGAGCAACTCGCGGCGGCGCGGCGAGGCCGAGGCCAATGTCAGATGGAGAGAGCCCACCATGCGGGGCCCTTGGCCCTTATTGCGGGCCGGGGCCGCCGCGACCCGGCATGAAGCGGTAGGTGATGCGCGCCTTGGTGAGGTCGTAAGGAGTCAGCTCGCAGAGCACTTCATCGCCCACCAGCACGCGGATGCGGTTCTTGCGCATCTTGCCCGCGGTGTGGCCGAGCACTTCATGGCCGTTTTCAAGCTCCACCCGGAACATCGCATTGGGCAGCAACTCAACCACGCGCCCGCGCATTTCGAGGAGTTCTTCCTTGGCCATGAATTCCCTTTGTTTTGCGTTGCGGCGCACAATACGCCCGTCGATCAGTGGCCGCGCTTTAGCGATGCGGGAACCAAAAGGGAAGGCTCGTGCGTTAAGGGCCATGATCAGCGGGGATTAGCGCGATTTTCCAAGACGCGAGCGCCTCTAGCGAAGGCCCGGCTTTCGCCATCGGGCACCCCAACGGGAGCGGTAACAGCCGCCCCGACGATAGAAATGCAATTTAAAGGGACCACATGAACCTCTCCCCGATTTCCCGCGCCATGCTGCGCGCAGGCACCTGTGCCTCCGTTCTGGCGCTTGCCCTGCCGGTCGCCGCCGAGGGCACCGCGAGCGCCCAGCCGCAGCCCGCCTCGGTCCCGGTCAACACCAAGCAGCCCGAGAGCGCCAGCGGCGTCGCTGATGTCAGCGAAGGCGATGTGGCGGATTCGACGGATGGCGAAATCGTGGTCCGCTCCGGGCGGATCAGGGGTCAGCTGATCGTCGATCAGGCCCCGCTGCTCCAGCTCGACGAGACGCAGATCGCTGCCGAGGGCGTCACCTCGATCACCGACCTCATCGCCCAGATCAGTGCGCGCACCGGTTCGGCGCGCGGGCGTGGCGGCGGCGGGATGCCGGTCATCCTCGTCAACGGTATCCGCATCGGGTCCTTCCGCGAATTCGCCAACTACCCGCCCGAAGCCCTCGCGCGGGTCGAGGTGTTCCCCGAAGAAGTCGCCCAGCGTTTCGGCTTCGCGCCCGATCGCCGCGTGATCAACCTTATCCTCAAGGACAAGTATTCGAACCGGCAGGTCGAGCTTGAATACCAGATCCCCTCGCGCGGCGGCTACAGCCGCTCCGAGCAGCAGCTCGGCATCCTGAAGATCGAGAACGGCGCACGGATCAATGCCAATATCGAGGTCAACGACACCTCGCTGCTCACCGAGGCCGAGCGCAACATCGTCCAGACCCCGGGGTCGGTTTCGACCGTGCCCGGCGATCCGGCGCAGGCCGGCTACCGCAGCCTGCTGGCCGACACCTTCAGCCTCGAGAGCAACGTCTCCTGGGCCAAGGCGATCATCGACAGCGGCATGTCGCTGAGCGCGAACCTCAACTACAATCGCGACGAGAGCCGCAGCCTCGACGGTCTCAACACCGTCACGCTGCGCCGCAATCCGCTCGATGCGGGCACGCTGCGCACCTTCGGCGCTGACAGCCCGCTGGCGCGTCGTTCCTCGACCGACACGATCTCCACGGCGGGATCGCTCAACAAGCCGGTCAACAACTTCCGCCTGACCAGCACCTTCGACGCCTCGCTGGCCGAGACCGAGACCGAGATCGACCGGCGTCTCACGCCGACGCAGCTCGCGGTGTTCCAGAACGCGGCGCTGGCGGGTACGCTCGCGGTCACCGGCGCGCTGCCGACCGACACCGCCAACGGTTTCGACGTGGCGCGCAGCCGGGTGATCACGGCGTCGAACCTCAACACGCTGCAAGGCCGGGTCGCCACGCTTCCGGCTGGCGACATCCTCGCGACCTTCGACGTGCGGCTCGACTGGCAGAAGATCGAGAGCACCGACACCCGCACGGCAGCGGGCGCGAGCCTGACGCGCCGCGATCTTTCGACCGGCGTCAACCTCGTGGTGCCGCTCACCAGCCGCCGAGACGAGGTTGCCGATGCGCTCGGCGACTTCACGCTCAACCTCCAGGCCGGGGTGGACGATTACAGCGATTTCGGGATGCTGGGCGACTGGAACGCCGGGCTGACGTGGAAGCCGTTCGAGAAGCTCGACCTGTCGGCGACCTATATCTGGCGCGAAGTGGCGCCGACGTTGACCGCGCTCGGCAATCCGCAGATCTTCAACCAGAACGTGCCGGTCTACGACTTCGTGCGCGGCGAGACCGTGCTGGCGACGGTGCAGACGGGGGGCAATCCCAACCTGCCCGCCGAGACGCAGCGCGACTGGAAGTTCGCGGCCAACTGGGAGCTGCCCTTCATCAAGGACACGCGCTTGACGGTCGAATATATCCGCAACCGTTCGGACAATGTGGTCAGCGCGTTCCCGCAGATCACCTCGGATATCGAGGCGGCCTTCCCCGGGCGCATCACGCGCGATGCCAGCGGCCGTGTGACCGCGGTCGACCGGCGCTCGGTGAGCTTTGCCAAGACCAAGTCCGACCGCCTGCAATTCACCCTCTCGACCAACGGCAGCATCGGCGCGCCTGCGGGGGGTGGCGGATTTGGCGGTCCGGGCGGCGGCGGTGGTGGCCGGTTCGGCGGCGGTGGAGGCGCGCCCGCAGCGGCAGCGCCTCAGCCCGCAGCGCCCACGACCGGCGCGGCTCCTGCTCCGGCTCCGCAAGCCGGTGCCGGCGGACCGCCCGCGGGCGGCTTCGGCGGGGGCTTTGCGCCCAGCGCCGCGCAACGCGAGCAGTTCATGGCCTTCCGCACCCGCCTGTGTGCCGATGACGGTGCGGCCTTCCTCGAGAAGCTCGCAGCCGCAGCGGACAGCGGCGCGGACATCTCCGCTGAATACCCGGGTGTAGACGCCAAGGCCCTCGCCCCGATGCTGTCGCGGGTGCGCGGTGCGGATGGCAAGGTCGATCCGGCGAAGCTCGCCCAGTTCCGCACGCGCATCTGCAGCATCGATCCGGCGATGATGGGCGGCGCTCCGGGTGGTGCTCCAAGAGCACCCGGCGCACCTGGCGCTCCGGGCGGTCCCGGCGGAATGCCCCCGCAGATCGCCGCCTTCCGCGAGCGCGCCTGCGGGCCCGACGGCACGGCAGCAATCGCCGCGCTGGTCGGCAAGATCGACCGCGGCGAGGATGTCTCGGCCGAGCTTCCCGGTGTCGACCCCGCCTTCATCAAGATGGCGCTCGACCGCTCGCGCAAGCCCGACGGCACGATCCCGCCCGAGGCGCTCGAGCAGTTCAAGCAGCGCTTCTGCGCCGCGGCACCGCAAGCAGCGGCACCGGGCGGCGCTCCGGCAGCAGCAGGAGGCGCACCGGCAGGTGGCCCGGCCTTCAATCCGCTGGCGCAGGGACGCAACTTCCAAGGGTGGCGCTACTTCTTCAACCTCACCCACACGATCGAGCTCGCCAACGAGATCCTGATCGCGCCCGGTCTCCAGCCGCTCGACCAGCTCGACGGGCAGGCGACCGGAGCCTTCGGCCAGCCGCGCCAGTCGAGCCGCCTCGAAGCGGGCATCTTCGGCAAGGGCATGGGGATGCGCCTGTCGGGCATCTACACCGGCACGACCCGCCTCGACGGTTCGGGCCTGCCGGGCAGCACCGACATTTTCTTCGGTGACATCGTGACCTTCAACCTGCGCCTGTTCGGCAATCTGGGCGAGATCACGGGCAAGAACGAGGGCGCGCTGAAGGACCTGCGGGTCAGCCTGATCGCCGACAACCTGTTCGACGCGCAGCGCAAGGTGCGCGATTCGAACGGGGCGACACCGATCAACTACCAGCCCTTCGTGATCGACCCGCTGGGGCTCTACCTCGGCTTCGAAATCCGGAAGTTGTTCTAGGCGCGAGCGGCCGCCAGCGCCTCGGAGCAGGCATGGCCGCTCGCCCAGGCCCACTGGAAGTTGTAGCCGCCGAGCCATCCGGTGACGTCGACCGCCTCGCCGATGGCATAGAGGCCAGGGACCTTGGCAGCTTCCATCGTCCGGCTGGATAGCTCCGCCGTGGCGATGCCGCCGGCGGTCACTTCTGCCTTGGCATAGCCCTCGGTGCCGTTGGGCGTGAACCGCCAGTCGCCGAGCTGTGTCTGGGCGCTGCGCAGGTCCTTGTCCGACAGGTTGCCCAGCTCGCGCTCCAGCCCCAGCCGGTCGGCCAGCGCATCGGCGAGCCGCGCGGGTAGGGCCTCGCGCAGCAGCGTCTTCAAATGCGCGCGCGGGCGGTCGCGCTTGGCTTCGACCAGCCAGTCGCTTGACGCCTCGGGGAGGAACGTGATCCCCACCGCCTCGCCGCGCCGCCAGTAGCTCGAAACTTGCAGGATCGCCGGGCCCGACAGCCCCTTGTGGGTGAACAGCGCAGCCTCGGCGAACTCGGTCTTCCCCGCCCGCGCCCGCACCGGCGCGGCGACGCCCGACAGCTCGCGGAACAGCACATCCTCGCCCCCCAGCGTCAGCGGGACGAGGGCAGGGCGCGGCTCGACAACCTTCAGTCCGAACTGGCGCGCCAGCCCATAGGCAAAGTCGCTCGCGCCCATCTTGGGGATCGAAGGCCCGCCGGTGGCGATCACCAGCGCGGGCGCCTGCCACGTGCGACCATCGGCGGCGGTAACGATGAAAACACCATCGGCCTTCGCAACATCGGCCACATCGACATCGCAGGTGAGCGTCACGCGATCGGGCGGGCATTCATCCAGCAGCATCGCCACGATCTGCTTGGCAGACCCATCGCAGAACAGCTGGCCCAGCGTCTTCTCGTGCCACGCGATCCCGTGCTTCTCGACCAGCGCGATGAAATCGGCGGGCGTGTAGCGGGCCAGCGCGCTCTTGGCGAAATGGGGGTTGGCGGAGAGGTAGTTACCCGGCCCCGCGCCGATATTGGTGAAGTTGCAGCGCCCCCCGCCCGAAATCAGGATCTTCTTGCCCGGCGCGTCCGCCTTCTCGAGCAGCGCAACCCGCAAACCCCGCTGCCCCGCTTGCCCCGCGCAATAGAGCCCGGCCGCACCTGCGCCGAGAATGATGACATCATGTTCGCTCACGCAGGCGGCGTTAGTGGCGCTGCCGCTGATTGCCAATGCCGCATCGCTTTGCCGGCGGTTCGGCCCCGAGCGCGCGTCCGTCCACCCCGTTCGCCCCGCATGACGGAACCTGATCGGCCAGCCCCGGTAACCCCACTGTCAGGCCGCCACCCGCGGCTTACCAGATCGGAGTTCTTCCCATGCAAATCCCCGACGGCGCATACGTGGCCGTTATCGACGGCGAGCGGTTCCTGTGGCTGCACAACATCGGCGATGCCGCCAATCCGCAACTCCAGGACCTCGGCTCGCCCGACCTCGATCCGGCCGCCCGTAGCGCGGGCACGATGCGCCAATCCGGCGCCACCCAGCACCACACCGACCCTGATCTGGACGAGGCGGCGCATAGCGCGGCTGCGGCGGAGTGGCTGAACCATCAGGCCAAGACCAACAAGTTCGCGCATCTCATCGTCGTCGCTGACAAGCGTTCGCTGGGCGAGCTACGTCCCCACTACCACGTGGAGCTCGAGAAGCGTCTGGCGGGCGAGGTCGCCAAGGCCGTAGCCAACCAGCCGATCGATGAAATCGCAAAGACCATCGCCGCTGCCTGAATGAATACCCGCACGTATGTGGCTGCGGGGGAATTGCCAATCGCCCCCCGCAGTCCCTATTGGCACCGCATGGCCCGAACCCCCGCAGGCACCCCCCAGACCCCCGGCGGCGGCGATCGCTTCAACGAGGAGCGCGCCGCCTATACCGTGTCCAGCGCGCAGCCCGATCTGGAAGCGGGCGTGGCGGCGATCCGCGAGACAGTGCGGGTGCTCAAGCCCAGCCCGGGCGTCTACCGGATGCTCGATGCGCGGGGCGAGGTGCTCTATGTGGGCAAGGCGCGCTCGCTGAAGGCGCGCGTCGCCAACTACACCCAGATTGCCGGGCTACCCGGTCGGCTCCAGCGCATGGTCAGCCAGACCCGCAGCATGGAGATCATCACCACCAATTCCGAGGCCGAGGCGCTGCTGCTCGAAGCGCAGCTGATCAAGCGGTTCCGCCCGGCCTACAATGTGCTGCTGCGCGACGACAAGAGCTTCCCCTTCATCCTGCTGCGCGCCGACCACACCTTCCCGCGCATCCAGAAGCATCGCGGCGCGCGGCGGGCCAAGGGCAATTACTACGGGCCGTTTGCGAGCGCAGGCAGCGTCAACACGACGCTCAACGCGTTGCAGAAGCTGTTCTTGCTGAGGAGCTGCACCGACAGCTTCTTCAACAACCGCGACCGGCCGTGCCTGCTTTACCAGATCAAGCGGTGTTCGGCGCCCTGCGTGGGGCGAGTGTCAGAGTCCGATTACGACGTGCTCGTACGGCAGGCGAAGGACTTCCTCTCGGGCAAGTCCGGCGCGGTGCAGGCCGATCTGGAGCGCCAGATGGCCGAGGCTGCGGCCAATCTCAACTTCGAGACCGCGGCGATGCTGCGCGACCGGCTGCGCGCGGCGACCTTCATTCAGGGCTCGCAAGCGATCAATGCGGCGGGGTTGGGCGATGCGGACGTGTTCGCGCTGGCGGCCAGCAAGGGCCAGATGAGCGTGCAGTCCTTCTTCATCCGCGGCGGGCAGAACTGGGGCCACCGTGCGCTGTTCCCGCGCCACACGGCGGACGTGGACGAGGCGCAGGTGCTGGCCGACGTGATGCTGCAATTCTACGAGGAAGTGCCGCCGCCGCCGACGATCCTCGTCGATCGCGAACTGCCCGAGCGCGAGCTGATCGAAGCCGCGCTGAGCGAGCTGGCGGGGCGCAGGGTCGTCATCTCGATCCCCGAGCGCGGCGACCGGCGCAAGCTGATGGCGCAGGCGCAGCGCAATGCCGTCGAGGCGCTGGAACGGCGGCTGGCGGAGAGCGGCACCAAGGCAAAGCTCAACCGCGAGTTGGCCGAGTTCCTTGAACTCGATGCGCCGCCGCAGCGGATCGAGGTCTACGACAACAGCCACATTCAGGGCACCAAGGCGGTGGGCGCGATGGTGGTGGCGGGGCCGGACGGGTTCGAGAAGTCGCAGTACCGCAAGTTCAATATCCGCGAGGCGCAATCGAACGACGACTTCGCGATGATGCGCGAAGTGATGGCGCGGCGGTTCCGCAGCTTTGCCGAAGGGGAGGGCGGCGAACCGGCGGCGGATGCCAAGCCCGGCGGGCACGAGGCGGTATTGCCTGATCTGATGCTGATCGACGGCGGCAAGGGCCAGCTGTCGAGCGTGATGCGGGTGCTGGAGGAATACGGCCTGACCGACGAGGTGGCGGTTGTCGGTGTTGCCAAGGGGCCCAACCACGGACGCGAGGGGCGCGAGGTGTTCCACTTCCCCGACGGGCGCGAGAAGATGCTGCCGCCGGGGTCGCCCTTGCTGTTCCACTTGCAGAACCTGCGCGACGAGGTGCACCGCTTCGTGATCGGCGCCCACCGGGCGAAGCGGTCGAAGGCGATCACGGCCTCGCAGCTGGACGAGATCCAGGGCATCGGGCCGGCGCGAAAGCGCGCGCTGCTGCTGCATTTCGGAACGGCGTCGAAGGTGCGGGCAGCCTCGCTCGAAGACTTGCAGCGGGCGCCGGGGGTAAGCGCCACGGTGGCGCGCAAGGTCTATGATTTCTACCACGCGGGCGGGTGAGGCGGGGCGGGGCAGATCGTTTTAGAGGGCCGCTAGATCGGTTTAGACCCCCTCCAGACCCCTTCCAGACCCCCTTTAGGCACGTTTTGAACGGCCTCAGGCAGGCAAAACCGGCGATGTTTCACGTGAAACATGGCGTAAACGGGGGCCGCCGCGACAGGCAGCGGCCCCGCGTCACTTACTGCGTGTCGAGCGCCTTGCTCACCAGCACATTGACCGAAACGCGGCGGTTCTGCGCGCGACCGGCAGCGGTGGCATTGTCGGCAGCCGGATCGGCGGTCGCCATCCCGGTCGGCGTCAGCATCCGGTAGGGCTTCCACTTGCAGACCTGCTGAAGGTGGTTGACCACGGCAGCAGCACGCTTTTCCGAGAGGGTCTGGTTGAGCTCCTGCGAGCCGGTAATGTCGGCATAGCCGAGCACCAGCAGCAGCGAATTCTCGTTGGCATCAGCCGCCTGCGCGGCAGTGCAAAGCTCCGACTTGTACTGCGGCGTCAGCGTCGCCTTGCCGGTGTCGAAGTAGACGTTGGTGGTGGTCAGCAGGTTGTACTTGTCGATGTCGCCAAGCCGACCGCGCAGGGCTTCGGTAGCAGCGGCGTTCTGCTGGATCGCCTCGCCCTGTTCGCCGAACTGCTGCGAGGTCCCGCCGCGGATCATCGCCGCGATCCGGCGGTCATCGGCGGTGAAACGCACTTCGTTGGCCACCAGACCCTCGCCGTATTGCGAGGTCTTGATGGTCACCGGCATGCCGTTGCTCAGAGCTTTCTGGTCAAAGGTCTTGTTGCCGATCCCGAGGAAACCGCCGCGGCTGCGGATTTCGGTTTCGGGATGTAGCGTGACCATGGTCACAGTGCCGTCATCGCTCGTGATCTGAAGGCGGCCACCCTTGCGGGCAGTGATCATGCCGGTGACCTTGGGGCCTTCCTGCATCTCGGAAAGCGGCGGAAGCGAGCCGTAGACGGTCGTCAGAACCTCGCCCTGATCGCTCGGGGCGGGCGTGGTCTGAGCCGCAAGGCCGGTGGCAGTGGCGGCTCCGAGAAGGGCCGCAAGGGCGATCTTTCGCGAGGTGAGAATGGTCGTTTTCACAGTTTTTGCTCCTGCGCTGCGGGCCACGATCCCTTGAGCGGCCCGTGGTGGATGGAATGCGCGAGGGGCTGCGTGTTGACCAGTGCCTTTCTGTTAGATGAACAAGCGTGGCCGCATGGCCGCCGGAGCGGGCAATCGGGGCATGGAATGCGGCAAGCTGTGCTGCCGGCATAGGCCGGACATCAGGCTACTTGGCGGCTTGAGCCGCGATCCAGCGGTCGATTTTGGCTTCCAGAACCGCCAGCGGCAGGCCGCCAGTGTTCAGCACCTGCTCGTGGAAGGCCTTGATGTCGAACTTCGCCCCGAGCTTCGTTTCCGCCCGCTTGCGCAGCTCCTGGATCTTGAGCGCGCCGATCTTGTAGGCGAGCGCCTGGCTGGGAATGGCGATGTAACGATCGACTTCGGCCACCACCTCGGTGCGGGTCATGCCGGAGTTTGCGAGCATGTATTTGATCGCCTGATCGCGGGTCCAGCCTTTGGCGTGGATGCCGGTATCGACCACCAGCCGCATCGCGCGCAGCTGTTCGTCCTGCAGCGTCCCGTAGCGGTTCCACGGGTCCTTGTAGAAGCCCATCTCGTTGCCGAGCGTCTCGGCATAGAGCGCCCAGCCTTCGACATAGCTGGTCGTGCCGCCAAAGCGCATGAAGGCGGGCAGCGCCTCGTTCTCCTGCGCGAGGCTGATCTGGAAGTGGTGCCCCGGCGAACCTTCGTGGAGGTAGAGCGTCACTTCGCCCGGCGTCAGGCGGCTCGGCAGGTCATAGGCGTTGAAGTAGAACACGCCCGGCCGCTTCCCGTCCGGCGAGCCTGATTGATAGGATCCGCCGGCCTCGAACTTCTCGGTGGTGGGGTCATAGGGGCGGATCTCCAGCGGCGATTTGGGCACCAGCGAGAACAGCGTGCGGACCTTGGCATCGACCTGCTTGCCGATGTTGTAAAAGTTCTGCGTTAGCCCTTCGCGGGTCTTGGGCTGGAACTTGGGGTCGGTGCGGACATAGTCGAAGAACTGGGTGAGCGTGCCCTTGAACTTCACTTCCTTCTTGAGCTTTTCGAGATCGGTCTTGATCCGCGCGACCTCCGAGAGGCCAAGCTGGTGGATGGTCTCGGCATCAAGCGGCAGGGTGGTCGATTCCTCGATCAGCCGGGCGTAGAGCTTGTCCCCGCCCTTCATCTGGCTGAGGCCGATGCTGTCGCGCGCGACCGGCAGGTACTCGTCGCGCAGGAAGTCGCGCAGGCGGGTGTTGGCCGTGTAGATTTCGCGGGTCTTCGCCTCGTAGGCCGCCGTCAGCCGCGCCTTGTCGGCATCGGAGAAGCTCTCGGGGAACATCGTCGTCGGGCCCATGTACTGGGATTCGCCGATCGGCTGGCCAAGCTGCGTGTCGAGCTGGGTGACCATGATCCCGACGGTCAGCTTGGTTTCGAGCACGCCGCTCTTCATCCCTTCGCGGAACTTGCCGATCGCCCGGTCGACGAAGGCGATGTAATCATTGTGGCGGCTGAGGTTGTCCTCGTAATTCGCCATGGTCTTGAACGGCGCGACCCCGGTGCCGCTGGCAAGCGTGGGGTAGAAGGTGTGCAGCCCGAAGAAGTGGTTAAGCGGGCGCACTTCGGTCAGCGCGCGCATCTCGTCGGTGTAGCCCTTGAGATTGGTTTCCTGCGTGTACTTGAACACGTCGTAGGCAAGCTGGTCGGTCTCATCGAGCTTCGTCCGGTCGATCTGCGCGAGCAGCGCGAGGTTGAGCTTGATGTCGGTGCGGCTGGCGAGGAAGCTCGAATCCGTCAGCAGGTCGCCGAGGCGCCCGGCGTTCTCTTCGTCGCCGCGGAACAACCGGCTGAGCGGGTTGAGCGCAAGGTCACGCGCATCGGCATCGTCGAACAGCGCGAAGAGCTTTTCGTGCTCGGACTGGTTGACGCTCGCGGCTGCGGCGGTGGGCTCGGCTGCGGTCTGCGCGAGGGCGGGCAGCGGCGAGAGCAGCAAAGCCGTCGAGGCGGCGAGGGCGAGGCGCAGGGTCATGTCGGATATTCCTTGGGGCGGTGTTCGGTATGGCGGGCTAGGCTTGGACCCCGGCACGCACAACCGCGACGGGGACGAGCGACGCCGGAGGTTCGACGGGTGTCGAGCGGCGACAGGGTCAGGCGAGGGCAAAACGCTGCGCGTGGAAGGCTGCATCAGCGCGCAGCTGGTCATGCTCGACCCACACCGAATGCGTGCCGGAACACAGCTTGTGTGGCAGTGCCAAACGGCAGATCGGTCCCTTGGCGATGTCGGAAGCATCGAGGATCGCGCACTGCGAAGTCCCGGTGTTCTCGTCGATCAGGAAGGTGACGAGATAACCGTCATCCTCCGATTGAGCGCCCTTCTTGGGGATCATCGGGCTTTCGCTCGCATAGACGCCCTCGGGCAGGCGATAGACCTGTTCTTCGCCTGTCTCGGTGTCGTGGCGGACATAGCCGTTGAACAGGAACCATCCGGGCCGCGTGGTGGTCGACCAGACGTAGCGGCTTTTCTTCATGGCGTAGTGCGGGTTGATCATCCCGAATTCGACGATCCGCTCGCCCAGCCGCTCCTCGCGGGTTTCGCCGGTCTTGAGGTTGAAGCGCCAACGGTGGAGGCGGCTCTGGAAGGAGTGCTCGTCCACGTAAGCCATCATGTGGCTGTACCGGCCCATTTCCTCCAGCGGATCGGGCATGGGCTTGGCTTGGTGGTAGCCCTCGAGGATAACTTCGTCGCCCTCCTCCCATGCATTGGTCCAGTGGAGCACGTAAGTCGGCGATGCTTCGAACCAGCGGATCTCGTCGCTCTGACCGCGGCGCGGGATCAGGCCAAAGCGGGTCGGAATGCCTTCATGGATACGCGCGGCATGGATGTCGCGCGTGAGCAGCTCTTCGTCCCAGAACAGCGGCATATCGTTGAGGATCGACCAGTTGGGTGTGATCGCCATGTCGTGCGGCAGGCGCGGGCCCGGCAGGGGGACAGGGACGTAATGGACCAGCGCGCCGGTGCGATCCACGACGCCGTAATGCATGAAAGGCGCGTGCTTGGAGTAGTTGAAGAACATCAACTCGCCCGTCCCTTCGTCAACCTTGGGGTGTGCAGAGATACCGTCCAAAGGAACCCACGGCGCCTTGCCGCGGCTGCCGAGCGTGACCGGATCGAGCATCCACGCCTCGCCGCACTGGTAGAGCGTCGCGTAGGCCGTCCCGGCATGAACGATGATGTCGGTCGAGCCGGTGTCCTTGAGCCCGCCATGCGCGCCGAACCCGGGGCGTTTCGAGGTGCCCCATGGGTCCATCAACCCGCCCCACAGCGATTGGCCCGCAATCTGCTCGGCCTCGAAGCAATGGGTGCGCACGAAGCGATTGCGATAGCTCGCCTTGCCGCCGGAAATGTTGACCTGGTGGATCATCGCGTCGCCATCGAAGGGGTGATGCCGCCCGAGCGGCTGGTGCACCTGGTTCTCGGTGTTGCGCAGATAGATGCCGTCGATGTCGGCGGGAATTGCGCCTGCGATCACCTCAAGCTCGGCCACGTCGACCTCCTCGTGGAGCGGCGTCCACGGCCCCGTCAGATAGGGGTGGTTCGACGGCTCGAGGCTGGTCTTGACCGGCGGGTGGCGCATGATCTGCATAGGTCTCTCCCTCAGACAAAGGATGCGCGAGTGCGGGCAAGCTGGCAAGGGTGCAGAACGGAGAGCCCATGTTGATCCAAATCAAGGCCCCTCCCGCCGATGAGGCCGATTCATCGTCCCGACACTTGGAGACCCGCGATGAAATCGATTTTGCTGCACATCGACTATGATCCCGCAATGGCGGCGCGGTTGCAGGTGGCGCTTGATCTGGCCCGCTCGACCAACGGCCACATCACCTGCCTGCAGGCGGTCAGCTACGAGATTTTCGCGCCGGGCGACATCTACGGCTCATCCATGGCGGCGGCGATACCGGTGATCAAGGAGAACGCCGACAACCTGCGCGCCCGGATCGAAAAGGAACTGGAGCATGAAGGCGTGCCTTGGGACTGGCGCTTCGAATACGGAATGGCGCCGCAGCGCCTTCTCGAAGCCTCGCCGCTCGCCGATGTTGTGATCCTCGGCCCCGCTCAGAACGGGACGGACGGACGCGGGCCATCGTCGCTGGTGGGCGAGGTGGTGCTGCATGCGCCGGTTCCGGTGCTGGTGGTGCCTGCCGATGCCCAGAGCTTCGACATAGGCGCGCCGATGCTGGTGGCATGGAATGGCTCGCCGGAAGGGGCTCATGCCCTGCGTGCTGCCCTGCCGCTGCTCGCCTGTTCGTGCCGGGTGACGCTGGCGAGCGTGATCGAGGCTGGCGACCGTGCTGGCTTCGACCTTCCCTCGACCGAGGGAGCGAACTACCTGAGCCGCCACGGGATCGACTGCGAAATGGTGGAGCTACCGCGCGGCGAAGCCTCTATCGCCGACACCCTGTTTGCCGCAGCGCAGCTCCGCGAATGCTCGCTGATCGTGATGGGCGCCTACGGCCACACGCGGCTGGCCGAGATGCTGCTGGGCGGGGTTACGCGCCGGATGCTGAGCGAGCCGAAGGTGCCGATCTTCCTCGCGCATTGAGGCTGGGGTCAGTCCTTGACCCGCCGCCGCATCATCCCTTCCTGCGCAACGCTCGCCACGAGTTTGCCCGCGAGGTTGAAGATCCGTCCGCGGTTGAAGCCGCGTCCTCCGCCTGACCACGGCGCATCGGTGGCGTAGAGCAGCCATTCGTCCGCCCGCGCGTCGCGGTGGAACCAGATCGCGTGATCGAGGCTCGCGCCGACCAGCTCGTTTCGCATCCAGCTGAGGCCATGCGGCAGGGCGCTGGTGCCGAGCAGGGTGTAGTCGCTGGCGTAGGTGATGATCGCGCGGTGGAGCGAGGGCGTGTCGTCGGCGCCAGTGATGGGCGCTGCGACCCGGAACCAGCTGTGCGCGCGCGGTTCGCGCGGTTCGCTGCTCATCCAGTGCAGGCGGTCGGTGGTGCGCATCTCGATCGGGCGCGGGCGCAGCATCATGCGGCGCTGCTGGTCGCTGAGGCGGTCGCCCCATTGCGCCGCGATCTCGCGGCGCTGCTCCATGTCGGGGCGCAGATCGTCCGGACGGGGCACGTCGGGCATCGGCGAGTCGATGTGTTCGAGGCCCTCTTCGGGCTGCTGGAAGCTGGCCGTGAGGTTGAGGATCGGGACTGCGATCCCCTCCTCGTTCTCCTGCGCTGCGACCACACGGCGGTTGGCGAAGCTCTTGCCGTCGAAGTCGCGCTCGATGCGGTATTCGATCGGCACACCCTCGCGCCCGCCGCGCAGGAAATAGGCGTGGAGCGAGTGCGCTCGCTTGCCATCGGTGACGGTGCCTTGCGCGGCTTGGAGCGCCTGCGCGAGGACCTGCCCGCCGAACACCCGGCCGATCCCGTCGGTCTGCGGCGGGCCGGCATAGACATCGGCGGCGCGCTTCTCGACGGTGAGCAGGCGGATGAGGCCTGCGACCAGTTCCTGATTGGTGGGCGTGTCAGTCATGGCGCAGGGCCATGCGGCGCGGTCAGTTTCCCGTCAATCCCAGCTTGCGCATGATGCGGAAGGCATAGGCCTTGGTGTAGTTCTGATGCGGGAAGCGTCCCGGGGCCTTGGGCGTGAAGCCGCGCCCACGCAGCATGGCGTTGAAGATGCGTGCATCGCTTTCGCGGTAGCTCCACTCGCTGCGCCAAGTGATCGACAGCGAGACCGACGGGGAGGGGCCGTTCTTCACGAAATGCGGTGCCATCACCGGCACGAACAACGCCTCGCCTGGAGTGAGGGGAAACTCCTTTCCGTGAGCGAGCATCGCGTCGTCCCACTTCAATTCTCGCGGGCCGCCCGAATGGTATGTTTCGTGTGCCGCGTCCGGCACGAAGCGGGTGTCGCCTGCGGGGAACTGCGTCATCACCTTGGTGCCGCGGATCTGGAGCAGGATGTTGTGCTCGGGATCGAAGTGGTAGGGCGTGACCGAATTGGGGCTGGAGACGAAGATATAGCCCTGCGGCGTCAGCATCGCGCCCGTCGCAGCCTCGATCTCGGGGCGGATTTCGCCCAGCAGGCCGAGCAGCAGGTCGTTGTAGGCCGGGACCTGTTCGATGTTCTTGAGCACCGCCCAGCTCTCGGCTTCTGCGACCTTGCGGATCGTCTCGGCGATGGTCAGCCCGTTCAAGGCCGGCTTGCCGTCAACCCCGATCGGCAGATCGCCGCGGTTGTATTCCACGCTCTTGATCGGCAGCAGCTCGGCGAGCTGCGCCAGCGCCTCGATCTCGAGCAGCGGATGGCTGGTGAGCGTATGGCCGAGAATGTGCGGCTTTTCTGGGTAGTGTGCGGCGAACCTTGCGCGGGCAGGCGCGCTGAAGACGGGCGCGTCGAGCGCATCGGTAAAGCGGGCGGGGGCGTTCATGACGTGCTCCTCTTGCGGGTTTCCCAAGCCATCAGCAGACGGAACAGCGCGCGCCGCAGCGGGCCGCCGATGGCAATATTGAGGCTGACCATGCGGCGATGCCCTCGCCACAGGCGTTCGATCATCGGGTGGCCTTCGGCTGCGCAGCTGTCGGCCCAATCGACCTCCGGGCGCTCCAGCAGCGCGAGGTTTTCAAGCTGCAACAGCATCCCCGGAGAGAAGCGCGCGTAATCCTCGTCGAAGGCGGTCTTGAAGCTGAAGGCACCCGGCGGGGTGATGAAGTTGACCAGCATCGCGATGGCGCGGCCATTGACACGGAGCGCGAGCCGTTCCAGCCGGCCTGCCGCAGCCGCGCCGATCAGCGCTTCGCCGAACAGCGCCGCGGTGTCGGGGGCGCTCGCAAGAGCGGAGCGAGCCTCGCCCTTCCAACCGGCGGCTTCCAAAGCGAGGAACTCGGCGGTCCACGCGGTGAGGTCCTCGTCGCCCTCCAGCCGCTCGAAGGCGAGCGCGCCCTCCTCGGCGAGCCGATTGTGCTGGCGACGCAATTCCTTGCGCTTCTTGGCGCTCATCGCGGCGGCGAGGTAGGCCTCCGCGGTCGTCTCGCCGGTGAGCAGCGCCCGGCTTTCCTGCGCGGCGGCGTAGTGGGCGCGGCCGGATCCAGCGAGGACCCGTTCGAGCGCGGCATGGGCGGGACCATCCTCGGGCAGCATGGGCAGGTGCAGCAGCAGCGCCTGCTGCGGCAAGCGGTCGAAATGGGCGATCAGGTCGCGCCAGAATGCGTCCTCGCACCCCGCAGCGATCAGCGGCACGCCGCCAAAGGCATTGGGGTGGAGCCAGCCCCGCGCATGGGGCACCGGGCGGCCATAATAGGCGGCGGTGCGCAGTACAGGGAGCAGTCCGGCCAGCTGTCCTCTCCGATACCATGCCATGACCCGCACCTCGCCGCGCGCATCGAACTGGCGGAGCGAGGGGAGCAGGAACCACGGTTCGAAGAAGGGATTGGGCTCGGCGGCGCGAGCGATCAGGCGCTCCCAGTCGGAGAGGAAGGCGGGATCGGCGACATCTTCGGCAGTGAGTTGCCGTATCTCGTTCGGAGTCAGCACCACGGAAGAAAGCCGGGCGCCGCCAATGCGAAAATTGCCCCCTCTTTCCGTGTCCATCACCGTTAACCTTGCTTTGCCGCGCCAATCCTCGCGCTCGCGAGGGTGATGGCACAGGGCGATTAAGAATGCCTCAGTGCGGGCGGGCGCTGTCCGAAGCGGGGACAGGGTCCCTGAGAAAGATAATCCCCGCCGGAACTGCTCCCGGCGGGGTGTGGAATGCTAGTCGAAGATTGATTGATCAGGCCGCACCCGCCGCGAGCGCCGCGAGCAGCAGCAGGGCGACGATGTTGGTGATCTTGATCATCGGGTTCACGGCGGGGCCGGCGGTGTCCTTGTAAGGATCGCCGACCGTGTCGCCGGTCACTGCAGCCTTGTGGGCTTCCGAGCCCTTGCCGCCGTGGTGGCCGTCTTCGATGTACTTCTTGGCGTTGTCCCACGCACCGCCGCCCGAGGTCATCGAGAGCGCCACGAACAGACCGCCGACGATCACACCCAGCAGCAGCGCGCCGAGGGCGGCAAAGCCGTTCGCCTGCCCAGCCACCAGAGTGATCACGAAGTAGACCGCGATTGGCGCCAGCACCGGCAGCAGCGAGGGGAGGATCATCTCTTTGATCGCCGCCTTGGTGACGAGGTCGACCGTGCGGGCGTAGTCGGGCTTCACCTCGTATGTCATGATGCCCGGGTTCTTGGCGAACTGGTCACGCACGTCCTTCACCACTTCGCCCGCCGCGCGGCCCACTGCCGTCATGCCCATCGCGCCGAACAGGTACGGCAGCAATGCGCCCAGCAGCAGCCCGACGATGACGTAGGGGTTCTCGAGGCTGAAATCGACCTTGATGCCCTTGAACAGCTCGCGCAGGTCGGCGGTGTAGGTGGCGAATAGCACGAGCGCCGCAAGGCCGGCCGAGCCGATGGCATAGCCCTTGGTCACGGCCTTGGTGGTGTTGCCGACCGCGTCGAGCGCATCGGTCTTTTCGCGGACCGAGTCTTCGAGGCCCGCCATCTCGGCAATACCGCCGGCGTTGTCGGTGACAGGGCCATAGGCGTCGAGTGCGACGACCATGCCCGCCAGCGCCAGCATCGCGGTGGCCGCATAGGCGATGCCCATGAGACCTGCGAGCTGGAAGGCGATGATGATCCCGGCGCAGATCACCAGCGTGGGGAGCGCGGTGGCTTCCATGCTGATGGCGAGACCCTGGATCACGTTGGTGCCGTGGCCCGTTTCCGAAGCCTTGGCGATCGAGCGCACCGGGCGGTAGTTGGTGCCGGTGTAGTACTCGGTGATCCAGATGATCAGGCCGGTGATGACCAGCCCAAGGAAGCCGCAATAGAACAGGATGCGCCCGGTATAGGGCTGGCCTGCGATACTGGTTTCCATGTCGCCCAGCGTGGCGCTGATGGCGAACCAGATGGCCGGAACTGACAGCACGGCGGTGACAAGGAAGCCCTTGTACATCGCGCCCATGATGTTCTTTTCGCCGCCGAGGCGCACGAAATAGGTGCCGATGATCGAGGTGACGATGCACACGCCGCCGATCAGCAGCGGCAGCACCATCAGGGCAAAAAGGTTTTCCGCGCCCTTCATCAGCAGCGCGGTCAGCACCATGGTGGCGCCGACGGTGACGACGTAGGTCTCGAACAGGTCGGCGGCCATGCCGGCGCAGTCGCCGACGTTGTCGCCTACGTTGTCGGCGATCACAGCGGGGTTGCGCGGGTCATCCTCGGGGATACCGGCCTCGACCTTGCCGACGAGGTCGGCGCCGACGTCGGCGGCCTTCGTGAAGATCCCGCCGCCGAGACGGGCGAAGATCGAGACCAGCGAGGCGCCCAGTGCGAGCGAGGTCAGGCCGATCACGACCGGACGGCTATCCGGAGCGAGGCCCGCAGGGCCGGTGAGGTACCAGAAGAAGCAAGCGATCGCGAGGAGCGCGAGTCCTGCCACCAGCATCCCGGTGATGGCGCCAGCGCGGAAGGCGAGGGTCAGGCCCTCCTGAAGGCCCTTCATCGCGGCCGCAGCGGTGCGCACGTTGGAACGCACGGAGACATTCATGCCGATGAACCCGGCGACGCCTGAAAGCACGGCGCCGATCACGAACCCGACTGCCGGGATCCTGCCGAGCGTCACCGCGACGATCACGGCGACGATCACGCCGACGATGGCGATCGCGGTATACTGGCGCTTGAGGTAGGCTTGCGCGCCTTCCTGGATGGCGGCGGCGATTTCCTGCATCTTGTCATTGCCGGCATCCGCGCCGAGCACCTGACGGCTGGTGACGTAGCCATACACAATGGCAAGCACCCCCAGCCCAATCGAAATGAGCAATAAATTCACGAGCAATCCCCTCTCGTCTTATGGTGCGTCCCCTTGCGGGGAGCTTGCGCCTCGTTTGATCCCTCGGGCGCGAGGGGGATAGTCATAGGGGTTCGGGACTCGCTGGCAAGCCTCTGGGGCGCGGGAGTCCCGGATTTGCGCCGGTTTCAGCAGTTTTGGGAGGGTTGGCGCCCAGTTCAGCCGTGGCGGTAGCCGAGGCTGGCGGGGTCGCTAAGCACCTCGCAGCCGAGGGTCAGGGGTGCACCGCTATGGGCGGTGACTGTCCCGATTTCATGTGCCGCGACAGGCAGTTGCGCTGATGGCGGAGCGGTGAAGAGCAGCTCGTAATCGTCGCCCCACCTCATGCACTCGCCCGCCCTTGCGGGGTCCGCGACAGGGATGGCTTGCGGGTCGAGGGCGATGCCTACACCGCTCGCTTCGGCGAGACGGAAGGCGTCGAGCAGCAATCCGTCGGAAATGTCCATCATTGCAGTAACTTGCGGGGCAAGGGCGATGCCCTCTGCGAGGCGGGGGACGGGGCGGTCGAAGGCGGCGCGGTGTTCCGGGACGCCCTCGAAGCCCAGCATCGCGCGTCCTACGGGGCCGGTGATGTAGACCTTGTCACCCGCCTGCGCGCCCGATCGCGAGGGCACCGGAGTATGGGTCGCCCGCCCGATTGCGGTGAGGCCAAAGCTCCTAAGTCCTTCGCCCGCCACCGTATCGCCGCCCAGCAGCGGCGCGCCGAAGGCTTCGAGCGCTTCGCCCAAACCCTTGAGAAACCGCGCATCTTCCCGCCCCAGCATATGCCCCAGTAGCACCCCCACCGGCTCCGCGCCCTTGGCGGCAAGGTCCGAGATGTTGGAGGCGACCAGCTTCCATGCCACGTCGGCCATGTCGGCGCCCTCTCGGAAGTGGGTGCCTTCGGCCATCATGTCGTGGGTGATGACCAGCGTCTCGCTGCCAAGGGTCAGCACCGCGCAGTCATCCAACAACCCGCGCGCTCCGGGATGGAGGGGGAGGAGGCGCAATGCTGCAATGAAATCTGGCTCCATCATGCGAGGCCAGCCTTAGCCACTCGCGACCAGCCTGTCGAAGCGATGTTTCTGCTTCGCAGACATGCTGTTCCACGTGAAACAGTGCAGAAATGCGCTTCAAGAAGGGGTCTGGAGGGGGTCTAAAGGGGGTCTAACAGGGGTCTAAAACGATCTAAGGCCGTTCAAAACCGATCTGGAGGCCCCCTGAAACGGAACGCCTCTCAGGCCCGCGCTTCTCTGGCCACCGCATCGAGGATGCCGTTGACGAACTTCGCCTGCCCGTCATCGAAGAACGCCTTGGCGACCTCGACATATTCGTTGATCGCGACCGCCGACGGCACATCGGCGCGTGCGATGATCTCGTAGGTTCCGGCGCGCAGCACCTGGAGCATCGCCTTGTCGAGCCGCGTCAGGCTCCACCCGGCGGCAAGCTTGCTCGCGACCAGCGCGTCGATCTCGTCGCGGCGGGCGTCCACGCCGCGCACCACGTCATCGAAGAACGGCATCTCGGCATCGGCATATTCGGCATCGTCGAAGTCGTCTTCGTCGATGGTGCGGCCGAGGCGGTGCTGGTGGAACTCGTCGAGCAGCTTGTTGAGCGCCGTGCCCTCCATGTGCTGCTGGTAGAGCGCCTGAACGGCGGCAAGCCGTGCAGCCGAACGGGCTTTGGAGCGGGCAGGAGAGTTCATCTTATCCTCAGTTCCACGGACTTGGCGTGGGCAGGTAGCCCCTCGGCATGGGCGAGGGTGGCGGCGGCAGGGCCGACCGCGTTGAAGGAGGCGGCATCGAGGCCGAGGAAGCTGGTGCGCTTCATGAAGTCGAGCACCGACAGCCCGCTGGAGAAGCGCGCGCGGCGGCCGGTGGGGAGCACGTGGTTGGGGCCCGCGACATAATCGCCGACCGCCTCGGGCGTCATGCGGCCAAGGAAGATGCTGCCCGCGTGGCGGATGCTCTTCAGGTAAGGCTCGGGATCGTCGACCGCGATCTCGACGTGCTCGGCGGCGAGGCGGTTGGCGAGGGCAGGCGCTTCGGCGAGGAGGTCGTTGACGATGATCATCACGCCGTGCGCGTCCCAGCTGGTCCGCGCGGTCTTGCCGGTCGAAAGCTGGGTGATCTGCAAGTCGATGCAATCCTCGACCTGCCGCGCGAAGCCGGCATCGTCGGTGATGAGGATCGACTGCGAGGTCGGGTCGTGTTCGGCCTGCGAAAGCAGATCGGCGGCAATCCAGTCGGGGTCGTTCTTGCCATCGGCAATCACGAGGATTTCCGAAGGCCCGGCGACCATGTCGATCCCGACCACGCCGTAAAGCTGGCGCTTGGCCTCGGCGACCCATGCGTTGCCCGGGCCGGTGATCACATCGACCGGCTTGATACGCTGCGTGCCATAGGCGAGCGCGCCCACCGCCTGCGCCCCGCCGACGCGCCAGATTTCGTCCACGCCCGCGATATGCGCGGCGGCGAGGACCATCGGGTTTGCGGTGCCTTTGGGCGTCGGGGTGACGACGACCAGCCGCTCGACCCCCGCGACGCGCGCCGGAATGGCGTTCATCAGCAGCGAGGAGGGATAGGCCGCGCGGCCGCCCGGCACGTAAAGCCCGGCCGCATCGACCGCCCGCCAGATCGCGCCGAGCCTGACACCTGCCGCATCGACATAGTCGCGGTCGGCCGGAAGCTGGGCTTCGTGATAGGCGCGGATGCGGGAGGCGGCGAGTTCGAGCGCATCGCGCAGGGCGGGATCGAGGTCGTTATAGGCCTGCTCGCAACGCTCGCGGGTGATCAGCCAGTCGGCATCATCGTGAAGCGCGTAGCCATCGAAACGCTGGGTGTAGTCCACCAGCGCCGCATCGCCGCGCTGCTTCACCTCGTTGAGGATGTCGGCGACTTGCCCGGCAACATCGCTGTCGGACTCGCGCCGCGCATCGACGATCCGTGCAAAGCGGGCTTCGAAATCGGGATCGAGCGTGGAGAGCAAGGACACGGTCATGCGGCGCTCCTGCTTTCAACGTCGCGGCGGAAGGCATCGACCAGCGCGGCGACGCGGCGGTCGGTCTTCAACGCGGTGCGGTTGACGATCAGCCGCGCGGAAATCTCGATGATCACGTCGGTCTCGACGAGGCCGTTTTCCTTCAGCGTCTTGCCGGTCGAAACAAGGTCGACGATCTGGCGCGCAAGGCCGAGCGAGGGGGCTAGCTCCATCGCGCCGTTGAGCTTGACGCACTCGGCCTGCACGCCGGCGGCCTCGAAATGGCGGCGGGTGAGGCTGGGATATTTGGTCGCCACGCGCAGGTGGCTGACGGTGCCCGCTTCCTCGGTGTCGGAGGCGAGCCGCGCGACCGACAGGCGGCACAGCCCGATGCCCAGATCGACCGGCGCATAGAGATCGGCGTAGTCGAATTCCTCGATCACGTCCGAACCGACGATCCCGATCTGCGCTGCGCCGTGGGCCACGAAGGTCGCCACATCGAAGGCGCGCACGCGGATCAGGCGCATGTCGGCGCGGTTGGTGGCGAAGGCCAGCGCGCGGCTCTTGGGATCGTGGAACTCGGCCTCGGGCTCCACGCCTGCGCGCGCCATCACCGGCAGCGCCTCGTCGAGGATGCGCCCCTTGGGGACAGCGAAGGTCAGCTGTCCGGGATTGTCGTGAGTGCCGCCGTGGGTCATGATTGGCCGCGCACTTAAGGCTGGGACGGGAAAAGGGCAATGGGAATGGGCGATAAGGATCAGCCGACGTCGTACGCATTCGTCGACATGAATACGCGCGGGGCGGGGGCCGTGGCCACCGCCTTCGCCAATCAGGTCGCCTATTGCCGCACCGGCGGAGCGCCGATCACCGCGCGGATGGTGGCGGCGATTGCCGAGGTCGTGCTCGGCGGCGCTCCGGGCGAGCTGGCGCGGCGGGTCCGCGAATGGGAGGGCGCGCCGCTTGCTGACGCGCTGCCGCTGCGGGTGGCGGGCGGGGTGCACGCGCTGCACCTGGCGGGCGTCGCGCCGGAGCTTGCGCCGATCTATGCGGGCGAGGATGCCGATGATGTAGCGGTGATCGCTGACGTCATGGCGGCGCACGAGGCGGCGCTGCTGCCGTGGCTCGATGGCCCGCCGCAGACCAACGAGGCGGGGCGCTCGGCCAATTTCATCGCGGCGATGCTGTGGCTGGCGGAGCAGGGGCTGTCGGCGCGGTTCCAGTGCCTGGAGATCGGTTCAAGCGCGGGGATCAACCTGATGCTGGACCGCTATCGCTATGATCTGGGCGGGGTGGTGGTTGGGCCGGATGCGTCGGTGATGGACTTCAAGCCCGAGTGGCGCGGTGCGCCGCCGCCTTCTCGGAGTATTGCCATCGCCCGCACCAAGGGTTGCGACGTCGCGCCGGTCGACCTCACCGATCCCGAGCAGGCGCTCAGGCTCAAGGCCTATATCTGGCCCGAGCACACGGTGCGCTTCGAGCGCATGGACGCCGCCGTCCGCGCCGCCTCGGAGCGCAAGCCCGATCTGGTCGAGGCCACCGCCGCCGATTTCGTCGAGGCCGAGCTCGCCAAGCCGCAGGATGCGGGCACCACGCGGATGCTGATGCACTCGATCGTCTGGCAATATGTCCCCGCCGACCAGCAGGCTCGCGTGACGGCGGCGATGGAGGCGGCAGGCGCGAAGGCTACGCCCGAGCGCCCGCTCGCGTGGGTGCAGGTCGAGGCCGACCGCACCGTCCACCGCCACAAGCTGACGGTGCGATACTGGCCGGGCGGGGCCGAGGAGGTGCAACTCGCCTGGGCACACCCCCATGGCGCGGATGTGGAGTGGCTCGTCTAGCTGGCGAGGAAGTCTTCCATCGCCGCGTTCACCGCGTCGGGCGCTTCCCACGGGACGAAATGCCCGCACTCCGGCACCCTCACGATGGTGAGCGGGTCGATGATGTCCTCTAGCCCGTCGAGGTTCTCCGGCGGCAGGGCGAGATCGTCGAGGCCCCAGATCACCAGCGTCGGGATGGTCAGCTTGGGCAGGGCGGGCGGCGCCCAGCCTTCGGGACGCGCGAAAGGCGCGTCCATCGGCGGCACGTCGATCGGGCTGGCGCGGTAGTAGTTGAGCATCCCGAAGGCCGCATCGCGGTTCTGCCAGTCAAGCAGCAGCGCATCGCGCTCGTCAGGCTCCATCGCGGTGGGGCGGTCCCACTTCACTTCCTTGAGCAGCAGGCCGGTCAGGCCGTGGTCTTTCACCAGCGCATCGTTCGCCGTGTCGCGGAAGCCGCGGATATACTGGCTCGCCTCGCGCTGCACTGGGTGGGTGTAGAGCAGCTTCTGGAAGGTCACCGGATGCGGCGCATTGGCGATCACCGCGCGGGTGACGCGCGCGTGCTGGCCGCCCAGCGCCACGCCCCAAGCCAGAGCGCCGCCCCAGTCGTGGCCGACGATCGTGAAGTGCGCGATCCCCAGCGTGTCGGCGAGCAGGAACACGTCCCCGATCAGCTTGTCGGGCGTGTAGGCCTCCACCGCCTGCGGCTTCGACGAGCCGCGATAGCCGCGCTGGTCGGGCGCGATGCAGCGGTAGCGGTCGGAGAAGTGCGCGATCTGGTGGCGCCAGGTGCGGTGGCTCTCGGGAAAACCGTGGAGGAAGATCAGCACCGGCGCATCGGTTGGCCCTTCATCGACGATGTCGAGGTGGATGCCATTGGGCAGATGCACCCGCTTTTGTTCGAAGCGCATTATTCGTGCTCCAGCTTGTCCATGTAGCCATTGGCGACCATCGCCGCGACCGAATCGAACAGCGAATCCGGGGTGCGGCGCAGCTCGCCCATGCCCGCTTCCATCCCTTGCGCGACGATGATCTCGCGCTCACCTGCGGCGATCCCGTCGAGCATGGTGCGCGCGGCGTCGTCCGCCGGAATGCCGTTGTCGATCGCCTTGTCCGAGCGGTCGCGGCGGATGCCTTGCCCCGTCAGCGCATTGCGCGAGACGTTGGTCGCGACCGAGCCGGGGTAGATGGTGTGGACGCTGACGCCCGATTGCGACAGCTCGCCCCGCAGCGAATCCGCATAGCCCGCCAGCCCGAACTTCGCCGCGCAGTATGCCGTGCGCAGCGGCACGCCGACCTTGCCCGCGATCGAGGAAATGAACCCGAGCGCGCCCGAACCGCGTTCGCTCATGTGGTGGATCAGCCCCTGCGTGAAGGCAATCTGGGCGAGGAGATCGACCGCGATGATGTCGCGGTAGACCTGCATATTGGTGTTGAGCGCGCGGCTGCGCTGCGAAATGCCCGCGTTGGCAAAGGCGATATCGACGCCGCCCTTCCACGCAATGGCCTTGGCGGTCGCCTCGGCCAACGCGGCATCGTCACACACGTCGAAGGCGAGGATCAGGGTCTCCCCGCAATCCCCAGCAACCTCCGCAAGCCGCGCTTCGTCACGGCCCGAGAGCACCACATGCGCCCCGCGCGCCGCCAATTCCCGCGCCAGCGCCGCGCCAATCCCCGAAGATGCGCCCGTGATCCAAGCGACCTTGCCGGTGTAGTCCATATGTCTCTCTCCCGTTTCGAGGAGAGGTAGCGGGCGGCTCTGCGTGGCGCAATCAGGTAGAGGTTTGGCAGGTTGCGATCTGCGACCTTATCATGTCGGCGAGTTCCACCGGAAACAGCGCCTCGTGCCAGTTTTCGAGCTCTTCTAGCGTGAACCAGCGGTGCTGCGTCATCAGCTGTTGTTCGAGCGCGGTGTGGCCCGCTGTATCGACCCGCGCCTCGGCGACGCGCACGAGGAAGAACCGCTCGTCCGCCTGCACCGGCTCGCCCTCGACGGTGATGAACTCGGGCGTCATGCGTGCAATCTGCGGACCGGGATCGGCGGTGATGCCCGTCTCCTCCAGCAATTCGCGGCGCGCTGCATCCTCGAAACTCTCGCCCGAATCGACCTCGCCGCCCGCCGTCACCCAGAACGGATCGCGCCCCGGCACGTCATAGCGAAACATCAGCGCGCGCCCCTCAGGGTCGAGCACAATCAGCCGCGCCGCACGGCGCAGGCGGAGGTTGGGGTTGAGCGCCACGCTTACGCCCCCGGCACGCTCGCCTTGATCGCGACCGCGTGGACCCGACCGCCGACGATATCGCCCAGTGCCGCGATCACTGCGCGCTGGCGGGCGAGGCGGTTCATGGCTGCAAAGGCCGCGGCCTCGATTTCGATGGTGAAGTGGCTCTCGCCCGAGCCGTCGTCGCCCATGTGGCCCGAGTGCTTGGCGCTGTCGTTGATGATCGTCAGCTGCGTCGGCGCGAAGGCCTCGGTCAGGAGCGCGTGCATTTCCTCGGCGACGGACATCGGGTCTTTCCTTCTTTGCATCTCGTTTGCGGCGAAACGGGCTTGGAACTCGAAGCCGCAATCGCCATTCTGACGGTCTATGCCTTCACCACGATTCCACGGCCGCGTCGAGAGCGGCGGGCGGCATTGCGATGCGCCGGGCTGCCGCGAGGACGGCGAATTCCGCGCGCCCGGACGCCGCCCCCACGGGTTCGACGGGCCGGGCGAGTGGCGCTGGTTCTGTCTGCAGCACGTGCGCGAATTCAACGCGGGCTATGACTGGTTCGAAGGCATGAACGCCGAGGAAATCCTGCGCGCCCAGTCGCCGATTGCCGGGTGGCAGACCGAAAGCCGCGTGTTCCGGCCCACCGCCGGCATCCACGATGCGCCGCGCTGGGCGGATTATGCCGATCCGCTCGACGCGATCTCCGCCCGCGCCCGGGGCCTGCGCGAACGCGCCGAGGGGCGGGCGCGTACGGCCGCCTTCGAGGTGCGCTTCTCGCCTGACGAGAACCGTGCGCTGGAAGTCATGGGGCTGGGCACCGATACCGATCGCACGCGGCTGAGGCGGCGCTATTCGGAGCTGGTGCGCCGCTACCACCCCGACCGCAACGGCGGAGACCGGCGGCACGAGGCGAAGCTGACCGCGGTGGTCGACGCCTATCAGCTGCTCAGGAAAAGCGCGGCGCTGGCGTAGGCGCTACCAGCGGCCCTCCGCCATCCGTGCCTGACGCGCGACTTCGCGCTCGCTGGTGATCGGGATCGGTGCTTCGGGCGGGTAGGGCGGCAGCGCGCCTGCCGGGCGATAGGTGGCGACCACCGTCCCCTGCGTCGTCACATTGTGCCCCGTCATGGTCAGCAGCGCGGTCGGCGTGCCATCTCCGAACAGGCGCTTGCCTTGGCCGAGGATCACCGGAAAGGTCATCGTGATCAGCTCGTCGATCAGCCCGGCGGCGAGCAGCGCGGGGTAAATGGTGCTGGAGCCCTGGATGATGATGTCGGGGCCATCGCCTGCCTTGATCGCTGCGACATCCTCGACGCCCTTCATTCGGTGGCTGTTCTGCCATGCGAGCGGCTGCTCGCCGCGGGTGAGGACGTATTTGTTGGCGCGGTCGAAGGCTTCGCCCATCGCCGCGTTGTCGCCTTCCGCATAGGGCCAGTAGGCCGCGAAGATGTCGTAGGTGCGGCGGCCGAGCAGCAGGTCATAGTCGCCAGCAAACAGCCCGCCGAGGGTCTCGTTGATCCCTTCGTCCCACAGCTTGAAGACCCATCCGCCCTGGTCGAAGCCGCCCATGGTGTCCTCGACCGGCCCGCCCGGGGCCTGCATGACGCCATCGAGCGAGAGGAACGCGGCGCCGGTGATCTTGCGTGTCATGGGGGTGTCTTTCAGTCGCGGTCCGGGGCTGGGCCCAATGGCCAGAAGTGGCGATAGGGTCGCGCCCCGTCGACCGCGCGGGCGACCGAGGGGCGGGCCAGCAGCCGGGCGCGGTAGGCGTGCAGCCCTTCGTGCCCGGGCGATATGGGGTGGACCCAATCGGCGTAGAAGAGGGCGGGCGCGGCGGAGCAATCGGCCATCGTGAAGGCCTCGCCGCACGCCCAGTCCGCTTCGGGCAGCGTTGCCTCGAGCCAAGCGTAGATGGCGTCGAGCGCGGCTTTGGCCCGGTCGACCCGCGACGTGTCGGGCGTTGGCGTGACGAAGGGGATATGCTCGTTCACCACCGCCTGCATGTTCGCCATCACGTGATTGTCAAAGATGCGGTCCATGAAGCGGACGGCCAGCGCCTGCTCGGGATCGTCCGGGATGAGGCGGGGGCCGGGGTGGTGCAGATCGCAGTGTTCGATGATGATCGAGGACTCCGCGACCGGCCGCTCGCCGTCGACCAGCACGGGAAACTTCGCCGGGGGCCAGGCTGCAGCAAGCTCGGCGCCGTGATCCGGGTGGTCGGGGCCGAGGGTCCGGAACTCGTAGTCCAACCCCTTTTCGTCGAGCGCGATGGCAGCTTTCCAGGTGTAGGACGAGAAGGGGTGGCCGTAGAGGATCACACAGCGTCCCCGCGCACGGCGGCTTCAATGGCGGCGTGATCGATCTTCGCCATCGTCATCATCGCGCCGAACGCCCGCTTGGCGACCTCGCCGCCTTGCGCCATCGCCTCGGTCAGCACGCGCGGGGTGATCTGCCAGTTCACGCCCCACTTGTCCTTGCACCACCCGCACTCGCTCGCCGCGCCGCCATTGCCGATGATGGCGTTCCAGTAGCGGTCGGTCTCTTCCTGCGTGTCGGTCGCGATCTGGAACGAGAAAGCTTCGGAATGCGGGAAGATCGGGCCCCCGTTGAGGCCGATGCACTCGACCCCGCAGACCGTGAAGTCGACCACCAGCACGTCCCCCGCCTTGTTGCCGGGATTGTCTAGCGGCGAGCGGTGCACCGCGCCGACATGGCTGTCGGGGAACACGCTGGCGTAGAAGTTCGCCGCCTGTTCGGCCTCGGTGTCGTACCAGACGCAGATCGTATTCTTGGCGGTCACGCGGTCGCTTCCTTGATGATCGTCGCATCGACCGCGTTGGCTTCCGCATAGGCGGGACGCTGGGTGATCCGGTCGACATAGGCGCGGAAGGCGGGTCGCTCGGGGATCGAGCCGAAGCGCAGGCCCCAGACGAACTGGCTGCCCACATAGGTATCGGCCATCGTGAAGCGGTTGCCGGCGATGAAGTCGTTTGTCGCGAGCCATTCGCCGAGCGCGTCGATAGTCAGGTCGAAGCTGCCGAAGCCCGCCTGCCCCTGCTTGCCCTCGGGCACTTCCCAGCCGAACGAGCGGGCGATGATCGCCTGCTCCAGCGGCCCTGCGGCGAAGAACAGCCAGCGGAAATAGGCGGCCTTCTCGTGAGCGTCGGGGAGCAGGCCTTTGTCGGGGTGCGTCTCGGCGAGGTAGTGGTTGATCGCCGCGCATTCCGTGACGACGTGATCGTGGCCGCCGTGATGGTGCACCAGCGCGGGCACCTTGTTCATCGGGTTCACGTCCTTGAAGCTGTCCGGCCGAGTCGCCCAGTCGAACACCACGTGCTCGTAATCCGCGCCCGCCTCGTGCAGCGCCCAGCGCGAAATCTGACCGCGGCTCATGGCGACGGTGTAGAAGGTGAATTCAGCCATTATGCGGTTACCTTTCGTGGGCCGACCAGCCCGAAGCTGGCGCCTTGCGGATCGGCGGCGGACACGGAGTAGTCGCCGCCGGGTATTTCGACCGGATCCATGTGCAACACGCCGCCCGCTTCGGCAATCTGGCGCACCGCCGCGTCGATATCGGGGACGCGGAAGTAGAAGCCCCAGTTCGGGCCGGGCATTCCGGGCATCAGCGGCATGACCGCGCCGACGCCGAAGCGGCCGCCGCTGGCCTCGAGGAACTCGTATTTGCCCATCGGCCCCATATCCATCTCGCCGCTTTTGGCCCAGCCGAAGATGCTGCCGTAGAAGGCCTTGGCGGCCTCGGGATCGCTGGTGGCGAGCTCGTTCCACGCGCAGTGCCCGATCTTCGGTTCGGTAGCGGCGAAGCTGTGGCTCGTGCCGTCCGATGCGCCGCGCATGACGTAGAACGGCGCGCCCGCCGGATCGGCGACCATCGCCATCCGGCCGACGCCGGGCAGATCCCATGCGGGCATTAACACCGAGCCCCCTGCGGAAGTGATCGCGGTGACGGTCGCATCGACATCATCGACGCCGATATAAGCGACCCACGTGGGCCTTGCCCCGCCAGCGGCCATGTCGGGCGTGATCGTCATGTAACCGGCCACGCCGTCCGCCATGTCGCTACCGTCACCGGACGAAAAGAAGCGGTAATCCATGCCGGGCTGGTCGGCGCGGGTGCTCGTCCAGCCGACCACCTTGCCGTAGAAATCGCCGGCCGCATCGGCATCGGCGGCGAGTAACTCATACCAGACGAAATCGCCGTGCTTGTTTGCCATTTTACCCCTCCACCGTGACGACAGGCTCGAACCCGCCGAAGATCATCCGCTTGCCATCGAAGGGCATTATCTTGGACTGCTCTATGCGCGGGTCGTTGAAATCCGGCGACATGAGCTTGGCCATTCCGGCATCGCGGGTGGCCTTGTCGGGCCATTCGATCCAGCTGAAGGCGACTTCCTCGTCCTCGGTCGCCTTCACCGCCATGCGGAAATCGGTGTGCTGGCCTGTGGGCACGTCATCACCCCAGCATTCGATCACCCGGGTCGCGCCCAACTCGATGAAGACCGGATCGGCATTGGCGGCGTGGTCGATGAACTTCTGGCGATTGGCCTTGGGCACGGCAATCACGAAACCGTCGATATACATGTCTGCTCTCCCGCTAGGTCTCCGAGGTCAGGCTGCGGTTTCCATCGCTACCTGCGCCGCTGCCATGTCCATCCACATGGTCTCCCAGATGTGGCCATCGGGATCCTCGAAGCTGCGGCCGTACATGAAGCCCATGTCCTGAACCGGCGTCGGATCGAGTGTGCCTCCGGCTGCGCGTGCGGCTGCGACCGTCTCGTCGATCGCGTCCTTGCTGTCGAAGCTGAGGCACAAGAGGACCTGCGCGGTGGTCGCGGCATCGGGGATCGTCTTGGCGGTAAAGGTCTTCCAGAAATCATGGCTCAGCAGCATCACGTGGATCGTTTCGGACCACACCATCGACACCGCCTGATCGTTCGAGAACTGCGGGTTCATGGTGAACCCGACGGCCTCGTAGAAAGCCTGCGACCGCACTGGATCGGCCACGGGCAGGTTCACGAAAATCATCTTTGTCATCGGTTCTCTCCTCATCCCCGACTCGGAACTTGTGTTTTGTGCGCTCCGTAGTTACCTAAAGCAACTATGAAGTTACAAAAGGAAACTATGTCGGGACAGGCCGTGCATGGCAGGTGGTATGACGACGCCTGCGGCACCGCCTTCGCGCTTGAACTTCTGGGCGAGCGCTGGTCGCTGCTGATCGTGCGCGAGCTTATGCTCGGCGCGCGGCGGTTTTCGGACCTGCGCGCCAGCCTGCCGGGAATATCGGCCAAGGTGCTGACCGAGCGGCTGGCGGGACTGGAGGCAAGCGGCGTGCTGATCCGCCGCCCCTTGCCGCCGCCGGCCTCGGGGCAGGTCTACGAGCTGACCGAGTGGGGCTACCGCGCCGAACCGATCATGCAGGAGCTCGGCCGCTGGGCCGCGTCATCGCCGCTGCACGATGCCACGCTGCCGATGTCGGCGGTGTCGATGATGCTGTCGTTGCGCACGATGTTCGATCCGGCCCGCGCGGGGAAACGCAAGGCCTGGATCGGTTTCGACGTCGGCGGAAACACTTTCGTGGCGCGGCTGAAGGACGGCGCTTTGCCGATCGCCCGGCGCCCGTTCCATAGCCCGGATTTCGCCTTCACCGCCGCCGATGCGCAAGTGCTGGTGGCGCTGTTCTACGGCAAGGTCGATCCGGCCGAGCTGGAAGCGGCGGGCGCGCTGCGCATCACCGGCGACCGCGCCGCCGCGCTGGATTTCGTCGCGCTGTTCGAAATCCCGAAGCTTTAGGTCTGGCGGAAGGCCCAGCGCAGGGTGCGGCCCATGCCCCATGTGGCGGCGCGGGCAGGGAGGGCGGTGAGCATCGGGCGTTGAAGGTTCAGCATGGTGCGCGCCCAGTCTGGCAGCATCGCCACGGCATCGGCGGTGATCATCGTCTGCACCACCTGCGGCGCGCCTTCGGGGCGCTGGCTGAGCACCAGCTGCGCGACCTCGCGCGCCTCGGGCGAGGTCGCAAGATCGTGGCGCAAGGAGCGGAAAATCTTCTCCGCCTCGGCGCGGGTCTCGGGCACGGGATCAGCGCCCAATGCGCGGGCGATGACGGCGAACTGGCGGTAATATTCGTCCTGCTCGGCGACCGGCATCGAGGGGCGGACATGGCGGATATAGCCTGCAAGGAAGCTCTGCGCCTCGGTGACGTGCACCCATGCCAACGTGCGCGGATTGGTTGCCTCGTAACGCGTGCCGTCTGGCAGGGTGCCGCCGACCTTGGCATGGATGCGGTTCACGCGGTCGATCGCCTTCATCGCCTCGTCGCGGTGGCCGAAGGTCGTCACCGCGATGAACTTGGCGGTGCGCTGCAACCGCCCATGCATGTCGGCGCGGAAGTTCGAGTGGTCGAGCACGCCTTGCAGCGCGTGGGGGTGGAGCATCTGGAGCAGCAACGCGCGGACCCCGCCGGTCATCATGCCGACCAGATCGGCGTGCACCTGCCGGATCGGCGTATCGCGCGCGAACAGCGCCTCGTCCGATGGCGGGGTGGGGGTCTGGCCCTTGCTCGCATCGTGGAACACGCCGCGCACTTGGCTGACCAGCTTGAGACGCAGCGATTCGACGGGATCAGCCATGCCTGCCGATATAGGGACGATCCGCCGATGTGCGAAATTTACTCGCCAAAATGCGAGGCCCGGCAGTCAAACCACTGCTTGCAGCCTGCGCCCATGATGTTTAACCGAACCGGCGTAATGACCTCATCCTCTCGCTCCACTGTCGCCGGCGCCAGCGCCATGCCCAACCAGCCCGACACCACGGTCGACGTCCGCGAGATGTTCGGCATCGATGTCGATTGGCGGGTGCCCGCCTTCTCGCAGATCGACGAGCACGTGCCCGAGATCGACGGCGCCTATGTGTTCGATCCGGACACGACGCTGGCGATCCTCGCAGGCTTTGCGCACAACCGCCGCGTGATGGTGCAGGGCTATCACGGCACGGGCAAATCGACCCATATCGAGCAGGTCGCTGCCCGCCTCGGCTGGCCGAGCATCCGCGTCAACCTCGATGCGCATATCAGCCGTATCGACCTGATCGGGCGCGATGCCATCGTGCTCAAGGACGGCTTGCAGGTCACCGAGTTCAAGGAAGGCATCCTTCCCTGGGCGCTCCAGCACCCGGTCGCGCTGACCTTCGACGAATATGACGCAGGGCGGCCCGACGTGATGTTCGTGATCCAGCGCATCCTCGAATTCGATGGCCGCCTGACGCTGCTCGACCAGAACCGCGTGATCACGCCCAACCCGTGGTTCCGCCTGTTCGCGACCACCAACACGGTCGGCCTTGGCGATACCAGCGGCCTCTACCACGGCACGCAGGCGATCAACCAGGCGCAGATGGACCGCTGGAACGTCGTCGTCGCCCTCAACTACCTCGCTCCCGAAGTCGAGCAGCAGATCGTCAAGTCCAAGACGCCGGACGCCGACGACAAGCTGATCGCCGACATGGTCAAGGTTGCCGAGCTGACCCGACAGGGCTTCATCAACGGCGACATATCGACCGTGATGAGCCCGCGTACGGTCATCACCTGGGCGCAGAACGCGGCGATCTTCGGCTCGGTCGGCTTCGCCTTCCGCCTCAGCTTCCTCAACAAGTGCGACGAGGCGGAGCGCACGCTGGTGGCCGAATACTACCAGCGCGTGTTCGGGCAGGACCTGCCGGAAGGCGCCGCGAAGAAGCGCTAGGATGATGCGGGGGGTTCTCTTGCTGACACTGGCGCTCGCAGCTCCCGCCGCCTCGCAAAATGCCGATCCCGCATCGCCGCCTGTGCCGGTCGTGCGGGCTGTGCCGATGCTCCCGCCAAGCCACCCCTCTCCCCCGCGCGCCGAGAGGGTGGAGGCGGTCGATATCCCCCAGGCTGCCAAGGATGCGGGTCACAATGGCAGCGCCAAGTACATCGCGACGGTCGGCGCCGACGGGAAGCTGATTGCGCTCACCCTCGCCGAAAGCAGCATGTCGCCTGCGATCGACGCAGCGGTGAAGGCGCGCGCGGAAACGCTCTGGTATTCGGCCGCGACCGACAAGGCCGGGAACAAGGTCGAGGGCACTGTTGAAGTGCGGATCGGCTATGCCCGCCACGATGCCGACAGCCCGGGCGGCGGTATCGCAACCTATACCTGCGGCGATCTGGTGCGCGAATGGGACTGGTTCACCGCCGCCAACGCCGGGCGGCGCAAGCTGTTCTGGCTATGGAACGCCTACACCTCGCTCCCCTCGATCATCGCCATGCAGGACGGTGTGATGCAGAATGCCGAGGAGCGGGTCGCCTCGCGCAAGGCACGCGAAACGATGTGGGCCAAGCTGATCAAGCGGTGCCGCAAGACACCCGAACGGCTGATGCTCGACGAGGTCGATCAGCCGGTCGCCTATGCCAACCTCGTCAATTCGTTCTGACCGCTTGCCCCCCAGTGTCCTAGGCTGGTAACACAGCCACCGACATGGCGCTCTTCGACCGATTCTGGAAAGGCTCCCGCTCCGGTTCACCGGAAGGGGAGGCTGCGCCTGCCGGGTTCTTCCCGCTCTACGAATCCACGCGCCCCATCGACGATGACGACGACCTCCCGCCGCGCCCCCGCGGTTCGGGCACGCTCGATTTCGACAAGTGGGACGCCAAGCTCGGCCTCGTCGACGAGGCGCTGGTCATCGAGGAGAAGCGCCGCCGCCGCTGGTGGCAGCGCGACTACTGGCGCGGCCGCTCGAAGCTGTGGTGGACGGGGCGGGGTGTGCTCGCGTTCTTCGCCACCTTCGTGCTTCTGGTCGGCTGGCTGACCGTCACAGCGCCGCTCTCCAAAAGCCTCGAACCCATCGCGCCGCCCGAGGTCACGCTGCTCGCCAGCGACGGCACGCCGATCGCGCGCCAAGGCGCGGTGGTCGAGGCGCCGGTCAAGGTCAAGGACCTGCCCCCGCACGTCGCGCACGCCTTCATTGCGATCGAGGACCGGCGCTTCTACACGCACTGGGGCATCGACCCGCGCGGTATCGCCCGGGCGGCGTGGACGGGCTATGGCGGCGGCTCGACGATCACCCAGCAGCTCGCCAAGTTCACCTTCCTTACGCCCGAACAGAGCATCACCCGCAAGGCGCGCGAGGCGCTGATCGCGCTGTGGCTGGAAAGCTGGCTGACCAAGGACGAGATCCTCGAACGCTACCTCTCCAACGCCTATTTCGGCGACAACCAGTATGGCTTGCGCGCAGCGAGCCTGCACTACTTCTACCGCCAGCCCGAAAAGCTTCGTCCCGAACAGGCGGCGATGCTGGCGGGGCTGTTGCAGGCGCCCTCGCGCTTTGCCCCGACCAAGCATTACGACAAGGCCAAGGCGCGCATGGAGCTGGTCACGCAGTCGATGGTCGAGGAGGGCTACCTCACCGCTGCGGAGGCCAAGGCGCTCCCCGATCCGCGCATCGACGTTCGCACCAAGGACGATAACCTGCCGACCGGTACCTACTTTGCCGACTGGGCGCTGCCGCTGGCGCGCGAGGGGATGGAGGGAGGCTATTCGCGCGCCGCGCTCACCACGACGCTAGACTCGAAGCTGCAGGCGCTCGCGAGCCGGATCGTCGCCCGCGCCCCGCTCGGCAAGGCGCAGGTCGCGCTGGTGGCGATGCGGCGCAATGGCGAGGTCGTGGCGCTGGTCGGCGGGCGCGACTACGCCAAGTCGCCCTTCAACCGCGCCACCCAAGCGCGCCGCCAGCCGGGATCGACCTTCAAGACCATCGTCTATCTGACCGCGCTCGAGAACGGATGGGACCGCGACGACACCATCCCCAACACCCCGATCACGCAAGGCAGCTACCGCCCCAAAAACGCGCGCGAGGCCTATTCCGACCAGATCACGCTTGAAGACGCCTTCGCCCAGTCGAGCAATGTCGCGGCGGTGCGGCTGTTTCAGGCGGTCGGCAGCGAAAAGGTGATCCGCACCGCCCGCAAGCTCGGCATTACGTCACCGATGGCCGAGGGCGATCCGAGCCTCGCGCTGGGCACCTCGTCGATGACGCTGATGGAGCTCACGGCGGCCTATGCGGGCATCGCGGCCAACGAATACCCGATCGAGCCCCATGCCTTCGCGCGCGGCGAGCAGGGCTGGTGGGAATGGCTGACGACCCGCAAGAACTCGATGGGGAGCGGCATCCATTCCGACTTGGAGGCGATGCTGCGCGCGACGATCAATCGCGGCACCGGGCGCAATGCGGCGCTGCCGGTTGCCAACTTTGGCAAGACCGGCACGACCCAGGATTACCGCGACGCGCTGTTCGTGGGCTATGCGGGCGACCTCGTGGTGGGTGTGTGGATCGGCAATGACGACAACTCGCCGCTGAACGGCGTCACCGGCGGCAGCATGCCCGCCAAGATCTGGCGCGATTTCATGCGCGGTGCGCTCAGCCTCGAAGCGGCACCTGCGCCCAAGACCGACACCTCGCCCGATCCCGAAGGCCCGGTCCAGCCGCTCGACGTGCTGGAGGGGCAGGAGATTCCCATCGGGCAGGACGGCGCGACGCTGAAGATCGAAGGGGGCGGTGTGATACTCAGCCAGCCGGGGGCGGGCGAGGTGCGCCTTAATGAGGGCGGGGTGGTGGTGCAGCCCGCGCCATCAACAGCGCCAAGTCCGCCGCCGCTTTAGGCTGTCGGTTCCACCATCAGGATATTCATCACAGCGGTAGCGATCGGGCGCGCGCGGTCGTCCTGCCACGCTTCGACGGTGACATTGGCGTTGCGCCGGCCCAGCCGCGTGATGCGCCCCGCCGCAAAGCTCGCCTGCGACTTTCCCGCGGCGAGATATTGGACGGTGATGTTGATCGGCTTGAGCAGCGGATCGCGCCCCGCAGCGATCAGCGCGGTGCGCAGGGCCGCATAGCCGGCGTTCTCCAGCAGCCCGGCCGTCGCCCCGCCGTGGAAGTGCTGCGGGCGGCCTTCGACCATCGGCCCGAAATCGACCGTGAGCACCGGCATGCCGCCATCGCTCTCGCCGGTCAGGACGATGCCGAGCGAGCGGGCATAGGCAGGAAGTTCCAGACCCTCAGTCATTGCCGAGGGCGTCCTTCAGCGCCGGGTTCTCCTGACGCGGATCGGCGCCGATGGTCATGAAGCATCCCGCGACATGGGCGATGGGATCGCCCAGATCGTCGTCATAGGCCACGCCGCGCACGAAGGCGGCTGAGCGCGTGATGCGGTAGCATTCGACCCGGCCCTTGACGCTTGCCCGCTCGCGCGCGGGGCGCTGGTAGTCGACGCGCAGGTCGAGCGTGGCGACCGGCTGGAAGGTGCCGCGCGTTTGCCAGATCGCCATCCCGCTCGCCATGTCCATCAGGCTGATGATCGGGCCCGAGGCGAGCACCGGACGGCTGCGGTCGCCCAGCAGGTCTTCGCGCCACGGCAGTTCCAGTTCGACCCAGTTGTCGCCCTGATCGGTGAAGCGCAGGCCCAGCCAGCCGGTGTGGCCGTGGCGGAAGAACCACTTGGACGCTTCGCGGGCGTCGAACCGGGCAGGGGGGGTGTTCATGGGCGGGTGCATAGGGGCGGGGGTGGGCCGCGCGCAATCTCTGAATTGCAAGGCGCTACAGCACGCCCCCTGCCAGCCGGTCGATCGCGCCTTGCAGGATCACCGCTGCCGCGTGCGCGTCGATCGCGGCGGCGCGTTTGGCGCGGCTCATGTCCTGGCCGATCATCGCGGCCTCGGCAGCCTGCGTCGACCAGCGTTCGTCCCATAGGAGGATGGGGAGCGCGAAGGCCTCGCCGCAATTGCGGGCATAGGCGCGGGAGGCCTGCGCGCGCGGTCCTTCCGATCCGTCCATGTTGCGCGGCAGGCCGAGGACGATGCCTTTCACGCTGCGGCTGCGGATCAGCGCGGCGAGCGTCTCGCGGTCGCGGCCCCACTTGCCGCGCTCGATCGTGGTGTTGTTGGTGGCAAACCGCCATCCGGCGTCGCACAGCGCGGTGCCGAGCGTCTTGGTGCCGAGGTCGAGCCCGAGCAGCACGCCGCCCTCGCCGAGCGCTTCGGCAAAGCCGCCCGCATCCTCGAAGATCAAGCTTGCGGCTTCCACGCGTCTGCCCGGCGGTTCACGTCGGCCTTGGTGTTCGCCCAGAACAGGGGGATGTCGTAGACGTGGTAGTTGTTCCCCGGCAGCACATACGAGCCCATCTCGGGCGGCGGACCGATCAGCAGCAGGCCGCGCTTGTCGCAGTGGGCAGGGACGAGGCCGGGGACGAGCTCGCCCTTCGCCATGCTGTCGTCAGGCACCAGCGTGCCGAGGTTGGCGCTGGCCGGAGCCGTGCCGCCGGGCGTGCCGGTGAGCGGGTTGGTGCACAGCATCGGGTCATTGCCCGGTGCCTTGCCGTCCAGCGCAGGCGTGCTGCCATAGGCTTCAAGCACGTCCGAAGGATCAGCCGGTTCGGCATAGCTCGACCAGCTGATAACGCAGCCCGTCTGATCGGGCGCGGCGCAGGCAGGCAGGCCCATGACGGGAAGGTCGTGCAGGGTCGAGACCGGCCAGCCGATCACATAGGCCGCCACCAGCCGCGAGGCGACCGGCGTGCCCTTCACCTCCTCGGCGAGCAGGCGCTTCAAATGCAGCGCGCCTTGCGAATGGCCAACGATCACGATCGGCGTCTTGGGATCGACCGAGGAGAGGAAGAAGCGGAACGCCTCGCGCACGTCGGAATAAGCGGCGTCGATCGCCTGCTTGCCCTCGGGCGCGTTGGTGAGGAAGGCGCCCATTGTCGCCTGCCGGTAACGCGGCGCCCAGATCTCGGTGGCGGAATTGAAGGGGCTGGCCATGCCGCGCAGGTAGATGCGGGCAATGCGCTCGGCCTCGGGATCGCCGCCGTTCTCCAGCGGCGCGTTCCAGTTGGAACGGCTCAGGTAGCTCGTGGGGTGGACGAAGAAGACGGCGAACTGCTGCTTCGGCTCTGCAGGGGTTGGCAGCAGGCCGCGGTCGCTCGCATAGGTCGGCTGCCAGCGCGCCGGATCGCTCACCCCGATGCCGGGGCGCGAGTACCACAGCTTCGGGTCCTCATAGGCGTTGGCGTTCAACGGCTTGACGGGCGCGAAGGCCACCGAGGGCACGGTCGCCCACTTCGTCAGCTGCCCCGGGAACAGCGCGAGCAAAAACGCGCCGCTGATCACCAGGATGATGCAGAAGGCAACGAAATAGAGGAACTTCTTGGCCATTCCTGCCGACTGCCTTTCGAGTACTACTTGGCCGCCGGGCCCTCGGCCAGCGGCGGGCGCAGGGTCGACCAAGCGCGCTTGGGGCGCATCGACGAGAACCACGTCGCCGGGTTCCAGGTGGTGGAACCGTCGAGGCTGAACGTGATGAACTCCGCGCGCCCGCCGATATTGGCGAGCGGCACCGCGCCGCCAAGTCCGTTCTCGAACGCCGCCGCGCGGCTGTCGGCGCTCTGGTCGCGGTTGTCACCCATCACGAAGACGCTGCCTTCTGGCACCTTGTAGGGGCCGTAATCGTCAAGGCTCTGATCCATGTAGTCGATGGTCAGATAGGTCGCGCCGTTGGGCAGGGTTTCGCGCCAGGTCGGCGGAGCGAAGAAGTCCTTCCCGTCAGGGCCGGTCTCGCGGAAAGCCTCGAAAGCGGTGAGGCAGGGCGAGCCCTTGCACAGCAGCTCGGGCTCGAACGGCAGCTTCACCGGCGGCACGACTTCGCGTTTGATCGCGGTGCCGTTGAGGAAGATCTGCCCGCCGCGCACCTCGATGGTGTCACCCGGCAGGGCGACGACGCGCTTGATGTAATCCTCGTCGCGGGTCGGGTGGACGGGGATGACGATGTCGCCGTAATCGGGCGTGTGCGGCAGCACCCGCCAGTCGCCGCGCGGCAGCAGGTGGAAGCTCGCCGAGGCCCACGACCAGCCATAGGGATACTTGCTCACCACCAGACGGTCGCCCACCCACAGGGTCGGCATCATCGAGGTCGAGGGGATGTAGAACGGCTTGGCGACCAGGCTGTGGAACGCCAGCACCGCCAGCAGCATCAGCGCAAGGCCGCGGATTTCGGCGAGCCAGTTGACCTTCTCGGAAGTGTCGGCCGCGTGCGTGGTGTCGGTGGATGCCATGGAGGAAGTGGACCGCCTTAGAGAGGGATGGCTTCGATGATCACGAAGGCTTGTGCCCAGGGGTGATCGTCGGTGATGGTCAGGTGGATGCGCGCCTCATGGCCGCTTGGCGTGATTTCTTCAAGCCGCAATGCCGCCCCGCCGGTCAGTGCGAGCGTCGGCGCGCCCGAGGGTGCGTTGACGACGCCGATGTCCTTCATGAACACGCCGCGCTTGAAACCGGTGCCGACCGCCTTGGAGAACGCCTCCTTGGCGGCAAAGCGTTTGGCATAGGTGCCGGCGATGGTGAAGGGCCGGCGGCGGGCCTTGGCGATTTCAATGTCGGTGAAGACGCGGTTCTCGAACCGCTCGCCGAAGCGCGCGAGCGAATTGGCGATCCGCTCGATATTGCAGAGGTCTGAGCCGGTGCCGATGATCATTTGAACGCCCTGATGATAACCGCCGCCAGTAGCGCCAGCGCGGTGACGTGGAGCATCACCTGCGCCTTGAAGAGCGGGTGCGCGAAGTCGCCCTTGGCCAACCGCAGCGCGCCGAGATAGCCGAAGATCTGCAAGCACACCCAGCCGAGCGCGAAGACGACCATCAACCGCGTGCTCAACGCGATGATTAGAAAGCCGAGCGCGAGCATGAACAGCAAGCCGGCGGCAAGGGCCCAGCGCTGCTGCTCGCCGGTGAGGGCGGGGCGATCAGGCTCGCTCACCGCGCCGCATCCATCAAATCGCGCATCCGGCGGATGGCGTTCTCAAGGCCGACGAACACCGCTTCGCCGATCAGGTAGTGGCCGATGTTGAGTTCGGCGATCTGGGGGATCGCGGCGATGGGCTGGACGTTCTCGAAGGTGAGGCCGTGGCCCGCGTGCGGCTCGATCCCGTTCTTGGCGGCGAGCGCGGCCATGTCGGAAATGCGGCGCAGCTCGCGCTCGACCTTGGCAGCGTCGCCGTCGAGGAAGGCGTGGGCGTATTCGCCGGTGTGGAATTCGACCACCGGCGCGCCGAGGCGCAATGCGGCATCAAGCTGGCGCTCGTCCGCCTCGATGAACAGCGAGACGCGGATACCCGCCGCGCGCAATTCCTCGGCGATCGGGGCGAGCGTGTTGTGCATCCCCGCCGCGTCGAGCCCGCCCTCGGTGGTGCGTTCCTCGCGCTTTTCGGGGACGATGCAGGCGGCGTGCGGCTTGTGCTTGAGGGCGATGGCCAGCATCTCGCGGGTCGCGGCCATCTCGAGATTGAGCGGCAGGTTGGTCGCCGCCTGGATGCGGGCGAGATCCTCGTCGCGGATATGGCGGCGATCTTCGCGCAGGTGCGCCGTGATCCCGTCGCCGCCGACCGCCGCCACGATTTCCGCTGCACGCACAGGATCGGGATGATCCCCGCCGCGCGCATTACGGATGGTCGCGACGTGATCGATATTCACGCCGAGACGGAGGTGGGTGGGGGTAAGGGTCATGGGTTTCCTTGCGGGCATGCGGCGGCCGAGAGCAGATCGTGGCTGAAGCCGCTCCCTTGCCACACTTCGCCGAAATCGAAGGGTTTGCGCTGCGAGAAGGCAACCACGGCGATCTTCTTGTCCGGCAGGATGAAGTTGCGCACTTCGACCGCGCCGACATCGCCACGGCGTTCGACGATCTTTACCGGTTCCGCGCAGCCTTTGAGAGGTACCTCGAACACCCACTGGCCGAGCGCCATGTAGCCGAGCTCCGGATCGCCCTTCCACATTTCGGCAAGCGCCTTGGGGCCGAGCAGTTGTCCGCGCATCAGAGCGTTGTCCACGGCGACGATGTCGCCCGGCTCGCCATACAGCCCCGCCGATGCGCCATAGACAGAAAGGTCGCTCGGCGCTTCGCGCGCGCCGTCTATGAAGCCCCAACGGGTGTAGGGCTCGCCCGGATAGGCGCCGGTTGTCTTGAGACCGAGAGGTGCCGCAATGTCGCGGGCGAACAGCTTGTCCCAGCCGAGGCCGGTCACGGCTTCAAGCACCTCGCCCAGGACCATGTAATCGCAGTTGTTATAAGTCCAGTTGCCGCCCGCCGCGCCCGTGACGGGGCCCGCACAGAAGCCGGTGAGCGGATCGCGGCTGCCGGTAAAGCCGGTCTCGTAGAACGCAGGCGTATCAGCCGGATTGGGAAGACCTGCTCTGTGCTGGAGGAGATTGCGCACAGTAGCGGTCGCCGCATTGGGCGAGCGGAATGTGGGCAGATAGATCGCGACGGGCGCATCAAGATTGATCGTGCCGCGTTCGACCTGCTGCATCACGAGGATCGCAATCATCTGCTTGGTGACCGATGCCCACCGCCACGTCAGGCCGTCCTTGTCCGATCGCGCTGGCTCGGGCAGCAGGCCGACATAGCCGTAGCGGTAGAATTCGCTGTCTTCGATGCGGGTCGAGATCGCCACGTCGCCGTCGAATTTCGCCTGCTTGATCACCGCATCGACGCGCCTGGCGTCGAAGTCGTCCGCCATTGCCGCTGCGGGAAGCGCGAGCGCGAGAAGAGCGGCGATAGTGCGGATCATGGGCGGTGCTATTCCTTCCGGCTTCCGGGTTTCGTTACCGCTACGCGCGCCAGAGCTTCGGGGATGTCGTTTTCGTCATAGGTCGGAAAATCGATGGCGAGCAGGGGATAGAAAGGCACGCCCAGATCGACCGACCCGCACGAGCGGTCGATGATTGCACATTCCGCGATGACCTCGCCGCCCTCGCGGGCCACGGCAGCAATCGCCTCGCGGCTGGAGAGGCCGGTGGTGACCACGTCCTCGACCATCAGCACTTTGGCGCCCTTTGCGAGCGTGAAGCCGCGGCGCAGGTGGAAGGTGCCGTCAGGCCGCTCGAGGAACAGCGCGTCCTTGCCCAGCGCGCGCCCGACCTCGTGGCCGATAATGATCCCGCCCATCGCCGGCGAGACCACCACGTCGACAGCCGCGCGCACCTCGGCAGGGATGCCTGCGACTACCGCTTCGGCGAGGCGGGCGGCGCGGGCGGGGTTCATCAACACCCGCGCGCATTGCAGGTAGTGACCACTATGTCGTCCGGAGGAGAGTTTGAAATGTCCCTCCAGCAATGCACCGGAGCTACGGAATTCGGCCAGCACAGCATCTTGATTCATTGGCGAACTCCTTAAGAAAGATAGGGAAAGGCCCCGTCTTGCGCGGCAGACATGGAGCCTTGCATAATTTTCTCCCTAGAAGCGCTTGAGGCCCTCGGCAAGCGCGGCTAAGGGCGGGGAGAAGCTGGCTCTAGGGCTAGCCAAACGCTGTCTGATGCGGGTCTCGAGGGGGCCGAGCGCCGGGCAGTATGGGATCAGATTCGAACCACTTGGACACATGCTCATGGGTCAGAATACCCGTATGAAAAAGGCTATCCTTGCGGCGCTGGCCGCCGGGCTCGCGGCGTTCGCGCCGATGACTGTCATGGCGCAAGGCGCAGCTCCTGCTGTCGCGGCTCCTGCAACCACCGCTGCCGAAGCCGGCACGGTCGAGGGCGCGCAGACCGCTCCGGGCGCCGAGGCGCTTCCCGGTAACAAGACCCCGGCCGAGGCAGCCGCCGCGCCTGCTGGCGAAGGCGCCTACACGCCGATGAAGCCCACCAAGGGCAAGGGCATGCCCACCAATCCCGAAAGCGGCGAGCCGGGCGCGATGCTCAAGAGCATCCAGTTCCAGGACCAGTATTCGGACAATGGCCAATACGCGCTGTGGATGCATGACGTCATCCTCATGCCGGTGATCACCGCGATCAGCCTGCTGGTGCTCGGCCTGCTGCTCTATGTCGCAATGCGCTTCAATCGCCGCCGCAATCCGGTGCCGTCGAAGACCACCCACAACACGCTGATCGAAGTCGTCTGGACGATCGTTCCAGTGATCATCCTCGTGATCATCGCCGTGCCGTCGATCACGCTGCTGGCCCGCCAGTACGAGACCGCTCCGGCCAACGCCGTGACGATCAAGGCGACCGGCTACCAGTGGTACTGGGGTTACTCCTATCCCGACCATGGCGGCTTCGAAGTCGTGTCGAACATGCTCGACGATGCCGAGGCGCTGAAGCGCGGTGAGCCGGCCAAGCTGGCCGTCGACAACCGCATGGTCGTGCCCGCCGGCGTGCCGCTGCGCATCCAGACCACCGGCTCGGACGTGATCCACGCCTTTGCCGTGCCGTCGCTGTGGTTCAAGATGGACGCGGTTCCGGGGCGCCTTAACGAGAAGATGCTGACCATCAAGGAGCCGGGCGTGTACTACGGCCAGTGCTCCGAGCTGTGCGGCGCGCGCCATGCCTACATGCCGATCGTGGTCGAGGCGCTTCCGCCCGCCCAGTTCGCCGCATGGATCAAGGCGCAGGGCGGGCAGATGCCCGGCGCTGCGGCTGCTCAAGTGACGGCGCCTACGGGCGCTCCGGCAGAAGCGGGTCCTTCGACGACCCCGGCGGCCGCACCCGAAGCCAAGCCCGCCGCTTGAACCGATACACACAAGAATTGACCCAGAAGAGTAGCTGATTATGGCAACCACCGCAGAAGGTTTCGACGCTCACGGGACGGAGCATGGCCACGGGCACGACGCCCATGACCACGCGGACCACAAGCCGGCATTCTTTGCCCGCTGGTTCATGTCGACCAACCACAAGGACATCGGCACGATGTACCTGATCTTCGCGATCATCGCGGGGATCGTGGGCGGCGCGATCTCGGGCATCATGCGTGTCGAGCTGGCCGAACCGGGCATCCAGTACCTTCAGTGGTGGGCCCAGTTCATGGGCGGCGGCAATGATCTCAACACCGCGCTCCACATGTGGAACGTGTTCATCACCGCGCACGGCCTCATCATGGTGTTCTTCATGGTGATGCCGGCGATGATCGGCGGCTTCGGTAACTGGTTCGTGCCGCTGATGATCGGCGCGCCGGACATGGCCTTCCCGCGCATGAACAACGTCAGCTTCTGGCTGACCGTCGCGGGCTTCTTCAGCCTCCTTTTCTCGATGTTCGTCCCCGGCGGCACCGGCCCCGGCGCGGGCACCGGCTGGACGGTCTACGCTCCGCTCTCGACGAGCGGCTCGGTCGGCCCGGCGGTCGACTTCGCGATCTTCTCGCTGCACCTTGCGGGCGCAGGCTCGATCCTGGGCGCGACCAACTTCATCACCACCATCTTCAACATGCGCGCGCCGGGCATGACCCTGCACAAGATGCCGCTGTTCGTGTGGTCGGTGCTGGTCACCGCCTTCCTGCTGCTGCTGGCGCTCCCGGTGCTCGCCGCGGCGATCACCATGCTGCTGAGCGACCGCTACTTCGGCTCGACATTCTTCCTCGCGGCCGGCGGCGGTGATCCGGTGCTTTACCAGCACCTGTTCTGGTTCTTCGGTCACCCGGAAGTCTACATCATGATCCTGCCGGGCTTCGGCATGATCTCGCAGATCGTCGCGACCTTCTCGAAGAAGCCGGTGTTCGGCTACCTCGGCATGGCCTACGCAATGGTCGCCATCGGCGTGGTCGGCTTCATCGTGTGGGCGCACCACATGTACACCACCGGCCTCGACGTGAACACGAAGATGTACTTCACCGCGGCGACGATGGTGATCGCGGTGCCGACCGGCGTGAAGATCTTCAGCTGGATTGCTACGATGTGGGGCGGCAGCGTCGAGTTCAAGTCGCCGATGGTCTGGGCGATGGGCTTCATCTTCCTGTTTACCGTCGGCGGCGTGACCGGCGTGGTGCTGGCCAACGGCGGGATCGACGACAACCTCCACGACACCTACTACGTGGTCGCTCACTTCCACTACGTGCTGTCGATGGGCGCCGTGTTCTCGTTGTTCGCGGGCTTCTACTACTGGTTCCCGAAGATGAGCGGGCGGATGCACAGCGAGTTGCTGAGCCACCTGCACTTCTGGACCTTCTTCATCGGCGTGAACGTGATCTTCTTCCCGCAGCACTTCCTCGGGATGCAGGGCATGCCGCGCCGCTATCCGGACTACGCGGAAGCGTTCCACTTCTGGCACCAGATCAGCACCTACGGGTACTTCATCATGGCCGGGTCGATGATCTTCTTCTTCGTGAACATCGGCTATGCGCTGTTCGCGGGCAAGAAGGCTCCGGCCAACCCCTGGGGCGAAGGCGCGACGACGCTCGAGTGGACCCTGCCGAGCCCGCCGCCGTACCACCAGTTCGAAACGCTGCCGGTGATCACCGACGCGCACGACTACCACGATCACCGTCCCGCGACGGCCTGATCGGCTCCCTCGCCGGAGCATAAGTAAACGGGGGGAGCGCGGCTGATAGTCGCGCTCCTTGCCCATGGAACCCTAGAGTATGGCAAGCACCGCACCCCAGATCACAGCCCCCAGCGTCGGGCAGGCGCTCCCGACGGAGTGGCGCGACTTCTTCGCGCTGACCAAGCCGCGGGTGATGACGCTGGTGATCTTCACCGCGATCTGCGGCTTGCTGGCTGCGCCCGGCAACATCCACCCGATCATCGGCTTTACCGCAATCCTCGCCATCGCGATGGGTGCGGGCGGGTCTGCGGCGCTCAACTGCTGGTGGGAAGCCGACATCGACGCAGGGATGAAGCGCACCATGAGCCGTCCGCTCCCCGGCGGCCGGATGCGCCGCGAGGATGCGCGCGATTTCGGCATCTTCCTCTCGGGCGTGTCGATCGTTGTGATGGGCCTTGCAGTGGGCTGGCTGGCTGCCTCGCTACTGCTCGGCGCGATCATCTACTATGCCGTGATCTACACCATGTGGCTGAAGCCGCGCACCCCGCAGAACATCGTCATCGGCGGCGGGGCGGGCGCCTTTCCGCCGCTGATCGGCTGGGTCGCGGTGACAGGCGACATTACCGCCATGCCGCTGCTGCTGTTCGCGATCATCTTCTTCTGGACCCCGCCGCACTTCTGGGCGCTCGCGCTGTTCGTGCAGTCGGATTACGCCAAGGTCGGCATCCCGATGCTCCCCGTCGTGGCAGGCGAGAAGGTCACGCGCCGCCAGATCATGTTCTACACCCTGCTGCTCACGCCCGTCGCCATCGCGCCGTGGTATATCGGCGGGACGAGCTGGATTTACGGTTCGGTGGCTGTGGTGCTCTCGGCGTTGTTCTTAGTGCTGGCCCTGCCGGTCTTCACCCGGATGCGCGCCGAGGTTGACGCCATGACGCCGGAAAAGACGCTCTTCAAGTTTTCGATCGTCTACCTCTTCGTCCTGTTCGCTGCGCTCGTCGCTGACCGTGTGGCGTTCTATCAAGGCTGGATCGCATGACCCCCGACGAAGAACGCGAGTTCCTGCGCCGCCGCAAGGCGCGTAACTGGGTGGTGCTCGGCACGCTCATCTTCTTCGTGGTGCTGTTCTACGCGATCACCATCGTGCGTCTCGGAGCACAGCACTGATGGCGAGCATCGCGCCCTCGCATAACGACATTGCCCGCCGCAATCTGCGCGTCGGGCTGATGGCGGCTGCGGGCGCGCTGGCGATGCTCGGGCTGGGCTATGCCTCGGTGCCGCTCTACCGCCTGTTCTGTCAGGTCACCGGCTTCGGCGGAACGACGATGGTAGCCAGCGAGAGCAAGGCCGAGCGCGCCGCTGCGTCGGCGACCGGCCAGACCATCTCGATCCGCTTCGACGCCTCGACCGAGGCAGGGATGCCGTGGACCTTCCGCCCCTCGCAACCGACCGACAAGGTCACCATCGGCGAGCGCGACATCGCCACCTATGTGGCGCGCAACAATAGCAACCAGCCTATCACCGGCATGGCGACCTTCAATGTCGCGCCGGAACAGGCGGGCAAGTATTTTAACAAGATCCAGTGTTTCTGCTTCACCGAACAGACGCTTCAGCCGGGGCAGGAAGTGGTGATGCCGGTGCTCTACTTCGTCGATCCTGAGATGCTCAAGGATCCGCAGATGAAGGGTGTCGAGCAGATCACTTTGAGCTACACTTTCCACCGCTCGCAGGAGCCGCAAGCAGCGGCCCCCAAGAGCACCGATTGATCCGCTAAACCCAGGGACGGGAAACTCCACATGGCTGGCAAGGCAAACCACGATTACCACATTCTCGAACCCGATATCTGGCCGCTGATCGGCTCGATCTCGGCGCTGACCTTCACCAGCGGGCTGGTGCTGCACCTGCACCCCGAGGTGTTCGGCAAGGCGGCAGGCTTCGTGATCTATGCGGGCCTCGCCGGCCTGATCGCGACCTTCTTCATGTGGTTCAAGAACATTGTCGTTGAAGCCGAGCGCGGCGATCACACCCCGGTGGTGCAGCTGCACCTGCGCTACGGGATGATCCTGTTCATCGCTTCGGAAGTGATGTTCTTCGTCGGCTGGTTCTGGAGCTTCTTCGACTTCGCGCTGTTCCCCGCGCCGCTGACCTTCGACGAGGCGACGGGCGCAACGACCAGTCTGTTCGGCGAGGCGGGCGCCATCGCCCAGTTCGTGCCCAAGGGCATGCTGGTGCTCGATCCCTTCGCGCTGCCGCTGCTCAACACGATGATCCTGCTGTGCTCGGGCACCACGGTGACCTGGGCGCACCACTCGCTGATCCACGGCGACCGCGTGGGCCTCAAGCAGGGCCTGTGGGCAACGATCCTGCTTGGCCTGCTGTTCAGCTCGATCCAGGCCTACGAATATGCCTTCGCGCCCTTCGCTTTCGGCGGGAACACCTATTCGAGCGCCTTTTACATGGCGACCGGCTTCCACGGCTTCCACGTGGCCGTCGGCACGATCTTCCTGACTGTCTGCCTCTACCGCGCCTATATTGGCCACTTCAGTCCGCGCCAGCACTTCGGCTTCGAAGCAGCGGCGTGGTACTGGCACTTCGTCGACGTGGTGTGGCTGTTCCTGTTCGTCGCCATCTACGTGTGGGGCGGCTGGGGCGCTGAATATCACTGATGAACGCGGACCCCGCAGGTCCGAGTGAACAGAAGGGGCAGCCGGGATTGATCTCGGCTGCCCTTTCCGGTTTGTGCCCCCGCTGCGGAGCCAAGACGCTGTTTACGACGCCTGCCGCTCTGGCGGAGGAATGCCGCGCCTGCGGGCTCGATTTTCACGCGCTGGAGCGGGGCGGGCGGTTCGTGGGCGTGGTGACGATGCTGCTGGCACTGATGCTGATCATGGCCGCGCTAGGCATAGACGAGTGGTTGCGGCCGCCCTTGTGGCTTTCGCTGCTGGTGTGGGGGCCGGTGACGATCGGCGCGGTCGTCTTTGCCCTGCGCTTCTACAAGACCATGTGGGTCTATCACGAGTTCGAGGAACGCCAGCCATGACCCGCCGCATCCCGATTTTCTCGACGATCATCGTCGTCGCCGCGGCGCTGACGATGGTGGGGCTGGGCATCTGGCAACTCGGCCGCAAGACCGAGAAGGAGGCGCTGATCGCGCGCTATCAGGCGGCCTTGCTCGAAAGCGCCGAGGTGCCGTGGCCCGCGCCTGCCGATTACAAGCGCGACATGTTCCGCCGCACCACCATCGACTGCAAGCAGGTGCGCGGGATCGACGCAATCGCGGGCAGATCGGCGAACGGCAACTCCGGATGGGTTCACGTCGCCCGCTGCGCCCACGCAGGCGGCGAGGCCGACGTCACCATCGGCTGGTCGCAGTCGCCGGAAGCCCCCGCTTGGAAGGGCGGCCAGGTGACGGGCCGGATTGCCACCTATGGCGACACCATCCGTCTCGTGGCGGAGACGCCGCAGGCCGGTCTCCGCCCGCTCGCGCCGCCCGATCCGGGTGACCTGCCCAACAACCACCTCGCCTATGCGGGCCAGTGGTTCTTCTTCGCGCTGACCGCGCTCGTCATCTACGTGCTGGCATTGCGGCGGCGCGGGCGCTAGGCGCTTTTCCCCATGCAATACGTCTCGACACGCGGCAGCGCACCGGCGCTCGATTTCGAAGGGGTGACGCTGGCCGGCCTCGCCAGCGACGGCGGCCTCTATGTACCCGTGGAATGGCCGCGCTTCAGCGAAGCCGAGATCCGCGCGATGCGGGGCCTGCCCTACTGGCAGGTCGCCGTAAAAGTTATGCGCCCCTTCATCGGCGACAGCCTCACCGAAGAAGAGCTGACCACCATCTGCCAGCAGGTCTACGGCGAGGCCTTCCACCACGCCGCGGTGACCCCGCTGGTGCAGCTCGATCAGCAGCACTGGCTGCTCGAACTGTTCCACGGCCCGACGCTCGCTTTCAAGGACATCGCGCTGCAACTGCTGGGGCGCCTGTTCGAGACCTTCCTCGAGCGCCGCGACGAGCGCCTCACCATCGTCGGCGCGACCAGCGGCGATACCGGATCGGCGGCGATCCACGCGGTCGCGGGGCGCAAGCGGACCGAGATCTTCATGCTCCACCCCATCGGGCGGGTGAGCGACGTGCAGCGCCGCCAGATGACCACGGTGCTCAGCCCTAACGTCCACAACCTCGCCATCGAGGGCAGCTTCGACGACGCGCAGGCGCACGTGAAGCGGATGTTCAACGATGCGGACGTGACCGCCACGTTGAACCTCGGCGCGGTGAATTCGATCAACTGGGCGCGGTTGATGGCGCAGGTGGTCTACTACTTCACCAGCGCGCTCCAGCTGGGTGCGCCGGATCGCAAGGTCGCCTATTCGGTGCCGACCGGCAATTTCGGGGATGTGTTCGCAGGCTATGTCGCATCGAAGATGGGCCTCCCCATCGAGCGTCTGATCGTCGCCACCAACGTCAACGATATCCTCCACCGCGCGCTGTCGAGCGGGGACTACACCGCGAGCGGCGTGACCCCGACGATCACCCCGTCGATGGACATTCAGGTCTCCTCCAACTTCGAGCGCCTGCTGTTCGACGCCGGGGGGCGTGACGGGATGGCCTTGGCCGAACAGATGCGCAGCTTCGAGGCGAGCAAGGCGATGCACCTCACCAATGCGCAGGCGCAAGGCGCGGCGGGGCTGTTCGCCAGCTGCGCGGTCGACCAGATCGAAACCGCGCGGGCCGTGCAGGCGGCCTATCAGGCCTCGCAAGAGATCATCGATCCGCATACCGCTGTCGGCCTCGGCGCGGCGCATGCGCTGGTGGCAGCCGGAGAGATCGACAAGGCGATCCCGATCATCACCCTCGCCACGGCGCACCCCGCCAAGTTCCCCGATGCGGTCGAGCGCGCCATTGGCGTTCGCCCCTCGCTCCCCGCAAGGGTCGGCGACCTGTTCGGGCGCGAGGAGAGCTATGTCGAGCTCGCGGGCGACTATGCCGCGACCCGCGATCACGTGCTGGCCCACGCCGCAGCTTCCGGCACATCCTGATGGCAAACCTCGTCCAGCAACCGCTGGTGATGGAATGCGCCGGGTGGGATAGCTACCGGCTGCTCGACAGCGGGGGAGGGCGCAAATGGGAGGCGTTCGGCCCGCACTCGTTCATCCGCCCCGAGCCGCAAGCCTTGTGGCAGCCGCGCATCGACAACTGGCAGGCGGATGGCGAATTCATCCCCGGCTCCGATGAGGACGGCGGCGGGCGCTGGCAGTTCGCCGGACGCCTGCCTGACGACGGGTGGGAGCTCGGCTGGAACGAGGTGCGCTTCACCGCCCGCCCGACGCCTTTCCGCCATCTCCAGTTCTTCCCCGACATGGCCCCGGTGTGGGACTGGATGCGCGGCCAGCTGGGTGACATGACCGAGGCGGAGACGCTCAACCTGTTCGGCTACACCGGTCTCGGTTCTCTGGCCCTGTCGCGGCACGGCAAGGTGACCCATGTCGATGCCTCGAAGAAATCGGTCGCCCAGGCGCGCGACAATGCCGCTCTGTCAGGCATGGAGGATCGCCCGATCCGCTGGCTCACCGACGACGCAGCCAAGTTCACCGCGCGCGAGGTGCGGCGCGAGCGGCGCTATGACGGGATCATCCTCGATCCCCCGAAGTTCGGCCGCGGGCCGGATGGCGAGGTGTGGCGGCTGGAGGAGCATCTCCCCGGCCTCGTCACCGACTGCGCGCGCCTGCTCGACGGCAACAGCCGCTTCCTGTTCCTCACCGTCTATGCCGTGCGGATGAGCAGCCTCGCCATCGCCGGGCTGCTCGAAGAGGCGCTTGGCGCGCTGCCCGGCGTGATCGAGCACGGCGACCTTGCGGTGCGCGAGGAAGGAGAGGGGGGGAGGCTTCTCCCTACAGCCATTTTCGCCAGATGGAGCAATCCCGTCTAAAGGCGCTCCCCATGACCGATTCGCTCACCCTTGAAGTCAACGATCTCGTCGTCGATGTCCTCACCGGCATCTATTCGGAGGAGACCGGCAAGCCCCAGCCGCTGCGCATCTCGATTGCGGCACGTTATGCCGTGGCGGACCGTTACGAGCCCGACACTCCGCTCGAGGCGAGCAAGAACTACATGGACCTGAAGTTCGCCGCCTCCGGTGGCCTGCCCGAGGGCGTGCATTTCAAGCTGATCGAGGCGGTGGCGGACCACATCTGTGAGACATTGTTCGTGCAGGACGCCCGTGTGGCGGCGGTGACGGTCAAGATCGTCAAGCTCGCCATCGCCGAGGCGAACGAGCAGATCGGCATTACGCTCCACCGCGAACGGCGACCGGAGCACGGCTGATCCGATGATGCGCGAGCTGGAGGTCGGCTTGTTGCCCGAGGGCGCACTCGACGCGGCGGGTGCGTTCATGGCGCTCCACCTAGCAGAGGCGAGGGCAATCCTTGCGGAACCCGACACCACCGCGCTCGCCATCGTCTTGCCGCCCGCGCCCCACGATCACCGCGACTGGCGCCTCGCGCTGGCCCGCGATCTGGCGCGCGAGGCCGCGCCCAAGCGGGTCAATGTGGTCGCGGGAAGCCCCGGCGCGGCTCGCACGGCAACCTTACGCTTTTTGGCAGATGCTTTGGCGGTGACAGGGCAGTATCTGTCGTGCGATGACTGACGATGTGTCCAAAAGAGCGCCCCGCAAGCCCGATCTGATCGTGCTCAAAGACCCGGCCGAAGCCCGGCCGCTGGTCGACGCCTTCATGCGCCGCATCACCTATCTGCGCCTCTCGGTCACCGACCGCTGCGACCTGCGCTGCTCCTATTGCATGCCCGAGCGCATGACCTTCCTTCCCAAGAAGGAGGTGCTCAGCCTCGAAGAACTCTACGACCTCGCCACCGGCTTCATCGCGCGCGGCGTGACGAAGATCCGCATCACTGGCGGTGAACCGCTGGTGCGGCGCGACATCATCGATCTGTTCACTGCGCTCGGCCGCAGGCTCGGGCATGATCTGGCGGAACTGACGCTGACCACCAACGGCACCCAGCTCGCCGAACACGCAGAGGCGCTGGCCAAGGCCGGGGTGCGGCGGGTGAATGTCTCGCTCGACACGCTGGACCGCGCCAAGTTTGCCGAGCTGACCCGGCGCGACAGCTTGCCGCAGGTGCTGGAAGGCATCGCGGCGGCCAAGGCGGCAGGTCTCAAGGTCAAGCTCAATGCCGTGGCGCTGAAGGGCGTCAACGAGGAAGAGCTGCCCGACCTGATCGCCTGGGGCCACGCGCAGGGTCACGACGTGACATTGATCGAGGTGATGCCGCTGGGCGATGTCGAGGAGGAGCGGCTCGACCAGTATCTCCCGCTCGACGCCGTGCGCGCGGAGCTGGCGGAGCGCTGGACGCTGACCGACAGCCACTACAAGACCGGCGGGCCTTCGACCTATGTCGATATCGCCGAGACCGGCGGGCGGCTGGGCTTCATCACCCCGCACACCAGCAATTTCTGCGCCGGCTGCAACCGGTTGCGGGTGACCGCGACGGGCCAGCTCTACCCCTGCCTCGGCGGGGGCGAGCAGGTCGATCTGCGCGCGGCGCTGCGTTCGGATGCACCCGATGCGAACCTCGCCGCCGCGCTGGACGAGGCGCTGCGGATCAAGCCCGAGAAGCACAATTTCCGCATGGACGCCCGCGGCGCCGCCCCAGCGCTGGCGCGGCATATGTCGATGACGGGGGGCTAAGATCGTGATCACGGTGGTGCTGCTCGGCAAGCTCGCCGACATTGGCGGTGCGCCTTCGCTCAGCCTCGGAGCCCCGCTCGACTGGGCAGGCCTGAAGGCCGCGCTGCCCGAGACGCTTGCTGCTGCGCTCGACGATCCGAGGAACCGCGTGGCGATTAATGGCGCGCTGCTTGCCGACAAGATGGCGCTGCAAGCAGGCGAGGGCGACGAGATCGCGTTGCTCCCGCCTGTTTCCGGCGGCTGACTATTCCAATGCGCGACATCCGCCTGCTCGATCAGCCCTTCAACCCCGGCGCGCTGATCGGCCCCTTCACCAACGCCAACCCCGGCCTCGGCGGCATGTGCACCTTCGTAGGCGAGGTGCGCCCGGATAGCGCGGTGGAGGCTCTCGAACTCACCCACTACGAACCACTTACCTTGGCCGGGATGCACGCGCTGGCCGATCGCGCTTTCGACCGGTTCGAGCTGATGGGCCTCCTCATGGTCCACCGCGTCGGGATGATGCGTCCCGGCGAGCCGATCGTCTGCGTCTCGGCCGCTGCCCTGCATCGTCGCGATGCGATCGACGCCGTCGACTTCTGCATGGACCACCTGAAAAGCGCCGCGTGGTTCTGGAAGCGCGAACAGCGTGCAGGCGAATGGCATTGGATCGAGCCGCGCGAACAGGACCACAGCGATCTTGCACGCTGGCAAGGCTGATTTGATCCGCATCAAAGCAGGATCGCGAGAAGCCGGATAATCCTCCTGACAACATCAAGGAGGATCACCCATGAGCCACATCGTCCACGATCTCATCGCCCGCGGCGAAGCCCGCGTCGTCGAAGCCCCCGAGGCCGCCGCTCCGGCGCGCAATCAGGTCGAAGGCGACCGCAATTTCGGCCTGCCCAAGGCGCTCTATGCAGCGACCGTCGGCTGTTATCTTGGCTTCCTGCTGGTCGTCGGCAGCGCCTTCGCCAACCCCGGGCTGGCGATCCCGATGGCGATCTTCGTCGTGTTCATCGTTGCAGGCTTCGGCGTTCCGGCGATCTGGACGCGGCTGGCGGGCAATGCCAGCGAGCCGCAGACGATGGGCGAGTTCGCGCTCAAGGGCATCATGACCCACACCGGCCGCCTCGCGCCCCGGGACGCGACGATCCAGATGCTGATCCTGCCGGTGCTGCTGGTGGTCTGGGGTCTGACGGTGGCGGTGATCGCGGCACTCGTCCGCTGACCTGACAGGCTTCCCCTCGGGGCGGCGGCGCGAAGCCTACCGCCCCGAAACTTCGTGCAGCAGCTCCGGATTGCACAGCGCGATGCCGCGTTTGCCCTCGCGCCGGATCGCACCCATGTCCTCAAGCTCGCCCAGTTTGCGGCTGACGGTCTCGATGGTGAGGCCGAGCATATTGCCGATCTCGCCGCGCGTCAGGGGCAGCTCGAAATGCTCGGCGAGGTGGCACGAGCTCCCGCTCGCGGCGGCGGCGAAATCGTGAAGCAGGGCGGCGAGCCGCGCCTCGGCGCTGGCATGGCCGGTGAGTTCCAGCAGGCCCCGTGTCGCCAGCAGATCCGCCTGACTGCGGCGCAGCAGCGCAACGGCCAGCGCCGGATAATCCTCGATCGCCCGCTCGATATCGCGCCGTGCGAAGGTGCACAGGCGGCTATCGGTCAGCGCCACCACATCGTGATGCGCAAACGGCGCGAAGAGCTCGCCGATGAAGCCTGCCGGATGGACGAGCGCGAGGATCTGCTCGTTGCCGTCCTGATCGATCGCCGAAACCTTGAGCGCGCCCGACAGCAGCGTGGCGCAGGCGGCTTCCTCGTCTCCGGCGGCAAACAGCATCTCGCCGCGCTTCAGCGTGCGTGTGCGGCCCGCAGCGGCCATTGCGTCACGCTCTTCGGGGGTGAGCACGGCGCAGGCAGCGGTCTCCCTGACCGGGCAGGTGCTGCACGCGAGGTTCATGAACCCATCACTTGCCAAAGCCGGGCAATCGCCTCGTCCTGACGGGCGAGTAGCGCGGCGACTTCGCCTTGCGCGGCGACCACCGCAGGATCCGGGCTGAGCGCGCCCGCAGCCTCGGCAGCAAGGCCGTCGAGCGTGGCGAGGGTGCCGGCCGTGGCGGCGCGTTTCGAATCGAGGTCGGCCATCGCCACCATTGCGGCGGCGCGTGCCTCGCTCTCGAACGGCTGACCGGCAGCAGCACGGGCGAGTCGCGCAGCGTCGCCTTCCCGCGCGGAAAAGGCGCTGTCCGAGGAAGCGGCGGCGCCGCGAAGTTCGGCAAGGCGCGCAGCAGGGGTCGCGGGGCGAATCGGAAGCGGTGGTTCGGGAGTGAGAATGGGCGCGGCCCCGGTCTCGAACGGGCGCAGCGCCAGCGACGGGTACCTGTCAGGGCCAGCGACACAGGCCGACAGCAGCGCCACAAGCGGCACAAGGCCCAGCAGTTTCATCTCGTTCACACGCATCCTCGATCCGCAGTCCTGTTACCATGCCCCCCAAGGATGGCAAAGCCGCCTGACGGTCTGGCCCATTCCACTTTTTGGTCGCGGCGCGCGCGCAGGGGCGTTGACTTGGCAGCGCCTTTCACCTAACGGCGTGCCTCTTTCCGGGCTAGCACCTTCGCGAGCCTCGCATTGCCGTTCGGTTCGTAGCCTGTTCTCCTAGAGCGCAAGCTGCTTCGCCGGACACCGCACAGACAAGAGAGTTTAGAGCCAATGTTCGCTGTAGTGCGCACGGGCGGCAAGCAATATCGGGTTGCCGCCGGAGACAAGATTGCCGTTGAGAAGCTCGCAGGCGAAGCCGGCGACACGATCACGCTGGGCGACATCCTGCTGGCCGGTGAAGGCGATACCCTCGCCGATGCCGCTGGTGTGACCGTCTCGGCCGAGATCATCGCCCAAGCCAAGAGCGAAAAGGTGATCGTCTTCAAGAAGCGTCGCCGCCACAACTATCGCCGCAAGAACGGTCATCGCCAGCAGATGACCCTCCTGCGCATCACGGCTGTCGGCGCTGCCGAAGCCCAAAAGAGCTCGGGGCCGGCCAAGAAGGCCGCCGCCAAGAAGACCAAGAGCGAAGCGCCGGCTGAAGCCGCCGCATCGGCAGAATAAGGAGCGACTGAACCATGGCACATAAGAAAGCAGGCGGTTCGTCGCGTAACGGTCGTGATTCGGCCGGTCGTCGCTTGGGCGTGAAGAAGTTCGGCGGTCAGGAAGTGATCGGCGGCAACATCATTATCCGCCAGCGCGGCACCCGCGTGTACCCGGGCGTGAACGTCGGCATCGGCAAGGATCACACCCTGTACTCGCTCGCCGAAGGCGTGGTGCGATTCCATGCGGGCAAGCTCGGCCGCAAGTACGTCTCGGTAGACGTCATGGCCGAAGCCGCAGAGTAAGCGGACGATTCGATAAAGGGATCGTCCGCAAGGATGGTCCCGGTTGGTGAAAGACCAGCCATCTGAGGGAGACAGGACCGTCCTCGATTACGAGGGGGTCCGTCTCCCTTTTTGCATTCTCCCTCGAAAAGCTGCGGAATCATAATGTTTCGCGGCCTTAGAATTGTCATGCGGGGTCCCTAGAGGCGGCGCAGGGCGAGGAAGGGAGATCTCTCGTGTTTCATCGCAGTGAACGATTGCTGCTCCGGCCGATCTGGCCCGAGGACTGGCAGGCTCTGCTGAACGGCATCGCCGACGAGGGCGTGGTGCGCAACCTCGCCACCGCGCCGTGGCCGTACCGCGAGCAGGATGCGCGCGACTTTGCCGCGCAGCCGATCGACCCGCGCGCGCCCCGTTTCCTCATTACCCGTGCTGCCGACGCCGAAGCAGTCGGCTGCATCGGCTTTGGCCCGATGGGCGATGCCGCGAATGATCCCGGCGCGCAGGAGCTGGGCTACTGGATCGCGCGCCCGCACTGGGGCCAGGGCTACGCCACCGAGGCGGGCCTTGCCGTGCTCAAAATCGCCGCGATCCTCGGCCACCGCGAGCTGACCGCGTCGCACTTCCTCGACAACCCGGCCTCGGGCTCGGTGCTGCGCAAGCTCGGCTTCGAGCCGACTGGCGCGACACTGGAGCGGTGGTCGTGCGGACGCGGCAGCCATGCGCCGACCGTGCAATATCGCCGCATCCTGGACGGGGCTGAAGCAGGGCACCAGCGCGCGGCGTGATGCCGCCTGCTGCACCGCTTGTTCGCATCTGCAAAAGCGGTTAGTCGGGCGGGCAATGACTAGTCGCAAGAGGTTGACCCCCGAGGAATCGCGCAGTTCCGCGCTGGCTGCGGCGCGTGCGCTGCTGATCGAGACGGGGCCGCAGGCGGTGACATTGAAGGCCGTGTCGGCGCGCATCGGCCGGACCCACGCGAACCTGCTCCACCACTTCGGCTCGGCCTCGGGCCTGCAGAAGGCGCTTGCCGAGCATCTGGCGCGCACTGTGTGCGAAACAATCCTCGAGGCGGTCCAAGCCAGCCGCGCAGGGCTGGGCTCGGCGCGCGAGGTGGTCGATCTCGCCTTCGACGCCTTCGACCGTGAAGGTGCGGGCGCGCTCACCAGCTGGATGCTGCTGACCGGCAATGAGGATGCGCTCGATCCGATCATCGCGACGATTCACGACCTGCTCGACGAACTCGCCCCGGCCGAGCCGCCCGAACATATCGCCGACCGGCGGCTCCAACGCGACACACTGTCGCTGGTGCTGATGGCGCTGGGCGACGCGCTGATCGGCGGCGCTCTGGCGAAGTCGCTCGGCCTGCCGCGCGATGCGGCGCGCGAGCGGGCGGCAGCGATGCTCGAAGCCAGCCTTGCCGAGCATCTGACAGCCTAGGCTTCGGGCGTAAGCAATCCTGCGCGCTGCCATTCAGGCAGGGGCGCGGTGTCGAGGTTCTCCACCCGCAGGTGATCCACGGCGAGCCCGAGATCGGGATAGGCGGCGACGCGCCGCGCCTCGTCCGAGACGGCGAGCGGCACCACGACCAGCGTGCGATTGACCTTCTGCCGCCAGTTCATCCGCGCGGTGTTCTCCTGCCCGACATAGCAGCCCTTGGTGAAGCTGACGCCGTGCAGCTCGACCGCATTGGTCTCGAGCCACAGGATGTCGCCCAGCTCCGCACGGCCCTCCGGCACGCCGAGCGACAGGCGGTAGGCTAGCCATGCGGCGTCGGCGCTCTCGCCCTCGGGTGCGCCCAACCAGCGGTGCCCGAGTTGGGCCACGCGCGGGTCGTGGGCGAGGGCTTCGTGGGGCAGGGGGCTCCAGTGGACGCCGAGCGAATCGTCGCGGGCAATCGCGATCTTGCGGCGCAGGCGGTACATCGAGAGGCGCTTGGCGAGCTCATCGGCGTGCGCCGCCTCGCAATCGAGCAGCAGGCTTTCCGCATCGCCCCACACCAGAAAATCGAACAGATGCTTGCCCTGCGCGCTCAGCAGCGCGGCGTAGCAAGGCAGCGGGCCGGTCACGTCGTTGGTAACGAGGCCTTGGAGGAAGGCGGCGACATCCTCGCTCTCGTCCAGGGGCGAGAGACGGATGATGGCGCGGGAGGTCAGAAGGGTTGCAGTCATGCGTGACAGATAGGCACAGGGCTGGCTAAGGGGAAGCCATGACCGACCGCCTCACGATCCGCCGCCCCGACGACTGGCACCTGCACTTCCGCGACGGCGCAGTGATGCGCGAGGTAGTGCCCTATACCGCGCGGCAGTTCGCCCGGGCGATCGTGATGCCCAACCTCACCCCGCCGGTGACGACGACCGAACTTGGCGCGGCCTATCGCGACCGGATCATGGCCGCGGTGCCTGCGGGCGTGGACTTCACCCCGCTGATGACCTGCTACCTCACCGACAACACCGACGCCGACGATCTGGCGCGCGGTGCGGCGGAGGGCGTGTTCACTGCCGCGAAGATGTACCCCGCCAACGCCACGACCAACTCGGCGGCAGGCGTGAGCGATGTCGAGAAGCTCTACCCGGTGCTCGCCCGCATGGAGGCCGAGGACATCGTGCTGTGCATTCACGGCGAGGTTACAGACCATAATGTCGACGTGTTCGACCGCGAAAAGGAATTTATCGAGAGGCACTTGCGCGCAATTGTTGCGGCGTTCCCGAAGCTGCGGATCGTGTTCGAACACATCACCACCTCGGACGCGGTGGACTTCGTGATGGAGTGCGGGCCGCAGGTCGCCGCGACGATCACGCCCCAGCACCTCCACATCAACCGCAACGCGATGCTGGTCGGCGGCATCCAGCCGCACAATTATTGCCTCCCCGTCGCCAAGAGCGAGACGCACCGGCTGGCATTGCGGGCGGCGGCGACGGGCGGGAGCCCCAAGTTCTTCCTCGGCACCGATTCCGCCCCGCACCTGCGCAGCGCCAAGGAAAGCGCTTGCGGCTGCGCGGGCATCTTTGGCGCGCCCTATGCCCTTGAAAGCTACCTCACGGTGTTCGACGAGGAGGGGGCGCTGGACCGCTTCGAGGGCTTCGCATCGCTCCACGGCCCGGCCTTCTACAAGCTGCCTGTCAACGAGGACTCCGTCACGCTCGAGCGCGCCGAGGTGGCGGTGCCAGCCTGCCTCCATGTTACCGGCGAGGAGATCGTGCCGTGGCACGGCGGCCAGACGATCGGCTGGAAATTCCTAGGCTGAAGCCGCCCGCCGCTTCGCCCACAGGTCCCAGACGAAGATCGCCACTGCTACCCAGATCAGCACGAAGCTCGCCAGCTTGGCTGGTGCGAGCGGCTGGTGGAACACGAACAGGCCGAGGAAGAACACGATCGTCGGCGACAGGTACTGGATGAAGCCGAGGGTCGAGTAATCCATCCGCCGCGCGGCAAGTGCGAAGAGCAGCAGCGGAATGGCGGTCAGCACGCCCGAAAAGAGGATCAGACCGCTCATCCACCAGTCGTGCCCGAACGACGAGCCTTGCGGACTGGCCGCATAATAGGCCGCGATACCGATGGCAGGGAGCAGCAGGATCGCGCTCTCGATGGTGAGGCCGGGCAGCGATCCGACAGCAACCTGTTTGCGAACAAGGCCATAGAGCGCAAAGCTGAAGCCGAGTGAGAGGCTGATCCACAGGCTCGTCACCGCGCCGGCTGCCAGCAGCGCCACCGCCAGCGCCGCAATCGCGACCGCGAGCCACTGGCGCTTGGACAGCTTCTCGCCGAGCACCAGCGTGCCGAGCAGCACGTTGAGCAGCGGGTTGAGGTAATATCCGATCGAGGTCGCGAAGACCTCGCCCGCCATGATCGCCCAGATATAGACGAACCAGTTGATGCCGATCAGCACCGAACTCGCCAGCAGCGCGAGCAGGCTGCGCGGCGACTTCAGCGCGGCGAGAAGCTCGGGAAACTGGCGGCGGAAGGCGACGATGATCAGGCACAGCGGCAGCGTCCAGATAATCCGCCAGCCGACGAACTCAAAGGCCGGAACGCTCCTCACGAGGATCAGGTAGAGCGGCAGGAAACCCCAGATGAGATAGGCGCCGAGCGCAGGGAGCAGGCCCGACGCAATGGGGCCCGAGGCTTTCGGAGTGGGCAAGGGGTCGGGGGTGTTCATCGGCGCGCGTTAGGGGGCGCAGGGTCAGGGCGCAAGCAGGCTCCGGCGAATGAACGGCGGCTGTCGGGATGGATGTCGATCCGTTCAGAATCGGACGGTTATAAATTAACAACATTTTCGAAGCTCGCCCACGCCGCACATGGCGCCAAGCGGTGTTTCATCGACTTGCGGTCGTTTCCCACCAGACGCCCGCCAGCGCGCGGGCTTCGCCTTCGCGGGACACGCCTCCGGGGCCTTGGGCTCCGGGGGCGTTTCCATATGCGGTGAAGGGCAATTTAACCATCCTGTGCGATGGTGAGAGGATGCGCCCCGTGTTTCCTCTTTTGCTGTGTCTCGGCATCGCCGCCTGCGGTGGGCGCGCGCCTGACGATGCGGGCGACGCGGCGGCCATTGCCGAGGACCCGGTGATCGCCCGCGCGCTCCACGATCCGCTGATGAGCGACCCCGATCTCGCCAGCCGTAACGAGGCCAACGCCGCGATCGGCTTTATCGACAGCCATGCACTGCCGGTGCTTCCCGCAGGCTCCGACGAGGCCCAAGCGGCGCGCGAGGCGCTGCGGCTCGAACTGCTGGGCGCGGGCGCGATCCCCGAACTGCCGTCGGCACAAGAGGGCGAGGGCGGCAAGCCGCTCGGCCCGATGGCGAGCGCCGCCGATCTGCTCGCCGCAGTCGAGGCTCCCGCGCGCTGCGCCAAGGCGCTGAAGGAGGACTTCCTGCTCGCCGCGACGCTGCCGCCGGTTGCTGCCATTCCGCCCGGCGCGATGGTGGTGCAGGCGGGTGGCACGGATGCGCAAGGATGTGCCTTGCGGATCATCCGCTACCGCAGCCCCGCGCCGATCAGCGATCTGCTGCAATATCACTACGCCCGGGCCCTGCGCGCCGGACTGAGTACCGCGCGCTATGCTTCGCCCGAGGACATCGTTGCCGCCAAGGGCAAAGGTAACGAGCGGCTGACGGTCCATGTCCGACCTGCCACAGGCGGCCTCAACGGCGTCGACCTGATCTACCGCGCGCGCTGACGTCTAAGGGCGCAGGCCGATCATGATCGTCGCGCGCGGCTGGTCATTCTCGGTGCTGGCGACCGGATAGGCGCAGTAATCGGCCGCGTAATAGGCCGCCGGGCGGTGGTTGCCCGACAGGCCCACCCCGCCGAACGGAGCCTTGGACGAGGCGCCGTTGGTCGGGCCGTTCCAGTTGATGATGCCTGCCCGCACGTTCGCCCAGAACCGCCCGTAATCATCGGGCGTGCCGCCGATCAGCGAGGCCGAAAGGCCATAGCGGGTGTTGTTCGCCTCAGTGATCGCGGTGTCGAGGTCAGGGACGCGGATCACTTGCAGGATCGGGCCGAACAGTTCGATGTCGGGTCGTTCCGGCACGTCGGTGACGTCGATGATCCCGGGGCTGAGGAACGGCAGGTCGGGCACGGTGCGGCGCATGTGCAGCAGCGGACGCCCGCCTGCGGTGATCAGCGCAAGGAAGCTCTCCGAGAGCCTGTCGGCGGTTTCGTTGTCGATCACCGGCCCCATGAAGGGCTGCGGCTCGCCCAGAGGATCGCCGACCATCAGCTTGCGCGCCAGCGGGACGAGCTCGGCCATCAGCGCATCATAGATACTCTCGATCACGATCAGCCGCCGCGCCGCGGTGCAACGCTGGCCCGCGGTGGTGAAGGCGCTCTGGATGATCAGCGCCGCGGCATCGGCGAGCTTGGGCGTCTCGGTGACGACGATCGGGTTGTTGCCGCCCATCTCCAGCGCGACGATCTTGCCCGGATTGGCGGCGAGCTTGCGATTGATCGCGAGGCCTGCCTGCGCCGAGCCTGTGAACAGCACCCCGTCAATGCCGGGATGGGCGACCAGCGCCTTGCCTTCCTCGGGCCCGCCGATCAGCAGCTGCACCACGTCCTCGGGCACGCCTGCGCGGTGGAGCGCGGAAACCAGCGCCTCGCCGACCGCGGGGGTCTTTTCCGAAGGCTTGAAGATCACCGCGTTGCCCGCGATCAGGGCCGGAACGATGTGGCCATTGGGCAGGTGTGCGGGGAAGTTATAGGGGCCGATCACCGCCATCACCCCGTGCGGCTTGTGGCGCAGGGCAGCGCTTGATCCGATCCCGGAGTCGAGCTTCTTCTTGCCGGTACGCTCGGCATAGGCCTGCACCGCAATGTCGACCTTGTTGACCACCGCGTCGACCTCGGTGCGGGCTTCCCACAAGGGCTTGCCTGCCTCGCGCGCGATCAGTTCGGCCAGCTCCTCGCCTTCGCGGCGGACAAGATTGGAAAAGGCGCGCAGCACCTCGATGCGGTCGGTCAGCGCGCGCGCTGCCCAGGCCGCCCAGGCGCGGCGGGCTGCCGAGACGGCCGCCTCGACATCGCCGTGCGGCCCGCGCCACACTTCCTCGCCGCTCGCGGGCGCGATGGAAATCAGGATATTGTCGGTCACGTCACCTTGCATCGGTCCGCAGTCCGCCGCCTTGTCTTGCCCCGCAATCAGGAGCGCGCCCTACTTCGGACCGGCTGAAAAAGATAGGGGGGCAGGGCGGCGTCACGAATGTCCCGCAGCGACCGGCGCGGGGCCGTGTGCTTCGCCCATGCGCCTGAGCGCGGCGACCTTTGCATGGAGAGGCGCCCAGTCGTCGCCTTGGGCAATCGCCTCCCAGATCGCCTCGACCTCCTCGATCACCATCGATTGCGGCGCTGGGTCGCTCCAATATGGATGCATCTCTCCGGTCGGCTGGTAGCCCGCCAGCGCCTCGCCGAGCGCGCCTTGCGCATCGCCCCGGCCGCCGCGGTGCTGGAAGAAGAAGGCATCGGGCTGGAGCGCGCCCTCGCGCATCGCGGCCTCGCAGGCGGCGACGAGCTGCGTGTCGGCCTCGGTGCCTTGGCTGACGACGCCCAGCCGCCAGCACCAGCGCCGCGCCACGGCTTCCATGTAGAGCGGCCCGAAGCGCTCGAGCGCGGCGACCAGCGGCGCAGTCTCGGCATGGAGCCTGAGCGCGACCGCGAGCTGCCCGCAGTTCCAGTGCAGCGCCTCGGGCTGGCGGCCAAAGGCGTAGAGGCCCGCGTGGTCGAAATAGGCGGCGGTGAAGCCGGGCTCCCACGCGGGCAACCAGCGCCACGGGCCGTAATCGAAGCTCTCGCCCGTCACGTTCATATTGTCAGTGTTGAGTACGCCGTGGACGAAGCCTGCGACCATGTAGCTGGCGGCGAGATCGGCCATGCGCTCGACGACATTGTGCATCAGGCGGATCGCGGGCTCGTCGCGGCCGGGCGCATCCTTGGGCGGGGGCGGGCCGGGGAATTGGGCGAGGCAGTAGTCGATCAACTCGGCCATCTCGTCCGCCGCTTCCAACGCAAGCAGCCGCTGGAAGGTGCCGAAGCGGATATGCGAGTGGCTGAGGCGCACCATCACGGCGGAACGGGTGGGCGAGGGCTCGTCCCCGCGCCACAGGTTCTCGCCGGTCTCGATGATGGAGAAGGTCTTGGAAGTGTTTACGCCCAGCGCCTCGAGCATCTCGGTCGCGAGGATCTCGCGCACGCCGCCCTTCAGCGTCAGCCGCCCGTCGCCCGCGCGGCTCCACGGGGTAGTGCCCGATCCCTTGGTGCCGAGGTCCATCAGGCGGCCGTCACTCGCGCGCATCTGCGCGTAGAGAAACCCGCGCCCGTCGCCGATGTCGGGGTTGTACACGCGGAACTGGTGCCCGTGATAGCGCAGCGCGAGCGGCTGGGGGAGGTTGCCTTCAAGCGGCTGGAAGCGCCCGAAATGCGCCTGCCACTGGTCGTCGGACAATCCCTCAAGCCCGACGCTCGCCGCAGCTCGGTCGTTGCGGAAGCGGATCACCGTCTCGGGGAAGTCCGCCGGAGCAACCGGATCGCCCAGCCAGCCGGCCAGCGCGAGGATCGCCGGATCAGGGCGATAGGTTGCAGTTTCATCCGACAGTTGCACAGGCTCGCTCATCCCGCGATAGTGGGCGGGAAGCTCGGCGCGCGCAAGCCGCCGGACAAGCAGATCAAGGGGAACGCGCCTCCAATGGCCGCACATTACGAAGACCGCTTCTGGACCAGCAGCGACGGGTTGAATCTGCATTACCGCAACTATCCCGGACCCGAGGGATCGGCGAAGCTGCCGGTGCTGTGCCTCCACGGCCTCACCCGCAATGCCCGCGATTTCGGCGGGCTGGCCGAGGCCTTGTCGGCCACCCGCCGCGTTCTCGTACCCGAAATGCGCGGGCGCGGGCAGAGCGGCTATGCTTCGGACTCCGACACCTATTCGCCGATCACCTATGTGGCCGATGTCGAGAAGCTCCTCGCAGAGCAGGGGATCGAGCGGTTCATCTCGGTCGGCACCTCGATGGGTGGGCTGATGACGATGCTGATGGCCGCCATGAAGCCCGGGCGCATCGCTGCGGTGGTGATGAACGACATCGGCCCCGAGATCGACGCGAGCGGGGTTGCGCGCATTGCGGGCTATGTCGGGCAGGGGCGCAGCTACCCCACCTGGGTCCACGCCGCGCGCGGTCTTGCCGAGGCGCATGGCTCGTCCTTCCCCGACTACGACCTCGACAAGTGGCTCGACCTTGCCAAGAAAACTATGGTGGTGAGCCAGAGCGGGCGGATCGTCTTCGACTACGACATGGCCATCGCTGAACCCTTCGCGAAGCCCGGCAATGCCGCGCCGCCCAACCTGTGGCTCGCCTACGAGGCGCTGGCGGGAGTGCCGATGCTGCTGGTGCGGGGCGAGCTCTCCGACCTTATCAGCGCCGACACGGTCAAGCAGATGGGCGTGCGCAATCCCGCGATGACCACCATCACCGTCCCGCGCGTGGGCCATGCCCCGACGCTCGACGAGCCCGAGGTGCGCAGCGCGATCGCCGCGCTGCTGGACGGCGTGGAGTGAGCCAGAAGCCGGGGTCTGCGCCCCGAATACTGCATTGCCATTCGACCTTCTCCGCAGGCGGCAAGGAGGTGCGCTCGGTCCGGCTGATGAATGCGTGGGGGGCGAGGGCAGAGCACAGCATCGTCTCCGCCGAGCCGCAAGCGATGGCCGCCGCCGCGCTGATCGACGCTGTCGTACCGGTGAGCTTCCACGCCGAGTTCCCCTCGCTGAAAGGCCGCCCCACGCCCGGACGGTTGGCGAACCTCGCCAGCGCGATGCAGGGCTACGATCTCGTGTGCACCTACAACTGGGGCGCGATGGACGTGGTGATGGCGCACCGCCTGTTCGCAGGCGTCATGCGGCTCCCGCCGCTGGTCCATCACGAGGACGGCTTCAACGAGGACGAGGCCGAGCGCCTGAAGCCCGCCCGCAACCTCTACCGCCGCGCCGCGCTGGGGAGCGCCGGGCGGTTGGTCGTCCCCTCGACGCTGCTCGAGCGGATCGCGCTTGAAGCGTGGCACCAGCCCGAGAGCCGCGTCGCGCGCATCCCCAATGGCATCGACACCGCCGCCTTTGCCGCTCCGCCGGATGCGAGCGCCCTGCCGATCAGGAAGGGCGAGGGGGCGTTCTGGGTCGGCACGCTGGCGGGGCTGCGGCCCGTGAAGCGGCTCCCCGATCTGGTCGCGGCCTTCGCTGGCCTGCCGCCCGAATGGCATCTGGTGATCTGCGGTGAGGGGCCGGAGCGCGCTGCCATCCTCGCCGCTGCCGCGCGCCTCGGCATCTCCGAGCGCGTCCACCTCCCCGGCGCTATCGACCCCGCCAAGGTGGTCGGCCTGTTCGACATTTTCGCGCTGTCCTCGGCGTCCGAGCAGTTCCCACTTTCTGTGGTCGAAGCAATGGCGGCGGGCCTGCCGGTCGCCGCGCCCGATGTGGGGGATATCCGCCCTATCCTTGCCGAGGCGAACCGCGCACTCGTCACCCCTCCGGGCGACACCGCCGCACTGGGCGAGGCGCTCCTCACGCTCACCGCCGATCCCGATCTGCGCGCCCGGCTCGGCGCCGCCAACCAGTCCCGCGCCCGCGCCGAGTTCGACTTTGCCGCCATGCAGGCCTGCTATGAAGCGGTCTATGCCCAAGCGATGGGCCGCGCCCTCTAGTGCGCCGGTAGTCCGTGGCCCGCTTCATCCCCCGTTCAATTCCCCGCCGTCATGGCCCGCAAAAGCCCGGTGCCATTGCGCGCAGGGCCGCACCTGCCTAAAGAGCGCGCGGGCGTCCCTGCCTTCGGGCAGGCGGCATAGACACACACGAGGATCACTGGCCCCACATGGCGCGCACTCCGACCATTCGAACCCCCGGCACCCCCGCTCCCGGCACCCCCTCGCACGAGGACGAGGTCCTGATCCGCGAGATCGACGAAGCGGTGCGCGAGGACGCGCTCTACCAGTTCATGCGCGATCACGGGTTGAAGGTGCTGGCGGTCGTCACCCTCGGCATCGTCGCGCTGGGCGGCTATCTGATCTGGGATCATTTTGCGGAAGCAAAGCTCGAAAAGCAGTCCGAGACGCTGATCGCCTCGCTTGATGCTGCCGGCGCGCGCGATTTCAAGGGCGCCGCCGACAAGGCCGCGCCGCTGATCGCCGATGGCAGCTCGGCCGCTGCGCGGACCTCGGCCCGCTTCATGCAGGCCGGCGTGGCGATCGAGCAGGGTGACACCGCCAAGGCGACCGGCCTCTACCGCGCCATCGCCAATGATCCCGAGACACCGGCGGCGTTGCGCGACCTTGCCAAGATCCGCGATGTCTCGCTCAATTACGACCGCATGAAGCCTGCCGATGTGATCGCGCAGCTCGGCCCGATGGCGAAGGAGGGCAACCCCTTCTTCGGCAGCGCCGGAGAGCTGGTCGGGATGGCCCATGCCGAAGCCGGCAACCGCGCCGAGGCCGGCAAGATCTTCGCCGCCATCGCCAAGGACGAGAACCAGCCCGAAACGCTGCGCACCCGCGCACGCCAGATGGCCGGCCTGATGGGCGTGGACGCGGTGGTCGACGTCAAGAAATTGCTCAAGGATGAAGGGGTCACCTCCGATGCGCCCGCAGGCAGCCCTGCTGCCGCGGCCGAATAGGACGAGGGATTGGAACGGACGGTTATGACATACAAGAATTTCGTGCGCGCAGCACTGCTCGCGGGTCTCGTTGCGACGAGCGTAACCGGCTGCAAGGGCGGGCTGTTCGGCGGCGGCAAGGACAAGACCACGCCGACCATCGGCAACCGCACCCCGATCCTCTCGCGGATCGAAAGCGGGGCCGAGGTCGATCCCGCACTTGCGGCGATTTCGGTCGTTCTGCCTCCGCAGCGCGCCAACCCCGAATGGGCGCAGGCTGGCGGCGCGGCGAGCAAGTCCTACGGCCACCTCGCGCTGGCCGAAAACCCGACCAAGGTGTGGAGCACGCAGATCGCAGGCTCAACCAACCGCCGCCGTCTGGCCGCGGCGCCCGTGATCGGCGGCGACAAGCTGTTCGTGATCGACACCGACGGCGTGCTCTACGCCTATGACCGCAAGACCGGCGCGCGCGCCTGGAGCGTGGTCGCCGAGGACATGACCAAGGATATGCGCCCGTCGGCCTTCGGCGGCGGGGTCAGCTTCGAGGCTGGCAAGCTCTACGCCACCAACGGCGTGGGCGAAGTGAAGGCGCTCAATGCCGAGACCGGCGAGTTGATCTGGAAGGTAAAGCCCGCAGGTCCCCTGCGCGGATCGCCGACCATCGCCTTCGGCCAGATCTTCGTGATGACGCAGGACAACCAGCTCATCGCGCTCAACGCTGCCGACGGCAAGCTGGTGTGGGACGAAAGCGGCTCCAACACCCAGTCGGGCGTGTTCGGCGTCGCCGCGCCTGCCGCCGGGCAGGGCACGATCGTCGCCGGTTATTCGAGCGGCGAGCTGACCGCCTACCGCTACGAAAACGGCCGCAGCCTGTGGTCGGACGCGCTGGCGCGCACCAACATCTCGACCACTGTCGGCACGATCACCGATATCGACGCCGATCCGATCATCGATTCGGGCCGCGTCTACGCGCTCGGGCAGGGCGGTCGCATGGCGGCCTATGAACTGGTCACCGGCCAGCGCATTTGGGAACTGAACCTTGCAGGCATCTCCACCCCGGCGATTGCGGGCGAGTGGATCTTCACCCTCACCGATGACGCGCGCCTGCTCGCCATCGCCCGGTCGAGCGGCCGGGTGCGCTGGATCACGCAGCTCCAGCGTTACAAGGACGAAGAAGACAAGAAGGGCCCCGTGTTCTGGACCGGACCGGTGCTCGCCGGCGGCCACCTTTGGGTCGCCAGCTCGCGCGGGGAACTGTGGAAGGTGAGCGCGGGCGAAGGCTCGGCCTCGCTGTTCGCCGAGGTCGGCCAGCCGGTCAGCCTCGCGCCCGTGGTGGCGGACGGCTATCTTTACGTGTTGGACGACAGCGGCACGATCACCGCCTGGAAGTGATTTCCAAGGCGGGTTTTCCGGCAGGGGCGGTCTAGCACGGTCTAGACCCCCTCCAGGCCCCTTTTAGACCCCCGCTTGCGCGGTTTTGAGGGCGTCTTGCCGGGCTGTTAACCCTTGTCCTGTAGGGCAGAACGGCCATGACTGCGCCGCATCTGTCCGATCCAACCCACCGTCTCGCACGTCCTTCGAGCGACGTTTCGAGCGGCGTGGGCCTTGCCGGATTGGCGGGTCTGCTGGTGTGGATCGCCTTCTGCCGCTCCTATCCCGAGATCGCCGGAATGCTCGGCCTCGGCGGCGGGTTGTCGGGTGAAAGAGGCGTTTTGTCAGGGCCTTACGCGGCGCTCGCTGCGATGCTTTTTACCGCGGTGCCGATGGCACTGTGGTCGCTTCTGGTCGACAAGGTCCACCTGCGCGCCTCCACCGGCATCGACTGGAGCCTCAAGCGCCCGGTGGCAGAGGTGCTGCCCGTCGCGGTCATCAAGCTGGTCGGACTGTGGGCGACATGGGCGCTTCTCGCAGCGTTCTACGCGCTGGGCCGCTGGTACTGGAGCGGGTCATACCTGTTCGCGATGGAGGTGCTGACGGCTGCCATTCTGCCGCTGGTAATGCTCTCGATTCCTTACGTAATCTGGCTCGACCGCTACCTCATCGACCCGCGCGACGGGTGCTTCCACTTCGGCGCCTTCGTGGTCGGCGGCGGGGTGATCGGGCGCGAGCAATGGGACGGCGCAGCCATCGCCAAGCACTGGCGGGCATGGGCGATCAAGGGTTTCTTCGGGGCCTTCATGATCTCGATCCTGCCGCCGGGATTTGCGCAGGTGGTGCAGACGAGCCCCGCGCAACTCCTTGCGAACCCTGTTGATTTCGTGATGCTGCTGGTGACGTTGCTGTTCCTCGTCGACGTGCAGATCGGCACCGTGGGCTACCTGCTCACGCTGCGCCCGCTGGATTCGCACATCCGTTCGGGCAACCCCTTCCTCGCCGGATGGCTCGCCGCGCTGCTGTGCTACCCGCCCTTCGTGTGGGGCATCATCGGGCCGGACAATCAGGTGCTGAGCTACGAATTCGGCACGCCCGGATGGGCGCACTGGTTTGCTGGGAGCAATGCGCTGCTTTGGGCATGGGGCGCAGTTCTGGTCGCTCTTACAGGCATTTACGCTTGGGCGACGGTGGCCTTCGGGATCCGCTTCTCGAACCTCACCTATCGCGGCGTGCTGACCCACGGCCCCTACCGCTTCACCCGCCACCCCGCTTATCTGGCGAAGAACCTGTTCTGGTGGGCTTCTGTCCTGCCCTTCCTCGTGACCAGTGGCACGTGGCTCGACGCGCTGCGGAACAGCCTGTTCCTGCTGGTGGTCAACGGCATCTACTATTGGCGCGCGCGCACCGAAGAGGCGCACCTGCTCGCAGAGGACCTGAAGTATCGCGAATATCACGCGTGGATGGAGCAGCACGGGGCCATCACCGCGCCGCTCGTGCGCTTGAAGCGCCGCCTCACCGGGGGTGCCGCGCCCCGCTCCGGCGAGGCGCACGCCTACCCGGCGGAGTAGGATTACATCACCGGCGCGCCTTCATCGGCGTGGAACTTGATCGCCTCGATCACCTTGAAGTCGAGCCCCCCGATCGCCGCGCCGAAGGCCGCCATGTGCGGTGTGGCGAAGTGTTCGGCCAGCGCCGCTTCATCCTTCCACTTCTCGACGATGTGGATCACGCCCGGCTGGAGAATGTCCTGCGTGAAGGCATAGGCGATGCACCCGGCCTCCGCGTTCGAGGCCGCCACCATGTCGGCAATCGCCGCCTTGGCCGCGTCCATCGCGTCTTCGCCCACTTGCGCTTTCGCCAAGACTATCAGCATGATGCTATCCCTCTCTCAGAACGATTGTTCGTAAACGCGGCTGATGTCGCCATTCCATTCGCCGTGATAGGCGTCGAGCAGGCGCTGCGCCGGAACCTTGCCGCTGGCGACGATCTCGTCGAGCGTTTCCAAGTAGCCGGTCTCGTTGTCGCCTGCCGCATTAAGCCGCGCCCGCGCTGCAAGCCCGCCGCGGGCAATCTTGAGCACCTCGCGCCCCAGATCCTGCAAGGTGCCGCCGTCAGGGGAACGGGTAGCAAGGGCGAGGCGTGGCACTTCGCTGCGCAGCCGCTCGCGCTCCTCCATCGTCCAGTCCTTGACCAGATCCCACGCCGCATCGAGCGCGCCTTGATCGTAGAGCAGTCCCACCCAGAAGGCGGGGAGCGCGCAAATCCGGCTCCACGGGCCGCCATCGGCACCGCGCATTTCGAGGAAGCTCTTGAGCCGCACTTCGGGGAAGGCGGTGGAGAGGTGGTCCCACCAGTCACTCTGTGTCGGGCGTTCACCCGGCAGCACCGACAGTTTGCCATCGAGGAAATCGCGGAAGCTGAGCCCCGCCGCGTCGATATACTTCCCGTCGCGGAAGACGAAATACATCGGCACGTCGAGCATGTATTTCGCCCAGCGTTCGTAGCCGAAGCCATCCTCGAAGACGAAGGGCAGCATCCCCGTGCGGTGCGGATCGGTGTCCGACCAGATGTGAGAGCGGTAGGAGAGGAAACCGTTGGGCTTGCCCTCGGTAAACGGCGAATTGGCGAACAGCGCCGTCGCCAGCGGTTGGAGCGCAAGGCCGACGCGGAACTTCTTCACCATGTCGGCTTCCGACTGGTAGTCGAGGTTCACCTGGATCGTGCAGGTGCGCAGCATCATGTCGAGGCCCATCGTGCCGACACGCGGCATATGCCGAAGCATGATGTCGTAGCGGCCCTTGGGCATGATCGGCAGCTCTTCGCGGGTCTTGTCGGGCCACATCCCGAGGCCGAGGTAACCGACGCCGCATTTTTCGCCGACCTGCTTCACCTGCACGAGGTGACGCCCGGTCTCCTCGCAGGTCTGGTGCAGGTTTTCGAGCGGTGCGCCGGAAAGCTCCAGCTGCCCGGCAGGTTCGAGGCTTACCGCCCCGTCGCTGCCCTTCAGGGCGATGACGTTAGTGGTGCCTCCGGGCCCGATTTCCTCGACCGGCTCCCAGCCGAATTGCTCCAGCCCGCCGAGCAGATCGCGGATGCCACAAGGCTCGTCATAGGAGGGCGCGCGGTGGTCCTTGGTTTTGAAGACCAGCTTCTCGTGCTCGGTGCCAATGCGCCAGTCGGCGGGCGGCTTTTCCCCGCCTGCCATCGGCTTGATGAGATCAGCGAAGGTCTCGATCAGCGGGTCGTTGGCGGTGGATTCTTCGCGTGTGCTCATGGCTTGGATAGCCCCTCTCTCACCAGTTGCCTTAGAAAACCGACTTGCCGGTGGGAAGGCAAATTCGCATTTGATGTGGTGAAGCCGAATTGTCTTGCCGGTTCATGACGGTGCGCCGCGTCACCAGTCTCCGGCCGATGCCATCCACACCGCGAGCGCGGCGATGGCGGCGGTTTCGCCCCTGAGAATGCGCGGGCCGAGGCTGATCGGGCGCGCGGCGGGATGGGCGCGGATGGCGGAGCGCTCGGCCTCGTCGAAGCCGCCTTCGGGGCCGGTGAGGATGGCAGCGGGGCCTAGATGAGCGGCGAAGGCTTGTGACGCCGGTTCTCCCCCGTTCTCGTCGGCGAAGAACAGCGCACGGCCCTCCGGCCAATGGGCGAGGAGGGCATCGAGCTTCACCGGCTCGGCCAGCTCCGGAAGAGCGGTGCGAGCGCATTGCTCCGAGGCCTCGACGGTGATCGCCCGCGCGCGTTCGGTGTTGAGCTTGTCGGCCACGCAGCGGCGGGTGAGCATCGGCTGGATGCGGGCCACGCCGAGTTCGGTCGCCTTCTCCAGCACCAGATCGAAACGGTCCTTCTTGAGCAGCGCCGGGCAGAGCCACAAATCAGGAACCGCCTCGCGCGGGCGAAGCATTTCCACCACTTCGAGCACCACATCGCGCTTGCCCGCGTCGCTGACCCGCGCCGCCCATTCGCCGGTCACATCGTCGCACAGGATCACCGCATCGCCTGCGCCCACGCGCATCACGCGGGCGAGGTAATGCGCCGGATTGCCCTCGATCCGCACAGCCGCGCCCGCCGCCAGAGTCTCGGCGACGAACAGGCGCGGGGCGCTCTTGGGGGGCCATGCAGGGGTGGCGGGCATGGCTTTGCACTAGGCGCGTCGCCCGCTAGGGAGCAAGTCATGACCGCGCGCACCGCACAGTTCCTGATTGCTTCCGTGTTCCTGATCCTCGGCGGCTGGGCGCTGTTCGCGCCGGCGAGCGTAATCGAGCTCGCTTTTACCGAGGCCTATCGCGACAGCACCTACCTGACCCGCTTCACCATGGCGTGCTTCGGATCGCAGGCGGTGCTGTTCGGCGTGATGGCGCTCGTCACCCGCTGGGAGGCGCGCAGCTTTGCCGTCTTTGCGGCGGTGCTGCTGCCGTTTTTCGTGTTCGACTGGTATTTCCACGTCCGCGTGCCGGTGCTGAATTCGGTCGGGATGCTCGACCTTGTGGGCAACGTGACGATGCTGGCGCTGGCGATCCTCGGCTGGCGCGCGGCGCGGGCGGAGGAGCGGGCGTGAGCGCCGAGATCGTCCCCGATACCGAGCACCGCGGGATTATTGCGAGCCTGCCGCAGTTCCCGCGCGATCTGGCGATGCTGGCGCGGTTCGACCGGCCGATCGGGTGGTGGCTTCTCTTCTGGCCCTGCGTCTTTGCCGTGTGGCTCGCAGGAGCGGGGCCGCAGCTGGTGCTGCTCGGCTGGCTGCTGCTCGGGAGCATCGCGATGCGCGGGGCGGGGTGCGTCTATAATGACATCGTTGACGCCGATCTCGACCGTCAGGTGGCGCGCACGGCCTTGCGTCCGGTGGCGAGCGGGCGGGTCTCCAAGAAGGCGGCGTGGATCTGGCTGGTGGTGCTGTGCCTCGTCGGCCTCGTGGTGCTGCTGCAATTGCGGATCGAGGCGCAGGCCGTCGCGCTCGGCAGCCTTGCGCTGGTCGCCGCCTATCCCTTCATGAAGCGCATCACCTGGTGGCCGCAGGCGTGGCTGGGGATGGTGTTCAACTGGGGGCTGCTGGTCGGCTGGGCCGAACTGCGCTTCGACAACTGGGATGCGCTCGCCTGCCTCTATGCGGGCGCGATCTGCTGGGTGATCGGTTACGACACGATCTACGCCCTCCAAGACCGCGAAGACGACGCGATGGTCGGCATCCGCTCCTCGGCGCTGGCGATGGGGACGCGGGTGCGGGCAGGGATCGCGGGCTTCTATGCGGCCGCGGTGGGACTGTGGGGCATGGGCTTCTGGCTCTATCGCGGCGATCCTTTGGCGCTGCTGGCGTTGCTTCCGGTGGCGGGGCATCTGGCGTGGCAAGTGGCGACGCTCGATGCCGAGGACCCGGCAAACCCGCTCGAACGCTTCCGCGCGAACCGCTGGGCAGGCGCGCTGATGGCGGCGGCGTGCTACGTGGTCGGGAACGCGTAACGTGTGCAACCTCTACCGCATGACCAAGAACGCGAGCGAGGTCGCGGCGTGGTTCAAGGTGGTGGATGCGGCGCTGGGAGCGAACTTTGCGGACGAGGTCTATCCGGGCTATCCGGGGTTGGTCGTCGCCGAGGGGGCGGTCAGACCGATGACGTGGGGCTTTCCGCTGGCGATGACCGGGGCGAAGGGGCAGGCGCTGAAGCCCAAGCCCGTCAACAATACGCGGCAAGACAAGCTGGCGACACCCTTCTGGCGCAGCGCCTTCGAGCGTCGGCGCTGCCTGATCCCGCTCACCGCCTGGGCCGAGGCCGAGGGGCCGAAGGGGCGGATGACCCGCACGTGGCTTTCGCTCCCCGATGCGCCGCTATTCGCGGTCGCAGGCCTGTGGCGGCCGACTGCAGAGTGGGGCGCGGCCTATGCGATGGTGATGACCGACACCGCAGGCAGCGCGGCCGAGGCGGTGCATAGCCGGATGCCGGTGGTGCTGGCGGGCGAGGATCAGGCGCGCTGGCTGGATGGCGACCCGCAGGAGGCCTTCGACCTGTGCCGCGCATGGCAAGGCCCGCTGGTGATCGACCGCACCCCCGAGCCGTGGGCCAAGAGCGCGGCGACCCCGCAGCAGCCGGGGCTGTTCTAAAAATCCCCGTTCGGGCTGAGCTTGTCGAAGCCTCGTCCTTCTTTCAGTACCAACGCAAAAGATGAAGTGCGGCCCTTCGACAAGCTCAGGGCGAACGGGGGAATTGCGTCAGCTGTAGCTCACCACCTCGAACTCGATCCCGTCCCAGTCGAAGAAATAGAACCGCCGCCCCGGCTCGTAGTCCGCGTGGTTGAAGGGGGTGAGCCCCGCGCCGACCACCACCGCCTCGGCAGCTTCGAGGTCGTCGACCGCCAGCCCGACATGGTTGAGCGGCTGCCCCTTGGCGAAGCGCTCCACCGGGCCGCCGTGGGTGTAGACCGCAAGGTAGTCCTGCTCATCCCCGACATGGATCGTCCACCCGCCCAGCATCGAAGGCCCGCGCCACCGCTCGTGCCAGCCGCACAGCCGCTGAAGCAGGGCGGCGGAGCGTTCGGGGTCGCTGACGGTGATGTTGACGTGTTCGAGGCGGCCTGAGGGCATCGCAAGGGTCCTTTCGCAAGTTGATGAAACACACCCGCAAGGGGCCGCGAATCAATGAACTTGCCCAGTGTGCAACCTCAACCTAACTTGAGGTCAAGCGCTATCGGAAAGACCTTCAAGATGCCCGCCCGCCGTCTCAAACCTTCCGACCTCATCCCCATCGGCGAGATCGCACGCCGCACCGGGCTGTCAGTCTCGGCAATCCGCTTTTACGAGGAGCGCGGCCTCATCGAGCCGGTCCGCACCGGCGGCAACCAGCGGCGCTTTCTGCGCTCGGACATCCGGCGATTGAGCTTCATCCTGATCGCCCAGCGTCTCGGCCTGTCGCTCACCGAGATCGAGGAGCAACTCGCCAGCCTGCCGCAGGGCCGCACCCCCGACACGCGCGACTGGGAGGCGATCAGCCTCACCATCCGCGCGACCATCGAAGAGCGCATCGCCGAACTCACCCGTACCCGCGACCGGCTCGACGGATGCATCGGCTGCGGCTGCCTGAGCCTTCAGCACTGCGCGATCTGGAACCCGCAGGACCGGCTGGCCAGCGAAGGCCCCGGCCCGCGCAAATTGCTGGCCTAGGCTTCGGGCCCCAACTCGGGGTCGAGATCGCGGGGGCGGGCGAAATGCACCAGCTCCGCGCAATAGCGCTTCAGCTCGCTCCAATGCTGAATGTCGCATTCCAGCACGGCATAGGCGGCGGTCGGGAACTTCACGACCGCCTCCTTGAACAGTGCGTTCTCCTTGCCTGGCGCGACCAGCTCAAGCAGCACGTCCTGAAGCCCCGGATTGTGGCCCGCGATCAGGATCGTCTTCGCCTCGTCGTCGCCGGACCCGGCATGGGCCTCGATCGTCTCGACGATGGAATCGAAGCTCGCCAGGTAGAGCCGCTGGTCGTAGATCGGGCTCGCCTCGGGCAGCGCGCTTTCGAGCGTCAGCTTCACGCGCACCGCGGGGCTGGCGATCAGCCTGTCCCACTTCACCCCGTGATCGCGGATGTGCTGGCCGATCGCCACCGCGCCCTTGCGCCCGCGCGCATTCAACCCGCGGTCGAAATCGCGCTGGTTGGCGTCGTCCCAATCGGACTTGGCGTGGCGCAAGAGGCCGAGAATCTTCATGACTGAAAGGCTTCTCCCGCTGGCACCGTCTGCGTGGTCACAACACCAGCCGCGACGCGTTGTAAAGCCTCATCGAGCGTCACGCGCAGCACCGGCGTGCCCGGCGGGAAGGCGGACAGCAACCGCGAGGGGAAGGCGGGCGAGAGCACGATGAAGTGCCCTGCGTCGTCCTTCGAACGGATCAGCCGCCCGAAGGCCTGCGCCAGCTTGGCGCGGATGATCCGGTCGTCATAGGCAGAGCCACCGCCCGCAAGCCGCCTCGCCTTGTGCAGGATGTCGGGCCGCGGCCACGGCACCTGCTCCAGCACGACGCACCTGAGCGAATGGCCGGGCACGTCCACCCCATCGCGCAGGGCATCGGTACCGATCAGGCTGGCGCGCGGGTCGTCGCGGAAAATGTCCACCAGCGTGCCGGTGTCGATGGGGTCGACGTGCTGGGCGTAGACCGGCAGGCCCGCCCGGGCGAGACGGTCGGCGATGCGGCCATGCACCGCGCGCAAGCGGCGGATCGCGGTGAACAGCCCGAGCACGCCGCCGCCCGAAGCCTCGATGATCCGCGCATAGGCCCCGGCGAGCGCGGGCAGATCGCCCTTGGTGATATCGGTGACGATCAGCACCTCCGCGCGCGCGGCATAGTCGAAGGGGCTTTCGGCGGCCGAGAGCAGCGGCGCGACCTCGACATGCGCGGCGCCCGAACGCTGGATGGCGGAGGCCCAGCGGTCGTCGTCCTGCGTGCGGTCGGTGAGCGTCGCGCTGGTCAGCATCACGCCGTGCGCGGGTTCGAGCACCACGCGGGCGAAGGGCTTCATCGGGTCGAGCCAGCGGCGGTGGATCGCCACGTCGAACTCGCGCGCGTCGGAGCGGTCGACGGCGAGCCAGTCGACGAATTCGGGATCGGCCGGGCCGCCCAAACGGTCGAGCAGGGCTTCCCACGCCGCCAGCAGGTCGATCCGCCACGTCAATGCAAACCGTGCGCCCTCGATCCGCGCGCGGCCCTGCGCGTCGAGCCAGTCGGGCGGTTCGGAGAGGATCGCCTCCAGCCTGCCGCCGAGCCGGATCAGCGGGACGCGGATGCTGGCGAGCGCCTCGGCGGCGGCACTGGCGGCCTCGATTACCTCGCCCGGCAATCCCGCCGCTTCGGTTTCGATGGCATAGCCTGCGTCGATGCCGCCGCTCTCGTCGCGGGCGTAGGTCGCGGTGCGGACGGCGGCGAGCAGGGCTTCCAATGGCCCGAATGGCGCATTCTCGGCAAGGCGCTGGAGCCAGCCGTCCGACGGGAGCAATTGCCCCGCCTTGCACGCCGCCGCGATGGCGTCCGCGCCGGCCTCGTCATAGCTGGCGATATCCGCGAGCCGCGCCGAAAGCCCGCGCCTGCGCCCGCGCGCCTCGCGTTCCGGCCCCATGATCCAGCGCCGCAACTCGATGGTCTCCTGCCCCGAGAGCGTCGCGGCAAAGGTCGAATCCGCAGCGTCGAAGACGTGGTGCCCTTCATCGAAGATCAGCCGCGTCGGACGCTGGTTCGGGTCGCGGGCACGCGCCGCATTGACCATCACCAGCGCGTGGTTGGCGATCACCAGATCGGCCTGCGCGGAATCGCGTGCGGCGCGCTCGATGAAGCACTTCCGGTAGTGCGGGCAGCCGGCATAGATGCACTCGCCGCGCTGGTCGGTCAGCGCCGCGATCCCGCGCTTGCGGAACAGCGTGCCGAGCCAGCCGGGCAGGTCGCCGCCGACCATGTCGCCGTCGCGGGTGAAGGCGCCCCAGCGCGCCACCAGATGCGCGAGGATCGCGGGCCGCCCCGTGAACCCGCCTTGCAGCGCGTCCTCCAAATTGAGGAGGCACAGGTAATTCTCGCGGCCCTTGCGCACCACCACCGCAGGCGTGCCGTCGGCGCGCTTCACCGGCCAGGCGCGGCGGCTTTCGGCGCGCAGCTGGCGTTGCAGGTTCTTGGTGAAGGTCGAGACCCAGACGGTGCCGCCGCTTTCCGCCGCCCACAGCGAGGCAGGCGCGAGGTAGCCCAGCGTCTTGCCGATGCCCGTTCCCGCTTGCGCGAGCGCGAGATGCGGGCGTCCGGGCGCGGAGCGCGGCGCAAAGATGCGTGCAGCGTCCTGCGCATAGGCGCGCTGGCCGTCGCGCTGTTCGGCGCCTTCTCCGGTGAGGCGGGCAAGCTGGGCGGCGATGGCCTCGGGCGCGAGTTCCACCTGACGCGGGGCGGGGCGCTCACCCGCCTCGTCCCATTCGGGCAGGCGCGCAAACAGCCAGCGTTCGGCCTTCTCGGGCTTGGCGACGTGGGCGCGCAGCACCTGCGCCCACGGCCAGCGCAGGCGTTCGAGGCTCTGGAGCGAAGACCACGCGCCCTCCCGCTCGAACCACTCGGGGTCTTCGCAAGCGGCGACCAGAGCGCCCGCCGCGCGCTGGAGCAGTTCCGGCACGGCGGCGTCGTTCTCGGGAATGGGCAGACCCAGCGCTTCGGCCAGCCCGCGCGGGGTCGGCACGCAGAAGCGCGCGGGGTGGACGAAGGCGAAGGCCTCGAGCAAGTCGAGGCCCGAAAGGTCGGGGTATCCGAGGCGGCTCGCCACCAGCGGCGCGTTGATCATCAGCACCGGCGTGTCGGCGGCGGCCATGATCGCGTCGCCCTTGGAGACCGCGTTGGTGGTGCCGTTCGCGGCGCGCAACCAATGCCCGCCGTGGCTCGCATGGAGCGCGGGGAGGGGGACAGGTTCGGAGAGGGTGGCCGGGGTAGTCACCGCTCAAGAATGGGGCGGGGCGCGTGCAAAGTAAACGACCGGCATCGGCCCCATGAACCGTTGCGGCGCAAAAGGGCGCGCGTTTCAGACCCCTCGCTGATCGTTCTAGACCCCCCTTAGACCCCTTCTAGACCCCCTCTAGCCTCGTTTAGACCCCCTCCAGACCCCTTCCAGAACGGCATTCCGGCACTGTTTCACGTGAAACATGGGGGCCATTGATGCTTGCAAGCCAGCCGAGGTTGCGCAATGGCCACCCGCGTCATGACGATCACCCAAGACGCCCTCATCATCGCCGCGAACACCTCCAAGGCCTGGCCCTTCCAGGAGGCGCAGCGCCTCGCCAAGCGGCTGCCCGAAGGCAAGACCGGCGGCGTGCTGTTCGAGACCGGCTACGGCCCCTCTGGCCTGCCGCATATCGGGACTTTTCAAGAGGTTCTGCGTACGACTTTGGTGCGGCGCGCCTACGAAACGCTGACCGGCGGCGCGGCAACGCGGCTGGTCGCCTTCTCGGATGACATGGACGGGCTTCGCAAGGTGCCCGACAACGTGCCGAACCGCGAAATGCTCACCGAGCATCTCGGCAAGCCGCTCTCGCGCATCCCCGATCCCTTTGAAAAGTTTGAAAGTTTCGCCGCGCATAACAATGCGATGCTGCGCGATTTTCTCGACCGCTTCGGGTTCGAGTATGAATTCGTCAGCTCCTCGGACTGCTACAACGGCGGCAAGTTCGACGATGCCCTGCGAGGGGTGCTGGCAAACTTCGGCGCGATCCTCGACATCATGCTCCCCACCCTCGGAGAGGAGCGCCGCCGCACCTATTCGCCCATCATGCCGATCAGCCCCACCACCGGCGCGGTGCTTCAGGTGCCGATCGAAGTCGTTGATCCGCAAGCAGGAATCATCCGCTTCACCGACGAGGATGGCAGCATTGTCGAGCAATCCGCGCTCGGCGGCATGGCCAAGTGCCAGTGGAAGGTCGACTGGGCGATGCGCTGGGTCGCGCTCGGCGTCGACTACGAGATGTACGGCAAGGACCTGACCGACAGCGGAATCCAGTCGGGCAAGATCGCCCGCGTGCTCGGCGGGCAAAAGCCCGAAGGCCTGATCTACGAGCTGTTCCTCGACGGCAAGGGCGAAAAGATCAGCAAATCCAAGGGCAACGGTCTCTCGATCGAGGATTGGCTGCAATATGGCAGCCCCGAAAGCCTCGGCCATTACATCTTCGCCAACCCCAAGAGCGCCAAGCAATTGCACGGCGGGGTGATCCCCAAGGCGATCGACGATTACTGGCAATTCCGCGCAGCGATTCCGGGCCAGGACATCGACAAGCGGCTCGGCAATCCGGTCTGGCACCTGCTGCGCGCCAACGAGAGCCATGATGGAGCCGACGCTCAGGGGCAGGGCGAAACGCTGCCGGTGCCCTACAGCCTGCTGCTCAATCTCGTCGGCGTGCTCGGCCCGGGCGCGACGCGCGAGGCGGTGTGGTCGTATCTCGGTAATTATGTCGAGAATGCAGAGCCTTCCGCGCACCCGGCGCTCGATGCGCTGGTGGGCAAGGCGCTCGCCTATAACCGCGACTTCGTGGCCCCGACCCTCGCAAAGCGGGCTCCGGCCGGCGGCGAGATCGGCGCGTTGCAGGCGCTCGATGCGGCGCTCGAGGCAGCTGATCCTGCAACCAATGCCGAAGACCTCCAGACCATCGTCTACGAGATCGGCAAGATCGAAGAGTTCGGCTTCGAGAGCCTTCGCGACTGGTTCAAGGCGCTCTACGAAACCCTGCTGGGCAGCGAGCAAGGCCCGCGAATGGGCAGCTTCATCGCGCTCTATGGCATTGAACCGACGCGCAAATTGATCGCCGAGGCGCTGGCGAAAGCCTGATCCTCAGCGCCATTCGCGCGCGCGGTACCACTTGGTGATGACGTACTTCGCCCCGCGCTCCACCGGCAATCCGGCGTGGAGCGTGCCTTCGTTGGGGCGGCCGTCGGGTAGGGCATTGTTCCAGAGAAGGAGCACACCGCGCTTGGGCTCGATCTGGATCCCGGCCGCGACAAAGGCCGTCGCGCCGCCCGCCTCGACATCGTTGAGGTAGGCCATCGCGGTCCAGCTGCGCTGCCCTCCGCGAAGCTGCTCCTGCGGCCAATAGGCTTCCGAGGTGTAGAACCAGTCGTTGTGCGGCTTGAACTGCTGCCCAGGCCGGTAACGCTGCCCCTGCACGGGCTCACCGAAGGCAGGTTCGATCCCGAGAAGCGCATCGATCCGCTGCGAAATGCCCGCCACCAGGGCCCCGCGCGGGTCGAGATCGCCCGAGTAGGACGTGCGGTAGCCGCTCGCATAGTCCAGCTCGTGCAGCCCGGAAGGGCGGGCGACCGCGTCGATCATGTCGCATAGCTCCCCGCATTCCTCATCCGATAGAAACCCGCCGAGGGCGAACAGCTCGATCCCCTCGGCGGGCACGCGGTAGACCCCGGCGTTGGCCGCCAGCCGCGCGCGCACCTCCTCGCCGATACGGGCAAGGGCGGATGCGTCGGGAACGGGTGGGGGAACGGTCATCGGCGGCAGCAAGAGTTAGCAAGCTGCCCCTCGCTTGCAAGCGGCCCCATTGCGCGGTCTGACACGGGTGCTAGGGTTAAGACATCAGGGCACCACGCGAAGGGACTAAGGATGAGCCTCAACCAACAGACCAAATATTCGGGTTTCGCCATGCTGCTGCACTGGCTGATCGCGGGACTGGTACTCGCGCAGTGGTTGATCAGCATGAGCGCCGAAGATGCGCCGACGAAGGCGGAAGGCGGCGCCATCATGGCCAACCACTTTGCACTCGGCGTCCTGATCTTCGCCGTGGTCGTCGTCCGGCTGGTGTGGCGACAGGTCAGCCCTCCGCCGCCCGAGAACCCCGATCACGCCACGTGGGAGCGGTCGCTGTCGCGCGTCGTGTACTTCGCTTTCTATGCCTTGCTGCTGGTGATGCCGATCGCGGGCTGGGTGGCACTGTCTTCCTATGGCGAGCCGATCAGCATCTGGGGTCTGTTCCACATCCCCGCCTTGCCGGTGCCGAACAACCCGGCGCTGGGCGAGCAGATCTTCGAGCTTCACGGTGCCTCGGGCATCGCGCTGCTGGTGCTGGCTGCCTTCCACGGCCTCGCCGCGCTCAAGCACACGATCCTCGACAAGGACGGGACGCTGTTCCGGATGCTGCCCTTCGGCAAAGTGAAGGGCTGAGGGCACAAAAAACCCCGCCGGATCGCTCCGGCGGGGCTGCTTCTGTTCAGGCGGAGACCTACCAGAAGAAGTCGTAGATGACGTCTACAACTTCGCCGCTGTAGATATCGACCAGCAACACATCGTCATAATACCTAACCCACTGATACGGGCCGTAGGCCGGGGGCAAGCGGTAGGCCCACGGGTCATTGATGAAGAAGCGCGGCTGGAAGAACAGGCTGTCGAGGTAGAACCCGATAGACAGCCGGTCATAGCGGTGGCTGCGATACGGCGCGAAGTACGGGCCGGGCTGATAGATTACCCGGTGCGAACGGCGGTAGCTCGACCAGTTGTAGCTGCGGCTATCGCGCCAGCGGTTGTCCCAGCGGCGGAAATCGCGGTTGTCCCAGCCGGGCCGGCCATTCCATCCCCAGCGCCAATCGTCACGCCGCCAGTCGCGGCGGTCCGCACGCCGGTCATCACGGCGTCCGTCGCGCCAATCGTCCCGGCGACCATCGCGATCGCCGCGCCATTCGCCGCTACGGGTCTGGCGGTCGAGGTCGCGGATACCGCCACCCCAGCTGTCATCGCGGCGTTGCTCGACCCGTCCATCGCGGCGGCCATCGACGCGCCCATCGACGCGTCCTTCGACGCGGTCGTCGCGGCGCCCCTCGACGCGGTCGCCCCGCGTGCCATCACGGCGCTCGCCCTGCCATGTGCCCGGTGCTCCCACAGGCGGAACGCCCCGCGTGCCGTCACGGCGTTCGCCTTGCCAGCCGCCGGGCCCTCCCTGCGGAGCGCCTGCCTGACCACCGTCACGGCGTCCACCCTGCCAGCCACCCTGAGCCACCGGGGGCTCGGAACGTCTTTCGGGGCGGTCGGCGCGCGGATCGGGCCGGCGCGGCTCGACCTGGTCGCGTTGCGCGGCTTCCGCACGGTTGATCACGTCACCGCCGAAGCCGCCGCGACCGCGGCGCTCGCCACGCCGGTCGTCGGCGCGCTGGCCCAAGGCGGCGCGCGCTTCCACATCGGGATCGACGCGCATCGGAGGCGCCTGCGGCGTGAACACCGGACGCTCTGGCGCAGGCCGAGGCTCGGCAGCGCGCTCGAATCGCGGAGCGGGACGTTCGGGCGCAGGGCGCTCGTAACGCGGGGGCGGCGCGGGCTCGGGGCGATAGACCTCGGCACGCGCCGGGCCGCCACTCCGTTCGACGCGCGAGGGCCGCTGAGGCGGCGGGGGTGCCGGATCATCAGCCTGCATGGTAGTCATTTCCTGCGCAAAGGCAGGTGCGGCGGGAGCGGTCACAGCGAGGGCAACGGCCAAAGCCGCCAGCGATCCGCCACGGCGCGCAAACTGGGCAAAGAGGGTCATTATTGTATGTGCCTCCATTATCGCCCGCCCACCACAGACGGCTTGTTGAGATGCTCCAGAATAAGCCGAGCAGACTGTCGCGGGGATGAACCGGCTCGCCGATGTTCACAAAAAATGCGCTTTGCGTGAATATAATTGGCAGTGCTTGACGGGCGGCGACTTGCCCTCAATGGCAAATGCCATGTTCGAAACGCTCGAAGACGTCCTTGCCGACTGCCGCAATCGCCTGATCCGCGCACCCCGCGACCGGCGCTCGCCGATGCATACGCCGGTGGTGGTCACAGGTGATGTTGATGCGCGGGTGATGGTGCTGCGGCACTTTGATAGCGAGGGCTGGTGGCTGCGTTTCCACACCGATGCCCGCGCGCCCAAGGCGCAGGTGATCGCCGCCGATCCGCGTGCCGCGCTGCTGTTCTACGACAAGGGCACCAAGGTGCAGATCCGCGTGCGCGGCGGTGCGCAGATTATCACCCAAGGCACAGAGGTCGATACGGCTTGGGCGGCAAGCACCAACTTCGCACGACGCTGCTATCTCGGGGAGGGGCCGGGGGCGGCGAGCAATGCGCCCACATCAGGGCTTCCGCCGCAATTTGAAGGCGTTGAGCCTGATGACGCGCAGCTTATCCCTGCGCGCGAAAACTTTGCGCTCCTGCGGATCACGCCGTTGTCGATTGACTGGCTGTACCTGGCCCACACCGGCCACGTCCGCGCGCAATTTGTGCGCGCCGATACAGTTGAGGCCCCGTGGGAGGGCCGCTGGGTCTCGCCCTGATTGTCAGGCTGCGGCAGATCCGGCGGCTGGCGAGGGCGTCGGCGCGGGCAGCAGCATGATTTCCTCGATCTCGCTGGCGGGCACTACGTGGTCGATTCCTTTGGCCATCGCCGCGTTGAGCGCGCGGCTGGCGCGGCGGCCAAGTCCGTCACTGTTCTCTCCGAAACGGTCCGCAGCCACCCCGAAGCTGGCGGTGAGGCGGACATCGTCGCCGAACTGCGGCAGATGAAGGCTGGCGAGCTGGCGGCGCAGACGCTGGGCGATGTGCACCGCGGCGCGCTCGTCCGCACCGGGAACGACGATCGTGAAGCCGTCGCCCTGCAATTGTCCGGCGCCCATCGCGACCCGGTCGTCACGGCGCAGGCCGACGCGCATGACTGCCGCGACATGATCGCGCACCTGCTCGTGCGTGTCGGAACTCCAGCCCATGCTGCTGTCAGCGAACTGGTCGATACGCCCCTGCAGCACTGCCTGCGAAGCACGACGCCGCGCGTCACGGTGAACGGCCAGATCGATGGCCGGACCGAGGTTCTCGGGCTTCAGGAGATCGTTGATCAGATTGCGGCGCGGATCGAGGCGACGGCTGGCGCGCCGTTGTCCAAGCCAGGCCCCCATGATCGCGAAGAGGCCGCACAGCAAGGCGGTCCATTCCAGCGGCAATTGAATTCCGGATGTCACGCCCCGTTCACCCCCATGCGACCCTGTTGTCGCTAGGGAGACTGACGTAACTCTGCTTAAGAAGTCGTAAACCAGACGGCAGCGCGGTTAACGAAGTACAGCAAAGTTGCGCTTGCCAGCACGGCGCGGGAGCGCGGTGGGGTGCTTACCTGCCCGCGCCCGACCGGTGCTGAAGTTAACCGTGTGCGGTAATCAGTTATCTCTTCAGTCCCTTGTCAGTCGCGAAATCAGGGAAGGGCAGGCGCGGCTGTCCTTCACCTCTTTTCAACCGGTTTCGCTTAGATGTGGCGCGACAATCGCAACTTTGGAGTGCCTGATGTTCGGTCGCAAGAAGCCCACGCCGGAGCCGATGCGCTTCGCCCCGCAGCCCCGCCCGTCGCAGTCCGGCGCGGATGACGGCGCCGATGAAGCGGTCGCGATGCTCTCGCAGGCACTCGGTCTGGACCTTGATTTTGGCAGCGCCTTCATCTTCGCGCCGAGCCACTGGCGCGATCCCGCGATCGGCGCGATGCTGATCGGGCTAGGACTACAGCCGAACATGGCCGGTAACCGCATCGCGCTGCTCAAAAGCACGGTATCGGTCGCCAAGCTCGCTGCCATGGAGCCCAGCAGCCCGCTACGCACCGCGCTGGAGAATGCGCGCTTCGGGGTGAACCTCTACAATCCCGATGCCGAGAACGGCTACAACGACGGCCTGGTGACGTTGCAGCGTGAAAAGCTGCACGAATTTGCCACGCGCACCGACATTTCCGACAATGCACGCAAATACGCGACCTTCGACCTCATGCACTTCAGTCAGGAAGTGATGATGGGCAAGGTCAGGCTCGGCTGAGCCGAGGATCAGCGCAGCCATCCCGGCGCGGTGCCGGGATGGCGCGTCAAACTCAGCGTGTAAGCTTCTTGTAGGCGAGGCGCGTCGGGCGGTCGGCGGCATCGCCGAGGCGGCGACGCTTGTCTTCCTCGTAGGCTTCGAAGTTGCCCTCGAACCATTCGACGTGGCTGTTGCCCTCGAAGGCGAGGATGTGCGTGGCCAGACGGTCGAGGAAGAAACGGTCGTGGCTGATGACCACGGCGCAGCCTGCAAAGTTCTCGATCGCGTCTTCCAGCGCTGCCAGCGTCTCGACATCGAGATCGTTGGTCGGCTCGTCGAGGAGCAGCACGTTGCCGCCCTGCTTCAGCATCTTGGCCATGTGCACGCGGTTACGTTCGCCGCCCGAAAGCTTGCCGACGTTCTTCTGCTGGTCCGCGCCCTTGAAGTTGAACGCGCCCACGTAAGCGCGGGTCGAGGTTTCCTGCTTGTTGACGGTCATGTAATCGAGACCGTCGCTGATTTCCTGCCACACATTGTTGGCCGGGTTCAGGTGATCGCGGCTCTGGTCGACATAGCCGAGGTGGACGGTCGAGCCGATCTCGATCGTGCCGCTGTCGGGCTGTTCCTTGCCGGTGAGGATCTTGAACAGCGTGGACTTGCCCGCGCCGTTAGGGCCGATGATGCCGACAATCCCGCCCGGCGGGAGGATGAAGCTGAGGTTTTCGAAAAGCAGCTTGTCGCCGTAAGCCTTGGTGATGTTCTTGGCTTCGATCACCTTGCCGCCAAGGCGCTCGGGCACCTGGATGACGATCTGCGCCTTGCCGAGCGAGCGGTTGTCCTGTGCGTTCTGCAGTTCCTCGAACTTGCGGACACGCGCCTTGGACTTGGTCTGGCGGGCGGCAGGCGTCTGGCGGATCCACTCGAGCTCGCGCTGGAGGGCCTTCTGCTTGCCGCTTTCCTCGCGGCTTTCCTGCTCGAGGCGCTTGGCCTTCTTCTCGAGGTAGGTCGAGTAGTTGCCTTCGTAGGGGTAGTAAGAACCGCGGTCGAGTTCGAGGATCCATTCCACCACGTTGTCTAGGAAGTAGCGGTCGTGGGTGATCATCAGCACCGCGCCGGCATATTCCTTGAGGTGGTTCTCGAGCCACTGGACGCTTTCGGCGTCGAGGTGGTTGGTGGGCTCGTCGAGCAGCAGGATCGAAGGCTTCTGGATCAGCAAGCGGGTCAGTGCCACGCGGCGCTTTTCGCCGCCCGAGAGGCTGTCCACAGCCCAGTCGCCCGGCGGGCAACGCAAGGCTTCCATCGCGACTTCAAGCTGGTTGTCGAGCGTCCAGCCATCGACCGCGTCGATCTTGTCCTGAAGCTCGCCCATTTCCGCGCCGAGCGTTTCGAAGTCGGCGTCAGGCTCGCACATCAGCGCGCTGATTTCGTTGAAGCGGTCGACCATGTCGGCGACCCCGCGCGCGCCGTCCTTGACGTTCTCGAGCACGGTCTTCGTCTCGTCGAGCTCGGGCTCCTGCTCGAGATAGCCGACCGTGATGTTCTCGCCCGGCCAGGCCTCTCCGGTGAAGTCCTTGTCGATCCCGGCCATGATCTTGATGAGCGTCGACTTGCCGGCGCCGTTGGGGCCGACGATGCCGATTTTGGCGCCCTGATAGAATTGCAGGCTGATATTGCTCAGCACCGGCTTCTGGGCACCGGGGAAGCTCTTGGTCATGCCCTTCATGACATAGGCATATTGCGCGGCCATCGGTTCAGTCCTTCGGGATCGTGAAATTCGGGTGGGGAGGTTGGGTGCGCAGATAGGGAAGGGGAGAGGTGAGGGCAAGCGGCTAGACAGGCACGCGGGGCAGGGATAGCAACGCTTGCCATGAACCGGATCATCCCCGCGCTCGCCGCGCTTTCGCTCGCTGTCCCCACCCAAGCCAAAACGCCCGCGGCTCCGCCCCTCCCGCCGCCGCCGATACCGACACTGGATCAAGTGGCGGACCATGCGCTCAACCGCGACGTGAATGCGTGGGATTTCGTCGAGGGCATCACCACCGAAGTCGGCCAGCGTCAGGCTGGCACCGAGGCCGAAGCGCGGGGACGTGCCTGGGCGACCGCTTGGCTCAAGGCCCAGGGCTTCAAGAACGTCGCAATCGAGCCCTACATGATGCCCACGTGGATCCCGGGCGAACCGGGCCGCGCCGAGATCGTCAGCCCCTTCCCGCAGCGCTTTGCGGTTGCGCCGCTTGGCACCAGCGCCTCGACGGGGCCTGAGGGCATCACGGCCGAGGTGGTGATGTTCAAGACAGTCGCCGACCTTCAGGCGGCCCCGGCCGGGAGCCTAAAAGGCAAGATTGCCTTCGTCAGCAATGTGATGACGCCGACGCAGGACGGTAGCCAGTACGGCTTTGCCGGCCCGACGCGTTGGGTCGCCTCGGGCATCGCGGCGAGCAAGGGCGCGGTCGCGACTGTGATCAAGTCGGTCGGCACCGACAACCACCGCAATCCGCACAGCGGCGGCACCACTTTCCCTGAAGGTGTCACCCCGACCCCGGCTGGCGCGCTGAGCAACCCCGATGCGGCGAACCTCGAGCGGATGTTCCAGCGCGCGGGCGGCAAGCCGATCACCATGAAGCTGGTGCTGACCCCGCAGGACCTCGGCCAGACCGAGAGCGGTAATGTCGTGGGCGAGATCGTCGGACGCAATCCGTCGCTTCCGCCGGTCCTGCTCGCTTGCCACCTCGATTCGTGGTGGCAGGGCACGGGCGCGATCGACGACGGGGCGGGCTGCGCGATCATCGCGGCGGCCGCGCTGAATGTCGCCAAGGCAGGCCAGCCCCTGCGCACGGTGCGCGTGCTGTTCGCCGGCGCCGAGGAAACCGGGCTGTTCGGGAGCAAGGCCTACAGCGCCGCGCACTTGAGTGAGCCCTTTGCTGTCGCACTGGAGAGCGACTTCGGCGCGGACCGCATCTGGCGCTTCGATTCGAACTTCCGCGAAACCAATCCGGCGCTGCACAAGAAGCTTGCGGCTTCGGTGGTGCGCTTCGGCGTTTCGGCGGGCACCGATGTCGCGGGCGGCGGAGCCGACATTCAGGTCGTGAAGGACCAGAAGGGTGCCATCATCGACCTCCAGCAGGATGGCACCCGCTACTTCGACCTGCACCACACGCCCGACGACACGCTCGACAAGATCGATTCGGTGCAGCTGCGCCAGAACGTCGCGGTGTGGACGCAGGTGGTCGGAATCCTCGCGGGCGAGGCGACCTCCATCCAGACCGGCGGCCCGGTTCCGTCCGCGCCGCCGATGATGCAGGGCAAGTAGCCTAGGCTGCGCGGGTGAGACGCAGGTCTACGGGCGAGCTGCCCGACCGGCCTCGCTCTCCAACGGAGAACTGCGCCAGCGCATTGTTGAGCAGCCCCGCCTCGCGCGTCAGCGAGGTTGCTGCGGCGGTGCACTCCTCGGCCATCGCCGCGTTCTGCTGTGTGGAGCGATCAAGCTCGCCCACAACGGCAGTAATCTGCGAAAGGTTCTCGGCCTGAAGCGCCGCAGAGTCTGCGAGCGTCTGGATTGCTTCCGAGAGCTGGCTGATGTCGCGATTGATCCCTGCAAAGGCATCGCCGCTGCGGCCGACCAGATCGACGCCGCGACTGACCTGCTGCGAACTCGCCGAAATCAGCGCCTTCACTTCGTCTGCCGCTTCTGCACAGCGCTGCGCAAGCGCCCGCACCTCGTTGGCGACCACGGCAAAGCCCTTGCCCGCCTCGCCCGCGCGCGCGGCTTCGACACCGGCATTGAGGGCGAGCAGATTGGTCTGGAACGAAATGCTCTCGATGACTGCGATGATCGAGGTGATCTCTTGCGACGAGACTTCGATCTGCTGCATCGCGCCCACCGCCTCGGAGACGATATGCGCCCCGTCGGTTGCGCGGGTGGTGGTATCGGAGATCGTGCGGCGCGCGCCCGCGCTGGTCGTTGCGCTTTCCTGCACGGATGCGTTGATTGAATTGATCGAGGCGGCGGTCTCCTCGAGATTGGCGGCCTGCTCCTCGGTACGGCGCGACAGGTCGTCGGCGGCGGAGCGGATTTCGTTTGCGCCGCTGGTCATCGAGTCCATGCCGGTCACGACACTGCCGAGAGTCTGGCTCAGCACCGACATGGCGGCGTTGAAGTCGCGCTCGACCTGCGCGTAATCAGCAGGGAAGCCGTCGACCCGGGCGGTGAGGTCACCAGCCGAAACTTGCTTGAGCGCCGAGCCCAGCTTGTCGCTCACCAGCGCGCGAACCCGTTCTTCGGAGTCCGCAAAGTAGCCGGACAGGGCGAGGTCGATGTCGAGCAGCGCCACCTTGACGAGAGTTGCCACCTGGCGTGCCTGCGCACGGCGCCACGGCAGCCAGCCCATCCAGCCCGGCGCGATGATCGCCGTGATGAGCTCATCCAGCACCATGCCGTAAGCGCCGACATACCACTTGGGTTCGAGCCCGATGCGGGCGTGTACGTTCCCGATGCGCAGCGCGCGCTGGTAGAAGCGGTCGTCCACCCCGTCGCGGAAAACCGCGGTCCAGTGCTCGGCCTGCATCGCCTTGGCACGGCTCATCTGCTGCGGGCTCTCGAAATGCGCAGAAAGTTCGCGGCGCTGGGCAATGACGCGGTAGAACCCGTCGAGCGCGCCATCGAGACGGCGGCGCAGCGCGCGGCCGACCCCGTTCAGCACGGAGGGGCGGACCTCGGCGAGGCCGTAATATTCGAGGCGTTCCTGCAACTGTTCGGCTGGCATTTTGGCGTTCCCTTAATGTGAGGGTGTTGGCGGCATTTCGGAATGTTTTGCCGTCTTTGGGATAGCGATCAGGCTGCGCGCCTCGTGGAGGCCGGGGAGCAACTACTCAGAGCGCGTCGCCCTCCTCCAGAGCAATGCGCAATTCGCCAAGCCGGATGGCGGCGACAGCAGTGCCGGGATCGGGCGCGGCGAGCACCGTCGCCATCTCGCGCAAGGATTGGGCGAGGCGATCGATCTGCTGCAACTGCACCAGATAGCGCCCGGCCACGGCGGCATCGCTGCACAGGACTATGCCGAATTTCTCGGATTCCTCCGCGAGCCCGGCAAGCTGTGCGGCGATCCCGGTCAGCAGGGCAGGGCTGTGCGGCGCGCCGGCGGGCGGCATGGTTCGGACGGCGGAAGCGGTCATGCTCAGGCCGCCAGTTCGATCGGCTCGTCGGCCATCAGCCGCGCCAGATCGAGCACCATTACCATCTCGTCGCCAAGCGGGGCGATCCCTTCTAGGAAATTCGTGATGTTTTCGTGTCCCATCGCGTCAGGCTGCTGGAGCGTGCCCGCCTCGATCGAGACGATGTCGGCGACGTCATGGACGATCAGCCCGCGCATCTGGCCCTCGTACTCGATGACGATGATCGGGTTGCGCGGGGTCGCGTCAGTCGGGGTCCAGCCAAGCCGGGCCGCCAGGTCGATCACCGGAAGCACCGCGCCGCGCAAGTTGACGACGCCCGCCACATAGTCGGGGACGCGCGGCAGACGGGTAACGGGCGACCAGGCGCGAATTTCGCGCACCGTCATGATGTCGATGCCGAAGCGCTGGCTGGCGATGCCGAAGGTGATGAGTTCGTGGCGCATGGGGCGGCTCCTTGCAGGAAGGGTCGGGCAGATCAGTGGATGACGCGGCGCAGCGCGGCGGTGAGCTTGTCGGCGTCGAAGGGCTTGACGATCCAGCCGGTCGCCCCGGCATTGCGGGCGCGCTGCTTCTTCTCGTCGGAGCTTTCGGTGGTGAGCACCAGAATAGGCCGCTCGGCATGGAGCGCGGTGGAGCGCAGCTTCTCGATCAGGCCGAAGCCGTCGAGGCGCGGCATGTTGATGTCGGTGATGATCACATCCACCTCGTTGCTCGCCAGCCATTCGAGGGCTTCCTGACCGTCCTCGCATTGTTCGACCGCGAACCCGCGCGAAGACAGCGCGCCCAGCAGCAGGGCGCGCATCGAGGCGCTGTCGTCGACCGTGAGGACACGGATGGTGGCAGTGTTGCTGGCTTGCATGATGTGCTCCGTTTGGAATCAGAATAGCTCGACCATCCCAAGCGCCGATTGCGGGCGGCCCAGTGGTTTCTGCGTAGGGGCGGTTTCCGCCGGGACGAGGCGCGCACGCACCTGGCCGCTGGCGGGGCGGAACTGGATACGGCGCGCCTGGGTGCCCTCGAGATCCTCGAAGACCTTGGGAATGCCCTCGCGTTCGAGGAACTGGCGGGCAAAGGCGGCGTTGGCGCTCCCGATCGGGGAGAGGTCGGGATTGAGGTTCGCGCCGCCGTAAAGCCGCGCGCGCATCCGGTTCTTGCTGGCGCCGAGGCCGAGCATCTCGTTGATCAGCAGCTCCATCAGGAACAGGCCGTAGTCGCTGTCGAAGGCGGTGGTGCGCGCATGGGCGGGCGGCTCAGCGAGGAGGAAATGGTTCATGCCCCCGACCCGCGCGACCGGATCGAACAGGCAGGTGGCAACGCAGCTGCCCAGTATGGTGCTCATCTCGACGCGCGTGTCGGTGCTCGCCTTGGCCTCGCCCTGGACGATGGTCACCCGGACCGCCTCGGGGGTAGCGCCAATCGCGGCGGCGAAGGGGGTCATGTCGGTCATGCGAGGGCAGCCTTGGCGGGCGTGAAGATGGCGGGCGCAATCCTGTCGAGCGGCAGCACCTCGCGCGCGGCACCCAGCTCGATCGCGGCGCGCGGCATGCCGAAGACGACGCAGCTCGCCTGATCCTGCGCGATGGTGTGCGCGCCGATGCTGGCGAGCGCGACCATGCCTTGCGCGCCGTCCTGCCCCATGCCGGTCAGCAGGATGCCGAGCCCGCGCGGTCCGTTCGAAGCGCCCAGCGTGGAAGCGAGCGACGCGAACAGGCGGTCGACGCTTGGGCGGTGGCCTGCGGCCGGATCGCCCTCGCGCAGCACGCAGCGCATCCCGCGCGAGCCTGCCGCCGCGACCTGCAAGTGCCGTTCGTTACCGGGTGCCAGCAGCACCATGCCGCGTTCAAGTGGCATGTCGCTTTCCGCGAGCATCACCCGCGGGCGCACCGCGCGGTCGAAGGACTGGGCGATGGCCCCAGCAAAACAGCCGTTGATGTGCTGCACGACGAGCGTGGGCGGGCAGTCCGCCGGAAAGCCCGAAAGCAGGGTGTGGAGCGCCTCCACACCGCCTGTGGATGCGCCGACGACGATGATCTCAGGCTGCTGCGCCGAGGTCGGGACTGCCGGGACTGCCGGGACTGCCGGGGCGGCAGGGGCAGCGGGGCGAGGTGCAGCGCTTCTGGCGGGATGCGGTACGATATGCGACTTGGCCGCCTCGCGGACCATAGCCACCAGCGCGCCATCATCCTCCTCGCCTGGCGACATTCTGAGCTGCGACTTGGCGATGCAGCCGACCGCGCCCAGCTGCAGGCCGCGCGCTGTCGCGCTTGCCCCCGCTTCCGTCGCGCCCGAGACGAGGATCACCGGGGTCGGGCGCAGTTCCATGATCTTTTCGAGGAAGGACAGGCCGTCCATCCCCGGCATCTCGATGTCGAGCGTCACGACGTCCGGATCGAGCGCCTTCATCATCTGCCGCGCTTCGCCGGCATGGGCGGCGGTGCCGACGATGATGATGTCGCTCTCGCGCTCGAGCCGGTGCTGGAGCAGCGCGCGCATCAGCGGGCTGTCGTCGACAATCAGGACCCTGATGCTCATGCTGCTGCGCTCCGCCGGTAGATGGTCGGCCCGACCGGCTCGAGCAGGGCGGTTGCTGGTCCGCTGACCCGCTCGGAATGGCCGATGTAGAGATAGCCGCCGGGCACCAGCTGGCGGGCGAACCGCTCGACCAGCCGTTCCTTTGTGGGGCCGTCGAAATAGATCATGACGTTGCGGCAGAAGATCACGTCGAAGGGGCGCTGCATCGGCCAGTCGCCCATCAGATTGAGTTCGCGGAAGCGCACCATCGCCTGCACCGCAGGATCGATCGAAAGGCGCGGCTCGCCCGCGTCGTTGACCGGCACGCACCAGGTGCGGCGCAGGGCTTCGGGCAGGGCGTCGAGCGCGCCCATCGGATAGGTCGCCGCCCGTGCGCCGGCGAGCGCGTTCACGGAGATGTCGCTTGCGAGCGCCACGAACTTGCTGCGCGCGACCTTCATTCCTTTCCCGCGCTCCGCGCCGAGCAGCACCATCAGCAGCGTGAAGATCTCCTCGCCGGTGGAACAGCCCGCCGACCAGATCCTGACCGGCGCGCCCGATAGCGCCCGGGCGACCATGTCGGGACGCACCACGCTTTCGAAGTGCTCGAAGTGATGCGGCTCGCGGTGGAAATAGGTGTGGTTGGTGGTGAGCGCGGCGACCACCTCGGTGAAGGTGGCGGGATCGCCTGCCAGCGTATCGAGGAAGGCACCGAAGCTCGTCAGCCCGCTGCGCCGCACCAGTGGGGCAAGGCGCGAATAGGCGAGCATCCGCTTGCGCTCGGAGAGGACGATGCCAGTCTCGGCATGGATCAATTCGGCGATGCGGTGGAAGTCGCCCTCGCCATAGATCGCGGGGCTCACGCCGGGCACCATGCTGCCGGATGCCGCCTCGGCGGATGCGCTGGACATGGTCAGGCCGCCGCCGCCATCGGGATTCCGCCATGCGTGCGCGCCGCAGAGCTGGCGATGAAATCGACATCGACGATCAGCGCAACCTGCCCGTTGCCGAGGATTGTCGCCCCGGCCACGCTGTCGATCTGCCTATAGTGGGCGTCCAGCGCCTTGATCACGAACTGGCGCTGGTCAGTAATGGTGTCGACCAGCAGCGCGGCGCGGCCATGGCCCTCTGTCTCGACCAGCACCAGCACGCCTTCGCAGGGATTTGTAGTCGCTTCCTTGGCGCCGGTCAGCAGACCGAGCGGAATGATCGGCACAAAGCTGCCGCGCGCGTTGAGGACTTGCGCCGTGGTGCCCATCCCCTTCACGTCGGTAGGGGTGGGCCTGAGGCTCTCGATCACGTGGGTGAGCGGGATTACGAGCGATTGGTCGCCGACCTGCACGATCATGCCGTCCGAGATCGCCAGCGTCAGCGGCAGGGCGAGCGCAAAGGACGTGCCCTTCCCCGGCGTGCTCTCGATGGTGATGCGGCCGCCCAGCTCCTTCACGTTCTGCTTGACCACATCCATGCCCACACCGCGTCCCGAAATGTTCGAAACCTGCGCGGCGGTGGAGAAGCCGGGGGCGAAGATCAGCTGGTTGATGTCATCGTCGGAAAGCTGCGCCTCGGGGGCGACGAGGCCGTTGGCAATCGCCTTGGCCAGCACCCGCTCGCGGTCGATCCCGCGCCCGTCGTCGGCGATGCGGATGATGATCCGCCCGGCCTTCTGTTCGGCCGAGAGCGAAAGGGTGCCTTCGGGGTCCTTGCCCGCGGCGCGGCGCTCCTCGGGAGGCTCGATGCCATGGTCTACGGCGTTGCGGATGAGGTGCGTCATCGGCTCGCTGAGGCGCTCGATCACGGTCTTGTCGAGCTCGGTCATCTCGCCTGCAACCTCGAGCTTGACGTGTTTACCGGTGCTGCTGCCGAGCTCGCGGAGCAGGCGCGGGACGCGTCCGAACACCGAGCTGATCGGCTGGGCGCGGAACGCCATCGCGTGTTCTTGGATGTCGCGCACCAGCGTTTCGATCAGCGCGAGCTCCTCGATATGGGCGAGGTTCTCGTTGGTGAGCCGCTGGGCAAGCATGGCCTGCGCGATCACGAGCTCGCCCACACCGTCGATCAGCATATCGAGCTTGCGCAAGTCGATACGCACCGACTGATTGGTGTGCGCAGATGCGGCCGCAGCAGCGACAGCGACCGGGGCGGGCGCCGAAGTTTCGTCACTCGGCTGCCCGCTTGCAGGCACGATCGGGGCGTGGGCAGCCTCTATGCGGGGCAGGGCGGATGTGGCGGGCGCGGCAACGCGCGCGGGCGGCATTGTGCCTTCTGGCCCGTAGGCAATTGCGACCTCGTCGCCGACGAAGTCGAAGATCTCCGCGACGCTCTCGCGCGCAACGTGACCAGGCATCCGGAAGGTCCAGCCAAGGTAGCCCTGCTCGACCAGCAGCCGCTCGAAGGTGGGGACAGTGGTGATGTCGCACAGCTCGCAGGTGCCGCCGAGGTCGGTGAGTTCGCGCAGCCACAGCAGCGGCTCGCTGCCTTTGGTCATCGCCCCTGCGTGGGGGCGGATGTGGACGAGCCAGCTGTCCGGATCATCGCCGGCCGAGCCGAGAGCCGGGGCGGGCGCGGCAAGCTCATTGAGCAGCGCGTCGAGATCGTCGAATGCGGGCGCGGGAGCGGGCGGAGGGGGCGCAGGAGCCGGCCCAGCGCCGGCATTTTCGGCCAGCGCGGCCTCAAGTTTTGCAATAAGATCAGCATCATCCGGCGGCGTCCCGCCACCGCGTGCCGCCTCGACATGGTCGCGCAGGCAGTCGAGAGCGAGCAGCAGCAGGTCGACTAGTACAGGCTCCAGCGGCACCTTGCCCTCGCGCACGTCGGCGAGCAGCGTTTCGAAGCCGTGGGTGAAGGCTTGCAGGCGCAGATAGCCGAAAGCGCCCGCTCCGCCCTTGATCGAGTGCACCCCGCGGAAGATCGCGTTGATGGTTTCCCCGTCGTGGGTTCCTTCACGGCAGGCTGCCAAACCGGTTTCGGTGGCTTCGAGGGCTTCTTCGCATTCGACGAAGAAGATCTGTTGGATGTCGTCTTCGGTCATGCCGCAGCGCCTTCCATGATGATGTGGTCGAGGCCGGTCAGCACGAGCGCCGCGGTGAACGCCGCGCTGGGCTGGTGGACCGCGATGCCGCCTTCGGTTCTTGCTGCGGAAACAAGCAGTTGCAGCATGGCCTGGCCGATTTTCTCGACCCGCGAGGCATCGACACCGAGCGGGGCAACGCCGAGCGATTCCGCGATTTCCGGGTAGAGCGCGGCGGCGGCGCTGCGGTCGCAGACGGGGGGAAGGGCGATCATCGGGGCCACCTCATGGCGTTTTTCGGGGTTTTACGGGGGGTCTGGAGGGGGTCTAGGCGGGGTCTAACGGGGGTCTAAACGCGTCTGGAAGGGGTCTAAACCGCCGCAAAACGGGCCTAGAATTCGCTCCAATCGTCCTCGTCGGGCATATTTGCGGTAACGGGAGCAGGAGCCGGCTTGCGGGCGAGGTTTCCGGTCACTGGCGGTGGCGGAGTGGCGGCGGGCTTGCGCGGGGCCGGGGCTTTGCGCGCTGGTGCGGCGGCGCGGGCCGGGGCGGGCGCGGCGACCGGAGCGGGACGGGCCGCGAAGGTCGGCATGGCGGCCTGACCCGCACTGCTCACCCGGAACTGCGCGACAAGCTCGCCCAAGCGCTGTGCTTCGGACGACAGGCTGCGGGTCGCGGCGGTCGACTGCTCGACCATCGCTGCGTTCTGCTGCGTCATGCGATCGATCGTCCCGACCGCGACATTGACCTGTTCGAGATTGCTCGCCTGGCTGGCGGTCGTCTCGGCGATCTCGTTCACTTGGCTCGTGACCGCACCGACCTGGGCGACGATCTCGGCCAGCAGCGTGCCGGTCTCGCCGACGAGGCTCACCCCGTCGCCGACGTGAGCGGTCGACTTGCTGATCAGCGCCTTGATGTCGCGCGCGGCATCGGCCGAACGCTGGGCGAGCGCGCGCACCTCGTTGGCGACCACGGCGAAGCCCTTGCCCGCCTCGCCAGCGCGCGCGGCTTCGACGCCTGCGTTCAGCGCGAGGAGGTTGGTCTGGAAGGCGATCCCGTCGATCACATCGATGATCTGGGTGATCTCCTTGGCCGATGTCTCGATCGCGCCCATCGCCGCAACGGCCTTGCCGACCACGGCCCCGCCTTCGGTCGCGCGGGCGTGGGTCAGGGCGATGGCGCTGCGTGCGGCGACCGCATTGTCGGCCGACTGGCGGGTGAGCGTGACGGTGGTGCCGACCGAAGCTGCCGTCTCTTCAAGGCTGGCGGCCTGTTGTTCATTGCGCAGCGCGAGATCTTCGCTGGCTGCGCGGATCTCGTCCGATCCGGTGCGCACCCCGTTCACGGTCGCGCTGACTGCGACGATCATCGCATCAAGCTTGGCGACCGAGGTATTGAAGGCATCCTGCAGCTGCTCGTGCTCGCCCGCCGGCATTCCGCTGATGCGATAGGTAAGGTCACCTTCGGCGAGGTGGCCCAGCGCATTCGAAAGCACATTGACCACCTTGCCCGACTGGTCGGCCTCGGCTTCCTTCACCCTGATCGCATTCTGGCGGAATGACTCCATCGCCTTGGTCATCCGCCCGACGCAATCGGTGTGGTCGATGCGGCGGACGGGCGAGGTGATGTCACCAGCCGCGAGGCCCTCCATCCGCACCACGGTTTCGACATAGGAGCGGCAGACCAGCTCCTTGAACAGCCCCATCAAGGTGGTCGCCACGAGCAGATCGAGCACCGAAAGGATGATCGAGGTCGTCGGGCTGATCGTCTGCCATAGCACCAGCACGCTACCGAGCAGATTGATGACGCCAAAGACCACGGTCGCGGCAATGAGCACGGTGAACTTGGTGCGGATGGGTGCGTGTTTCGTGAACCAGGTGAGCATAGCGGAGTCCTTAGGCGAGCTTGAAGTGCGAAGGTTTAGGTGCGGGTGCTGAAGGGCCGCTTGCGCTGGCGATCAGCGCAAATGCCTAGGCGCACCTTCAGGCGGCATGGCGGCGTATCGGTGCGGGCTGGGCGCCAACCGCGCCCCCGCTCTCGTCGCCGATACGGAAGGCGGCAAAGGTCGAAGCGAGCTGGCGCGCTTCGTGGTTGAGGTTCTTGGTTGCGGCATTGGTTTCCTCGACCATCGCGGCGTTCTGCTGGGTCATCTTGTCCATCGCGCCGATCGTCTCGCTGACCTTGCGCAAGGCAACGCTCTGGTCGCTGACCGCATCGGCGATCCGCGTGACCGCCTCGGTCACATCGGCCACGCGGGTGTTGATCGTCTGGAGCGCGGTGCCGGTCTCGTTGACCAACGACACGCCGGTCTTGACGTTGACGCCCACGGCCTCGATCCGCTTCTTGATCTCGCTCGCCGCTTCGGTGGCGCGCATCGACAGCGCGCGCACTTCGCTGGCGACCACCGAGAAGCCCTTGCCGGCCTCGCCTGCGCGTGCCGCCTCGACGCCCGCGTTGAGGGCGAGAAGGTTGGTCTGGAAGGCGATGCTGTCGATCATCGCGGTGATTTCGGAAATCTCGACCGTCGCGGTCTCGATCTTGCTCATTGCCTGAATGGCGCGGCCGACCACCTCGCCGCCGCTTTCGGCTTCCTCGCGGGCCGTGCGCATCGATCCGCTGACCCCGACCGCGAGGCTGGCATTGGCTTCGATATTGGCGGTGAGGCTCGCCATCGTGCTGGAGGAGAGTTGCAGGCGGCTGGCCTGATCCTCGCTGCGGCTGGCAAGATCGGTCATCGCGTGCTCGATCTCGCCGCTGGTGAGATTGATCGACCCGATGCTCTCGTTGACCGTGCCCATTGCCTGGCAGAGCCGCTCCATCGCCTCGTTGAAGTCGTTGGCGAGCGACTGGAAGGCGGGCGGCATTCCGGTGAGCCGCACGGTGAGATCGGAATGGGCCACGGAGGCGAGGTGCTTGCCGATTCGGGCGACGGCCTCCTCGCGTTCGGCGACGGCGCGCTGGCGTTCGACCGCGGCATCTCGGAACACCAGCATGGCCTGCGCCATCGCGCCGAGTTCGTCGCTGCGGCTGGTGCCGGGGATGGCGATGTCGTTCGAGCCGCGCGACAGATCGGTGACGGCCTGCGTCAGCGCGACGATCGGCCGGGCGATCGAATTGCTCAGCGACCGCGCCAGCACCAGTGCCAGCCCGATCAGGATCGCCGCGCCCATGCCGAGCGCGATCCAAGCCCATATGATGACGGTCGCCTGCCGCTCGCTCTGCTCTTTGATGGCCGCGTGCTGGGCATCGCGGATTTCGCGCAGCGGATTGACCGCGGCGCTGACCAGCACCTTCTTGCCCGCCGCGCGGATCGCGTCCTGCGCCGCGTCGCGGTTCCCGGCCTTGACCACGGCGACGTACTTGTCGCCCCAGTCCTTGCGCCACTTCAACGTCTCGGCGCGGCTGGTGCGCACCAGATCCTGCATCTCGGGATCGGCCAACTGCTTCTCGAGGCTGGCCGACGCCTTGTCGTAATCGTCGCGGCCTTCGTAGTAGGATTTGAGGTAGCTCGTGTCCGCCGTCACGAGGAAGCCGCGCAGCTGGCTGTTCTGGCGCAGCAGCGACGTTTCGAGCGCGAGCACGTCGGCGAGGATGTCCTGGCTCTCGCTGTTGCGCGCGGTGACCGACGAAATCATCGCAAGGCTCACCCCGCAGGCCACCATCACTGCTGCGGCCACCACGTTGAGCACCACGAAGGCAAAGCCGAGGCGGCGGGAGATGTTGAGACGGTCAAGCACGGCGGGGTCCTTTCATGGGACGGGTCTTGCAAGTGTCCGCAAGGGGCCTGCCGAGTAGGGCAGGCACCTTGCGGCTCTGGTCGTCAGAAGGCGTAACGCAGCGAGGCGGTGACGGTGCGCCCGTTCATCACCTGCACATTGGTGAGGCCCGACGCCGGTATGGTCGGCGCCTGGATGCTGACCACGGCGAGTTCGTCGAAGACGTTGAAGGCGTTGACCGCGATGGTCAGGCCATCAGCCGGCCGGACCTGCACGAAGGGGCTGACCAGCACGTAGCCGGGCTGGACGAGCTGGTTGGTGTCCTGCGCAAAGCTTTCGGTCGTGCCGTTGATGGCCGCGCCGAAGGTGACTTTGCCGAACTCGGCCGAGGGGCGGAGGAAGAACGACAGGTCGGGGATGTGGCGCGGGGTACGGTTGTTGAACAACGGGTCGATCTGGTCCTTGTCGATCGACGCATCGGCATAGGTCGCGCCTGCTACCAGCGTGAAGGGCCCCTTTGTCCACTCGCCCTCGAACTCCAGCCCCTTGGCGCTGTAGGTGCGGTTGATCTGCTGGACGAAGGCCTGCCCGGTGGCATCGGCGGTGATTTGCGCATTGCGCTCGTCGGTCGAGGCCCAGAAGCCGGTCAGGAACAGCGAGAGGCCGTTCTTGCGGAACTTCACCCCGGCCTCGGCCTGCTTGACGACCGAGACGAGGATGCCCGGATCGTTCGGGCGGCCCGCGATCGGGTCGAGGGTCTCGGTGCCGATCGCGTTCTCTGCCGTCGCCCGTCCGCCGCGGCTGTAGCGGGCGAAGGCCGAGAGGCTGTCGGCGAAGCGGTAGTTCACCCCGGCCGAGTAGGAGAGGTAGTCATAGTCGTAATCGACCGGCGCGGGGCGTGACAGCGGCAGCACCGGGACGCGGCTTTCGGCGGGTGAGATCTGGCCGTTGCCATTGACGTCGAAGGCGATGAACGGAGCGCGGCCATCGCCGAAGCCGGGGGAGAACACCTGGCCCTGAACGTTGCCCTTGTCCCAGCGCACGCTCGCGCCGATCGCCAGCTTGCCGATCTGATAGTTCACCGAGCCATAGGGCGCGACGATGTCGTAATCGACGTCGTAGCGGTTGTGGTAGATGCTGAACGGCAGGCCGACCGCAAAGCCGTAGGCCAGCGTCCCGGCGTCGGTCACCGGCACGCCGGTCGCCGTGGTGATGTTGACCGGCGCGCTGCGGCCGCCGCCTGCAAGGTCCTGCAAGGTGCTGGTGAAGTTCCAGAACATGCGGATGTCCTGGCGCGAGTTGTAAAGGCCCGCGGTGGTGGTCAGCTTGCCCTTGCCCACTTCCCACACGCGGGTCGCACGCAGGTCGTTGGTGACATTGTCGAGGCTGTCGAGATCGGCATAGATCCGCGCCGACAGCGCCAGCAGGCGCGCATCGGTGATCGCCTGCCCGCTGAGCGGCCCGGCAGCATAGCTGAGCGTTGCGCCCGGCCCGCCGAACTGCGCGAAGAAAGGCGCAGGCGCGGTCACGAAGGGCACGTTGTCGTTGTACTTGCCGCTGACGTCGGAGAAGCGGAAGCGGTTGGTGAGCGTCCACCCGGCCACCTCGAACTGCGCTTCGAAGCCCAGTGACTTGACCTTCGCCGCAAGCCCGTCGCGCATGTCGATCACGGTGCGGTTGTTGTTGCGATCGACCTCGGCATAGCTGGCGGTGAGCGGCGAGAGATAGGCGCTCTCGCGAATGTCATAGCCCGGCAGGAAACCGATCTGCGGGTCGGCATTGGTGCCGCCGATGGTGACCGGAAGGCTGCCGTAATTGGGCTGCCGGTCGTCGAGATACTTGGCGTAGAAGCGGATATAGCCGTTATCGAAATCCTTGGTGACGTTGGCCTTGATCTGGCCGCCCTTGAAGCCGTTGAAGCCGACCTCGCGCGGGCCTTCGCCGCTGCGGTAGAAGCCGCCGACGTGGAAGCGCCAGCCTTCCCCGAGCGGCGCGCCATAGGCAAAGTCGAGGCGCTTCAGATCGTGGCCGACGCCGCTCGAAAGCTGCATCATGCCGCCTGCGGTCTCGCCGGTGCGCGAGATGAAGTTGATGAGGCCGCCCGGCGAATTCGAAGCGAAGGTCGAGGCCGACCCGCCGCGGATCGCCTGCACCTGGCTGAGCGTGAGATCGGCGCGCAGGAACTGGTCGATCCCGGCAAACTGGATATCGCCGAACTCCAGCACCGGCAGGCCGTCTTCCTGAAGCTGAAGGAACTTCGAGCCTTCCGCCGCCAGCGGCAACCCGCGGATGGTGATGGCCGAGAAGCCGTCGATGTCCGAGGTTTCCGAGCGGATCCCGGGGATGTTCTGCATGATCCCGGCGATCGAGCTCACCGACAGCTGGCGCAGATCGTGGTCGTCGAGAACGCTCGCCGAGATCGCCGTGTCGAGCAGGTCGCGGCCCTTGGCGACGCCGGTGGTGAAGGCCTTGCCGGCAGGCGCGGGCGCAGGGGTCTCGGGCGCGGCTGCTTCCGCTTCGATTTCGGCCCCGGCGGCCGCAGTATCGTCCGCTTCGGCGGCGATGGCGGCGGCGGGAAGGGCGGCGGCGCTGGCAAGCAGCATCGCGGTGAAGACAGGCAGGTGACGCATATTCGGCAGGCTCCTTGGAAGCTCTCGTGGGTTAGAAGCCTGCCGGATAAGCCCGCCCCTTTAACCACGGGGCGACGCCGAGATCGGTAATCCTACTATGGGGTTAGCGACGCCCCGGAGCAGAAGCGCAGGCCCGCCTCAGCGCTTTCCCCTAGGCGCGGGTGGCAAGCTGTTGGGCCGGGGCGACTATCCGGAAGCGACCTGTTGATCCCCGCGAAAGTGCTCCGTCTTGTCCTTGTCCAATGCCGTTCCGAAGCTGACTTCCACCACGCGTGGAGCACCGCGTATCGAGCGCCAGTTGCTGGTCGAGGCCGCCAAGGCCGAAGCCTTGGGCAAGCCGCTCGCCAGGCTGCTGATGCAGGGCCTGGCGCGCACCGTGCCGCAGGCAGGCGCGCTGGCACAGCTGCTTGAGGCATGGCCCGGCGACCTTGCCGCCGATGCCGTGACCTTCCGCCTGAGCGCCGGACTGCACGCGCTCGCCCGTTCGGGCCGCGCGCCGGGGCTGGCCTTTCTGTACCGGGACGCGGGCGAGGCGGGGGTCCCCGATGCCGCAACGCTCGACCGCGCGCTGCTGGATGCGCTCGAGGCGCACGCCATCGAACTTGGCCAGTGGCTCGCCCATCCGACCCAGACCAACGAGGTCGCCCGCGTGGCGGGGCTGGTCGCGGTGCTGATGGCGCTGGACGCGCGCGCGCCCATGCCCTGCGAGGTGCTGGAGCTGGGCGCGAGCGCAGGGCTCAACCTCAATTTCCCGCACTACGCCTGCCGCGTCGGCGATGCTGCGGCGATGACGCCGGGCAGCCCCGTGGAGCTTGCGCCCGAGTGGCGCGGGCATTTGCCTGCAGTGCGCGACATCACCGTGCTCGGCACGCGCGGCGTCGATCTTAACCCGCTCGATCCGGCCATCCCCGGGGATTGCGCGCGGCTCGAAGCCTATGTCTGGCCTGGCGAGCAGGCGCGTGCGCGGCGGCTTGCTGCGGCGCTTGATCTGGCCCGCCGGTATCCACCGCGCGTCGCCCAAGGCCATGCGAGCGCGTGGCTGGCGGACGCACTGGCGGAGCCTCAGCCGCCGGGCGTGCGGCGCGTCGTGTTCCACTCGATGGTGATGCAATATGCCGATCCGTTCGAGCGCGCCGCGATCGACGCGGGCCTCGCCGATGCAGGGGCAAGCGCAGGGCCAGACAACCCGCTCGTCCGCGTCGGCATGGAATGGCGGGCCGACCGCCGCGCGGTGGAGCTCACCGTCACTACATGGGCCGGCGGCTCGGATGCAGGCGCAGCGCGGATCGCGGCGCTTTGTCATCCTTACGGCGAATGGATCGAATGGCTCGGCCTCGCCTGAGCCTCGCTACGGGCTTTCCCCGAGGCAACAATCCCTAGGTCCGGCTTTCGCAAGCGCCAATTTCCGGAGCCTATCAGGCAGGCTGCACTCGAAGAAGCCGGACTGGAACTGGTGCCGGCAAACGGGGGGAGATTGCCATGAAACTCAAGACCAGCCTGCTGTTCTTCGCCGCTACCGGAGCCCTTGCGGCTCCGGCGCTTGCCGATGACACTGTCGCCCGCGACGAAGCCGCCGCAGCCGAGGCCGCCGCCGCGCCGCAGTCTGCCGACACCAAGCCGCCGGTCGAAATCTTCTCCACCGGCATGGCCAAGGGCCGCGACCGCCTCGACAGCGCCACCTCGACCAGCGCCTTGAAGGGTGACGACATCCAACGCTTCGGCCCGCGCCCGCTCGGCGATGTGCTGCGCACGATGGCGGGCCTGCGCGTCGCCAACGGCATCGGCGAGGGCAACAACAACTACACCGTGCGCGGATTGCCGCTCGGCTCTGGCGGGTCGAAATATATGCAGTTCCAGGAAGACGGGCTACCGGTGCTGGAGTTCGGCGACCTCTTCAACATCGCCACCGACGTCTATGTCCGCAACGACTTCACTGTGAACGCGATCGAGACGATCCGCGGCGGCTCGGCCTCCACCTTCGCGTCGAATTCGCCGGGCGGGATCATCAACATTATCTCGCGCACCGGCGAGCAGGAAGGCGGCCGCGCGCAGCTCACCAGCGGACTGGGCTTCGATCAGCGGCGGCTCGATTTCGATTACGGCGCCAAGCTGGGCGAGAACACGCGCTTCTATGTCGGCGGGTTCTACCGCTCGGGCGAAGGGCCGCGCGATATCGGCTTCACCGGCTGGCAGGGCGGGCAGATCAAGGCGAACATCACCCGCACCTTCGCGGGCGGATATGTGCGCGCCTATTTCAAGCTGCTCGACGACCGTTCGCCGACCTACGCGCCCTATTTCGTCAACATCACCGGGACCAACGAGAACCCTGTCTATTCGAGCTTCCCGGGTTTCGACCTGCGCTCGGATTCGGTGCTGTCGCCAATCCTCGGTCCGGTCATCACGCTCGACCGGAACAACAATCTCGCCGCTTTTCCGATGAACACCGGGCAGACGACCACGTCGAAGTCGCTGGGCTTCGAGGCGCAGTTCGAGCTGGGCGAATGGACCATCACCGAAAAGGCGCGCTACGCCATCAACGGCGGCGATTTCAGCCGCACCTTCCCGAACCGCGCCGATACCGTCGCCAGCTTTGCCGCATCGATCGGCGGGGCAGGGGCGACGGCACGCTACGCCAGTGGGCCTCTCACAGGCCAGCTGGTGCCCTCGGATGCCAATGGCAACGGGTTGCTGGCGCTTTACTTCTCGTCCTTCGTACGCGCGCGTTCGCTGGACAATTTCACCAATGACGTGCGCGCCACCCGCGTGTGGGAAGTGGGCGGCGGCAAGCTCACCACGACTGCCGGGCTCTACTATGCCGCGCAGGAGCTCGACACGACCTGGCTGCACACCTCGCAGGTGATTGACGCTGCGGGCGGCGGGCAGACCGCGATGGTGGACATCTTCAACGCGGCAGGCGTGGCCCAGACCCAGAACGGCTACTTCGCCTACGGACGCGGGGCGAGCGGGCTGTTCCGGCGCATCTTCGATGTCGATTACAGCGTCATTGCGCCCTACGGCTCGGTCAACTTCCACGTCGGCAAGCTCGCGATCGGCGGGTCGCTGCGTTACGATAGCGGCAAGGTGCGCGGTCAGCTGTTCGGTGCCGATCTTGGCGGCGGCCGCGTCGGGCTCACCAGCTTCGATATCAACGGCAATGGTGCGATCAGCTCGGCCGAACAGCGCGTCGCCATCCTCCCGCTCGATCGGCCCGCGCCGGTCAATTACGACTACGGCTACCTCAACTATTCGGTGGGCGTGAACTACCGCGTGGCCGAGTCATTCTCGGTCTTCGCCCGCTACAGCCGCGGCGGCCGGGCGAGTGCGGACAAGATCCTGTTCACCCCGCTGGTCGATCCGCTTTCGGGCGCTGTCGCCTCGGTCAACCAGCAGGACTTCGTGACCCAGCTAGAGGGCGGCTTCAAGCTGCGCCGCAACGGCGTGACGGTCAACGGTACGGTCTTCCGTGTCGAGGCCGACGACCGCAATGTCCTCAACGGAGCGGCGTCTTCGACCAACCGCACCTACACGGCAAAGGGCGTCGAGCTGGAAGGCACCTTCACCCGCGGCATCTTCAACCTGATGCTGGCGGCGACCTACACCCAGGCGAAGATCACCGAGGACCGGATCGGCGGCGTGTTCACCGGCAAGGAACCGCGCCACCAGCCCGACTGGGTGTTCGTCGCTGTGCCGCAGGTCGATTTCGGCAAGGTCGCTGCTGGGGCGAACATCGTCACCATCACCGACAGCTACGCGCAGGACAACAACCAGCTGCGGATGCCCGGCTTCACGCAGGTCGGTGCCTTCATCGAGGCCAAGCCGGCCGAGAACCTGCGCCTGACGATCAGCGCGCAGAACCTCTTCGACACGCTCGGCATCTTCGAGGTCAACCAGTCGGCCGTCCCCGCCAACGGCATCGGCTTTGCCCGCGCCGCCAATGGCCGCACCGTGCAGGCTTCGCTCGCCCTGTCGTTCTGACCCTCCTGACAAGGCGCGCAAGCGAAGGGGCCGGCGAGAAATCGCCGGCCCCTTTTGCGTGTCGGAAAGCAGGTCAGGCGTCGACAGTGCTGCGACAGGCGCTGAGGAACACCAGCTCGCGAAGCTGGGCATCGTCGGGCAGGTCGAGACCTGCGAGGTCGGCGATCTCGACGATCCGGTCGTCCGCGTTGTCTTCGGCCAGCGCGATGCGGTGCGGCAAGATGCGCTCACGCGTCTCGAGCGAGTAGAAAGCCTGCACCACGGGGCGCTCCGGTTCCTTGCGGTTCTCGTCGATCACCATCGCGAGCTTGCGGCTGGCGAGCCTGACGAAAGCGCCGACCGGGAAAAGCCCGACGGTTTCGATGAACAGGCGCAGGATTTCCTCGTCGAAGGCGCCGCTCTTGCTACGCAACTTCGCGACAGCCGCTGCCGGATCGAGTCCGGGCCGTTCCGCGTTGCCGGCCAGCAAGAACTCGAAGCTGTCACAGATCGCCGCCATGCGCGCGATCTCGGGGATGTCGTCGCCGATCCGGTTCTGCGGATATCCGCTCCCGTCATAGCGTTCGTGGTGGAACAGGCAGGCGTCGAGCACCGCCTGCGGCAGGTCCTCGTCGTTCTGCAAGGCGCGATAGCCGAGCATGACGTGGCTCTGCCAGATGCGTGCAGGCAGATTGCGAAAGTCGCTGCTTTGCGGCGTCGCGGCCTGCGGCAGGTATATGACGCCGATATCTATCAGCAATCCGGCAAGCCCGGCATTGTGGATCTCCGGCCCGGTCAGCCTCATGCGATCGGCGAGCGCCACCATCAGCGCGCTGACGGAAAGCGCGTGGCGGAAGATGTCCTCGTTCTTGAGCTTACAGCGCATCAGCCCGCTGAAGGCCTGCGGATTGCGCCGCACCGAGGCGAGGATGTCGCCAACCACCGGCTCGACCTTGCGCACGTCGAGCGCCTTGCCGAGGCGCGCAGTCATGAAGGTCTTGCCGAGCCGCTCGCGCGCCTGTTCGGCGATGGCCGCAGCCGTTTCGACCTCCTGCGCGAGCGTGACAGGCTGGGGGCTGGCGATCTGTGCGGTGGTGCGCTGCTTGATCGAGCGGATGCGGGCTTGAGCGGCGGAGGGGGCCGCGCTGGCGGAAGGCGCCGAGACGGTGCCGATGTTCCGCGGGGAGACGTCGATGCCCTTGTCGGTGTCGATCACCACCGCGCGCAGCCGGCTGTCCTTGATCGCGGCGAGCTTTTCCGCGTCCTCGACGAGGAATTTCGCCTTCCAGAACGGGTGGTCGAACCAGCCGCCTTCGAACTTGTGCACGAACATGCCGATTTCGAGATCGGAGATGGCGATCTGCTTCAACATGTCGAGCCCCTGTTTCCCGTTATTCGCTTGAGATTGTAACGGTATGAGCTTCGCAATTTGCCGAAGCGACCCTCGGGAAAGCACGTATTCCGGGGCTATCAGGGTTACCGCATTCCGCGCCCGGATATGCGCAAGCCCCTAGCAGTGCGGGGCGAATTTGTTGGCGGCTGGCGCTCTATTCCCCGCCGACATGGCGCACCTGCGCCCGCTGCCGGGCCGCCGCGGCCCGGCGGTCATCGCTATCGAGAGGCTGAGCGAAACAATGGCCAATGTACGAGTGCTGGTAGTCGACGATTCCGCCGCAATGCGCGCGCTGTTCTGCGACATTCTCGACAACGCCAAGGGCGTGGACGTGTGCGGCACGGCAAAGAACGCCGATGACGCGCGCGAGCAACTCGACAAGCTCAAGCCCGACGTGCTGACACTCGACGTCGAGATGCCGGGCATGAGCGGGATGGAATTTCTCGAAGAGGTGATGACGACGCGGCCGATGCCGGTGATCATGCTCTCCTCGATCACCCAGGCCGGGACCGGCACCGCGCGGCGCGCGCTGGAGCTGGGCGCGGTGCATTGTTTCCCCAAGCCGCTCCACACCTCGCGCGAGGAATTCGACGCGACCGTGCGCCAGCTTGGCGACATTGTGCTCAAGGCGGCCTCGGGCGAGTTGCAACCTGGCGGCGGCGATGAAACGGGCGGCGCGGGCGAGGGCGGTGCTGCCAAGTACCGAAGCGACGGGCGGATCGTCGCCCTGTCCTGCGGCGCGGCCGGGATCGAGACCGCGCGCCAGGTGCTTGCTGCCTATGACGCGGCCTGTCCGCCGACGATTGTGCTGTTCGATGCCGAGCCTGCCGCGGTCGAGAATGCGGTCAGAGCGATGCGCCAGTCGCTGCCCTGCCAGTTGGGCGACGCGGTAGACGGCGTGTCGCTCGAAGTCGGCAAGGTCTGGCTCGCGCATGATCCCACCCGCCACGTGATCGTCGAAGCGGGCGAGCCGCCGCGGCTGCGGCTGGTCGAGCGCGATCCGGTCAATGGTTGCCGCCCTTCCGCCGATCTATTGTTCGGCAGCCTCGCACGCAGCGGGTTGCCGGCGCTGGGCGGTCTGCTGACGGGCGGCGGCAGCGACGGGGTGCGGGGCCTTGCGATCCTCGCCGAGACCAAGGGCCGCGTCTTCGTGCAGCGCCCCGCCGACTACGCTCCGCGCGATCGCTACGACGCGGTGCGTGCACAGGGTCTCGAACTTGCGGACCTCAGGCAGGAAGCGATCCCCGACTGGATCCTCGAACAGACCAATGTGGGGGGATGAGTGACTGTATAAGTCCCGCAAGATTTGAACATGTGTCGTGTCGGCGACACCCCATGCTCTTTATCTTCGTGACTTCAATTTGACTTCTGTAGGTCAAACAGCCGTAACAGAGCTTCCCTAGCGCTCCGGGCACAGATCCAAGCCAATAGGGGGCTACCTTGTCTTACACCGATACTCTGGGCCTGCGCATTTCGCGCAAGGCTCTTATGCTTGCCGCCGTCGCGGCCATTCCGCAGGTCGCTTTCGCTCAGGATGCCGCTCCCGCCGAGGAAGAAGGTCAGGAAATCCTCGTCTCGGGCGAGCGTCCGATCGCCGAATCCGAAGCGGCGGCGCTCAAGGTCCAGCGCAAGTCGGACAGCCTCGTCTCCGTCCTTTCGGCTGACTCCGTGGGCCGCTTGCCCGACCAGAATATCGCCCAGGCCACCGGCCGTCTGCCCGGCCTTGCGGTCGAGCGTGACCAGGGCCAGGCGCGCTACATCTCGATCCGCGGTGCGCCCAACTACTGGACCACGCTGAGCTTCGACGGGATCAACATCGTCAGCCCCGAGGGCCGCGACGCCCGCTTCGATTCGATCCCCTCGGCGATCGCCTCGCAGATCATCGTCTCCAAGGCCGTCACTCCCGAAATGCCGGGGGAAACTGTCGCCGGTAACGTCAACATCATCACCCGCTCGGCCTTCGACTATCCGGGCCTGCGTATCCTGGGCAAGGCGGGCGCTGGCATCGTCGAACTCGGCGACCGCCGGGAGTATGAAGGCAATCTCGTGGTTTCGGACCGCTGGGACGTAGGCGGCCTCGGCGAGATCGGCTTGCTCGTGTCGGGCAGCTACTACGAACGCAACATGGTCACCGACAACTTCGAGACCGATTGGGAGCGCGTCACGCAGGATGCCCGTCAGGGCGCTGCGACCCGCTTCTGGGCGCGCGAGACCGAAAACAAGCTCTACCGCCTGACCCGCAAGAACTGGTCGGTTTCGGGCCGTCTCGACTGGCGTCCGAATGCCGATAACCAGATTTCGCTGCGGTCGGTCTACACGATCTTCAGCGACGACGAGGCGCGCGACAATTACATCTTCGACCTCGATGACCGTCAGGGCGATCTGGTCACCAACACCGCGACCTGCGACATCGTGCCCAACGCGACGCCCACCACCAGCGGCTACGGCGACATCTGCATCGGCAACACCCCGCTGATCGGCACGGTCTACGGGATCGACATCAACCAGCGTTCGACCTTGCGGGCCTTCCGCCAGTCGATCTTCACCAACACCATCGAAGGCAAGCACACCTTCGGCGACAGCGGCCTGCGCTTCGAGTGGCTCGGAAACTACACCCGCTCGCAGGATGACCGCTCGGTCACCGGCGAAGCGCGCTGGAACAGCCCGTCGACCCGCACGCTGCGCCCGACCGTGGCCTACAACTTCACCGATCCGCTCAATGCGCAGGTGCAGCTGTTCAACACGCTCCAACTCGCAACCCCGACCCGCTTCCAGGCCGGCACGGCGGTGACCGCGATCGACACCTTCAACAAGCCGCTCGCCTCGCTGCGGGTGGCCGATCTGGTCGACGATACGGATGCCTACACCGGCAGCGCGGTCGTCGCCTATGACACGGCCTTCCTTGGCGGCGATGCGACGTTCAAGGCCGGTTTCCAGTACGACCAGCGCACCAAGGAATCGGTCAACTTCGAAATCCTGCGTTCTGCCGCAGCGGACTTCACCACCATCGGCATTCCGACTGACTACAACCAGTTCTCGCTCGACAGGGCGTTCCTCGGCAAGATCCCGCTCGGTTACAGCTTCCGCTATTTCGACGTGGACAAGATGACGGCCGCGTCGGCTGCGGCGCGTGCCAACTTCGCCCGCACGCGTCTGACCGACGAAGACTACAAGGTGCGCGAGCGGATCTACGCAGGCTTCATCATGGGGACGCTGCGTTATGACTGGGGCAGCATTCTGGGCGGCGTGCGCGTCGAGCGGGTGGAAAACCTTGGGATCGCCAACACGCCGGGTACCACGACCGTGAATACCGCTGAAAGCGCCTCGACGTTCTACTTCCCCAGCCTGCACGTGAACTACAACGTGTCGCCCAACGGCAAATTCCGCATCGGCTACACCACCGGTGCAGCGCGGGCGGATTATGATCAGCTGCGCCCGAACGTGCAGATCAACGATGGCAACCGGACCATCTCGGGCGGCAACCCGGCGGTGAAGCCGGAGCGCTCGTGGGGCCTCGACAGCTACCTCGAATGGTACATCGCGCCGCAGGGCTTCATGTCGATCGGTGTGTTCTATCGCGACGTGCGCGACGTGCTCTACACCGACAGCCGCACCTTCAATTCGGACGCGCTGAACTCCGGCGGGATCGACCGGTCGGATTATACCTTCTCCGGCATCAACAATGCCGGAACGGGCCGCATCGTCGGGATCGAAATGGCAGCCCAGCTGCAGCTTGAGCCGTGGACCGACAACCTCGGCCTGCCGGCATGGATGGGCGGGTTCGGTGTCACCGCCAACCTGACGCTCAACGATAGCGAAGTGACCAAGCCGGCCTTTGGCCCGTCGGCCATCCCGGCGCGCAAGGTTCGCCTGCCGGGCACGTCGGACGTGGTCTACAACATCGGCGGTTATTACGAGAAGTATGGCTTCTCGGCCCGTCTCCAGTACCAGAACCGCAGCAAGTGGCTCGACGGGATTGCCAACGACCTGACCGACGCGGGCGACACCTATTGGGCAGCGGACGACGAACTCGATTTCTCGATGCGCTATGCGATCACCGGGAACATCGAGGTCTACTTCGATGCTTCGAACCTGCTCAACAATCCGGGGCGCCGCTTCTCCGATCCGAGCAACCTGCTGACCGCGACCGGCAACCCGACGCCGACGCAGGAGAACCTGACGATCGAATATGAACGCTTCGGCCGCCGCTACACCGGGGGCGTGCGCGTCACCTTCTGATCCGTCCGGCGGTTCGACGGAATGACAGGTCCGGCGGGAGCGACAATGCTTCCGCCGGACTTTTTCGTGGGGCGGGCGGCTTAGCGGATCTGCGCGCGGAAGCGGATCGTGAAGCTTGGCTGGGCGGTGGCGCTAGTCGCTGCGGCCATTGTGCCGGTTGGCGCGATCCGGATACCGCGCACGCTTGCATCGAAGGTGCCGGTCGGCGTGTAGGTATAGGGCGCAGCCCCGCCGGTCGCCGAGGAATAGGTCACCATCGTCGCGGCGTTGAAGGCGTTAAGCCCGCTTGTCGTCGTGCCATTGGTGAACGTCACCGGGGTTCCGACGGCAAAGGCCATTTCGGCGGGCATCACGTCGAGGATGACGATCGAGCTCGCATCGACCGAGCCTGCGCCGACGTTGCGGACATTGACCGTGTATTCGACGATCGCGCCGGGGATCAGCTTCGGATTGGTCGTGCCATTGACCGGATCGGAGATCACTGCGCTCGTCTTATCGATCACCAGCAGCGCGATGGCTTTTCGCGTATTGGTGATGGAACAGGTGATCGCGTCGCCGGGCCGCAGCGTGATGGTTCCGCCAACTGTGGTCGGCAATGTCGTTGCCGAGCCGGTCGTGGCGTTGGTGCAGGCCATCGCCCCGGTATAGTTGGCGAGGATCGTCGTCCCGGCAGCGATCTCGTCGAGCGTGTAGCTCTGACCGGTTACCACCTGGACGAGGCTGGTGTCGCCAGCGGTCACCGAGGTCGTGGTTCCGGTGGTGGTCGAGGAAGCGGTGACGGTCGAGCCGCTCATGATCCGCACCGTGAACTGGTCGTTGGTGAACAGGCGCCCGCCTGTCCCGAGCAGCTTGCGCACTCTCAGGCGCGGTTGGGCGCCGAGCGAATAGGTGCACACCAGCGATTCCCCGAACTCGAGCTGCCCGATCCCGGTACTGGTGGTGACGAGGTTGTTGGGCAGAGAACCGCGGGTCGTCCCGGCGGTGTTCACGCACGTCAGGGTCGCGGCATATTGGGGAAGAGTGCTGACGCTGCCTCCCGCCATCGCCAAACGCAAAGTGAGCGGCACCCCGGCCGACATGTTGAGCGGGGTCGTCGTGAAAGGCCCGTTGCCGGTGCCGCTGGTTGTCCCGCTGACGATCGCCGCGTTCGTGGCGGTCGAGGCGATCTGGTATTGGAACTGGTCAGCCGTGTTGATGCGCGTGCCGAGGATCTGCGACTGGAGCCGGATTGTCGCAAAACGGATGGCGAACATCACGCCCTGAAGTCCGCCGGACTGGGTCTCGACCGTGACGCTGGTCGGGCTGTTGCTGCCGAGAATATAAGCGCCCACGGTCCCCGGAACGCCGCCGATGGCAACGTTGCCGCTGCCGACGCCCGTGATTGTCGGGAAGGTCGAGCCGCTGGATGGCGGCACCGAATCGAGCAGCTGCCAGCCTCCGCCATTGGTGTTCATCCGTATCGCTTCGAGGTCATTGCTGGATTCGGCATCGGCGACGACGAAAGAGTAGACCGTTACGCCGCCGCCCGCTGGCGGAGTGATCGCGATATTGGTGATCGCGATCGTGCTCGTGCCGGGCTGTGCAGAGTAAAGCACCGGGCGTCCCGGAATGCCGATAAACGCAGTGTTGCCGACCGCCGAGCCGACCCACGAGGGCGAGACGACAGCGGTGTAGGCGGGGTTCGTGCCTGTCACCCGCGCGTTGAAGGTGAGGGTCGACCCGTCGGGCAGGGTGAAGCTCATATTTTGGCCCGACGCGCCGCGCGCCGTCGTGTCGTTGTAATTGGTAAGGTTGAGCCAGCAATAGGTCTGCCAGGTGGCGGGCGCGGTGCCTTGGCTGGCGGCCTGCGCGCAGTCCTGCGCCTGCGCGCCTGCGCTCCACATCATGCCGCATGCCAGCAATACAAGAGCAAACAGGCGGCGGATTGCGATCCTGACGTCAGACATACCGCCGGAATAGGAAATCATGGTAAACAGCCGGTTAGCAAGCCGCTTCTGACCGAGGTTCTGCATGATCAACGTCCCAATCCGAGGAAGCTGAAGCTGTCAGCATCGATGGTCATCCGCACCGCAGCGAACACGCCCTTGTCGGTGTTGCGCGCAGCGCCGAAATCGCGGTCGCGGAAGCCATCGATGTTGTAGCCGACCGTAAGCAGCATCCCCTTGACCGGCACGAAGCCGAGCGTCGGGCCGTAGGCGAAGCGGGTCGTCTCGTCGGTGAGGTTGCTGCGCACCGTGGCGCTGGCGCCCAGTTCGAACCGCTCGCCGATGCCGATGCGTCCGTCCGCGCCGACCAGGACCGAGGTGCCCTTGAATTCGGTGCCCTCGAACTCGTCTAGGTTGTGCCGCGCGCCGAGGAACAGCGAAAGCTCGTGGCGGCGGACTTCGGCCCCGTCCTCCTTGCCGCGGGGCGAGAGATTGGCCGAAAGGCTGGCGACCAAACGGCGCGAGGTGGCGTTACCGTCGACGGTCAGCGCGGTGCGTCCTGCGCCGTCGGTCTCGCCACCGACGGCTCCGGTGACCTTGTCGCTGCGGTATTCGAGGCGGCCCAGCATGGCGAGCGGCGAGGCATCGGGACGGTGCGCAAAGGCGAGGCTGGCGTCGAGGATTTCGGTGGTCGCGCCGCCAACGGTCTCGGCGCGGGTCCAGGTCGCGCCCGAGCCCACGAGGCTGCCTTCGCCGAGCTGGCGGATTGCGCCGAAGGTCAGGCCCTTGCGGTCGGCGGTCTCGCCATCGCGGAGCTCACCGCGCGCAGCAACGCTCCAGCGGTCCTTGCGCCATGCAGCGCCGAAGGTCGCTGCGGTGAAGTCCTCGAACTGGAGACCGCCGGTCAACTGGCCGCCGCTCGCAGTGGGCTGTGCGGGGTTGATGATCTCGCCGCCAAGCTGCGCGTTGGCGACGCGGCCGCCAAGCGTGCGGTTACCGTCGATCGTCGCGTCGATGGTGAGGGAAGGGCTCACCTGGAAGGTCTGGCCGAGGCCGAAGGCGGCAAAGCTGCGGTTGCCGTTTTCGCCGATGGTCTCCTGACCGAGCGAGGTGACGATCTTGCCCCCCTGCCACGGGGCGACTTCGATGCCGCCGCGCAGCTGGCGCGCCTTGAGCTTTTCGCCGTCCGCGATCTCGTAGGTGCCGACCAAGCGCACGTCCTGCGTGATCGCGTAGCGCACACCGATGCGGTGGCGGGCGGGCAGGTCTAGGCTCTCGGCCTTGCCCAACGCGATCGACGTGCCGGCGGACAGTTCGAGGCTGTTGTCGAACAGCCGCTGCGTCGCGCCCGCTTCGAGCACGGTCGAGGAGGCGGTGGTGCCATTGGCAAGGCGGTCTTCGAAGCGGACGAGGCCGAGCTTCATGTCGGTGCGCTGGCCGGTCAGGACGAACTGGCCCTGCGCGGCGCGGCGGCGGACGGTGTCGGTGAGGCTCTCGTCCTGCCACAGGCTGCCGATGAAGCTCAGGTTCTGGGTGATCAGCACGCGCCCGTCGGCACCGACCTTGCGGCGACCGCGCTCGGCGGCGTTCTGCTGGCCGATGCCGTATTCGGCGTCGATCTGGCGCGCATAGGCGAGCAGGTCGATGCTGCCGGTCTGGTGCTGGGCTTCGACCAACCAGCCGGTTGCGGCCTCGCCCTCGCGGCGGCTCACGCCGATTTCGGCGCGGATCTCGGTTTTGTCGCCGACGCGGGCGAGCAGGTCGACTGCGCCCAGATCGGTGCGCTGCGCCTGTCCGTCAGGGCCGGTAAGGCCAGCGTCGGTGATCGCGCTGGCACCGATGCGCAGCTTGCCATTTTCCGTGGTCCAATCAGCGCGCACGCCGGCGTTTAGCTCGGCCTTGCCATTGCCGTCGGTTTCGAACTCGATGACGACGAACTGCGGGTTGAGGTTTTCATCGCGGCTCAGCACGGGCGCTGCGAAGCGGATCGTGCCCGACAGCAGGTCGATGTCGTAGTCGCTGAAGCGGGCCAGCTCGCGCACCGAAACGATCAGCTCGGGGCGGAAACGGTCCCGCACTTCGATCGTCACGCGCTCGGAATTGGCAAGGATGCGGCGGCTGGCGAGGCTGTAGGGCCCGGTGATGCCCTGGCCCTGGATTTCCTGACGCTGGAAGCGGCTGGCGATCTTGGCAGCAAAGCCTTCCGCCTTGATGTTGCCGACGCGCGCCTCGCCCTTCACGCCGGTCGCGGTGCGGTTGTAGCTGGCGAGGCGGGTCTGGTTGAAGGCGGTCTGGAAGTCGCCGTAGAGCGCATAGAAGGCTGCGGTTTCGATCCGCACGTAGAGCTTTTCGCGGCTGGCGGCATCGAACTGGCGGGCCGAGGCATCGCCGAACACGGTGTAATAGGCCTGCGGATCGATGGCGCCGAGAGCACGCTGGTCGTCGCGCTGCTTGGCGCTGTCATAGGCGAGGGTGAGCAGGTATTTGCCCAGCACCCGGCCCTTGGCATAAAGCGCCACGCGCGCATTATCGCCCAGATCGCTGTCGAACTGGCCGGCACGTTCCATGTTGTCTGCGACCGAACGCGCCCCGATGGTGCCTTCGGCCAAGCCCACGACCGTCCACTCGACCGCGCCCGGTTCGATCCAGCCTTCAAGCTCCTGACGGCGCGTGACCTGACCGTCGTCGAAGGCGAAGGCGAGCCGCAGCGAGCCGCTGACCATCGTCGGGGCGAGTTCGATCTTGGCGATGCCTTCGCTGCCCTCGATCACCCAGCGCGCAGCCATTGGCGCCATGCCGGTGAGCTGGTTCAGCTGCTGGCGGTCGATCTGCTCGGCGCTCTGGTAGGGCGCGTTGAGCGTGAAGCTGCCCGACATGCCCTCGCGCAGCGGACGACCGTTGCGGTCAAGCACGCGGATCGCGACCACCGGACGGGTCCGGCCATCGGCGACGAGCTTGGAGAGGCCGGGCAGGAATTCGACCTTGGCGGGCGTCTTGGTAAAATAGACCTCGCGGGTAAACGTCTTGGAAGCCTCGCCGAAGGAGTTGATGATGCGCGCCTCGAGCACGGTGCGCTCGTTGATCAGCGGGATGCCGCGCCAGGCGCTTACGGCGAACAGGCCATCGGGGTTCTGGACGCCGTCGAAGGCGAGCGGGTCGGCGGGCTTGCCATCGACGAACAGCTGCACGCTCTGGCCGCCGCGGTGGCGGATCGCGACGCGGATCGCGGGAGCGCGCGGGTTGGCGTCGATGGCGGGCGCGATGAAGCCGTCCTCGCCATCGCCAAGCGCGACGTAGTCGGTCGGGGCGGAAACGGCGGGAATGCCTGAAGTGTCGGGGGCGTCTGCAGTCTCGGCAGCGTCCGCAGCCTTGGGGGCCTCGGCGACAGGTGCGACGGGAGCCGCGGCGGGCATATTCGGCCATACAGCATGGAAATCGGCGACCACGAGGCTGCCGCCCTGACCGATCGCAAAGCGCGAGGAGGCGCTGCGGGCGTTGCGGGTCGAGCGCGAGCAATCGACCATCTTCGCGCCCTCGGGCAGGGTGATGCGCGAGACCTGCACCACGTGGGTGCCGGGCACGACGCCCTCGAAGTGGTAGCGGCCATCGGCATCGGTGACGGCGAAGCTGCCATCCTCGAGCATGATGCGCACGCCTCCGATCCCGCGACGCTCGCGTTCGGGGAGGGTGCAGCCGCCGGCGGTGATGCGGCCGATGATGGTCATGCGGCCGGCAATGCCCTCGCGCTCGAGATCGACGGCGGCGCTGGCGCGCGACTGGCGGCCGAGCGCGTCGCGGGCGAGGGCATCGTTGAGCACGCGGCCCGCAGGCGCGTCGGGGCGCACGGTCATCGCGTAGGTGACGCGTGCGCTGCTTCCGGCAGCGATATCGCCCAGCGCGATTGTCAGAACGCGCCCGTCCGGCGTGACGGTCACGCCCTGCGCGGGCGGTACGCCGTTGACGCGAATGGTATCCGGGCGCAGCCGCAGCCAGCGCGAGGGCGTGTCGGTGAGTGTCACCGCGCGCCGGATGCGCGCCGGATCGGCGTTGGTGACGGTGATGGTGTAGAACACCACATCGCCCGGCTCCGCGCGGGTGCGCGAGGCGGTTTTGGCCAGTCCGAGGTCGAGCGCGGGCCGGTCGACCGGAATGTCGACTTCGAAGGGCACCGGATTGTCGAGCACGAAGGCATCGCCGAACGAGCCTTCGCGGATCACGTAAGGTCGCCCGTCCGGACGGGTGAGGCGCGCCACCACCTCGCGCGGCGCCGCAGAGGGCGCGGTGTAGGGCGCGGGCGGAGTGACCACGAGGCGGAAGCGCCCTTGTGTGGTCAGCGGGAACCAGAACTCGCCAGCGCCCATGTTGATCGTCCGGCCCGAGCCATCGGTGACCGGCTGGCCGGAGATCATGCTCGATGGCCAGGATGTGACGCCGTCCTCGGCAAACACGGTGGCAGGAGCGCCCGTCGTGGCATCGACCAGCGCAACGCGTGCGCCGTCGACCGGGGCGCCGCTCTCGCTGTCGAAGATGACGCCGAAGGGATCGACCAGCACGCTGACATCGGCGGTGATCAGCACATCGGGGGTGCCCGGACGCATGGCGGCGATGGTGATGCGGGATTCGTTGCCGACGCTCAGGCGGCAGTCTTCCTGCACCAGCGGCGGGGGGATGCGCAGGGTGTCGATCACGCCAACGAACACGCCGCTGTCGGGCGCGGTCTCGAACACGGTCATCGTTTCGCGGTCGCCCTCGACGCTGGTCAGCACCACGGTGAGAGCGTCGATGGCGTTACGGTCGCGATTGGCGCTGGCCGCGGTGATTTCGAAGAACAAGGGTTCGCCGCCGCGCAGCTTGTCGGTCGGCTGCACGGTCGCAGTGGACATAGCCGAGCCGGTCGGGCCGACGCTCGCGGTCGCGGTGGCGCGCAGCTGCTGGATGGGACCCGTCGCGGGGCCGCACTGCGGGGTGAGGTAGGTGAGCTGCTCACCGGTGCCGGGCGATCGGCGATAGACCCGGATCGACGGCGGTGCCTCGGGGAGAGCGCTGACGTCGAACCGGACCGGATTGCTCTCGACCCGGCGGCTTGATCCGTCAGCGTCCCAGGTTGCCTCGGCAATATTGGTGACTGTGCGTACCGACGCCCCGCCACTGGTCTGCGCGAGGGCCCCCTCCTGCGGCACGCCGAACGACAGCACTGCTGCAAGCAATGCTGCCGAAAGACGTTGCAAAGAGGGGGCAATACGCAAGATGTCGCCTAGATCAGTGGGTTACTTGACCGTGGCGCGGAAGTACGCCGAGCGGGTCTGGCTTGCGGCCACATCGCTGAGCGTGCCGGTGATGCGGTCACGTCCACCCACGCCGCCGCCGGCCGCGAAGGTGCCGCCAGCTGTCCCGGTGGTGCAGGTCGCACTGCCGTTCAGGA
>JANNZG010000020.1:0-242745 GCA_031410495.1 Porphyrobacter sp.
AGATCGTCGAGCACCTCAAGCCGCAGATCGCCAAGTGGTGGCTGCCCGATGCCGTCGAGTTCGTCGACGACATCCCGCACACCGCCACCGGCAAGATCAGCAAGAAGGACCTGCGCGACCGCTTTGCGGACTATACGCTTGGCTGAGTTCGTCGTCAGGCCTGCGCAAGCCGACGATGCGCAGGCCATCGGCGACATTTACGCTTGGCACGTCGCCAACGGCACCGGGACCTTCGACACGGTCGCGCCGGATGCAGTCAATTGGGCAGAGAAGATCGCGGACTTTGCAGCGCGAGGCTTCCCTTTCCTCGTCGCCGAGCGGGCGGGGGAAGTCGTGGGCTACGCCTATGCCGCGCGATTCCGCGACCGGGCGGCCTATGCGGCGACTTGCGAGGACAGCATCTACATCGCCCAGGACGCGCGGCGGCTGGGGATCGGCACGGCGCTGATGCTGGCGCTACTCGATGCCGCTCAAGGGGCGGGCTTCGAACAGATGATTGCGGTAATCGGCGGCAGCGAGCCGGCGTCGGTGGCGCTTCACGCCAAGTGCGGCTTTGTCCAAGCAGGCCGGTTGCGCAATGTCGGGCACAAGTTCGGCCGCGTGCTCGATACGGTCTATATGCAATGCGACCTGACCGGAAAGGACCCCCACAGATGACCTGCGAGACCTATATCGACCCCTCGGCGGCGAACTTCCAGGCCTTCAAGAACCTGCCGCGCGACACGCCGATCAACATGCTCAACCTGCTGCTTTACCGCGAGTTTGCCGAATACCCCGAGGGGCACGAGCACGCCGGCAAAGGCTGGAGCGGGCGACGCGCCTACGAGGAATATGGCGTGACCAGTGGCCCGATCTTCCAGCGGCTGGGCGGCCGGATCCTGTGGCGCGGCCGGTTCGAGACCGTCGTCACCGGCCCCGAGGGCGAACGCTGGCACGACGGTTTCATCGCGCAATACCCCGATGCGGGCGCGTTCTTCGCGATGATCAAGGACCCGGAGTATCAACTGGCGGTCGTCAACCGCACGGCCGCGCTGGTCGACAGCCGCCTCGTGCGCTTTGCTCCCGGCGCGGCGGGGGAGGGTTTCGGGTGAGCCCCGCCGACCTCATTCCTCGGGGTAGAGGTAGCCGAAGAAGTCGATCACCGAGTTGAACCACAGCGCGATCTGCCGCGAGTAATTCTCGCGCGTGATGCCGCCATCGGCGATGATATACATCCGCACGGAGATCGTGCCCTCCTCATCAAGGTACGCGCGGCCGAAATTCTCGCGATAGTTGAATGTGTTGATCGCTTCCTGGATCTGGTCCGGCTTCGCCCCGTCGGCGGGGGTGAAGGTCGCGAGCAGCGAGGAGCCGAGGCACTTCGTCTTCTTCTCGGCGTCGTCGCAGGCGAGCAGCAGTCCGTCTGCCAGCACCCCGTCCTCGAAGGTGAAATCGATGCGGTCGCCCGGTGTTTCCGACGGCGTGATGGTCGCGCCCGCGTCGGTCAGCGCCTTTTCGAAATCGGCGCGGGTGAACTGTTTTAAGGGCTGTGTGGTCTGGGCGTGGGCCGGTGTTCCCAGCAGGGCCAAGGCTGCGGCAGCGGCCACGATTGTCGAACGCATGTTACTCCCCCCTCGAAATCGATTCCTGCGCCTTACGTATCATAGAAGCGCCAATTGGCCATCGCTTCGGGGAGGGCGGAATTGCGAGCAGTCGAGTTCGAACCGCGACTTGCCGATGCCCGCCTTGCGGCAGGCGACGGCGAAGCGGGCGCGGATCAGGTCGGCCCACACGCCTTTGGGGTTGAAGCGGCTGTGGAAGTTGGGATCATTGTCCCGCCCGCCCCGCATTTCGCGGACGATCCCCATCACCTTGCCCGCGCGGTCGGGATAGTGGACGGCGAGCCATTCGCGGAACAGCGGGGCGACCTCGTGGGGGAGGCGCAGGGGGATCCAACCGATGCTTTGCACCCCGAGTTCGCCGGCGCGGGCAATGATGCTTTCGAGGAATTCGTCGGTGATCGCGGGGATGATCGGCGAGATCGAGCAGTGCACCGGAACGCCGAGTTCGAGCAATTTCCCCAATGCCACCAAGCGTTTGGCCGGGGCGGCACAGCGCGGCTCGAGCTTGGCGGAAAGCACCGGATCGAGGCTCGTCACCGAGATTGCGACCGCCACCAATCCCTCCTTCGCCATCGCTTCGAGCAGGTCGGCGTCGTCCAGAACCCTGTCGGACTTTGTGGTGATGGTGACAGGGTGCCGCACCTCGAGGCACAGTTCGAGGATCGCCCGCGTGATGCGGTAGTCCCGCTCGATCGGCTGATAGGGATCGGTGTTGGTGCCGAGAGCTATCGGCTTGGGAACATAGCCTTTTTTCGCCAATGTCGCGCGCAGCAGGGCCGCCGCTTCGGGCTTGGCGAAGAGCTTCGTCTCGAAGTCCAGCCCGGGGGAGAGGTCGTGATAGGCGTGGGTCGGGCGGGCGAAGCAGTAGATACAGCCGTGCTCGCAGCCGCGGTAGGCATTGACCGAGCGGTCGAAGGGGACGTCGGGGGACTGGTTGAAGGTCAGGATCGACTTCGGGCGCTCTTCCACCACGGTGGTGCGCAGTTTGACCGGAGCTCCCCCCTCTTCTTTGGCCAACATTTCGACATGATCGCGCCAGTCGCCATCGACCTCGCGCTCCGCCAAACCGAAGCGGGTGGGGACCTTCCCGGATTGCGCGCCGCGACCTTTGACCGGAGAATGTTTCACGTGGAACATTTACGGAACAAAACGCCCTTTGCCAAGGCAAAAAGGCCGTGCAAGTGGGGGTCTAACAGGGGTCTGGAGGGGGTCTAAACCGATCTAACCCGCCGCCGAATGAGGCAAGCAGGGGTCTGAAACTACACCTCTTTCAGCCGCGGCATCAGTTCGACGAAGTTGCAGGGGCGGTTGCGGGCATCGAGTTGCTCCGCCAGAATCCCGTCCCAGCCATCCTTCACCGCGCCGTTCGATCCGGGCAGGCAGAAGATATAGGTCCCCCGCGCCACCACCGCGCAGGCGCGCGACTGCACGGTGCTGGTGCCGATGGTCTTGAAGCTCAGCCAGCGGAACAGCTCGCCGAAGCCGGGGATCTCGCGCGCGCCTTCGATCAGCGCCAGCGCTTCGGGGGTCACATCGCGGCCCGTCAGGCCCGTGCCGCCGGTGCTGACCACCGCATCGATGGCCGGATCGTCGATCCACGTATCGAATTGCGCGGCGAGCAGCTTGGCGTCGTCTTTCACAATCACCCGCGCGGCCAGATTGTGCCCCGCATCCGTCACCCGCGCGGCGAGAATATCACCCGAGGTATCGGTCTCCGGCGTGCGCGTGTCCGAAACGGTGAGGACGGCGATGTTGATCGGCTTGAAGGCCCGCGCCTCGTCGATCGCCATCAGCGTTCGAGGCTCGCCGAACGGGTGTCGATATTGCGCGGAAACTCCGGCCACTTGCCCTGCGCCAGCGCGTGGCGGCTCGGCGAGGCGACGCCCGCGGCGCGTTCATACATCCAGTAATTGCGCATCACGATCGCGACATAGCCGCGCGTTTCCCAATAGGGGATCGATTCCATCCACAGCAGCGGATCGTTCTGGTCGTTGATCTCGGAGTTCCAGCGACCCACCGGCGTGAGGCCCGCATTATAGGCAGCCATGATCTTGGGCAGCGCGCCGCCGGTCGCGGGGCTATCGCGCAGCATTTCCAGATGGCGCTGGCCATAGGCAAGGTTGACCTGCGGATCGTTCAGATCCTCGTAGGTCGCACCAAGGCTGAGGCGGCCCGAATGGTCGCGCGCCGTGGTGGGCATGATCTGCATGAGGCCGCGTGCATTCGCCGGGCTCACCGCAGCGGCGCGGAAGTTCGATTCCTGAAGCGCATGGGCAAAGGCCAGCGCGGGATCGACCTGCCAGCCGCCGACCGGCTGCCAATAGGCGATGGGGAAGCGCAGCGAAGGATCGCTTGCGGTGCCGTAAGGGGCGTTCTGCGCCATGAACAGCTGGGTCGAGGGCAGGCCAAGTTCGCGGGCGAGGCGCGAGAGGGCGGTGTATTGGTAAGAGGGGCCGATCTTGGCTTCCTGCCGCAGCACCTCGTCAGCCAGCGACGGACGCCCGATCTCGATCAGCGCCACCGCCACGCGCACATTGCTGCGCGGGGCGAGTTGCTGCCAGTCGTCCTTGTCGAAGGCTTGCGGCGGAGCGTGCTGGGGCAGTTCGACCCCGAGCTGGTCGGCGGCGAGCATCCCGTAAAGCGTCTCGTCATAGGCGGCCGCGGCGGTGAGGTGCTGCTGCGCCTGACCCGGCTCGCGGCAGCGCACGGCGGCGCGCGAGGCCCAGTAGTGGCCGGCGGCGACCAGTTCGACATTGGATGCTTCATCGGCCACGCGCCCGAAGGCCTCGCCCGCGAGCGAGCAATAGCCCATCCGCCATGCGGACAGCCCTTCGACCCACGCGCCCTCGGCCACCCATTCGCCGGTGCCTTCACCAGCGGTGCGGGCCAGTTCGAGCGCGGCGGCGTCGTTGTTCTCGATGTAGTAGCTCCACGCGACCCGCTGGCGCCATTCGGCGCGGGCGTCGCTGGAGAGCAGGGGATCGGCCTCGGCGAGCAGGCGCTGGGCTTCGATCGGATTGTCGGCCTTGATCGCGGCGAGGATTGCGGTCGAGGTCGCGGCGGGCATGGTGCCGTCGTTCACGCTGCGGGGCAGGGTGCGCTTGGAGGTATAGGGCTGGCGGGCAAAGCCCTGCGCGGGCGGCAGGGCGGGCAGGGCGACGAGGCCGCGCTTGGCACCCATGCGGGTGAGCTGTTCGGCCTGCGGGAGATCGACCCCGGCATTGAACCACTCGGCGATCTTTTCCGGCGCGACCTTGGGGCTGTCGGCGTGGGTGTAATACTCGGCGCGGGCGACCTGCGTGAGCACGCCATCGGGCTTCTTGGCGAGGAGGCCTTCGACCACCTCCCATTGCTCGGCATCGATGGCGGCGAACAGCTGGCGGTAGAGCGTGCGGTCTTCCTGCGAGAGAACGGTGGCAATCGGCTGCTCGTCCGGCACGGCGCCGTTCCAGCGCGCGACGAGATTGACCGGCTGCGCTGCGGCGGCCGCGGGCATGGCCAGCGCAGCGAGCACGATGGCCGCCAGCCCCAATCGCGGACGCCTTCCAGCGCGTGTCATACCGTGGCCGACCATTCCATCCATCTCCGCCAGAACCGGCTTTTGAGCCGGGGCATATCCATCATCGCGTCGAGCGTTTCGCTCATCATTGCCGGTGTCTTGCGCCCGGCATGGTTGATTTCCCGTAAAGGATGATCGCCCGATGTATCATTTGCGCCAAGCATCGGCCCTAGCCCTGCGCCCAGCGCAAGCAGCTTCTGCGGCGCGGCGAGGCCGATATGGAGCGCCGTCACCGCGTCCATGCCATCAGCGGCGAGCGCGGCGAGATCCGCCATAGGGGTGTGGCATGGCAGCGCCGAGGCGATGTAGACCTCGCTCTCGGCAAGGCCCATCGCGGCGAGGATATTGGCAAGCAGGCGGCCTTGCGGCCCCGAAAGCAGCGTTTCGGCATCGCCCGCTTCGGGAGCCGGCACCAGCACCATCAGCGCCGCACCCGCATTCCCGCGCGGCGGCACGCGGGCAAAACCTGTGGAAGGGGAAAGACCCTCGCCCTCCATCCACCAGCTGCGGAAGGCGGCCAGATCGGCAGGCGGCGAATCGCCCAGCAGATTGCGGCGCGGCGCGGCGGCGGGTTCGGGCGCGGGAGCGAGCGGCGCGATGGCGCGCGGGGGTCGGGCTCCGGCGGATTGCGGGGAAGTCTGGGCAGTGCCCGACCGTCCGCCGGCCGCTCCTGCCATGCCCACCTGCGGAACTTCGAGAGGCGCATCAGCCAACCACGCCGTAGCGTCATCGACGAAATCGCAGTCGACCCCCGCCGACTGCCACCAGGCAAGCGCCGCCTCGAATTCGCGCGCAAGGGTCAGGTCGGGGCGGGTCATTGCTGGGTCATGCTATCTAACGCAGGTCTTGACTGTCATCGCCCCCCTTAGCAAGTGAACGGGGTAGGCATATCGTCAGGCTGTGCGCCCAGCGCGGCAAATACCAACAAGGATCAGGAAAGCGCGATGAGCGAACGTGAATCAATGCCCTGCGATGTCGTGATCATCGGCGGCGGCCCGGCGGGTCTTGCTGCGGCGATCAGGCTCAAGCAGGTCAATGCCGAGCTTGAAGTCATCGTGCTCGAGAAGGGCTCGGAGATCGGCGCGCATATCCTGTCGGGTGCGGTGGTCGATCCCAAGGCGCTGGACGAACTGCTCCCCGAATGGCGCGAGCAGGGCAACCCGATGGCGCAGACCCCGGTGACCGACAACTGGCACTGGGTGCTCTCCAAGGGCGGCAAGACCTCGCTCCCCCACGCGATCATGCCCCCGCTGATGAGCAACCACGGCTGCTACACCGGCTCGCTGGGCAGCATGACCCGCTGGCTCGCCGAACAGGCCGAGGCGCTGGGCGTCATGGTCTTCCCCGGCTTCCCCGCCGCCGATGTCATCATCGACGAGGAAGGCCGCGTCGCTGGCGTGATCACGCAGGACATGGGCGTTGCCGCCGATGGCAGCCACAAGGGCGATTACACCCCCGGCATGGAGATCCACGCCAAGTACACGCTCTTCGCCGAGGGTGCCCGCGGCAACCTCACCAAGCGCATGAAGGCGATGTTCGACCTCGAGGCGAACTGCCAGCCGCAGGTCTATGGCCTTGGCATCAAGGAATTGTGGGACATCGATCCCAAGAAGCACAAGCCGGGCCGCGTGATCCACACGCAGGGCTGGCCGCTTTCGGAAAGCGACAGCTGGGGCGGGGGCTTCCTCTACCATCAGGCGAACGGCCAGGTGGCTTTGGGCTTCGTGACCGCGCTCGATTACAAGAACCCCTGGGTCTCGCCCTATCAGGAATTCCAGCGCTGGAAGCAGCACCCCGCGATCCGCGAATACCTCGAAGGCGGCAAGCGTGTCAGCTATGGCGCGCGCGCGATCAACGAGGGCGGCTGGCAGTCTGTGCCCAAGCTCGCTTTTCCCGGCGGCGCGCTGATCGGCTGCGCGGCGGGCTTCGTCAACGTGCCGCGCATCAAGGGCAGCCACACCGCGATGAAGAGCGGGATGCTGGCGGCCGAGAGCATTGCGGCAGCCATCGCGGCGGGTCACGAGAAGACCGAGCTTTCGGACTTTGACACCGCCGTCCGCTCCAGCTGGATCGCGACCGAATTGAAGCTCGTCCAGAACGCCGAGCCGGCCGTCGCGAAGTTCGGCGGCGACATCGGCACGCTCTTGGGCGGGATCGACATGTGGATGCGCACGCTCAAGATCGGCCTGCCGATTTCGATGAAGCACCACAGCGACTACACCATGACCGGCCGCGCCGATCTCTACCCGAAGATCGACTACCCCAAGCCCGACGGCGTCATCACCTTCGACCGCCTCACCAATGTGGCCTACAGCTACACCAACCACGCCGAGGACCAGCCCTGCCACCTGCAGGTGAAGGACCTCGAGCTGCAGAAGGTGAGTGAGCTCGGCGTCTTCGGCGGGCCCTCGGCGCGCTATTGCCCGGCGGGGGTCTACGAGTGGCTGACCGACGCGAGCGGCGAGCCCCGGTTCCAGATCAACTCGCAGAACTGCGTCCACTGCAAGACCTGCGACATCAAGGACCCCAACCAGAACATCAACTGGGTGACGCCTGAGGGTGGCGGCGGGCCGAATTATCCGAATATGTGAGGTGGCCTTCGTCATTGCGAGCGTAGCGAAGCAATCCATGGACCGAGCGCAGATCAGCGGATCACTGGCCTTGGATTGCCGCGTCGCCTGCGGCTCCTCGCAATGACGAAGGATTGAAGTTTGTCGGTCACCAAAACCGCCTGCGCCAAGATCTACCTCGCGCTGACTGCGGTCGCACTGGCTTGCGGTTGCAGCGCAGCTCAAGTGACGGCGCCGGTCGTGTCCGATGATCAGGCGTGCGAGCGTGTCATGTCCATCCTCGCCGCCAACAAGTCCTACCGCGCCGAACAGATGGCGGGCTGCGACGGTGGCAAAGATGACACCAACCCCGGCTACTACCTGTTGCGCGTCAACGGCTACTGCCGCGATCCGGAAGGCTGCGGGAGCGTGTTGCTCGGCTGGTATGCCGTCGATGGAGCAACCGGCGCGGTGCACGATATGGACGTCGGCGAATGGCAGATCGGCCCCCGGATCGATAAGAACAACTGATGATCGAAACCGCCTATGCCAAGATCAACCTCGCGCTGCATGTCCGCAGGCGGCGGGAGGACGGGTATCACGAGCTCGAAACCCTGTTCGCCTTCGTCGATGCGGGCGATGTGCTCACGGTTGCGGAGGCCGAAGCCGATAACCTGACGATCACGGGCGAGTTTGGCGAAGGACTCTCCAGCGGGCCGGACAATCTCGTGCTCGAGGCACTGAACTTCATGCGCGGCATGGTTCGGCCCGACATGGCTCCAATCCCGCCGCTCGAAATTCGTCTCGAAAAGAACCTCCCCGTGGCCGCCGGGATCGGCGGCGGATCAGCCGATGCTGCGGCGATGATCCGGCTGCTGGACCGGCACTATGTTCGCAACGGTGACATGAAGGAACTGGTGATTGCCAGCAGCCATCTGGGTGCGGATATCGGGGCCTGCATCGTGAGTATGAGCCGGATCGGCACCGGTTTGGGCTGGGAACTTGCGATGCCAGCGGCTGATGATGTGCGCGGGACCCCCGTGCTGCTGGTCAACCCGCGTGTGCCGCTGTCGACTGGCCCAGTGTTCAAGGCGTGGGATGTGCAGGATCGCGGCGCGCTCCCTGAAGGCCCCGCGTCGAAGATCGCGAGGGAAGGGCGCAACGACCTCGAAGCCCCTGCTATCTCGCTCTGCCCGGTGATCGCCGAGGTGCTTGGCGCTTTGCAAGAGACCGCCCCGTGGCTCGCCCGAATGTCCGGCTCGGGCGCGACTTGCTTTGCGCTCTACGACACGCCTGAGGCCCGCGATGCGGCGGCTGCGGCGATGCCCAAGGATTGGTGGACGATGGCGGGGCGGTTGCGTTGAATTCCTATCCTTCCGTTCGCCCTGAGCTTGTCGAAGGGCTGCTTTTCTTTGCGAGCAAGGCCAAAGACAAAGAACGGTGCTTCGACAAGCTCAGCACGAACGGAGTTTAATGTGAGCACAGTCTTCCGCCAGATCGGAACGCCCACCCCCGACGGCATCGTCTGCGTTGTCGACCATGCCTCCAACGCCGTCCCCGCAGACATAGACCTCGGCATCCCCGCGCACCTGCTAAACGAGCACATCGCGGTGGACATCGGGACCGAGGCCATCGCCGAACTGCTCGCCCGCGACCACGCCATCCCCGCCCACATCGCCGCCGTCAGCCGCCTCGTGTGCGACCTCAACCGCGAGGAAACCGCGCCCGGCCTCGTCCCCGAAGCCAGCGACGGGCACCTGATCCCCGGTAACGTGGGCGCGGACAGGGAAGGGCGGCTGCACCGCTTCCACCGACCCTACCACACCGCGGTGGCCGAGTGGTTGGCGGCCGCCGAGCCCAAGCTGATCCTCTCGCTCCACAGCTTCACCCCGCGCCTCGAAACCTCGGACGCCGCACGGCCTTGGGAGGTGGGGGTGCTCTACAATGACGACGACCGCGCCGCGCGCATCGCCATCGCGCTCCTCACCGCCGAGGGGCTGAATGTCGGCGACAACCTCCCCTATTCGGGCCGCGACCTCAACTACACGATGAACCGCCATGCCGAGGCTAAGGGACGCCCCTATCTCGGCATCGAGCTGCGGCAGGATCTCGTCGCCACGCCCGAAAATCATGCGCGCTGGGCAGCAATCTTGGCGAATATTGCGCAAAGGGTTGCGTCAGCGCTCGCCTGAAGGCAGGGGACGTTTCACAAATTGCCGCTATCGGGAAATCTTATGTCGTCCAGATTTGACAAGTCGAAGCTCCCCAGCCGCCACGTTTCGGTCGGCCCGGAGCGCGCCCCGCACCGCTCATACTACTATGCGATGGGCATGACCGAGGAAGAAATCGCCGCGCCTTTCGTGGGCGTGGTCAGCGCCGGCAACGATTCGGCGCCCTGCAACACCACCCTTAACGCCCAGGCCGACATCTGCCGCGAGGGCGTGATCGCAGGCGGCGGCACTCCGCGCCGGTTCAACACCATCACGGTCACCGACGGCATCGCGATGGGCCATCAGGGCATGAAAAGCTCGCTGATTAGCCGCGAAATCATCGCCGACTCCATCGAGGTTTCGGTCCGAGGCCATTGTTATGATGCGCTTGTCGGGTTCGCCGGGTGCGACAAGAGCCTGCCCGGCATGATGATGGCGATGCTGCGCCTCAATGTCCCCTCGATCTTCGTCTATGGCGGGTCGATCCTGCCCGGCACCCACCGCGGCGCGGATGTGACCGTGGTCGATGTGTTCGAGGCGGTCGGGCAATATGCCGCCGGCAACTGCCCGCTGACCGAGTTGATCGCATTGGAGAAAGTCGCCTGCCCCGGCCACGGAGCGTGCGGCGGCCAGTTCACGGCCAACACCATGGCCTGCGTCGGTGAAGCCATCGGATTGTCCCTACCGAACAGCAACATGACGCCCGCACCTTTCAGGTCGCGCGATGATATTGCGGTCGCTGCAGGCAAACAGGTTATGGAGCTCGTCGCCATGAACCTGCGCCCCCGCGACATCTGCACCCGCGAGGCTTTCATGAACGCGGCACGCGTTGTCGCGGCCACTGGTGGCTCGACCAACGCTGCGCTGCACTTGCCTGCCATGGCAAGCGAGGCGGGGATCGATTTCGACCTATTCGACGTCGCGGAAGTCTTCAAATCAACGCCTTATATCGCAGACCTCAAGCCCGGCGGAAAGTATGTCGCCAAGGACATGCACGAGGCCGGCGGGGTCTACATGGCGATGAAGACGCTCCTCGACGGTGGGTTCATCGATCCCAATCCGATCACCGTGACTGGCAAGACCATCGGCGAGAACCTCGAGGAGATTACCTGGAACCCCGACCAGAAGGTGTTCTACGACGTTAAGACCCCGATCACCCCCACCGGCGGCGTGGTCGGCCTCAGGGGCTCGCTTGCACCCGATGGCGCGATTGTGAAGGTCGCGGGCATGGCACGCCTCCAGTTCTCCGGCCCTGCGCGGGTGTTCGACTGCGAGGAAGAAGCCTTCGCCGCCGTTGAAAAGCGCGACATTGCCGAGGGCTGCGTGATCGTCATCCGCTACGAAGGCCCCAAGGGCGGCCCCGGGATGCGCGAGATGCTCTCGACCACCGCCGCGCTTTACGGGCTCGGCATGGGCGAGAAGGTCGCGCTGATCACCGACGGGCGGTTCTCGGGCGCGACCCGCGGTTTCTGCATCGGCCACGTCTGCCCCGAGGCGGCCGACGGCGGCCCGATCGCACTGGTCGAGAACGGCGACATCATCAGCATCAACGCCGAGACGGGCACCATCGAACTGGAAGTCGCCGAGGAGGTGCTGGCAGAGCGCCGCAAGGCTTGGCAACCCCGCACCAACGACTACCAGTCGGGCGCGCTGTGGCGCTACAGTCAGGTCGTCGGTCCGGCGCGTTACGGGGCGCTAACCCATCCGGGAGCCAAGGCAGAAACCCATGTCTTTGCGGACATCTAGCGCGCTCGCTGCCATCGCTCTGCTGGCGGCGTGCGGCGCGGCGGAAAGCCCGCCCTCGCCGGGTGACGCTATCGAATGCGCCATCGGCGAAGGCGCGGAATTCGGCTCGGTGTGCAAGCTGGAACGTGTTGCGGGGACGAAGGAGTTCATCCTCCATCATCCCGATGGGGGCTTCCGGCGGATCACCTTCGATCCCGCGACAGGCACGCTCGCCCCGCTCGATGGCGCCGAACCGATCGTGCTGGAGAAAGGCGAGGGCGTGATCCAGTTCGCCATCGGGCCCGACCGGTACCGCCTCACCCCCGAGCCCCAAAACCCTATGGCACCCACGCCGTCGCCGTGAGCGCCGCGCAGGTCCTCACCGCCGCCCAGATGCGCGCTGCCGAGCAGGCGCTGTTCGACGCGGGGACCTCGGTTTCCGATCTGATGGAGACCGCCGCAGGGGGCGCGGCCGAGTGGATTCGCCGCGTCGCCGCAGGACGCTCCGTCACCGTGCTGTGCGGCCCGGGAAACAACGGCGGGGACGGCTATGTGATCGCCCGGCGCCTGCGTGAGGCGGGCAATGCAGTGACGGTCATCGCCCCTCTCGACCCCGCAACCGACGCCGCGAAGGAAGCACGTCGCCGTTGGGACGGGCCCGTCAGCACCACGGGCGGCGCGCAGGGCGATGTCTTCGTCGATGGCCTGTTCGGCTCCGGCCTCACGCGCCCGCTGGTGGCCGAGCACGCGCTGCTGCTGCGCGATCTCGCCGCGCGGCACCGCTACCGGGTCGCGGTGGATGTGCCCTCGGGCATCGCCAGCGATAGCGGCGCGGTGCTGAACGAGCGGCTGCCCGCCTTTGACCTCACGCTTGCGCTAGGCGCGTGGAAGTTCGCGCATTGGGGCCTGCCGGGCCGCGAATTGATGGGACAGATGCGGCTCGTTCCCATCGGGATAGCAGCCGTGGAAGGCGCGGCGCAGCAGGTCGAGCGCCCCCGTATTGCCGCACCCGCCACCGACAGCCACAAATACCGCCGCGGCCTGCTCGGCATCATCGGCGGTGCAATGCCCGGGGCGAGCCTCCTCTCGGCTGCTGCCGCCCAACGCGCAGGCGCGGGTTACGTGAAGCTCCTCACCCGCCACGCGGACCCTCGCACCCCGCCCGATGTGGTCACAGACACCGCGCCGCTCGCAGAGGCGCTCGCTGATCCTCGCTTCAAGGCGGTGCTCGTCGGCCCGGGGCTCGGTCGGGACGATGCCGCAAAGGCGATGCTCGCCGAGGCGCTCAGGCTCGCGCCCGCGCTGGTGATCGACGCCGATGCGCTGATGCTCCTCGGCCCCGCCTTGCTGCCCGAGGGCAAGCCCATCCTCGCCACCCCGCACGATGGCGAGCTCGAAACGCTGTGCCGCAGCTTCGGCGTCATCGCCACAGGTCGCCGCGAGCGGGCTCTGGCGCTCGCCAAGGCCAGCGGCATGGTGGTGCTTGCCAAAGGCCCCGACAGCATCGTCGCCGCGCCCGATGGCCGCTGTGCGCTCGGCACGCCTGCACCGAGCTGGCTCTCGGTCGCGGGGACGGGCGACGTCCTTGCCGGGATCGCTGCGAGCCGCATGGCGACGGGAGCAGATCCCTTCGCCGCCGCCTGCGAGGCTTTGTGGCTTCACGGCGAGGCGGCACGGCGGTCAGGCGCCGCCTTCACGCCATCGCAGCTTGCCGAAAGGGTCTCGGAGGCGCTAGCGGCCTGCCTGTGACCTTGACTGACCCCATCATCCGCCTCGCCGCCAAGGGCGACGGCGTGACCGCCTCCGGACGCCACATCGCCTTCGCCGCGCCCGGTGACTCGGTGGACGCGGAAGGAGCCATCACCCCGGGCCCGCACCACCAGACGCCCCCGTGCCGCCATTTCGGCACCTGCGGCGGGTGCCAGCTCCAGCACGCCGACGACACGGTGCTGACGGATTTCGTCCGCGACCGGGTGGTGAATGCCGCGCGCTCGCAAGGGTTGGAGCCGGCCGAGTTGCTCCCCGTCCACCTCTCGCCGCCGCATACCCGCCGCCGCGCCGGCTTGCACGGCCTGCGCACCGCACGCGGCGCGGTGCTGGGCTACCGCGAGGGCGGATCGCACCGCGTGGTCGACCTTTCGGAGTGCCCCGTGCTCCACCCCGCGCTCGCCGCGCTGATCGCGCCCTTGCGCAAGTTCTTCGCCGCCTTTGGCCCCAAGGGCATGGTGGGGATCGACCTGACGCTCGCCGATCAGGGGGTTGAGGCAAACCTGTCGAACTTCCCGCTGGAGGGGCTCGGCCCGACCGAAGCGGCTCTCGATTTCGCGCGTGATCAAAGCCTTGCGCGCCTGACCATCGACCAGGGCTATGGCCCCGAGACGGTATGGGAGCCCGAACCGGTTACGGTGACGCTCGGCGGGGTGCCGGTCGGCTTGCCGCCCGGCGCGTTCCTCCAGGCCACCCATGATGCCGAGGCGCGGATGGCCGCCGATGCCGCGGAATGGCTGGCGGGGGCAGGGGTGGTCGCGGACCTGTTCGCGGGGCTCGGCACCTTTGCCTTCGCCCTGAGGGAGGGCCGCAAGGTGCTCGCGGTCGAGGCTGAGCGGGCGGCGCATCTCGCCTGCAAGGCTTCGGGCGCGCGGGCGGGTGGCACCGTGCTGGCGCTCCACCGTGACCTGTTCCGCTCGCCGCTCGAGCCTGCGGAGCTGAACCGTTTCGAGGGCGTGCTGCTCGATCCGCCGCGTGCGGGCGCGCGGGCGCAAGTGGCTGAAATCGCACGCAGCAATGTGCCCCGCGTGGTCTATGTCAGCTGCAACCCCTCAAGCTGGGCGCGCGATGCAGCGGTGCTGGTGGAGGGGGGATACAGGCTCACGAAACTGCGCCCCGTCGGCCAGTTCCGCTGGTCAACCCATGTCGAGCTGGTGAGCCTTTTCGAGCGCTAAGCCTGTAAGATTTCAAGCAATTGCGCTTCGAGCCAGTTGCGGTGTTCGGGCTCGACATAGGCATGGCCCGCGCCTGAGCAGCGGCGGATGCGTGGGTCGTTCCGGTCACATGCCGCTTCGAAGACCTGCGCGGTGCGGTCGCCGGTCGCGAGGAGGATGCGCACTTCGCCTGCATACCCTGCAAGGCCAGCCGCCATTTCCTGCGCGAGGCTGGAGGGCGGCGGGGGCGGGCGGAGTGCGTGGATCACGCCCTTGGCGAGCTTGCCAAGGTTCACGCCGCCGCTCGCCAAGCGCATGACTTCGCGCGGGTTTTTGAGCTTCTCGGCATAGCGCGAGCGGACGGCGGCGGGCGGCGGTGCGGCCGCATCGCCGCCGGCCTCCTGCTCGATGGTCCAGGGGTTGGACAAGATCAGCCCGTCGCACCCTGCGCCGCCGGCCAGCATCAGGGCCGAGGCCGCGTCGCAATTACCGAAAGCGACCAGCCGGGAAAGCTGCGGTGCCATCGCGCGGAAGGCGTCAATCGCGCAGGCTATGTCCTTGGCGCTCTTGCGGAAACCGCGGTTCTCGCCTTCGCTGTCGCCGACCCCGCGGCGGTCGAAGCGGAACACCGGGAACCCGGCCCGGGCGATGCGGGCGGCCATGTCGGCTTGCCCGCCGAATGCGCCCGAGCGGATCTCGTTGCCGCCGCTGACGATCAGCAAGCCGGTGCGGCCCTGCGCCGTGTCGAGCGATCCGGCGAGCGTCAGGCTGCCGCATCGGAAGGTGAGGGAATGACGGCTCATCCTGCTGTTTCCGCGAGGCTTTGCACGATCAGAGCAGCAAGCCGGTCGGCCTGTGCGGCGTCCTCGTCGGGCTCGGCGCGGAGCCACAAGCCGGGGCCACCGAGCGCGGTATGGGGGATGTCGGACTGGCCGAGGGCGAGGACGGGCTCTGCGGTTTCGAGTTCAGCTATCATCGCAGGGCCCAGCGACCAGCCGCCCAGCACGAGCCCTGTCTCGCGGCCGATGGCTGTAAGTCCCTCGTAAGTCTCGAATTTTCCCGCTTCGCGCGCGGCGATGGTGCGGGCGCGGATCATGCCGCGCAGCAGCTTGGGACCGCTCTGCGCGGCGTAGTGCCAGCCGGGCAGGCCCTCGGGCGCCAGCAGCGCTCCGGCACGGATCGCCAGCACGTGGGTCGCGCCGAGGGTTTTCGCAGCCGCCTCGGCTGCTGCACGCCAGCGGGAAAGTGTCTGCAATCCAAGCGGTTCGAGGCTCTCGTTGCACCCGGGAAGATCGGGGAGCAGGCTGTCGATCCCTGCCGTGTCGAGCCGCCGCATCACCTCCATCGTGAAGCGCCGCAGCTTGTTCGCCTCGTCGAACCACGCGGGCAGAACCAACACCCGCGCCGGGCGGCCGCGATCGAAGCCGACCAGCAGCTCTTCAGCCACCAAATCCGGAATGTTCCACGTGAAACTCATGGCCGGATGCCACTCTGGAGGGGGTCTAAACCGATTGAGTGGGGGTCTGACAGGGGCCTAACAGGGGTCTGGAAGGGGTCTAGCGAGGGTCTAGTTTCGACCGTGCGAAGGCCAGCAGCCCGCCATAGGTCTCGAGCATTGCGCCATCCACGTCGTCGTCCTCGATGACGATGCCCAGCCGGTCTTCCATTTCGGTCAGCAAGCCTGCGACCGCCATCGAATCCAGCTCCGGCAGGTGGCCGAACAGACCCGATTCCGGGCCGAACGCCTCCGCCTGCGCCGCATCGAGGCCCAGCACGTCGGCGATCAAGCCCTTGAGTTCGCGGTCGAGCGCGGCTTCTCCGGCAGCGCCATCGACGTTCGGAAATATGGTCATCGGCCTTATCAAATCCCTGTTCTGCGCCGTGGCGGCGGGGCTTAGCCATGCGCGCAGGCTCGTGCAAGCACCGCCGCAGGGCGAGGGCCGCGCGCAAGGCTCAGCGACGCAGCATTCGCTTGGCCAGCGGAGCCCAGCTTCGGGGCTGTGCCGGATCAAGACAATCAATGCGGAAGCGCGGGCGGGTGGCCTCCATCCAGTCGGCCTTGTAGCTCTGGTCGCCGGTGCCGAAGTCGACGAGCGCGACCTTGTCGATGTCGATCACGTTCCGGAACAGTGCGGCACTGAGCGTGGTGCCGGCCGAAAGTGGCTTGTGGCTCTCAAGATGCGCGAGCTTGTGGATATAGGCGATTGAATTTTCGACAGTCCAGCACTGGGCGGCGACTGCGAGACCATCGGCGCGGGCGATGCCCAGACGCAGGCGGCCTTCCGCGCCCTCACATTGCGCGAAGGCCCGCAGCATGGCGGGCTGATCCTCGGCGGGCTTCCAGCTGGCGGCGTAGATCGCCTCGTATTCGGCCCAGGCGGCTTCATCGAAATGCGTGATGACCTCGCACTCGACCTTCTTCGCCTTGCGCTTCAGCGTGGTGCGCAAGGTTCCCGGGCGGCTCTCCCAGTATTCCGCGAAGCTGCGGCCCTGCACGGGGAGCACGTGATTGATATCGCAGGGTTCTACCGCGACCTTCCAGCCCGCCGCGCGAAAGGCGCGTGCGAGCCGCTCGGCCGAGCCGTCCTCGCCCGGCACCGGCTCGAGCGTGACGCGCCAGCCGCGGGTTTTCAGCTGATTTGCGATGGCTTCCAGCAATCGGTCGCCCTGCGGCCCGGCGGGAGCCAGTTCGCGCCAGGTGAAGCTGTACCAGTTGCGCAGGGGCGCGATTCGACCGCCGGCCTCGGTCAGCGCGAGCGCGGCGGTGTCTCCACCATCATCCGCCATCGCTATGAGCGGCACGAGGCCGGTGTCGGCCAGCAGCGCGAACCATTCCGCGCGATCGAACGGTGCAGAGCCCTGCGAGCCGGTCAGGGCTTGCAAGACGTTAACGCTATCGTGATACCGCGCTTCGATCACTGAAAGTCCCTGTCCCTCATGCCGCAACCGCCCGATCCTGCCCCGCGTCCGCTCGACCATCTCGCCGAACTGGCGGGGGCGGCGGGGCGTGGGGAGCGGCCGGCGCTGGTGCTTCGGACGGGCAGCCTTAACCACAATCAGTTAAGACAGCGTGTTGCTGCCCTTGCCGGGTGGCTGGCGAGTGTGGTGCCTGAGAAGGGCGCACGCGTGGCCAGCTGGGCGGCAAAGGGGGAGCTGACCTGCCTGCTGCCGCTGGCGGCGGCGCGGGCCGGAGTGGTGCACGTGCCGATCAACCCGCTGCTGAAGCGCGCTCAGGCGGCGCATATTCTGGCCGACAGCGGGACGCGGCTCCTGATCGGGACGGGTTCGCGGCTTGCCTCGCTCGAGGCGGACGATCTGCCTAAGGGTTGCGCTGCGATGGAGGAGGGCGAGGCGTTGGCTGCTTCTGCCGAGGCGCTGGAAACAGGGCCGTCCGAGGCTGATCCCGACGACCTTGCGGCGATCCTCTACACCTCCGGTTCCACGGGCCGCCCCAAGGGTGTGATGCTGAGCCACGCCAATATGTGGCTCGGCGCGGTGAGCGTGGCGCATTACCTTGGCCTTGCCGAGGATGACGTGACGCTCGGCGTTCTGCCGCTGTCCTTCGATTACGGGCAGAACCAGCTTTTGAGCACGTGGTTTGCCGGGGGGAGCGTGGTGCCGCTCGACTTCCTGTTCCCCAAGGATGTGGCGAAAGCTTGCGCGGCGCACGGGGTGACGAGCCTCGCCGCGGTACCGCCCCTCTGGGTGCAGCTGACCGAGATCGACTGGCCCGCCGAGGCGCGAGCACCCTTGCGGCGGCTGACCAATAGCGGCGGCGCGCTGACGGTGGATCTGGTGCGGAGCCTGCGGGGCATGTTTCCCGATGCGCGGCTGTTCCCGATGTACGGGCTGACGGAGGCGTTCCGCTCGACCTATCTCGACCCGGCGCTGGTGGATTCCCATCCGACATCAATGGGTAAGGCGATTCCCTTCGCAGAGATTCTCGTCATCAACGATGCTCGCGAAATCGCGGCGGATGGCGAGGAGGGCGAGCTTGTCCATTGCGGGCCGCTGGTCGCGCAAGGCTATTGGCAGGACCCGGAACGCACCGCCGAGCGGTTCAAGCCCGCGCCTGCCGCCTCGACCTATGGCGGCACCGCCGTGTGGTCGGGCGACCGCGTGCGGCGCGAGGCGGACGGGCTGCTCTATTTCGCCGGGCGGCGCGACGCGATGATCAAGAGTGCGGGCAACCGCATCAGCCCGCAGGAGATCGAGGAAGCGGCGCTCGCCACCGGCCTTGTGGCCGAGGCGGTGGCGCTCGGTGTGGCGCATCCGCGACTGGGGCAGGCGGTGCATCTGGTGGTTCGCGGGGACGAGGCAGGACGTGAGGATTTGCCGAAAAAGCTCCAGCGCGACCTTCCCAATTTCATGCAGCCGCAGCATATCCATTGGCGCGACGCCCTGCCATTGAACCCCAACGGCAAGATCGACCGCACTGCCTTGCAGGCGGAACTCAACAAGGATTTCGCGGCATGAAGCCTGTCGGCCCGATCCCCGCCGGTTATGAGACGCTCGGCGGCGAACTCGCCATCGGCGGGCGCACCGCGAGCGCGTTGGTAGCCGAAGCGGGGCGCACGCCGCTGTTCGTCTATTCGCGCGATTTGATCGACCGGCGCATTGCCCAATTGCGCGCTGCTCTGCCGAAGCGGGTCGGGCTGAATTACGCGGTGAAGGCCAACCCGCACCCCTTGGTGATCGCCCATATGGCGCCGCTGGTGGATAGCTTCGACATCGCCTCCTCGGGCGAGCTTGCGATGTGCGTCGCGGCCGGGATCGACCCTGCGCGCATCAGCTTTGCCGGCCCGGGCAAGCGCGATGACGAGCTTGAGGCCGCCATCGCCGGCGGCGTGACGCTCAATTGCGAGAGCGAGGGAGAGGGCGCGCGGGCGATCGCCATCGGGCAGCGGCTCGGCAAGGCGCCGCGCATTGCGATCCGCGTGAACCCCTCCTTCGTGATGACCGGATCGGGCATGAAGATGGGCGGCGGGCCCAAACAGTTCGGTGTCGATGCCGAGCGGGTTCCCGCGCTGGCCAAGCGGTTGATCGGCGAGGGGGCAGAGTGGCGGGGCCTGCACATCTTCACCGGCAGCCAGACGCTGGGCGCCGACGCGATCATCGAGGCGCAGGTAAATATTCTGGCGCTCGCCGCGCAGCTCGCCGAGGACATCGGCTACGGCTGCCCCAAGCTCAACATGGGCGGAGGGCTCGGCATCCCCTATTTCCCGGGTGACACTCCGGTCGACCTGCCCAAGGTGGGCGCGGCGCTGGCCGAGCGGCTTGGCCACCTCCCCGCGGTGCTCGCCGAAACCGAATTGTGCATGGAAATGGGCCGCTACCTCGTCGGCGAGGCGGGGGTCTACCTGACCCGCGTCATCGACCGCAAGGAGAGCCACGGGGTCACCTACCTCGTCACCGACGGCGGCCTGCATCACCAGCTGGCAGCTTCCGGCAACTTCGGCACCGTGGTGCGGCGCAATTATCCGTCAGCGATTGCAACGCGTTACGGCGAAGAGGCGACAGAGGAAGTCAACATCGTCGGCTGCCTGTGCACCCCGCTCGACCGGCTTGCCGACAATGCGATGATGCCGCGCGCCGATGTGGGCGATCTCGTCGCCGTCTTCTGCGCCGGAGCCTACGGCGCGACCGCCTCGCCATCCGCCTTCCTCGGCCACGGCCCCGCTGCAGAAATGCTCGTCTGAGCGCACCTCGTTAACGCCCACAAAAGCGCTGTCCCGAAGCGGGATAGGGCCTGATTTGCGGCTGTATAACTAATCATATGTTCACCATTTCCGGCGACAAGAGCCCCCGATATCCGGGTGCATCCGTGTCGCAGGTCGCTCCTGCGCGGTGACGGGGCTCCCACGCAAACTGGCCAAGGGATTCTCGACCGATGCTCCACCTCCTGCCTTCCATGCGCCATGCGGTTCTCGGGCTGTTCGTGGCCCTGCTCGCAGCCTGCGCAGGAACCGGCACGCAGCTTCCCCCTGCGAGCTACGGCGACGGCAGCGTCGGCCCGAGCGAGGAATACACCATCGGCCCGCTCGACGAGATCACCATCCACGTGTGGCGCAATCCCGAGCTTTCGGCCGACAAGGTGCGCGTGCGCCCCGATGGCCGCCTGACGATCCCGCTGGTCCAGGACATCCCCGCCGTGGGCAAGACCTCGACCGAGCTGCAGGACTACATCGCCAAGGAGCTGTCGAAGTATATCGAGCAACCGATCGTCTCGGTGATCGTCAACACGCCCGAGGGTAACTTCAACCAGCAGGTGCGGATCATCGGCGCGACGCCGCAGCCCGCCTCGCTGCCCTACCGCGCCAACATGACGGCGCTCGACGCGATGATCGCGGTGGGCGGCCTCAACGAATTTGCCGCCGGCAACCGCGCCAAGCTGATCCGGCTCGACCGCGAGAAGGGCACGCAGGTCGAGTACCGCCTGCGCCTCGCCGACCTCGTCAAGAAGGGCGACGCAAGCGCCAACGTCATGCTCAAGCCCGGCGACACGATCATCATCCCCGAGAGCCGGTTCTAAAGGAGCGGGCGCGGGGCATGAGTGATATCTTCGACGAGTTGCGCGCGGCGCTGTGGTCGGTCTGGCACCGGCGCTGGGTGGCGGTCGCCGTCGCCTGGGGCGTGTGCCTGCTGGGCTGGGTGGCGGTCAGCCTGATCCCCAACACCTACGAATCCAAGGCCCGCGTCTATGTCGACGTCGAGGACGTGCTTTCCAAGCAGCTCGGAATTGCCGGTGACGGCAAGGAACAGATCATGCGCGTGCGCCAGACCCTGTCGAGCGCCAAGAATCTCGAAAAGGTCGTCACCTCCACGCGCCTCGGCGAAGGCATCACCGAGCGCGGCGCGCTCGATGCCGCGATTGCCGAGCTCGAGAAGAAGGTGAAGGTCTCCAGCGAGCAGGACAACCTGTTCGAGATCACCGCTGCGATCGGCCGCCGCGATCTGGACGATGCCCAAAACGCCGTGCTGGCCCGCGATGTTGTGCAGAAGCTGCTCGACATTCTGCGCGAGGAATATGTGATCGGCAGCCGCACGGGCATCAGCACCGCGATCGGCGATCTCGACCGCCAGCTCGAAGAGCGCAAGGCCGAGCTTGAACAGGCCGAACAGCGCCGCCTCGCCTTCGAGGCGCAATATCCCGACCTTGCCGGCGGCTCGGACAGCCTGTCGAGCAAGGTGCAGGACGCCCGCGCCGAATTGCGCAATGTGGAGGCTGATCTCGCCGCCGCGCAGAGCGGGCTTGCCGCCATCAACAGCCAGATTGCCAGCACGCCGCGCACCGTCACCGGCGGGCGCGATGCGACCGGGCCGAAGGCCGCGCTGGCGCAGGCCCAGACCCAGCTTGCCGAACTGCGTTCGCGCGGGCTGACCGATAGCCATCCCGATGTTGTCTCGACCACCCGTCAAGTCGCTTTGCTCGCCCGTCAGGCGGCAGCAGCGGGGGACGATGCGGGCGGGACGCCCAATCCCGCCTATGCTTCGCTGGTCGCGATCAAGAGCGACCGTCAGGCATCCGTCGAAGCGCTGCAGGCCAAGCGCGCCGCGCTCCAGAGCAATTCCGCTGCCCTGATGGCCAGCCAGGCCACCGAACCGACGGTCGCCGCCGAAGCCAACCGCATCAGCCGCGATTACGACGTGCTGCGCCAGAACTACGAGAAGCTGCTCCAGGATCGCGAGCAGCTGAAGACGCGCGGCAAGGTCGAGGACAAGGCCAGCCAGTTCCGTTTCGACATCATCCAGCAGCCGAGCGTGCCGCAGAAGCCTGCTTCGCCGCATCGTCCACTCCTGCTGTTCGGCGTGCTGATCGTCGGGATCGGCGCGGGCGTTGCCGGGGCCTATGCGATGGGCCAGCTCAAATCGAGCTTCGCTACGCCGCAGAAGCTGGAGCGTGCCTTTGATCTGCCGGTGATCGGTTCGATCTCGCTGACCGTGTCGGAGGCCGCGCGCGCGATTGAGCGTCAGCGGCTGAAGCAATTCGCCGGGGCCTGCGGGGGGCTGTTTGCCATGTTCGTCATTCTGCTCGCGATCGAGTTCGTCTCGGTCGGGTCGATGGCTTGAGGGCGGGGGACAAGACCATGACCGAACACAGCAAGATCGACCCCAAGGACGCCAAGCCCGCCTCGCTGTTCGAGCGCGCCGATGCCGCCTTCGGCCTCGACCCGCGCCGCGCCGCTCCCGTGCTGCCGGTTCCGCCGGTGCCGCAGGCGCTGCGCCGTCCCGCCCCGCAACCCGCGCCGCAGCCTGTTTACCAGCCTGCGCCGCAACAGACCGCACCCGCACCTGCGGCGGCACCGGCCGCGCCCGCTCCCGAGCCGGAAGCGCCGCGCGCTGTCCAGTTCTGCGGGCCGTTTGCCGCGATCGACCGTGATCACCTCCACGAGGCGGGCCTGATCGTGCCCGAAGACCCGGTGACGGGCCTTCTGGAAGAGTTCCGGATCGTCAAGCGCGAGCTGCTCGCCGATGCCCGCACCGGCCGCTCGGGCCTCGCGCGGCGCATCCTCGTGTGCTCGCCGCATCCGGGCGAAGGCAAGACCTATTGCGCCACCAACCTCGCCATCGCGCTGGCAGCCGAGCGCAATCTCGAGGTGTTGCTGGTCGATGCCGATGTAGTGAAGCCCAGCGTCACCGACCGCTTCGGTATCGAGGCCGAGCAGGGGTTGATGGACGCGCTCGCCGATCCGTCGATCCTGCCCGAAAGCCTCGTGATCCGCACCGATATCGAAGGGCTGTTCGTGCTGCCCGCCGGAACGCCCAGCGCGCGCGACGCGGAATATCTCGCCAGTGCCCGCACCGGCGAAGTGCTCGACCGCCTGACCCAAGGCGCGCCCGACCGGATCCTGATTTTCGACACACCGCCCGCGCTTGCCGCTTCGCCCGCTGCCGAACTTGCCCAGCATGTCGGCCAGGCGCTGCTGGTGGTGCGTGCCGACGAGACCAGCCGCGCCGCGCTGGAGGATGCCCAGCAACTGCTGTCGGCCTGCGCCGACATCAAGCTGCTCCTCAACGCCGCCCGCTACAGCCCCTCGGGTCGCCGTTTCGGCACCTACGGGGCGAAGGGGAATTGATGATGCGTGCCCGTTCCTTCGCAACCGCTCTGCTGGCGGCCTCGCTCGCTTCGGCGGGCGCGGTGCCGGCTTTCGCCCAGGCGCAAGACCCGTCGCAGGGCCAGTCTCAGGGTCAGGGCCAAGGTCAGGGCCAAGGGCAGGGCGGTGACGCCCCCGCCCGGCGCGGCCGCGTGTTGCAGCCCTATATCGAAGCCTCGCAGATCGTGTCGGCGCAGATCACGCCCGGTAGCGACGTGGTGACCTACACCCAGATCGCCGCAGGGGTGGATGTGAACCTGCAAGGCCGCCACAGCGGCGCCTCGGCCTCGGTGCGTTACGAGCGCAACATCGGTTACGGTAGCGACAGCATCGACACCAACACGATCAGCGGAGTCGCGCGCGGCACGCTGGCGGTGGTGCCGGGCAAGCTCAGCCTTGAGGCCGGCGCGCTCGCTTCGCGCAGCCGCGTGGATGCAGGCGGGGGCACGACCGTGAACCCGCTGGCGCGCGACAACAACGAGAGCCGCGTCTATTCGGTCTATGCCGGGCCGAGCCTGCGCACCCGCGTCGGCGATGTCGGCGTCGAGGGCGTGGCCCGCGTCGGCTACAACCGCTTCGAAGCCGACAATGCACTGGTCACCCAGCAGGGCCAGGCGCTCGACCTGTTCGACGACAGTGTGACCTATCTGGGCCAGCTGCGCGCCGGTGTGCGCCCGGGTGACGTGCTGCCCGTGGGCCTCGCGGTGACCGCCGGGGGCTTCCAGGAGGACATCTCCAACCTCGATCAGCGCGTCCGCGATCTCTACGTGCGCGGCGATGTGACCGTGCCGCTTTCCCCCAGCCTCGCGCTGGTCGGCGGGGCTGGCTACGAGAATGTCGAGATTTCCAGCCGCGATGCGGTGCGCGATGTCAACGGCGTGCCGGTGATCGGCGCGGACGGGCGCTACGTCACCGACAAGAGCGCCCCGCGCCGGCTCGCCTTCGATGTGGACGGTCTGCTGTGGGATGTCGGCGTGCTGTGGCGCCCCTCGTCGCGCACCAGCCTTCAGGCGGCTGTCGGAAAGCGTTACGATTCGACGACCTATTACGGCACCTTCACCTACAACCCGAGCCAGCGCAGCAGCTTCGCGCTTGCCGCCTATGACGCCGTGAGCGGCTTTGGCGGTACGCTCAGTAACTCGCTCGCCGGGCTCGGCAGCGACTTCCAGGCGATCCGCAATCCGGTAACCGGTGATTTCGGCGGGCTGGTGAGCGGCACGCAGGGACAGGCGCTGGTGGGCACGATCGGCTCGACCCGCTCGTCGGCCTTCCGCGGACGCGGGGTGCGCGCCTCGTACCAGCGCAAGCTCGGCCGCACCACGGCGGCGATCGGCGCAGGCTATGACCGCCGCACCTTCATCGCTGCGGCGGGCACCGTGCTCGCCCCGATCAACGGCCTCGTCGACGAGAGCTATTACCTCACCGGCGGCCTCTCCCGCGAGCTCGGACAGAGCGCCAGCATCACCACCAACGCCTACGTCAACTGGTTCAACGGGGCGGGCAACAACGACGTCACCGCGGTCGGTGCGTCGGCAGCCTACAACCAGTCGATCACGCAGCGCCTCAGCGGCCGGGCGGCGATCGCTGTCGATTATCTCGACAGCGAATTCACCGCCCAGGACTTCGCCGTCGCCACCGCGCTGCTCGGCCTGCGCTATAATTTCTGAAGGGGAGCACACGGCTCATGTACGAACAGTTCTACGGCTTCAGCGGACGCCCCTTCCAGCTTACGCCCGATCCGCAATTCTATTTCGAGAGCGTCAGCCACAAGAAGGCGATGAGCTATCTCGGCTATGGCCTCAGCCAGGGCGAGGGCTTTATCGTCATCACTGGCGAGGTCGGCGCGGGCAAGTCGACGCTGGTCGCGCACCTCATGGAGCGGATCGACCCGGCGGCGCTGACGGTGGCGCAGGTCGTCACCACCGCGCTTGACGGGGCCGAGGTGGTCCATGTCGTCGCGCAGGCCTTTGGGCTCGCGGTCGAAGGGCAGGACAAGGCGGGCGCCCTTGGCGCGATCGAACGTTTCCTACAGGACGAGGCCCGCGCAGGCCGTCGCTGCCTGCTGGTCGTGGACGAGTGCCAGAACCTCGAGCTGACCGCGCTTGAAGAGCTGCGGATGCTCTCCAACTTCCAGCTCGGTTCGCACCCGCTGCTCCAGAGCCTGCTGCTCGGCCAGCCCGAGTTCCGCCGCACGCTCGCGCACCATCCGGGGCTGGAGCAGCTGCGTCAGCGGATCATCGCATCGCACCATCTCGAAGCGCTCGATGCCGATGAGGTCGAGCACTATGTGCGCCACCGTCTCGGCCATGTGGGCTGGAACGGTCGCCCGGAGTTCGAAGAGGGGCTGCTCGAGGCGCTTTACCGCCACACCGGCGGGATCCCCCGGCGGGTCAATCAGGTGATGAACCGCCTGCTGCTGCTCGCCGCGATCGAGGAAAGCGACCGCCTGTCGCTGCGGATGCTCGATGCTGTCGTTGCCGAAATGACATCCGACCAGACCCGCGGCGCGCGCGCTGGCGGTGGCGATTTGCGCGAGGCGCCCGCTCCGGCCCCTGCTCATACCCCTGCGCACGTTTCGCACGAGAGCCTCCCCGCTACCGAAGTCGCCGCGCTCCTTGCCGACCGTGACGCGCGCACGGCCGAGCTCGAAGCCGCGATCAGCGAATTGCAGGCTGGCTGCGGGGGCCATCACGGCGAGGCGATCACGCCGGCCGAAGACCCGCGCCTTGCCGCCGCGCTCGAACGCATCGAGGCGCGTCTGGAGGAGCAGGAGCAATCCTTCCGCCATGTGCTGACCATGCTGATCGAATGGCTTGAGGAAGACCCGTCGCGCAGGGCCGCGTGACGATGAACGCTCCTTTCCTGCCGTCCCATCCGCCCGGGATCCTCAACGGCCTGTCGGTCGATGTGGAGGACTGGTTCCAGGTCGGCGCCTTCGAGAATGTCATCGAGCGCGGCGAGTGGGACAGCATCAAGACCCGCGTCGAGGATAACGTCTACCGCGTGATCGATCTCTTTGCCGAGGCCGATGTCAGCGCGACCTTCTTCACGCTGGGCTGGGTGGCCAAGCGCCACCCCAACATGATCCGCCGCATCGCGGACGCGGGCCACGAGCTTGCCAGCCACGGCTATGACCATGCGCGGGTGTTCACCTTCACCCGCCGCGAATTCGCCGACGATATCCGCACCGCGCGCGCGATCCTCGAGGATTGCGCGGGGGTCGAGGTGAAGGGCTACCGCGCGCCGAGCTTCTCGATCGACCACCGCACGCCGTGGGCTTTCGAGGAGCTGGCCGAGCAGGGCTATGCCTATTCCTCCAGCGTCGCGCCGGTGGTGCATGATCACTATGGCTGGCCCGAAGCACCGCGCTTCGCCTTCCGCCCCTTGGCGTGGTCTTCCATGATCGAGCTGCCGGTGACCACCGCCATGCTCGGTGGGCGGCGCGTGGCGGCGGGCGGGGGCGGCTTCTTTCGGGTGCTGCCCTACGCCTTCTCGCGCTGGGCGATCCGGCAGGTGAACCGCGAGGAACAGCGTCCGGCGGTGTTCTATTTCCACCCCTGGGAGGTCGACCCCGACCAGCCGCGCGTCAGCCACGCACCGCTTCGCTCGCGGTTCAGGCATTACACCGGCCTCGGCAAGATGGCCGGAAAGCTGCGCGAGCTGGTGCACGATTTTCACTGGGGCCGGATGGACCTCGTCGCCCAGCGCGAGGCGCTGCGCGCGGTGGACCTCGTGCTGCCTGCTGCCGATACGGCGGATATTGCGGCATGAACGCGCCGGTGAAGACCGGCACTGTGTTGCGCGCCGTCGATCTCCGCGACGGGGCGGACCTGCGCCGTATCGAGGGCTTCGTGGCGGAGACAGGCGCGAGCCTGTTTCACCGTCCCGCATGGCTGCGCGGCATCGCGGCCGGAACGGGCCAGCGCGCTGCGGGGATTGTCGCCGAACGGCTCGGCACTGTCACTGGCTGGCTGCCGCTCACCGAAGTGCGCTCCGTTCTGTTCGGCAAGGCGCTGGTTTCGAGCGGCTTCGGCGTGGGCGGCGGGATTGTCGCCGAGGATGATATGGCCGCCCGGATGCTTGCCGAAGCGGCGCAAAGTCACGCAGTCAGCGGCGGCTTTTCCGGCATTGAACTGCGCGGCGGGCCGATCCTCGAAGGCTGGGATGTCTTGTCTGATAAGCACTGCAGCTTCGAACGCCCGCTCGCCGCCGATGACGAGGCAGAGCTCCTCGCCATCCCGCGCAAGGCCCGCGCCGAGGTGCGCAAGGGCCTCGCTTTCCGCCACCGCGTGACCACCGGGCGCGGGGGCAAAGATCTCGCTGCGCACTATGCCTGCTACAGCGAGAGCGTCCGCAATCTCGGCACGCCGGTCTTCCCGCGCCAGCTGTTCGCCGCGATGCTCGAAGCCTTCCCCGAGAGCAGCGACATCCTGACCGTGTGGATGGGTGATAGGCCGCTCGCGAGCGTACTGAACTTCTATCACGGCGGCGCGGTCATGCCCTTCTGGGGCGGCGGCGTTTTCGCCGCCCGCGCCGCGCGCGCCAATGAGGTAATGTATTACGAGCTGATGCTGCACGCCCGCCGGCGGGGGATGCAACGCTTCGATTTCGGGCGGTCCAAGACGGGCAGCGGGCCATTCGCTTTCAAGAAGAACTGGGGCTTCGAGCCTGCGCCGCTCACCTACAGCGCATGGACCGCGCCGGGTGCGCCGCCGCGCAATATTGACCCCACCGACGCGAGCTACAGCCGCAAGATCGGGCTGTGGAAGAAGCTGCCGCTCCCTGTCGCCAACACGCTTGGGCCGTGGATCGCGCGCGGGCTCGCGTGATGGGCGGTATCCTGTTCCTTGCCCACCGCGTGCCGTTCCCGCCCGACCGGGGCGACCGCATCCGTGCGCATCACCTGCTGAAGGCGCTCGCCCGGCTCGGGCCGGTGCATGTCGGCTGCTTTTCCGATGGCGAGAGCGAGGCGGCGAGGGCGGAGTTGATCGGCATCGCCGCCAGCCACTGCATTGCTCCGTGCACCAAGCCGCTCCCGCTCGCCGGGATCGAGGCGGTGCTGGCGGGCAAGCCGGTGAGCCTGACCGCCTTTCATTCGCGAAGGCTGGAGGCATGGGTGCGCGATACCGTCGCCACGCAAGCCATCGACGCGATCGTCGTCTTCTCCGGACAGATGGGGCAATACATCCCGGAAGACTTCGAAGGCCGCGTCGTGATCGACCTGTGCGACGTCGATAGCGCCAAGTTCGAGAGCTATGCCGCTGCCGGCGAGCGCGTCTGGCTCAACGCCCGCGAGGCGCGGCTGCTGGCGCGCGAGGAGGAACGGCTCGGCCACCGCGCGGACGCGACGCTCCTGATTTCCGCGGCTGAAGCAGCGCTTTACCGCCGCCGCCTTTCAGACCCGGCGGGCGTGAAGGTCGAGGTGATCGGCAACGGCATCGACGCACAGTATTTCGACCCCGCCGCTACCGCACCGCACCCGGAGATGACCCGCGCTAAAGGGCCGCATTTCGTCTTCACCGGGCAGATGGACTACCGCCCCAACGAACAGGCCGCGCTGTGGGTGATCGAGAGCCTGATGCCTGTCCTGCGGGCGCGGATGCCGGAGGCTATGTTCCACGTCGTCGGCCGCAACCCGACCCGCGCCTTGATGGCGCATCACGGCACGCCCGGCGTCCACGTGTGGGGCGAGGTGCCCGACGTGCGCCCCTTCCTCGCCGCCGCCGATGCCGTGCTCGCCCCGCTGCTGATCGCGCGCGGTGTGCAGAACAAGGTGCTCGAAGCGATGGCAATGGCCAAGCCCGTGGTGCTGACATTGGAGGCAGCGACCGGGATCGCCGCCGATGATTCTTCGCATTGGCTCGTCTGCCCGCCCGATCCCGTGGTGATGGCGGCGCGGATCGAATATCTGCTGTCGGCTAGCGAGGCTGCGGACCGGATCGGTGCCAATGCACGCCGCTTCGTTCTGGAGCGGCACGATTGGAAGGCGATGCTCGCTCCCTTGGCTGCACTGCTCGGCAGGGACGCAGGAGATCAGCGCCATGCCGCCTGAAGCCGCCGCCCTCTCCGCGCCCGATACCGCGCGCCTTCCCGCCGCGTGGCGCGCGCCGCTGCTCGCGCTCGGGCTCGCTGTGCTGGCGCTGGCCGGGGTCACCGCCGGGAGTTGGAGCGCGATGCTTCACCAGTGGTGGAACATCGACACTTACAGCCACCTGCTGCTCGTGCCCTTCATTATCGCTTGGCTGGTGGCGCTGAAGGAGGAGACCCTAGCCGGGCTCGCGCCGCAGCCGTTCTGGCCCGGGCTTGTTGCTGTCGCTGCCGCGCTGGGGCTGTGGTGGGCAGGGCAGACGCAGGGCATCAACCTTGTGGCGCAGGCGGGCGCGGTCGGCGCGGTGCAGGCGGCGGTAGTGACGCTGCTCGGCCTGCGAGTCAGCCTCGTCCTCGTGCTGCCGATCGCCTTTGCCGCTTTCCTCGTGCCCTTTGGCGACGAGATCATCCCGCCGCTCCAAACCCTCACTGCCGAGATCGCCATTGCGCTCACTCATGCGAGCGGCGTGGCGGCGCAGATCGAGGGCATTCACATCCATACGCCCGCCGGGCTGTTCATCGTCGCCGAGGCGTGTTCGGGCGTGAAGTTCCTGATCGCGATGGTCACGCTGGGCGTGCTGGTCTGCGCCACCCGCTTCCGGCGCTGGACGACCCGCGCCGCTTTCATGGTCGCTTGCGTCGTCGTCCCCATCCTCGCCAACGGGGTGCGCGCCTGGGCGACGATCTATGTCGCGCAATATGTCGGGGCCGAGAAGGCCACCGGCTTCGACCACATCGTCTATGGCTGGGTGTTCTTTGCCATCGTCCTCGCCCTGCTGCTCGGCGCGGCGTGGCGGTTCGTTGAGCGCGAGCCCGAGACCTATGGCTGGCCGCTTGAGACGATCGAGGGTTGGGGTTTGGTCGCCCGCTCCGAAACCCGCCGTCTTGCGCCGACCGGGGCGGCACTCGCGATCATCGCCCTTGCGAGCGTTGCCGCGCTCGCCGCGCTGCTCTAGGCGCAAACTCAATGTGCGGGATTGCCGGGATCTTCCATGCCGAAACACCCAAGCCGGTCGATCCGGCGCGGGTGCTGCGCATGTGCGACGCGCTGGCGCACCGCGGGCCTGACGGCGCGGGCGTATGGACCGATCACGGTATCGGCCTCGGCCACCGCCGCCTCTCGATCATCGACATCGCCGGCTCCCCCCAACCAATGCACGCCAGCGACGGCCGCGCGGTGATCGTCTTCAACGGCGAGATCTACAACTTCCGCGAACTGCGCCGCGAGCTCGAGCAAGCAGGCTTCACCTTCCGCACCTCGGGCGACACCGAGGTGATCCTCGCCGCGTGGCAACGCTGGGGGCCGGATTGCCTTTCGCGGCTCGACGGGATGTTCGCCTTCGCGCTGTTCGATCTGGACAAGCGCCAGCTGTTCCTCGCCCGCGACCGCTTCGGGGTGAAGCCGCTGTTCCTTGCACACCTGTCCGATGGCAGCATAGCCTTTGCTTCAGAGCTGAAGGGGCTTCTGGCGCACCCGCAGCTGCGCCGCCGCGTCAATCCGCAGGCGATCGAGGCCTATATGGCCTGGGGCTATGTGCCTGACACGCATTCCATCCTCTCCGGGGTCGAGAAGCTCCCCGCCGGGCATTTCTGGCTGATGGACCAGGGCCGGGCGCCCGGTCGTCCGCAGCGGTGGTGGGATATCGACTTCACCCAGCGCGAACGTGGCAGCGAGGCCGATCTCTCGGCACAGCTCGTCCACCTACTGCGCGAAGGCGTGCGGTCGCGGATGGTCGCCGATGTGCCGCTGGGCGCGTTCCTGTCGGGCGGGGTCGACAGCTCGGGCGTGGTGGCGCTGATGAGCGAGGCGTCGAGCAATCCGGTGCAAACTTGCTCGATCGGCTTCGACGTCGCCGCCTATGACGAAACTTCCTACGCCCGGCAGGTGGCCGCGAAATTCGGCGCGGATCATCAAGAGCGGATCGTCGCCACAGACGACTTCGGCGCCATCGACCAGCTTGCCGCGATGTTCGACGAGCCTTTCGCCGACGCCTCGGCGCTCCCCACCTGGCGGGTGTGCCAGCTGGCGCGCGAACGGGTGACCGTGGCGCTGTCGGGTGACGGGGCGGACGAGGCCTTTGGCGGATACCGTCGCCAGGTTTTTCATCACCATGAGGAGCGGGCGCGCTCGGTCCTCCCCGCCGGTCTGCGTGCTCCCCTGTTCGGCGCACTGGGCCGCGCGTGGCCCAAGGCTGATTGGGCCCCGCGTCCGCTGCGTGCCAAGGCGACGCTGCTGGCACTCGCGGAGTCCGGAGAGGAGGGTTACGCCCGCGGGCTTTCGGTGACGCTGCCGGATGCGCGGCGGGCACTGTATTCCGACAACTTCGCTGCCAGCCTCGACGGCTTCCGCGCCGAGTACGAGCTTGTCGCCTTGATGCGTTCAGCACCGGGCCGCTCGGGCCTCGACCGCGCGCAATATGCCGATCTCACCTTCTGGATGCCCGGCGATATTCTCACCAAGGTCGACCGCACCAGCATGGCGGTGAGCCTCGAAGCGCGCGAGCCGCTGCTCGATCACCGCCTGGTGGAATTCGCCGCAAGGCTGCCGGAGGGAATGCGGGTCAAGGGCTCCACCGGTAAGTATCTGCTCAAAAAGTCGCTCGAACGCTACCTGCCGAGCGACATCCTGTACCGCCCCAAGCAGGGTTTCGTCACCCCGATTGCCGAGTGGCTGCGCGGGCCGCTCGCGGGCGATGCGCGGGGCATCGCGACCAGCGGCGGATTGACGCAGACCGGTTTCTTCCAGCCGAAAGCCATCGCCGCGCTGGCCGAGGCGCATATCGCCGGCCGCGCCGACCATTCGCGCACCCTTTGGCAGCTGTTGATGCTGGAGAAGTCGCTCACGCAGCTCGGAGTGAGCGCCTAATCGTCGGTTCCGTGGCCCAGCGCCATGTAGTCGGCGCTCTGCATCTCGTTCAGGCGGCTCACCGTCCGCTCGAATTCGAAGGCTCCGTCGCCCGACTGGTAGAGTTCCTCCGGCACAGCGGCGGCGGTCACGAACAGCTTCACCCGATGTTCGTAAAGCGCGTCGATCAGCTTGGTAAAGCGCAGCGCCTCGTTGCGGTTCTCCGGCCCCATCTTCGGGATGCCGACGAGGATCACCGTGTGGAACGCGCGGGCGATCGCGAGGTAATCTGCCGCCCCCCGGTTCTCGGCGCACAGCTTCTTGAAGCTGAATACGCCCACGCCCTTCAGGCACTTGGGCACGTGGAGTGTTCGTCCGCCGCCAAGGTCGAGTTCGCCGCTCGGCACATGGGCGGCATCGTCAGGATCGAAGTCGGTGAGGCGGAAGAACGCCTCGCGCACTTGCGCGGTCGCCGCATCACCCATCGGGGCGTGCCACATGGCAAGGCCCCCGATGCGGTCGAGGCGGTAGTCGGTCGGGCCGTTGAGGCTGAGCACGTCCATCCGCGCTTCGACAAGCTCGATGAACGGCAGGAACAGCGAGCGGTTGAGCCCGTCCTTGTAAAGGTCGCGGGTAGGGCGGTTCGAGGTTGTGACAATCACCGTGCCCGCCTCCATCAGCGCGGTGAAGAAGCGGCCCATGATCGCGGCATCGGCGGTGTTGGTGACCACCATCTCGTCGAAGGCGAGGCATTTCAATTCGGCGGCCATGTCGAGCGCAACGGCGATCAGCGGATCGGGTCGCTCGGCCTTGCGTGCTGCGGCAATGCGGCGGTCGACTTCGAGCATGAACGCATGGAAGTGCACCCGGCGCTTGGCAGGGATTGCAAGCGTGTCATGGAACAGGTCCATCAGCATCGACTTGCCGCGTCCGACGCCGCCCCAGATATAGAGACCGCGCGGGGGTTCGGGCTTCTTGCCGAACAACTTGCCGAGCAGCCCGCCGGACGGCGTTTCGGTTTCCAGAGCTTCTTGAAGCGCCGCCAGCTTGGCCGCCGCCGCGCGCTGGTCGGCGTCGGCGCGCAGCTCTCCGCTGGCGATCAGCGCGTCGTAGCGGGCGAGTAGGCCGGACATCCCCGAAAGCGCGTCAGCCGCGCGGCTGCATCTTGCGCACGATGCCCGAGAAGCTGGCGACCACGTCGCCCTCCTGCTCGACCATGCCGCGCACGAACACCAGCTTGCCGGTCTCGCGCACGATCTCGGTCACCGCGTCCATCTGCCGCGCCGGATCGCCGGCGCCCACGAACTGCGTCGAAAGCTCGAGGGTTACCGATGGCCCGGCATTGCCGGTGCCGATGGTGTGCATGGTGGTGAACAGCGAGATGTCGATCAGCGAGAGCGTCACCGCGCCGTGGATCATGCCCGACAGGTTCTCGTGATGCCGCTTGGGGAACATCCGCAGCCGCGCTTTTCCGTCCGGATCGACGCGGGTGATGAGCTTGCCCATCACCGCGCCGTTGAACAGCGTCGGGTCCTTGAGGTTCCAGTGCCGCCAGCCGGGGTTCTCCGGATCAGGCCCGTGCTCGAAAACGTCGTCCTTCAGCGCCACCGGATCAGATCACGCGTTCGGCGAGCATCTTCTTAGTCTCGGCAATCGCCTTGGCGGGGCTGAGGCCCTTGGGGCAGACGTTCGCGCAGTTCATGATGGTGTGGCAGCGGTACAGGCGGAACGGATCTTCCAGATCGTCCAGACGCTCGCCGGTCATCTCGTCGCGGCTGTCGGCGAGCCAGCGATAGGCCTGAAGAAGGATCGCCGGGCCGAGGAACTTGTCGGAGTTCCACCAATAGCTCGGGCACGAGGTCGAGCAGCAGGCGCACAGGATGCACTCGTAAAGGCCATCGAGCTGCTCACGCTGTTCGGGCGACTGGAGGCGCTCCTTGCCGCTCGGCGTCGGCGTCACGGTCTGGAGCCAGGGGCGGATCGAGGCGTACTGCGCGTAGAAATGCGTGAAATCGGGCACGAGGTCCTTGATCACGTCCATGTGCGGCAGCGGCGTGATGCGGATTTCGCCCTTCAGATCTTCGATCGCGGTGGTGCAGGCGAGGGCGTTCTTGCCATTGATGTTCATCGAGCACGACCCGCAGATGCCTTCACGGCACGAACGGCGGAAGGTCAGGGTCGGATCTACCTCGTTCTTGATCTTGAACAGCGCGTCGAGAACCATCGGCCCGCACTGGTCGAGATCGATCTCGAACTTGTCGTAGCGCGGGTTCTGGCCGCTGTCGGGATCGTAGCGGTAGATCTTGAATCCCTTCACCCGGCCGCCGTCTGCCTTGTGGACATTGCCGGTGGGCTTGATCTTGGAATTCTTGGGGAGAGTGAAGGTCGCCATTGCGTGATCCCGGTTTCGATTTGCACCCTACTTAGCGGCATTGCCCGGTCGCGCAAGCGGGGGCGGCCTCTCAGTTGTTGCAGGGTTTCGCACAGAGGTTGAAAGCGCCACACGGTGCGGAACCAAGAGGCGCGCGGCGCGCTTGAACTAGCGATGACATTCCAGGAACAAGCAGAGCAAATTGACCGCCCCTGGCCACGCAGCGCGGCGGTGTTCGGAGCGAGCGGAGGGATCGGGCGCGCGCTGTGCGAAGGTCTCGCCGCGCGCGGCTGCGAGCGGATTTATGCCGGGTCACGGCGGGGTGAGGGGACGGACGGCGCAGGCATTATTCCCTTCGCTTTCGACTTGAAGGACGAAGGCAGCATCGCCGCCGCTGCGGCCGCCATGAAGGATGATCCGCCTGAGTGGATTATCGTCACCACCGGCGTGCTGACGCTTGCCGATGGCTCAGGACCCGAGCGGAGTTTCAAGCGCCTTAAGGCAGCGACGATGGCCGAGGTCTTCGCGCTCAACACGATCGGCCCGGCGCTGATCGCCAAGCACATGCTGGGGATCATGCCGAGGGGGAGCGCCTTCAAATTTGCGGCACTTTCCGCGCGGGTGGGGTCGATCTCCGACAACCGGCTCGGCGGGTGGCATTCCTACCGGGCGAGCAAGGCGGCGCTTAATATGCTGTTGAAGAACTTCGCGCTGGAGATGGCGCGCACTCATCCTGAGAGCGTGATTGTCGGGCTGCACCCGGGGACGGTCGACAGCGCGCTGTCGCAGCCGTTCCAGTCGGGACTGGCCGAGGGGCAGCTAACGGCTCCTCAGGAGGCGGCCGGCAATCTGCTAGGCGTGCTGGCGCGGCTCACCCCGGCGCAATCGGGGCAGGTTTTCGATTTTCGGGGGGACGAGGTTCCGGCCTAGTCGAAGATTCCCACCGCAAGGTGCATCCAGAGCGTCAGGAACAGCAGCACCGCAAGGGTCATGGCGCTGATCCGCCAGGGCAGGGCTGTGAGCCAGTTGAGCGCGGCCTCGATGGCTCCGCACAGCCCCGCAAGCATGACGGCGAAGACGGCGAAATCATCGGCCCCCCAATTGACCTCCTTCGTCAACTGCATCGCTGTGGCCGGCAGCGCGAGCAGCAGCGCGGCCGCGATCCACAGGCGGGGATGGAAACGGAAGCTCGACTTGCTCGCTGCCGGTGCGGTGCTGGTTGTCGTTGTCATTGCGGGCATCCCTCCAGAGCCTGTTTGGCAATTGTCACATAACCTGCCACGCAATGCGATGCCGGGGAAGAGGGCAGGCGGAGGAGAGCGGGGATGGGGCTGAAGAACTGGTACGAGGCGAACATCATGCCGCGGCTTATCACCTGTGCCTGCTCGCAGGGTCAGGTAATGAAACGCCGCGCCTCCGTGGTGCCATTGGCGCGCGGAGACGTCTTCGAACTTGGGTGCGGGGGCGGAATCAACCACGAGTTCTATGACCCCGACGCCATAACCTCCTACGCCGGCATCGACCCGCATGAAGGCCTGCTCGATGCCACGCGCGCGGCTGCGCAGACGAAGGGATGGGCGGCGGACCTCAGGCAAGGGAGGGGCGAGGCGATCCCCTTTGCGGATGCGAGCTTCGACTGCGTGGTGTGCACATTCACCTTGTGCTCGGTCGATGATCAGGCACAGGTCATGCGCGAGATGCACCGCATCCTGCGACCCGGTGGAACGGCACTGTTCCTAGAGCACGGCCGCGCTCCCGACCGCGAGGTTTTAAATTGGCAGGAGCGTATCGAGCCTGTCTGGAAGCGCCTTGCCGGTGGATGCCACCTTACGCGTCCCATCTCCGCCGCGCTTGCTGGTGCAGGTTTCGCTGTAGAGCCTCTGGGCGAGGGATACACGCCCAAGACTCCGCGCTTCGCCGGATGGATGGAGTGGGGCGTCGCCCGCAAGCACCAATAGCAAAGGGCGGAAGAGGTTTCCCGCTCCCGCCCTTGCTTGTGTTCAGTCCTGAGACCGCAGCTTATTCGCCGAAAGTGCGCTGCCACCAGCCGCGACGCGGCTTGCCGTCGGTTTCCGCTTCACCAGCTTCTGCAGGAGCATCGGCTGCCGGAGCGGGTTCGCTGACTTCGGCGGTCTCGGCAGGCTCAGCCTCAGCGACCTTTGCCTTGCGCGGTGCACGCTTGCGCTTGGGCTTTTCGGCCGGAGCTTCTTCTTCCACCGGAGCGGCATCGGCAGCCTCGGCAGCGAGTTCCGGAGCGAGTTCTGCTGCCGCTTCCGGTGCGACCGGCTCGGCTTCCTTCTTCTTGCGCGGGGCACGGACGCGCTTGGGCTTGGCTGCCGGCGCTTCCTCGGCTTCGGGTGCAGCTTCGACCATCGGTGCTTCGGCTTCGGCAGGCGCTTCGGCCTCGTCGCCGGTCATCGCATCGCTGTCAGCTTCACCTTCGTTGCCCTGCGTGCCTTCTTCCGTACCGTCGTCAGAGCGACGCTTGCGACCGCGACCACCGCGGCGACGGCGCTTCTTGGGGCGCCCTTCGCTGTCGAGGCCATTCTCGTCGCCGGTGTCGCGAGCCGACGTTTCGCCGCCCTCGTCACCGTCATTTTCGCCGTCGTTATCGTTCTCGGCGCCGTCCTCGGCATATTCGCCCTCGGCACCTTCGGTACCGTCTTCACGTTCGCGGTTGCGACCACGACCGCCGCGGCGACGACGACGCTTCTTCTTACGGCCTTCATCGTCAGTCTCGGCACGCTCGGTCCGCTCGCGGCGGGGCTGACGGGGCTCGCGCTCCTCGACCTCTTCCTCGGCGAAATCTTCCTCCTCTTCAGGAAGGTCGTCCTCTTCATCGTCGATGATCGGTTCGAACTTGGGTGCCGAAAGCGGACGCGGGCCAGAGCTCGAGACGCTCATCTTTGCGCCTTCTTCCTCGCCTTCCGGCACGACTTCGACGTTGACGCCGTAGCGGTGCTCGATCTCGACGAGGTCGCCGCGCTTTTCGTTGAGCAGGTAGATCGCCGCCTCGGTGCTCGCACCCAGACGGATCAGCGTGCCCTTGCCCTTGGCCGCTTCGTCCTCGATCAGACGTAGCGCCGAGAGCCCTGCCGAAGAGGCCGTGCGCACGAGGCCTGTGCCGTCGCAGTGCGGGCAAGAGCGGGTGGTTGCTTCGAGCACGCCGGTGCGCAGGCGCTGGCGGCTCATTTCCATGAGGCCGAACGAGCTGATGCGACCAACCTGAATGCGCGCACGGTCGTTCTTGAGCGCGTCCTTCATCGCCTTCTCGACCTTACGGACGTTGGAGGGGTACTCCATGTCGATAAAGTCGATGACGACGAGGCCGGCCATGTCGCGCAGACGCAACTGGCGAGCGATTTCCTTGGCCGCTTCGAGGTTGGTGTGAAGCGCGGTCGCCTCGATCCCGTGCTCCTTGGTGGAGCGGCCGGAGTTGATGTCGATCGACACCAGCGCCTCGGTCGGATTGATGATCAGGTAGCCGCCGCTCTTGAGCTGCACCATCGGGTCATACATCGCGCGCAGCTGGTCCTCGGCGCCGTAGCGCTGGAACAACGGCACCGGATCGGAATAGGCTTTAACCCGGCGCGCGTGGCTGGGCATCAGCATCTTCATGAAGGCCTTGGCCGACTTGTAGCCATCCTCGCCCTCGACGACGACTTCCTCGATTTCCTTGTTGTAGATGTCGCGGATCGCGCGCTTGATGAGGTCACTGTCCGAATGGATCAGCGCCGGCGCGGACGAGGCGAGGGTCTTCTCGCGGATCTCGTCCCAGACGCGGGCGAGGTAGTCGAAGTCACGCTTGATCTCGGGCTTGGTGCGGCTCATGCCGGCGGTCCGCACGATCAGGCCCATCGACTTGGGCAGTTTGAGATCGGAGACCATGTCCTTCAAGCGCTTGCGATCGCTCGTCGAGCTGATCTTGCGGCTGATCCCGCCGCCGCTCGAGCTGTTGGGCATCAGCACGGTGTAACGGCCGGCAAGGCTCAGATAGGAGGTGAGCGCTGCGCCCTTGTTGCCGCGTTCCTCCTTGACGACCTGGACGAGCAACACCTGACGGCGCTGGATGACGTCCTGGATCTTGTAACGGCGGCGCAGCGCCATGCGCTTGGCGCGCACTTCGTCGACCTGCTTGGCGCGGCTGCGGCCGCCCTTGCTGTTGGCGCCGTTATCGCCGCCCTTGCTGCCCTGACGACGGCGGCCACGGCGACCGCGGCCACGATCCTGGTCGGATTCTTCGTTGGCTTCTTCGCCGTTCTGCTCGTCGTCGCCGTTTTCGTCGTCCGAGCCATCATCGTCCCCGGCATCATCGGAAGATGTGCCGCCTTCGAAAGTGGCAACGTCGTCCTTGTCGGAGGTGTCGACTTCTTCGACGCCGTTCTCGGCGAAATCTTCGGCTAGGGACTCGCCGCTGTCGTCTTCGGCGTCGTATTCTTCGCCGGGCGAGATGCCCTCGTCCTCTTCCTCGGCGCGCAGGCGTTCTTCTTCCTCGGCGGCCTCGGCTTCTTCAGCCAGCAGGGCGTCGCGATCGGCCTTGGGGATCTGGTAGTAGTCGGGGTGGATTTCGCTGAAGGCGAGGAAACCGTGGCGGTTGCCGCCGAAGTCGACAAAAGCCGCCTGCAGAGAGGGTTCGACCCGGGTTACCTTTGCGAGATAGATATTGCCTTTGATCTGCTTGTGTTCGGCAGATTCGAAATCGAATTCCTCAATCCGGTTGCCTTGCACCACCGCCACCCGGGTTTCTTCCGGGTGGCGCGCATCGATGAGCATGCGCGTTGCCATTGAATAGTCTCCATGCGCCCGGCCTTACCCGCGTGAGCGGGGGAAGGGGGCGCGCATATTGTGGGAAACCGGCGTGGCCGAGGGCCGTGCCGGAAGGGATAATCGCGCTTTGGCCGCGAAGGCCGCTCAGCGCGAAGCTCGTGTCTGCAATGACGGACGTGCGGCAAGTCGCCGCGCCTTGACCCGCAACGGCACGCACGCGTTGATTACGCATTGTGCTCGTTTCGCGGGAAAAACATACTGTCACTGCATCAACCTGTACTAGGCCGGGGTGCGGAAAAGAATGGTACCCCGGCGCAAGAGGTAGACAAGTGCGGCGCGCGTCGCGCCTTCAAGCAACCTCTATGACACTATCGCTAGCACTGTGGGGCAAACCCCGCAACTCTATTGCGCTGGCTGCGGGCATCACCGTAAGCGCTTTTACATCATGAGCTTTCGCACCCTGTTCCTGATCGTGCTGCTGGTCCCGCTGGCGCTGCTTGGCGGAGCGCGGCTGCTGGGACGCGAGATCCCCGTGCCGGTGTGGGGCCGCGACTATGTTCTGCGTTTCGCGCTGGCAGACGAGAAGGCGCCGGAGCTCGAACTGCCGAAGGTGGAAGGCCCCGACGATCCCGCGCGTCCGCTGGTGGTGATCGACGCCGGACACGGCGGCCGCGATCCCGGTGCGATCGGCACCGATCCCGAAGGCAAGCGCGTCGAGGAGAAGGACATCACCCTCGCGCTCGCGCTGGCCTTGCGCGACGAGTTGCTGCGGCAGGGCGGCGTCAGGGTCGCGCTGACCCGTTCCGACGACCGCATCCTCCCGCTCCCCTACCGCCCCGAGATCGCGCGGCGTCTGGAGGCTGATCTGTTCATCTCGATCCACGCGGATTCCGCCGGAGAGCGCGAGGAGGTCAGCGGTGCGAGCATCTACACCCTCTCCAACGCGGCGTCGAACGAGGCAGCGGCGCGGTTCGCTGCGCGCGAAAACGATGCCGACCGGCTGAATGGCATCACCATCGACGGGCAGAGCGCTGCGGTGAGCACGATCCTCGTCGAGCTCTCGCAGCAGCGCACGCAGGAAGATGCACTGGCCTTTTCCGGCCTTGTGCTGCGCGAGGGGGAAAAGACGCTTCCATTCATTCCCCAGCCGCGCCGCGCCGCCGCGCTCGCGGTGCTGCGCGCGCCCGACGTGCCCTCGGTGCTGTTCGAGAGCGGCTTTGTTACCAACCTGACCGACCGCGCGCGGCTGACCACGGTGCAGGGCCGTGCGCAGTATGGCGCCGTGCTCGCCCGCGCGATCCGCATCTATTTCGCGCGCCGCGCCGAGGCGGAGGCAGGCGGGGCATAGCGGGCGAAAGCGGCTAGCTTTCGCCGAGCCTCGCGTGCTAGTTGCGCCCCGTTCATGACCGAGCCGACCACGCCTTCCGACCGGCCATCCACCTGGGCCTATTTCCGCTACCGCGTGAACCGCGATGCCGGCGGCGCGTTGGCGTGGTTCCGTGCGCGCTGGCGGGCAAGCCGCTTGTTCAAGCTGTTCGCGATCGGCTTCGGCCTGTTTCTCGCCTTGTGGATCGCCCTGTTCGTGTGGCTCGCCAGTGGCCTGCCCGAGGCGGAGGCGCTGCTTACCTACGAAACCCCGCTGCCCACCGTGGTGCGGGGCGTCGACGGCGAGATCGTCCACTCCTACGCCCGCGAGCGGCGCGTTCAGCTGCAATATGCCGATTTCCCGCAGAAGCTGGTCGAGGCCTATCTCGCGGCGGAAGACAAGACTTTCTTCAGCCACGGCGGCGTCGACTTCCTCGGCACGGCCAACGCGGTGTTCGACTATGCCACCAAGTTCGGTTCGGGCGAACGCGCGGTCGGCGGATCGACCATCACCCAGCAGGTCGCCAAGAACCTGCTGCTTGGCGATGAGTATTCGGTCACCCGCAAGCTGAAGGAAATGATCCTCGCCGGACGCATCGAACAGGTGCTGACCAAGCAGGAAATCCTCGAGCTTTACCTCAACGAGATCCCGCTCGGCCGACGTTCCTTCGGCGTGCAGGCAGCATCGCGCGCCTATTTCGACAAGGATGTCGACCAGCTCCAGCTGCACGAGATGGCGTTCTTGGCGATCCTTCCCAAGGCGCCCGAACGTTACGGTCGCAAGGGTCAGGAGCAGGCAGCGCTCGAGCGACGCAACTTCGTGCTCGACCAGATGGAGAAGAACGGTTTCATCACCGGTTCGCAGCGTCGTGCGGCGGCGGCCCAGCCATTGGGCCTCGTCACCCAACGACGCGAGCGTAGTGTCGATGCAGGCTATTTCCTCGAGGAGGTTCGCCGCGACCTTATCGAGCGTTTCGGCGAGACGGCCGAGGACGGGCCGAACTCGGTCTATGCGGGGGGCCTTTGGGTGCGCACCAGCCTCGATCCGCAGATCCAGATCGCCGCGCGCGACGCGCTGCGCGAAGGCCTGCTGCGCTACCAGGGCGGGCGTGCGTGGAAGGCGCCGATCGCGACGCTCGACGTTGCGGACGGCCAATGGGCGAGCCGCCTGCAATCCTCGCCGCTCGGGATCAGCTACAAGGACTGGCGCATCGGCGTCGTCACCCAGCGGAGCGGCGGTAACGCCCGGATCGGCTTTGCCGACGGCAGTGAAGCGCCGCTTGCCAATCTCCCCGACCAGCTCAAGGCGGGAGACGTGATCGCCGCCAATCCGGCAGGCAATGGCTGGCAAGTGCGCACCATCCCCGAAGCGCAGGGCGCGTTGATGGTGGAGCAGGCGCAGTCGGGGCGGGTGCTGGCGATGCAGGGGGGCTTCGATAACCGCCTCTCGGACTTCAACCGCGCGACGCAGGCGATGCGCCAGCCGGGCTCGACCATCAAGCCCTTCGTCTATGCCGCGGGGCTCGACACGGGGATGACCCCGTCGACGCAGATAGACAACTCGCGCTTCTGCTTCTTCCAAGGGGCAGGGCTTGGCGAAAAGTGCATCCGCGGCGGGCGCGGGGCGGGCGGGCAGCATCCGATGCGCTACGGCCTCGAGCAGTCGCAGAATATCATGACCGTGCAGATCGGCATGACGGCGGGGATGAACAACGTCGTCAAGGAGATCGAGCGCGTCGGGATCGGCAAGTTCCCGGCCTATCCCTCGACCGCGCTCGGCGCTGGCGAGACGACGCTGGTGAAGATGGTTTCTGCCTATGGTGCGCTCGCCAACCACGGGCGCATCAACAAGCCGACGGTGATCGACTACGTGCAGGATCGCCGCGGGAAAGTGCTCTGGCGCGCCGACACCCGCGATTGCCTTGGCTGCAACATGGCCAAGTGGGACGGCAAGCCGATGCCGCGCTTCGGGGTCAAGGGCACGCAGGCGATGGACGCGCGCACAGCGTTCCAGGTGATGAACATGCTGCGCGGCGCGGTCAGCCGCGGCACCGCGACCGTCCTCAATTCGCTCAATCTTCCGCTGTTCGGCAAGACCGGGACGACCACTGGCCCTAAGGACGTGTGGTTTATCGGCGGCACCCAGCAGATGATCGCGGGCGCCTATGTGGGCTTCGACCAGCCGCGCGACATGGGCGGCTATGCCTATGGCGGCACGATCTCGGCACCGATCGTCAAGAGCCTGATCGAGAAGACCAAGGCCAAGTGGTCCGATCTTCCGCCTGTCGCGCCAGCCGGCGTCCGGATGGTGCGGGTCGACCGCTTCTCGGGCAAGCGCGTGTTCGATGGCTGGCCGACCGACGATCCGAAATCGGCGATCATCTGGGAAGCGTTCAAGCCGGACACCGAGCCAGAGCGTTACACCCGGCAGGACGCCATCGCAGCCAAGCGCAACGAGATCATCGCACTGATCCGCGCAGGGCGGCAGAGCGCCGAAAGCGCCGTCGTCGATACCCCCAAGGGGGTCGAATACCTCGACGAGGGCGGGATCGATTGACCGATTGATGGAAGCGCGCCGGAACCCTTCGCGGGGCTGGCGGGTTGGAGAATGCATGAACCGTAACCGCACCGCCGCTTTCGCGGCCCTCGCCCTCGTCGGCCTGTCCGCCGTCTCCATGACCTCCGCTTCGGCCGAATTGCCCAAGGGCGCCAAGGCACCGGCCTTCACGACCAAGGCGGCTCTCGCAGGCAAGGAGTTCGGCTTCACTCTTAGGGCCGCGCTCGCAAAGGGCCCTGTGGTGCTATATTTCTATCCGAAGGCTTTCACCTCGGGCTGCACGCTCGAAGCCAATGCCTTTGCCGAGGCGATGCCGCAGTTCAAGGCAGCCGGGGCAAGCGTGATCGGCATGTCCGGTGACGACATCGAAACGCTCAAGAAGTTCAGTCGTCAGGAATGCCGCGACGCCTTCCCCGTCGGCGTTGCGACGGACAAGATCAGCACCGCCTATGACGTGAAATTGGGCAAGGGCACCATGACCTCGCGCACGTCCTTCGTCATCGCGCAAGACGGCAGGATCGTGGCGGTCCACGCCAATCCTGACTACAAGGACCACGTCGCCCAGACCCTCGCAGCGGTACGTGCGCTGAAGCGGAAGTAGGGCTGGCAAGGGGCGCGGTGGCCGCTTTACAATCGCGCCGCCGACGCTAAGCGCATCGGCCTTACTTGCTTATCGTCGCGAAGGACTGACCCATGCGGGCCGAGGCCCAGTCTTACATCAACCGGATCGAGGCGGCGCTGGCGCTGGTGCGCCTGTCGCTCGACTGGGAGCGCGCGCTGCGCCGGCTCGAGGAGCTGAACGCACGGGTGCAGGACCCGAACCTCTGGGACAATCCCAAGCAGGCGCAGGCGATCAGCCGCGAGCAGAAGACGCTCGAGAACGCGGTCAACACCGTGCACGAGATCGAAGCTGAGATGGCCGACGCCATCGAGTTCATCGAAATGGGCGAGGCCGAGGGCGAGGACTCGATCGTCGATGACGGGCTTCGGACGCTCGAACGCCTCGCCGACCGTGCCGATGCCGACAAGGTGCAGGCTCTGCTCTCAGGCGAGGCCGACGACAACGACACCTATCTCGAAATCCACGCCGGCGCCGGCGGGACCGAGAGCCAGGATTGGGCCGAGATGCTGTTCCGCATGTATGGCCGCTGGGCTGAGCGGCGCGGCTTCAAGGTCGAGACGGTGGAATATCAGGCGGGCGAGCAGGCGGGGATCAAGTCCGCGACGCTGCACATCAAGGGCGAGGGCGCCTATGGTTATGCCAAGACCGAGAGCGGCGTCCACCGTCTCGTCCGCATCAGCCCCTATGACAGCTCGGCGCGCCGACATACCAGCTTCTCGAGCGTCTGGGTGTTCCCGGTCATCGACGACACCTTCGAGATCGACATCAATCCTGCCGATCTCAAGATCGACACCTATCGTGCCTCGGGCGCTGGCGGGCAGCACGTCAACACGACGGATTCGGCAGTGCGCATCACCCACCAGCCGACCGGGATCGTTGTCGCCAGCCAGCAGGACCGCAGCCAGCACAAGAACCGCGAAATCGCGATGAACATGCTCAAAGCCCGGCTCTACGAAGCCGAGATGCGCTCCCGTGAAGAAGCCGCCAGCGCCGAGCATTCGGCCAAGAGTGATATCGGGTGGGGCCACCAGATCCGCTCCTACGTCCTGCAGCCCTACCAGATGGTCAAGGACCTGCGCACCGGCGTGGTCTCGACCTCGCCCGACGCCGTGCTTGACGGTGCTATCGATCCCTTCATCTCGGCCGCGCTCGCACAGCGGGTGACGGGCGAGAAGGTCGAGATCGAGGACGTGGAGTAGGCCTGATGATAGGGCCCCGCGCGCTATTGGTGGCTTTGGCGGCAGGCGGCTTTGCGCTGCTCGGAGGGTGCGACGGCCTTTCGCCCGCGAGCCCCAAGCGCCCCGACAGCGCCGTGGCCTTTCCGGCGCCCGACCGTCCGGTGGTTCAGGTTGTCTCCAACCAGTTCTCCAACGAGGACGACCGCGACGAGCGCGGCGAGGCGAAGGTCGTCATGGACCTTGCCGACATCCGCCCGGGCATGACTGTTGCTGACATTGGCGCAGGCGAGGGCTACTATACCGTGCGTCTCGCCGAGCGGGTCGGGGTCGATGGCCGGGTTCTCGCGCAGGACATCAGCCGCGAGGCGCTCGACCGTCTCGGCCGGCGGGTCGAGCGCGAGCGGCTCGAAAACATCTCGATCAAGCTCGGCGGCACCGATGATCCACAGCTTCCCGCCGACAGTTTCGACCGGATCTTCATGGTGCATATGTACCACGAAGTAACCGAGCCTTACGCGTTCCTCTGGAACATGTGGCCCGCGTTGGGTGCAGGCGGACAGATCGTTGTCGTGGAAAGTGAAAGCCGCGTCGGCAGCCATGGCCTGCCGCACACTCTTCTGTTCTGCGAGTTCGAGGCGGTCGGCTACGTGCTCGTCGAGTATACCGAGCGGCCTGATATCAAGGGCTATTTTGCCCGCTTCCAGCGCGGTCCGACGAGGGCTGTGCCGGCCAATATCAAACCCTGTAGCGCAGGCTGAAGGGCTCCTATCCCACGAGGTTGCGGCACGCGGCGGTGCGCACTATGGCAAGATTTAACAAGACCGCGCCTATCCCGGCGCAGAGGGGACTGCTCGTTGTTTAAGGGTTTGAGTCCGATCGTCTATGGCGGTCGTGAAGTTTGGCCGCTGGTCGAAGGCGGCAAGGGTGTATCGGCAACCAACCACGCGAGTTCCGGCGCTTGGGCGGCAGCCGGCGGTATCGGCACGGTCAGCGCGGTCAATGCCGACAGCTATGACGCGGACGGCAACCCGATCCCCCAGCTCTACCACGGCGCAACGCGTGCCGACCGTCACCAGGAGCTGATCCGCTACGCCATCGATGGCGCCACCACGCAGGTCAAGAAGGCCTACGAAATGGCGGACGGCAAGGGCGCGATCAACATCAACGTGTTGTGGGAAATGGGCGGGGCGCAAGCCGTGCTCGAAGGCGTGCTGGAGAACACGCGCGGCCTCGTCACCGGCGTCACCTGCGGGGCCGGGATGCCCTACAAGTTGGCCGAGATCGCGGCGCGCTTCAACGTCAGCTACCTGCCGATCGTCAGCTCGGGCCGCGCCTTCCGCGCGCTGTGGAAGCGCAGCTATCACAAGGTCCCTGACCTGATGGCGGCGGTGGTCTACGAGGACCCCTGGCTCGCCGGCGGTCACAACGGCCTCTCCAACGCCGAGGATCCCACCAAGCCTGAAGACCCCTATCCGCGCGTCAAGGCGCTGCGCGACACGATGCGTGCCGAGGGCGTATCGGACGATGTGCCGATCGTGATGGCAGGCGGCGTCTGGTACCTGCGCGAATGGAACGACTGGATCGACAATCCCGAGCTCGGCAAGATTGCCTTCCAGTTCGGCACGCGCCCGCTGTTGACCCGCGAGAGTCCGATCCCGCAGATCTGGAAAGACATGCTGCGCACCGTCGAACCGGGTGACGTGCTGCTCCACAAGTTCTCACCCACTGGTTTCTATTCGAGCGCGGTCAAGACCCCGTTCCTCTACGATCTCATGCACCGCTCCGAGCGCCAGATATCCTTCTTCAAGCGCGGCGAAGAAGAGGGCACTGTCCAGCTTGGCGATGACGGCAAGGCGCGCAGCTTCTGGGTACGCCCGGAAGACAAGACCAAGGCCGAAATGTGGATGCGCGCCGGGCACAGCGAACCGCTGAAGACGCCGGACAACACCATCGTCTTCGTCACCCCGGATTCGCGCGAAGTGATCCGCAAGGACCAGCAGGACTGCATGGGCTGCCTGTCGCATTGCGGTTTCTCGGCGTGGAAGGATCACGACGATTACACCACCGGGCGCCTCGCCGACCCGCGCAGCTTCTGCATTCAGAAGACCTTGCAGGACATCGCCCACGGCGGCGACCCCGATGACAACCTCGCTTTCGCAGGTCACGCTGCCTACCGCTTCAAGACCGACCCCTTTTTCTCGAATGGCTACACCCCGAGCGTGGGCGAGCTGGTCGAGCGGATCTTGACGGGCGACTGACGGAGGCGGGGGGATGGACGATAAGGCTCCGCCGCCCGTTTCACTCTGGCTACGAGAGTTGCCTTACACGCTGCCCATCCTGCTGGGCCCGCTTCGGTCTGCCGAGGTGGTCGAGGGCGCGCGGGGCGGGGCGGGGCAGCCGGTGTTGGTGATTCCTGGCATCCTCTCGAGCGACAACGCCACCGCGCTGCTCCGCCGTACGCTCGATGAAACGGGCTACCGCAGTTTCGCTTCGCAGCTTGGCTTCCTGACTGGTATCAAGGCTACGACGCTATCCCGCGCGAGCGACAGGCTGGCCAAGATTGCAACGGCTGAGCAGCGCAAGGTCGCAATCATCGGATGGAGTCTGGGCGGGCTCTACGCCAGAGTATTGGCGCAGCGCCATCCCGAGTTGGTCCAGCTGGTGATGACATTGGGGTCGCCCTTCTCAGGGGACCGGCGGGCGAACAATGCTTGGCGGCTCTACGAGGCAATCAACGACCACAAGGTCGATGCGCCCCCGGTCCCTGATGATCCCGCCTTGAAGCCTTCAGTGAAGACAATCGCATTGTGGTCGCGCAAGGACGGTGTGATTGCCCCTGCCGCAGCCCGTGGCTTGCCGCATGAGCGCGATGCCGAGGTGGAAGTGCCGTTCTCACACTTCGCGCTTGCCTCAACCCGGCCGGCGATCGCGCGAGTGGTGAACGAATTGGGAAAAGCGCTCGCCGCTTAGCGCACCAGTGCCGTCAGCACCTGATCGGGAGGGCGATGGCCGTCTGCCCACATGCGGATATTCGCAATCACCTTGTGGCCCGAGTCCTCGCGGCCCTCGGCAGTCGCGCTGCCGATGTGGGGGAGGGTCATGACATTGGGGTGCGCGATCAGGCGCGGATCGACGTGGGGCTCGTCGGGATAGACGTCGAGACCCGCACCCGCGAGATGGCCGGACTCCAGCGCCGCAATTAGCGCCTCCTGGTCGATCAGCTCGCCGCGCGCGGTGTTCACGATGCTGCTGCCGGGCTTCATCAGCGCGATCCGCCGCGCGTCGATGAGGTGTCGGGTTTCCTCGGTGAGCGGGCAGTGGAGCGTGAGAATGTCGGCCTCGGCCATCAGAGCGTCTACGTCAGCGACGTGGCGCGCGCCGAGCATCCGCTCAAGGGCCTCGGGCAGGGGTTTGCGGTTGTAGTACGCGATCTCGAGCCCGAAGGCACGCGCTCTGTGCGCGACGGCCTGACCGATGCGTCCCATTCCGACGATGCCGAGCACCTTGCCGGCGAGCTTGCGTCCGAGCAGCCCCGAGGGTGCCCAGCCGGTCCACTTGCCGCTGCGGACCAGTGCGGTCCCTTCGCGGATGCGGCGCGGCACGCCGATGATGCCCGCCATCGTCAGGTCGGCGGTGTCGTCGGTGAAGACGCCCGGGGTGTTAGTGACAATGATCTTGCGGTCGGCGGCGGCGGCAAGGTCGATATGCTCGGTCCCTGCGCCGAAATTGGCGATCAGGCCGAGGCGCTCGCCAGCACCGGCGATCAAATCGGCGTCGATGCGGTCGGTGACGGTCGGCACCAGCACGTCGCAGTCCTGCATTGCGGCCACCAGTTGCTCGCGGGTGAGGGGCGCGTCGGCCTCGTTCAGCACCACGTCGAACAGCTCGCGCATCCGCGCTTCCACCTCCGGCATCAGGTGGCGGGTGACGATCACGCGCGGAAGGTTGGCGAGGGGGCGAGGGGGGCGCTGGGTCATGGCTGTGGGCTAATGCCTCAAGGGCTTGGTGGTCAAGGCTCTCGGCCTTGAATCCGCAAGGCTGGTGGGGCTATCGGGGGGCGATGCCAAAGCTCCGTATCTTCACCATCTTCGCCCTGATGCTCGTCAGCATTTTTGGATTGCTCGCCCCGCTCAAGGCGCAGGACCGCGTGCTGCCCTACTGGGCGAGCTTGCGCTACGAGAAGGTCAACATGCGCGTCGGGCCCAGCAACGAGTATCCCGTCACTTGGGTCTACCTCAGGAAAGGCCTGCCGGTGAAGGTCGTCCGCATCCGCGAAGGCTGGCGTCTGGTCGAGGACAACGAAGGCACGCAGGGCTGGATCGCCGCAAGCCAGCTCGATCCTGAACGGGGCGGGCTCGTGATCGGCACAGGCACCGCCGAGATCCGCGCTGAGGCGGGCGGAGCGGGCGCGATCAAGTGGCGCGCCGAGCCGGGCGTCGTCGCGCGCCTCAAGTCCTGCATCGGCGGTTGGTGCCAAGTCGACATCGGCGGGCGCAAGGGCTGGATGAACGCCGCGCGCCTGTGGGGATCGGAAGCATTGGCGGGCGACGAGTAACCCGCCGCCCCGCCGCGCGCGGGCCTCTTAGACCAGCTCGACCGCCACAGCCGTCGCTTCCCCGCCGCCGATGCACAGCGAGGCGACGCCGCGCGTCTTGCCCTGCTGCTTCAAAGCATTGATCAGCGTCACCACGATCCGCGAGCCGCTCGCCCCGATCGGGTGGCCCAGAGCCGTGCCGCCGCCGTTGACGTTGATCTTGTCGTGCGGAATGCCGAGATCGCGCATCGCAAACATCGCGACGCAGGCGAAGGCCTCGTTCACTTCGAACAGATCGACATCGTCCACACCCCAACCGGCGCGGGCGAGCACCTTCTGGATCGCGGGGATCGGCGCGGTGGTGAATTGCGCGGGGGCCTGCGCGTGGCTGGCAACCGCGACGACGCGCGCCACCGCGGTCAAGCCCTTGGCCTCGGCAACGCTGGCACGGGTCAGCACCATTGCGGCGGCACCGTCCGAGATCGAGCTCGAGGTCGCCGCAGTGATCGTCCCGTCCTTGGCAAAGGCGGGCTTCAGCTGCGGGATCTTGTCGGGGCGGCCCTTGCCGGGTGCCTCGTCATGCGCGACCACGACGTCGCCGGCACGGGTCGATACCGTCACCGGCACGACCTCTGCGTCGAAGGCGCCGCTGGCGATGGCGCGATTGGCGCGGGCAAGGCTCTCGATGGAATAGGCGTCCATGTCCTCGCGGGTCAGCTGGTAGGCGTTGGCGGTGTCCTGCGCGAAGGTGCCCATCGCGCGGCCCGGCTCGTAAGCGTCTTCCAGCCCGTCGAGGAACATGTGGTCATAGGCCGTGTCATGGCCCAGCCGCGCGCCCGAGCGGTGCTTCTTGAGGAGGTAGGGCGCATTCGTCATGCTCTCCATGCCGCCCGCGACCACCACGTCGATGGTGCCGCTGGCGAGCGCCTCTGCGCCCATGATCAGGGTCTGCATCCCCGATCCGCAGACCTTGTTGACGGTAGTCGCCTCGACCGAGAGCGGCAGCCCCGCTTTGATCGCAGCCTGACGCGCTGGGGCCTGACCGAGGCCGGCGGGCAGCACGCAGCCCATATAAGCGCGGTCGATATCCTCGACCGACACGCCCGAACGCTCGACAGCCGCCTTGACCGCGATGGCACCAAGATCGGTCGCGCTCACTTCCGACAAAGCGCCCTGCATCGCGCCCATCGGGGTGCGCGCATAGGAGAGGATGACGATCGGATCGGCGGGGGAGAGCTGGGTCATGGCAAAATCCTCGGGGAACTGAAAGACAGCCGGCGATGTAGTCATGGCAGAGGCGCATGGCAATCGCGTGCCATACAACCGGGCGCCTTGCAGCTTGCGCCATGCCGGTCTTTCGGCAAAGACGGTCGCAAATCAAAACGCATCCCCCGAGATGCCCTATGTCCGAACGGGAGAACGACATGGCCGACGACCGCCGCGAAGAACTTGAAGCTCTGCTTGCGCGCCAGCGCGCCGCCTTCACTGCCTCGCGCCCCGAGCCGATTTCGCAGCGCAAGGATCGCATCAAGCGCGCCATCGCGCTGGTCAAGGATCACGGCGAGGAATTTGCCAAGGCGATGAGCGCCGATTTCGGCAGCCGTTCGATGCACCAGTCGATGCTGACGGACATTGCCGCCACCGTGGGCGCGGGCAACCATGCGCTCAAGCACATCGACCAGTGGGCCAAGCCCGAGAAGCGCAAGGTCCAGTTCCCGCTCGGGCTGCTGGGCGCCAAGGCCGAGTTGCGCTTTGAGCCCAAGGGCGTGATCGGCATCCTCAGCCCGTGGAACTTCCCGATCCAGCTCGCCTTCGGCCCGCTGATGCAGGTGCTGGCCGCGGGCAATCGGGCAATGATCAAGCCGTCCGAATTCACCGAGCGCACCAGCGAGCTGATGGCCGAGCTGACGGCGGAGTATTTTGCGCCCGAGGAAGTCGCGGTCGTGACCGGCAGTCCGGAAGTCGCTGCGGCGTTCTCCTCGCTGCCGTTCGACCACCTCGTCTTCACCGGATCGACCGCAACCGGTCGCCGCGTGATGCAGGCGGCGGCAGCCAACCTCGTGCCGGTGACGCTCGAACTCGGCGGCAAGTCGCCGGTCGTGCTCGGGCGCAGCGCCGATTTCGCCAAGGCGGGTGAGCGCATCGCCATCGGCAAGATGATGAACGCAGGCCAGATCTGCCTCGCCCCCGATTATCTGATGGTGCCCGAGGACAAGGCCGACGAGGCGGTTGCGGGCGTGACCGGTGCGGCGGCTGCGATGTATCCGCGCATTCTCGACAATGACGATTACGCTTCGATCGTATCCGACCGCCATTTCGAGCGGCTTCAGGGCCTCGTTGCCGATGCCAAGGGCAAAGGCGCCGAGGTGATCGAGGTCAATCCGGCAGGCGAGGATTTCAGCAACGCCAACCAGCGCAAGATGCCGCTGACCGTCCTCAGGAACGTCACCGACGACATGACCGTGATGCAGGAGGAAATCTTCGGCCCCGTGCTGCCGGTGATGACCTACAAGGCGGTCGATCAGGCCATCGACTATATCAACGAGCACGACCGTCCGCTCGGCCTCTACTATTTCGGTGAGGACAAGACCGAGCAGGAGCGGGTGCTGACCCGCACGATCTCGGGCGGCGTGACCACCAATGACGTAGTGTTCCATGTCTCGATGGAAGACCTGCCGTTCGGAGGGGTCGGACCGTCGGGGATGGGTTCTTACCACGCGGTCGAGGGCTTCCGCGAATTCAGCCATGCGCGCAGCGTCTATCACCAGCCCAAGATCGACATTGCCAAGCTGGGTGGGTTAAAGCCGCCCTATGGCAAGGCGACCCAATCGGCGGCCGAGCGGATGATGAAGTAGAGCGGGGCGCGGGAGGGCCAACCTCCCGCAACCTCTGTTCGATTTCCTGCAACAGACCCCAGAGCTTTTCCCCGAGTCGCAGGCTTGCGCGGCGGTTCCGACAGGCTTAGGGCGACCGACGGGATTAATAGCTTGGACATCGTCGTGATCGACCTCAGCCAGTATCTGCCGATACTGTTGTTCGTGCTGGTCGCCTTCGGGCTGTCGGTGCTCTTCGTGTTCGCGCCGATGGCGGTGTCGCGCCTCACCGGCACGCATAATCCCGATGCCGAAAAGCTTTCCGAATACGAGTGCGGCTTCCCCGCCTTCGAGGATGCGCGCAGCCAGTTCGACGTGCGCTTCTACCTCGTGGCGATCAGCTTCATCGTCTTCGATCTCGAGGCCGCGTTCCTGTTTCCGTGGGCGGTCAGCCTCAATGTCACAGGTTGGACCGGATGGGGCGGGATGATGGTATTCCTGTTCATCCTCGCTGTCGGCCTTGCCTACGAATGGAAAAAAGGGGCGTTGGACTGGGAATGACCAATATCGTTTCTCCTCCCCAAGGATTGCCCGACATTACTGCGCTAACCAACGCCGCTGGCGGCGGCGCCGTGCAGGCACCGGATGCGGACTTCTTCAAGTCGCTCCAGACCGAGGTTACCGACAAGGGCTTCCTCGTCACCTCGACCGAGGAGTTGTTCCAGTGGGCGCGCACCGGCTCGCTGTGGTGGATGACCTTCGGGCTCGCCTGCTGCGCGGTCGAGATGATCCACGCCAACATGCCGCGTTTCGACATGGAACGCTTCGGCGCCGCCCCGCGCGCCTCCCCGCGCCAGTCGGACGTGATGATCGTGGCGGGCACGCTGTGCAACAAGATGGCTCCGGCGCTGCGCAAGGTTTACGACCAGATGTCCGATCCCAAGTACGTGATCAGCATGGGCAGCTGCGCCAATGGCGGCGGCTATTACCACTACTCGTACTCGGTGGTGCGCGGCTGCGACCGCATCGTGCCGGTCGACATCTACGTCCCCGGCTGCCCCCCGACTGCCGAGGCGTTGCTCTACGGCGTGATGCAGTTGCAGCGGAAGATCCGCCGCGTGGGGACAATCGAGCGGTGAGTGCGGTGTTCGCAATCGTTTCGGGCTTGGCGCTCATGACTTCAGCCAGTTCGGGTGCGTCCGATGCGGGGTGGTACCGGGTGGACAGCCTTGATTCCGATCTGTCGTTCGAGGTTCCGTGCTCGCCCGATAATGTCGAATTCCGCGAAGAAGGAGTGCCAGAAGTCGGCGGCAGCCGTGTTGTGCTGTGCAAACGCGGCGGCGCAACTCTCATGGTGAGCGTTACGCAGTTCCCCGAGGGTGAAACGCCGCCTGTTCTGGATGAATTGTTCTCGCCCGTTCCTTCTTCGGAGCGTGATCACGTGAAGCCGGTGAAGCTCGCGATCGAGGGCCGCCGCTATGCCGCGGACCGGAGTGAAGATGGCGTAATGCTCGGCCAGCGCGCAGCGATCCAGATAAATCCGAGGAAGGTCGCGCTGATCATGGCTGGCGGCGCTTCGGAAGATCCGGCAAGCAAATCCGATCTAATTGCTATGATCGACCGGTTCTTCGCCTCCTTTAAGGTCGAAAGCTGATGGCCGTTCTCCACTCCGCCCCGAAGTTCGCCTCCAATGAAGGCGTGATCGACGCGATCAGCGAGACCATCTCGGTCTGGCTGATCGAGGCGACCGAAAACCACGGCGAGATCATCTTCCGCGTCCAGCGCGACGCTGTGCCGCGGGTGCTCGCGATCTTGCGCGATGATCACGCTTACCAGCAGCTCATGGAAATCGCCGGGGTCGACTATCCGAGCCGTGAGGAGCGGTTCGAGGTTGTCTACATGCTCCAGAGCCTGACCAAGAACCACCGCGTCATGGTGAAGTGCTCGGCCTCCGAGGATACCCCGGTGCCGACCGTCACCACGCTATGGCCCAACGCCGGGTGGCTCGAGCGCGAGGTGTTCGACATGTTCGGCGTGACCTTCGCGGGCAACCCCGACCTGCGCCGCATTCTCACCGACTACGGCTTCGAAGGGCACCCCTTCCGCAAGGATTTCCCCGTCACCGGCTACACCGAACTGCGCTACTCCGAGGAGGAGAAGCGCGTGGTGTACGAACCCGTCGTGCTGGCGCAGGAAATGCGCACCTTCGACTTCCTCTCGCCCTGGGAAGGCGCGGACTACGTGCTGCCCGGTGACGAGAAATCGCGCGGCACGCCCCCCGTGGCCGAGCCCAAGACGACCGAAAAGCCCGCCGAAACCGGCGCCGGCAAGGCCGCCGACAAAGCCGCCGCCAAGCCCGTCGCCGGCGCTGCGCCTGCCAAGAAGGACACCGGCAAGCCCGCCCCCGGCGCCCCGGACTCCACCTCCAAGGAGGGTGGCCGATGACCATGCAACGCGAGGAATCGCTCACCACCACCGGTGAGGTAATCACCAACTACACGATCAACTTCGGCCCCCAACACCCGGCCGCGCATGGCGTGCTGCGCATGGTGATGGAGCTCGACGGCGAGGTGATCGAGCGGATCGATCCGCATATCGGCCTGCTCCACCGCGGCACCGAAAAGCTGATCGAGCAGAAGACCTACCTCCAGGCGCTCCCGTACTTCGACCGGCTCGACTACTGCTCGCCGCTGGCGATGGAGCACACCTATGTGCTCGCCATCGAGAAGCTGCTCAATCTCGAGGTGCCGATCCGCGCCCAGTACTTGCGCGTGCTGTTCGCCGAGCTGACCCGCATCTGCAACCACCTGCTCAACATGGGCGCACACATCCTCGACGTCGGCGCGTTCACGCCGAACCTGTGGATCATGGACCTGCGCGAGGATTGCCTGAACTTCTTTGAGCGGGCGAGCGGCGCGCGTATGCACTCGGCATGGTTCCGCCCGGGCGGCGTCCATCAGGACGTGCCGGAAAAGCTGCTTGTCGACATCGGCGACTGGCTCGACAACCGCTTCTTCCAGCTCTTCGAAGACGCGATGAGCCTCGTTACCGACAACCGCATCTTCAAGCAGCGCAATGTCGATATCGCCATCGTCAGCCGCGAGGACGCGATTGCCTGGGGCTTCAGCGGCCCGATGATCCGCGCCGCGGGCATCCCGTGGGACCTGCGCAAGTCGCAGCCCTACGACGTCTATGATCGCATGGAGTTCGACATTCCCGTCGGCACCAATTCGGATTGCTACGACCGGTTCATGGTGCGCGTGAAGGAAGTCTACGAAAGCGCCAAGATCATCCGCCAGTGCCTGCGCGACATGCCGCAAGGCCCGATCGCCAGCAGCGACACCAAGGTCGTGCCGCCCAAGCGCGGCGAAATGAAGCAGTCGATGGAAGCGCTGATCCACCACTTCAAGCTCTACACCGAAGGCTTCCACGTGCCCGAGGGCGAGGTTTACGTCGCGACCGAAAGCCCCAAGGGCGAGTTCGGGGTCTATCTTGTCAGCGACGGCACCAACAAGCCCTACCGCTGCAAGATCCGCCCGACGGCCTTCTCGCACCTTCAGGCGATGGACTTCATGTCCAAGGGCCACATGCTGCCCGACGCGACCGCCATTCTGGGCGCGATCGACGTGGTGTTCGGGGAGTGTGACCGGTGAAGCCCGAAGCCATGCGCCCTTTGCTGTTTGCATTTGCGGTTATTCTGTTCTGCACCGCAGCCATCATGTTTTACCTCGAAAATGTGGCCATCGGTGCGGCGAACATCGCGATTGCAGCATCGCTGATCGCCATCGCCGCCAGTCTCAAGAAGAAGAATGATGGCTGAGCGCTTCCTCGCAACCGAAACCCCTGATCTGAGCGCGCGCGGTCTTGCCACGGCAAGGGCCATGATCGACGCCTACAACGCGCAGGACGTCGATGCCTATGTCGCGTTCATGACCGACGATGCCTGCGAGGCGAATTATCGCGGCGATGTGGTGCGGGAAGGCAAGGAAGGCACGCGTTCCGGGCTTGCCGCTGCCTTTGCGCGCTGGCCGCAGAACCATGCCGAAATCGTCGAGGCACAAGCCATCGGCAACTATGTCCTCATGCGCGAGCATGTGACGCGCGGCCCTGCGACCGACGGCTCGCCGCCGGTCGAGCCCTTTGATGTGATCGCCGTCTATTCCTTCGAGGGCGATCTGTGCTCTCGCGTGGAGTTCATCCGCTAATGGCTGACCGTACCCCCGCTCCCGACACTCCCGAACTGCGCGCCCGCTGGAGCGCGTTCGAATGGACGCCGGAGAACCGCAAGACCGCCGATTGGCACATCGCCAAGTATCCCGAAGGGCGTCAGCGTTCGGCGGTGATGCCGCTGCTCGATCTTGCCCAGCGGCAGGTCGGCGCGGAGACCGATACGCAAGGGTGGCTGCCGCTTCCGGTGGTCGAGTATGTCGCCAAGTATCTCGATATGCCGGTGATCCGGGTGCTCGAAGTCGCCAGCTTCTACTTCATGTATAACCTGAAGCCCGTCGGCAAATTCCACGTCCAGGTGTGCGGCACCACGCCCTGCATGCTGCGCGGCAGCGACGACATCATGTCGGCTTGCAAGAAGCGCGGCATGGTGAAGGGCGGCATTTCGGCGGACGGGTTGTGGACCCTCACCGAAGTCGAATGCATGGGCAATTGCGCCACCGCGCCGATGGTCCAGATCAACGACGACAACTACGAAGACCTCAACCCTGAGCGCCTCGACGCGGTGCTCGATGCGCTGGCCGCCGGGCAGACTCCCAAGGCGGGCACGCAGGAGCCGGGGCGGCACACCTCCGAACCTTCGGGCGGGGTGACTTCGCTCGCTGACATGCTCACCGGGAACCACGATTACCGGGGCGAATGGTGATGAACGGCAAGGCACAAGCAGGCAGCGGGATTGTCGGCCTGATCTTTCTGGCGCTCGCCGCGTTCAACTTCTTCCGGGGTGAAGGCTGGATCGTCTGGCTGATCCTTGGCGCGTTGTTCGGCGGGTTCACGGCGCTTGGTCGCATCATGAACGGGCGCGCCGCCCGGTGAACGAGATCATCTATATCCTCGTCGCGCTGATGCTCGCCTTCATCGCCTTCAAGTTGCTGATGGGGCTGGTGCGCGTTGGCGTGATCCTCGTGATCGTCATCGGGCTCGCCGTGGCCTATTCGCAAGGCTCCTTCGGATGAACGGGTTGACGTTGCTCTTCGCCATCCTCGGCCTCACCGGCTTTGCCGGCGGCGCGGTGCTGAGCGTGATGGGCCCCAAGGAGCTGGGCGTTATCCTGATGGGTCTCGGCCTCGTGTTCCAAGTGATTTCGCTGGTCCGCATCAGGCGCGCCAAAGCAAAAGCCAATAACGAAGGAAGCAGCAATGCTTAGCGATAAGGATCGCATCTTCACCAACCTTTACGGCTTCCAGGATTGGGGCCTGAAGGCAGCGCAGGCGCGCGGCGATTGGGACGATACCAAGGCGCTGCTCGCGCGCGGGCAGGATGCGATCATCGAAGAGATGAAGGCGAGCGGCCTGCGCGGGCGGGGCGGGGCGGGCTTCCCGACTGGTCTGAAGTGGAGCTTCATGCCCAAGGAAAGCCGTGACGGTCGTCCGAGCTTCCTCGTCATCAACGCCGACGAATCCGAGCCGGGCAGCTGCAAGGACCGCGAGATCCTGCGCCACGATCCGCACAAGCTGGTCGAAGGCGCGCTGGTCGCCGGTTTCGCGATGCGTGCGCGGGCGGCCTATATCTACGTACGCGGCGAATATATCCGCGAGGCCGAGACGCTCCAGAAGGCCATCCACGAGGCCTATGACGCTGGCTTCCTCGGCAAGAACGCCTGCGGATCGGGCTACGATTTCGACGTCTTCATGCACCGCGGCGCGGGCGCCTACATCTGCGGCGAAGAGACCGCGATGATCGAGAGCCTCGAGGGCAAGAAGGGCCAGCCGCGTCTCAAGCCCCCGTTCCCGGCGGGCGCGGGCCTCTATGGCTGCCCGACCACGGTCAACAACGTCGAGAGCATCGCAGTTGCTCCGACGATCCTGCGGCGCGGGGCCTCGTGGTTCTCCAGCTTCGGGCGCGAGAACAACAAGGGCACCAAGCTGTTCCAGATCTCGGGCCACGTGGAAAAGCCCTGCGTCGTCGAAGAGGCGATGAGCATCAGCTTCGAAGAGCTGATCGAGAAGCACTGCGGCGGCATTCGCGGCGGGTGGGACAATCTGCTGGCGGTGATCCCCGGCGGTTCGTCCGTGCCGCTGGTTCCGGCTGCGCAGATCCGCAATGCGCCGATGGACTTCGATGGGCTGAAGGAACTGGGCAGCGGTCTGGGGACGGCGGCGGTCATCGTCATGGACAAGTCGACCGACATCGTCCGCGCGATCAGCCGCCTCAGCTACTTCTACAAGCACGAAAGCTGCGGCCAGTGCACCCCCTGCCGCGAAGGGACGGGCTGGATGTGGCGCATGATGGAGCGCCTGCGCACCGGCGATGCCGCGATCGAGGAAATCGACATGCTGCAGGAAGTCACCAAGCAGGTCGAAGGTCACACCATCTGCGCGTTGGGCGATGCGGCCGCGTGGCCGATCCAGGGCCTCATCCGCCACTTCCGCCCCGAGCTGGAGCGGCGGATCAACGAGCATAATGCGCAATTCCAAGAGGCAGCCGAGTAATGCCCAAGGTCACCGTAGACGGTCAGGAAATCGAGGTCCCGGCGGGGGCGACTGTGCTTCAGGCGTGCGAGCTTGCGGGCAAGGAAATCCCGCGCTTTTGCTATCACGAACGCCTCAGCATCGCGGGCAATTGCCGCATGTGTCTGGTCGAGGTGAAGCCCGGGCCGCCCAAGCCGCAGGCCTCCTGCGCGCTGCCGGCTGCCGACGGTCAGGAAATCCGCACCGACAGCCCGATGGTCAAGAAGGCCCGGGAAGGGGTGATGGAGTTCCTGCTCATCAACCACCCGCTCGATTGCCCGATCTGCGATCAGGGCGGCGAGTGCGATCTTCAGGATCAGGCGGTCGCCTATGGCCGCGGGGGCTCGCGCTATCATGAGAACAAGCGCGCGGTGACCGAGAAGTACATGGGACCGCTGATCAAGACGATCATGACCCGATGCATCCACTGCACCCGCTGCGTGCGGTTCTCGGAAGAGATCGCGGGCGTGGACGAGATCGGCGCGCTGTATCGCGGCGAGGACATGCAGATCACGACCTATCTGGAGAAGGCGGCGGCCCACGAGCTTTCGGCCAACGTCATTGACTTGTGCCCGGTCGGCGCGCTGACCTCGCGGCCCTACGCTTTCGAGGCGCGGCCGTGGGAGCTGAAGAAGACGCTTTCGATCGACGTGTCTGACGCGGTGGGGGCGAATATCTCGCTGCACTCCAAGGGCCGCGAAGTGATGCGCGCCCTCCCGCGCGTTAACGACGACGTCAACGAGGAGTGGCTGTCGGACAAGGGCCGCTATCAGGTCGACGGTCTGACCAAGCGCCGCCTCGACCGCGTGTGGGTGCGCCGTGACGGCAAGCTCCGGCCCGCCGATTGGGCGCAAGCTTTCTGGATGATCGCGGGCGCTTTGGGCAAGACCAAGGGCAGCATCGCGGCGGTCGCGGGCGATCTGCTCGATGCCGAAACGATGTTCGCCGCCAAGGCGCTGGTCAACGCTTGCGGATCGCAGCTCACCGAAGCGCGCCAGACCGGCATGACCTATGACGTGTCAAACCTTGCCGCGGTGAACTTCAATTCGACCTTCGCCGGGATCGAGACGGCTGACGCCATTCTGATCGTCGGCAGCAATGTCCGTTGGGAAGCCGCGCTGCTCAACGTCCGCCTGCGCAAGGCGGTGAAGTCGGGGGCCAAGGTCTTCATCATCGGTCCCGAATGGGAGCCGACCTATCCGGCCACGTTCCTCGGCTCTGATCTGAAGCTCCTCAACCGCATCCCCAAGGAACTGGGCGACTCGATGAAGAACGCCAAGCGCCCCGCGGTGATCCTCGGCGCTGCGGCGCTCGCCAAGGGCGCGCTTCCGGCAGGGCTCAAGCTGATCGACAAGTTCAACCTCGTGCGCGACGGTTGGAACGGCTTCAACGTCCTCCACATCTCGGCGGCGCGGATGGCTTCGTTGATGCTCGGCTTCACGCTTCCGGGCGGGACGGGCGATATCGCCGCGGCCAAGCCCAAGGTGCTGCTTAGCCTAGGCGCGGACGAGATGGATTACGCGCCCTACGCCAAGAGCCTGAAGGTCTATATCGGCCACCACGGCGACAAGGGCGCACATCACGCCGACATCATCTTGCCCGGCGCCTCCTACGCCGAGAAGGGCGGGACCTACGTCAACGCCGAAGGCCGCGTGCAATTCGCCGAGAAGGCGGTCTTCCCTCCCGGAGATGCGCGCGAGGACTGGACGATTTTGCGCGCGCTGGCCGATGCGCTGGGCGTCACGGTCGGCTTCGACAGCTTCTCCGAGCTTCAGGCCAAGATGATCGCCGCGGTCCCCGCGCTTGGCGAAGAGGGCCTCGCGGATTATGGCACGCTTCCAAAAGCCGAGAGCGGCGCCAAGTTCGAAGGCGAGCTTGTTGGCTACCCGATCAAGGACTTCTACCTCACCAACACCATCGCCCGCGCCAGCGAGGTGATGCAGCGTTGCTCGAACGAGCTGCTGCACGGGGCCGATGTGCGGGAGGCTGCGGAGTGAGCGAGGCTCTGACCATCTTGGCTGCTGTGATGGCTGCAATTGTGTTGATCGTGGCCATCGTTCGCATTGCGGGTTGGATCACCGATCAAAAGTCGGGGTCCGATTTTAAGAAGGAGCGCCCCGATGGCACCAATGTCAATGACGGCGGGTTCATGTTCTGATGACTGAGTTCTTCCAATCCCTCGGCCTCAGCTACGACTGGGCCTGGACCGTCGCGACGCTCGCGGGGATCCTGATTATCTCGCTGCTCGTCATGTTCAGCGTCGCGATGGTGATCTATGTCGATCGCAAGGTGCTGGGCGCAATCATGCTGCGGCGCGGGCCCAACGTGGTAGGGCCGTTCGGCCTGCTCCAATCCTTCGCGGACGGCCTCAAGGTCTTCCTGCAGGAGACCATCATCCCGAGCGCCGCGAACAAGGGCATCTTCCTGCTCGCGCCGATCATTACCTTTACCGTCGCGCTTGCGGCCTGGGCGGTGATCCCGTTCTCGGCGGGCGTGGTGCTGTCCGACATCAATGTCGGCCTACTCTACATCCTCGCGATCTCCTCGATGGGCGTTTACGGCGTGGTGATGAGCGGGTGGGCGTCGAACTCCAAATACCCGTTCTTCTCGGCGATGCGCGCTTCGGCGCAGATGATCTCCTACGAGGTCTCGATCGGCTTCGTGCTGGTCTGCGTCGTGCTGTTCGCCGGCACCTTCAACCTATCGGGCATCGTCGAATCCCAGCGCGGCTTCGGCCTCGGCGTGATCAATGCCTATGTCGTCCACCCGCTGCTGTTCCCGATGTGGGTGGTGTTCTTCATCTCCTCGCTCGCTGAAACCGCGCGCGCGCCGTTTGACCTCACCGAAGCCGAGAGCGAGCTCGTCGCGGGCTACCAGACCGAATATTCCTCGATGAGCTTCGCGCTGTTCTGGCTCGGGGAGTATGCGAACATCCTGCTGATGTGCTCGCTGAACACGCTGCTGTTCTGGGGCGGTTGGCTGCCGCCGGTCGACTGGGCGCCGTTTTACATGGTGCCGGGGATCATCTGGTTCCTGCTGAAAACCTTCATGTTCTTCTTCATGTTCAGCTGGATCTGGGCGACCGTGCCGCGGTATCGTTATGACCAGCTGATGCGTCTGGGCTGGAAGGTGTTCCTGCCGATGAGCCTCGTGTTCGTCGCGGTGACCAGCGGCTTCCTGATGGCGACGGGGCATTTCGACAAGGTCAGTACGCCTGCCGCAATTGACCCCGCGACTATTGCCCATTCCACCCCCGCGCAGCCCAAGGCTGTGAGAGGCCAACCATGACCACCGTCTCCCAACTCATCAAGAGCTTCACCCTCTGGGAATTCCTCAAGGCGCACGCCTTGACGCTGAAGTATTTCTTCAAGCCCAAAGTGACGATCAACTACCCGTTCGAGAAGGCTCCGCTGTCGCCGCGCTTCCGCGGCGAGCACGTGCTGCGGCGCTATCCCAACGGCGAAGAACGCTGCATCGCGTGCAAGCTGTGCGAGGCCGTGTGCCCCGCGCAGGCGATCACCATCGAGAGCGAACCGCGCGAAGACGGCAGCCGCCGCACCACCCGCTACGACATCGACATGACCAAGTGCATCTTCTGCGGTTTCTGCCAGGAAGCCTGCCCGGTCGATGCGGTCGTCGAGGGGCCGAATTTCGAATACTCGACCGAAACCCGCGAGGAGCTGCTTTACGACAAGGCCAAGCTGCTCGCGAACGGTGACAAATGGGAACGGGCCATCGCGGCCAACCTTGAAGCCGACGCACCCTACCGCTAGGGCGCGCCGGACGAAGGACGTGGGGTCAGATTAATCGTCGTCCCGGCGCCAGAGCAATCTGGATGCCGGGGGTCAGACTTGGACTAAGGGATCAAATGCCGCTTTCTGGGCTCCGGCGTGTCGCCAGGGTCGCAGATCGGCGGAGACACATCATGATACAGGCCATCGCCTTCTATTTCTTCGCGACAATTGTCGTCGCCAGCGCCGTGATGGTCGTCATGGCGAAGAACCCCGTGCATTCGGTGCTGTGGCTGATCCTCGCGTTCTTCAACGCGGCCGGCCTGATGGTGCTGCTGGGTGCCGAGTTCATCGCGATGCTGCTGGTGATCGTCTATGTCGGCGCGGTCGCGGTGCTGTTCCTGTTCGTGGTCATGATGCTCGACATCGACTTTGCCGAGATGCGCGCAGGCTTCAGCCGCAACGCGCCGCTGGGCCTTGCGATCGCCGCAGTGTTGCTCGCCGAGCTGCTGCTGGCTGTGGGTGCCTATAACGCCGGTGGCCTCAGCCTTGGCACCGCTGACGGCACCGCAGTGCAGGCGGCCGATGTGAGCAACATCGCCGCGCTCGGCGCGCTGCTCTACGGCAAGTACATCGTACTGTTCGAGATCGCGGGGATCATCCTGCTGGTGGCGATGATCGGCGCAATCGTGCTGACCTTCCAGCCGCCAAAGCCCGGTGCCCGCGCGCGGCAGGACGTCTCTAAGCAGATCAATCGCCGCCCGGAAGATGCAACCGTCATGAAGAACCCGGAAGTCGGGCAGGGAGTCGAGTTGTGATCGGCATCGAACACTACCTCACCGTCGGCGCGATCCTGTTCGTGCTGGGCGTGCTTGGGATCTTCCTCAACCGCAAGAACGTGATCGTCATCCTGATGGCGGTCGAGCTGATCCTGCTTGCGGTGAACATTAATCTGGTGGCGTTCAGCGCCTTCCTCCACGACCTGACCGGTCAGATCTTCGCGATGCTGGTGCTGACCGTGGCCGCCGCAGAGGCCGCCATCGGGCTTGCGATCCTCGTGATCTATTTCCGCACCCGCGGCTCGATCGCGGTTGACGATATCAACCGGATGAAGGGGTAACACGCCCGTGCATCCGATCCTTATCATCGTCTTCGCGCCGCTGGCCGCTGCCCTGATCGCGGGGCTGGGCAATCGCTTCCTCGGCAATGTCGCGGCCAAGTCCGTGACCACCGCCGGGCTGTTTCTGGCTGCAGGCCTCAGCTGGCCGATCTTCCTCGGCTTCCTCGGCGGCACCGAAACCGCGCAGGTCGTGCCTGTGCTGAAGTGGGTGCAGAGCGGTAGCCTGACCTTCGACTGGGCGCTGCGGGTCGACACCATGACCGCGATCATGCTGGTGGTGATCAACTCGGTCTCGGCGCTCGTGCACCTCTATTCGTGGGGTTACATGGACGAGGACCCGGATCAGCCGCGGTTCTTTGCCTATCTCTCGCTGTTCACCTTCGCGATGCTGATGCTGGTGACCGCCGATAACCTCGTCCAGATGTTCTTCGGATGGGAAGGGGTGGGCCTTGCCTCGTATCTGCTGATCGGTTTCTGGTTTAGGAAGCCCTCTGCGGGCGCGGCGGCGATCAAGGCCTTCGTGGTCAACCGCGTCGGCGACCTTGGCTTCATGCTCGGCATTTTCGGCACCTATCTGGTCTTCCAGACGACCTCGATCACCGAGATCCTTGCAGCCGCCCCCGCCATGAGCGGGTCGACGATCACGTTTGTGGGCATGCGCCTCTACACGATGGATATCCTGTGCATCCTCCTGTTCATCGGGGCGATGGGCAAATCCGCGCAGCTGGGCCTGCACACCTGGCTGCCCGACGCGATGGAGGGGCCTACGCCCGTCTCCGCGCTGATCCACGCGGCCACCATGGTGACCGCAGGCGTGTTCATGGTGTGCCGCCTCTCGCCGATGTTCGAAACCGCGCCGACCGCGCTCACCATCGTCACCATCGTGGGCGCCGCGACCTGCTTCTTCGCCGCCACGATCGGCACGACGCAGTGGGACATCAAGCGGGTGATCGCCTATTCGACCTGCTCGCAATTGGGCTACATGTTCTTCGCGGCGGGCGTCGGGGCCTACGGGCCGGCGATGTTCCACCTCTTCACGCACGCCTTCTTCAAGGCGCTGCTGTTCCTGGGCGCAGGCTCGGTGATCCATGCGATGCACCACGAGCAGGACATGCGCTATTACGGCGGCCTCAGAAAGCACATCCCGCTGACCTTCTACGCGATGCTCGCCGGAACGCTGGCGATCACGGGGGTTGGTATCCTCGATGTCTTCGGCTTTGCGGGCTTTTATTCGAAGGATTCGATCCTCGAAGCCGCCTTCGCGCGCGGCAACGGGGCAGGGCAGTTCGCCTTCTGGGCGGGCGCCATCGCGGCGCTGCTGACCAGCTTCTACTCGTGGCGCCTGATGTTCCTGACCTTCTGGGGCAAACCGCGTTGGGCGCTTTCCGAGCACATCCAGCATGCGGTGCACGACGGGCACCACGACAGCGATCACGGCAACGCGCCCAAGCAGGAGCACGCCGGTCACGACGCGCACCACACCGTTCCTTCGGCGCACGAGGACGACGGCATGGCGGGCTACCACCCGCACGAGAGCCCGGTGACAATGCTGCTCCCGCTTGGCTTGCTGAGCCTCGGCGCGGTCTTTGCAGGCTTCGTCTTCCACCACCAGTTCATCGATGATCCGGCGTTCTGGAATGGCGCGATCTTCTACAACGAAGGCGTCGTCCACGCGATGCACGGCGTGCCGCTTTGGGTGAAGCTGACCGCTTCGATCGTGATGGCGATCGGCTTTGCGGGTGCGTACCTCGCTTATATCGCGAAGCCAGAGATCCCGGGCCAGTTCGTCGCCCGCTTCGGCGCGCTGCACAACTTCGTGTTCCGCAAGTGGTACTTCGACGAGCTCTATGATGCGATCTTCGTGAAGCCGGCCTTCTGGCTCGGCCGCAAGTTTTGGCAGATCGGCGATATCGGCATCATCGACCGCTTCGGCCCCAACGGGATCGCCTGGGTGGTCGAGCGCAGCTCGGTCGCCGCCAAGCAGGTCCAGTCGGGCTACGTCTACACCTACGCGTTGATCATGCTGCTCGGGCTGGTCGCCGCTATCACCTACGTTCTGCTTTAGGAGCGCGCTTCGTAATGGAAGGCCTTCCCATCCTGTCGCTCATGATGCTCGTGCCGCTGGCCGGCGCGGCGGCGTGCCTGTTCTCGGGCGCCAACGCCGCGCGATGGATCGCGCTCGGGGCGACGCTCGTCACCTTCGTGCTCGGCATCGTCCTGTGGTCGAACTACCAGATCGGCGGGCCGCAGTGGCAGTTCACCGAGCGCGCCGCGCTGTTCGCGGGCTTCTCGTGGGCGCTCGGGATCGACGGCATCGCGCTGATGCTCATCATGCTCAGCGTCTTCCTGATGCCGATCTGCATCCTTGCAAGCTGGCAATCGGTGCAGAAGCGCGTCGGCGAATACATGGCGGCCTTTCAGATCATGCAAGTCCTGATGATCGGCACCTACGCGGCGCAGGACCTGTTCCTGTTCTACGTCTTCTTCGAGGCCGGCCTCATCCCGATGTACCTGATCATCGGGGTGTGGGGCGGGGACAACCGCATCTACGCCAGCTACAAGTTCTTCCTCTACACGCTGTTCGGATCGGTGCTGATGCTGATCGCGATGTTCTGGATGGTGGCGCAGGCTAACACCTCGGACATTCCGACGCTGATGCAATACGACTTCCCGGTGCAGGCGCAGACGTGGCTGTGGCTCGCTTTCTTCGCGAGCTTCGCGGTGAAGGTACCGATGTGGCCGCTCCACACCTGGCTTCCCGACGCGCACGTGCAAGCGCCGACCGCAGGGTCCGTGATCCTCGCAGGTGTGCTGCTGAAGCTCGGCGGCTACGGCTTCATACGCTTCAGCCTGCCGATGTTCCCCGAGGCTTCGGCCCAGTGGGCATGGCTGGTATTCGCCCTGTCGATGATCGCGGTAGTCTACACCTCGCTGGTCGCGCTGGTGCAGACCGACATGAAGAAGCTGATTGCCTATTCCTCGGTCGCACACATGGCGATTGTCACCGTCGGCCTGTTTGCCTTCAACGTGCAGGGGCTCGAGGGTGCAATGATCGTCATGCTCTCCCACGGGCTTGTCTCGGCCGCGCTGTTCCTGTGCGTGGGCGTGATCTACGACCGCCTCCACACCCGCGAGATCGCGCGTTACGGCGGCCTTGCGATCAACATGCCCTATTACGCGCTGTTCTTCCTGCTGTTCACCATGGCGAGCATCGGCCTGCCGGGGACGAGCGGCTTCGTCGGCGAATTCCTGTCGCTGGCGGGCATTTACCAGACATCGAGCCTTGTCGCGCTGGTCTCGACCACCGGAATTATCCTGGGCGCGGCCTACATGCTCTACCTCTACCGCCGCGTCGCCTTCGGCGGGCAAGCCAATGCCGACGCTGCCGCGATGCGCGACATTTCGGCGCGCGAGTGGGCGATGATGGCCCCGATTGCCGCTGCGGTGCTGTGGATGGGGGTCTATCCCGAAAGCTTCCTCGCCCCGATGCGCGCCGACATTGCGGCGCTCGACGCGCGGCTGTCGTCGGCTGCTCCGGCGGGTGATGCGCGCCTCGCACCGGGCGCTCCTCGCGAGCACGCCGCTAACGCGGTGGAGCATCACGAGGGCACAGAAAATGCAGGCGCCAAGGAGGGCGCGCAGTGATGGATTTCGCCGCTTCTTTCGCGCTCGTCCTGCCCGAACTCGTGCTGACCGGTGCTGGCCTCGTCCTGTTGCTGGTCGCCGCGTGGGGCGGAGACAAGGCTGGCCGCCTCATCGCCATCGCCGCCGCGACCGCGCTGTTCGCAGCTGGCTTCCTGCTGGTGCCCGCCTTGCACACCGGGGCTGATGGCCCCGCGACGCTGGCTTTCGGCGGCCTGATGAAGATCGACACCTTCGCGCTATTCGCCAAGGCGCTGATCTACCTTTCGGCCATCGCGGCGCTGATCATTGCGCCCGCCTTCTTCGACAGCCCCTCTGCCGGGACCGAGCGCGGGATGCGCGCCGAATATCCGGTGCTGATCCTGTTTTCGAGCGTCGGCATGAGCATCATGGTCTCGGCTAGCGATTTCATGACGCTCTACCTCGGGCTCGAGTTGACCAGCCTGACGTCCTACGTGCTCGCGGCGATCCTTCGCCGCGACACGCGCTCGGGCGAGGCGGGGCTTAAGTACTTCGTGCTCGGCGCGCTGGCGTCCGGCATCCTGCTCTACGGCATCAGCCTGCTCTACGGCTTCACGGGCGGCACCGCCTTCACTGCCGTGCGCGAAGGCCTGACCGGCACGATGGGTACCGGCGCACTGTTCGGGGTGATCTTCGTTCTCTCAGGGCTAGCCTTCAAGATCAGCGCCGTGCCGTTCCACATGTGGACCCCCGACGTCTACGAGGGCGCGCCGACCCCGGTGACCGCCTTCTTCTCGACCGCACCCAAGGTCGCCGCCGTCGCGCTGACCGCGCGCGTGGTGTTCGAGGTGTTCGGCGGACAGGTCGCCGCATGGCAACAGATCGTGATGTTCATGGCATTGGCCTCGATCATCTTCGGCGCGCTGGGAGCCATCGGGCAGGAGAACCTGAAGCGCCTGCTCGCCTATTCCTCGATCAACAATATCGGCTTCATCCTGCTCGGCCTCGCGGTGGCGAATGCCGAAGGGGCGAGCGCGATGCTGGTCTATCTGTTCATCTACGTGGTGATGAGCATCGGCAGCTTTGCCGCGCTTCTCATGCTGCGCGGCGAGGACGGGACGCTTTACGAGACCTTCGCCGACATCCGCGGGCTTTCCGTCACGCGGCCCGCGATTGCATGGGCGCTGCTGCTCTTCATGTTCAGTCTTGCGGGCATTCCGCCGCTGCTCGGCTTCTACAGCAAGTTCGTGGTGTTTCAGGCGACCATCGAGGCCGGGCTCGTCGCCTTCGGCGCGATCGCCATCGCGGCGAGCGTGATCGGTGCCTTCTACTACATCAAATTCGTCAAGGTGATGTTCTTTGACGAGCCTGCGGGCGTGGTTACCGGCAAGAGCGGGCCTGCGCACTGGGTGCTGCTGGGGCTGACCGCGCTGATCGTCTTGCCGCTCGGTTACCTGCTCACGCCGTCGCTGACTGATCTGGCCGACAAGGCCGCAGCCTCGCTGTTCCTCGTTCCTTGATCGAGACTGTCGCAACCACCGGTTCCACCAACGCCGACCTTGTCGCGCGGTTGCGGGCGGGTGAAAGCATTCCGGACGGCACTTGGCTGCGCGCCGAGACACAGACCGGAGGGAAGGGCCGCAGTGGTCGGGCATGGGTGAGCCCGCCGGGTAATCTCTATGCGAGCACCGTGATCAATCTGGTCGAGGGCGATCCCCCGGCGCAGACGCTGGCGCTGGTGATCGGACTTGCGGTGCATCAGCACGTGGTGAATTCGCTGATGATCAGCGAGCATCGCAATGTGGTTCTTAAATGGCCCAACGATGTGCTGGTGCGCGGGGCCAAGGTTGCTGGAATCTTGCTGGAACGGTGCAATGACGTGATCGTCGCCGGGATCGGCATCAACATCGCCTTCGCGCCGCAGATCGAAGGTCGCGCGACAGCGTGCATTTCGGAGCTCAACTCCAAATATGAAGCCGAGCCGGGTTACGCGCTGACCTACCTCGCCCTGCTTGTGGCAGAGCAGCTCGCCAGCTGGCGGCAGGACAGTCTCGCCGCCCTTATCGCGCGCTGGAGCACCGCAGCCCATCCCGTCGGCAGCCCCCTGTCGGTCAACACCGGCGAGGGCGCGGTGCTGCATGGCACTTTCGCAGGGCTCGATGCGGGGGGAGCACTGCGGCTGCGCTTGGATAATGGCGAGACACAAACTATCCACGCGGGCGACGTTTCACTGATTGCAGAAAGAACCACCTGATGCTGCTCGCCGCCGATGTCGGGAACACCAATGTCGTCTTTGCGCTGTTTTCCTACGGCGAGGACGGGACGCATAAGATCCGTGCGCGCTGGCGCATCGCCACCGATCCGCGCCGCACGGGCGACGAATATGCGGTATGGCTGCTCCAGCTTTTGCAGATCGAAGGCTTCGAGCGCTCCGACATCACCCGGATTATCGTCGCTTCGGTCGTCCCGCGCGCTGATCATAACCTCACCGTCCTGTGCGAGAAGTATTTCGGCATCACCCCGCTCTTCGCCGGGCAGGGGACAGCGCGCTGGCGTTTCGAGATCGACGTCGATCAGCCATCCTCGCTGGGGGCCGACCGTGCCCTCAACATCCTTGCGGCGCACCACAAGTATGGCGGTGACCTCATCATCGTCGACTTCGGCACCGCGACCAAGTTCGAGGCGGTCGATTTCACCGGCGCCTATAAGGGCGGATCGATCGCGCCGGGGATAAACCTCTCGCTCGATGCGCTGGTGGGCAAGACCGCCAAGCTGCCGCGCATCGCCATCAAGGCCCCCTCCAGCCGCAGCGTCATCGGCCGCAATACCGAAGACCAGATGCTGATCGGCGTCTTCTGGGGCTATGTCGCGATGATGGAGGGCATGGTCGCCAAGATGAAGGCCGAAATCGGCCGCCCTGCAAAGGTTGTAGCCACCGGCGGGCTCGCCATATTGTTCGACGACGCGACCGATATCTTCGATCACGTCGACGCCGACCTCACACTGGACGGCCTCGCCATTCTCTCGCGCCAGGCCGAAGCCGCCTGACGCCTCTCACAGAACCGGAATCAACTTGAAAAAAGACTTCACCCCCGAAGACGAATTGCTGTTCCTCGCCCTTGGCGGTTCCGGCGAGATTGGCATGAACGTCAATCTCTACGGCTGCAACGGCAAGTGGATCATGGTCGATCTCGGCATGACCTTCTCGGGCAACGAATACCCCGGCGTCGAGTTGGTCTTCGCCGACCTCGACTTCATCGAGGAGCGCCGCAAGGACCTCATCGGCATTGTGCTGACCCACGCACACGAAGACCACATCGGCGCGGTTCCCTATTTCGCGGGCGACCTCGGCGTGCCGCTCTACGCCACGCCCTTCACCGCCGATCTGGTGGCGCGCAAGCTCGAGGAAGCAGGGCTGCTCGGCAAGGTCGAGCTCAACATCATCGAGGAAGATCACGGCGAGATCGAACTCGGGCCGTTCACGATCACCTACCTGCCGCTCGCGCACTCGATTGCCGAGGGCAACGCGCTGCTGATCGACACGCCGCACGGGCGAATCTTCCACACCGGCGACTGGAAGCTCGACGATGAACCAATCATCGGTGAGCCCACCACCGAGGAAGAACTGCGCGAAATCGGCGACGAGGGCGTGCTCGCGCTCGTCTGCGATTCCACCAACGTGTTCAACCCTGAGCCGTCGGGCTCCGAAGGCGCGGTCCACCGTGCGCTGATGGAAGAGGTCGCGCGCCACACCGGCAAGCGCGTCGTCGTCACCACCTTCGCCAGCAACGTCGCGCGGCTCCAGACACTGGGCGATGTCGCGCGCGAAACCGGGCGTCAGCTATGCGTTGCGGGCCGTTCGCTTGACCGCATCATCGAGGTTGCGCAGGACAATGGCTACCTCGCCGACTTGCCGAAACCGGTCAGCTTCGACACGGCGATGGGCCTGCCTCGCGGTGAGGTGCTGATCATCGCCACCGGCGGTCAGGGCGAGCCGCGGGCGGCGCTCGGGCGAATGGCCGACAAGAACCACCCGATCGAACTTACCGCCGGAGACGTGGTGCTGTTCTCCTCACGCCAGATCCCGGGCAACGAGATTCCCATCGGCAAGATCCAGAACCAGCTCGCCGCGCGCGGTATCCAGATGGTCACCGACCGTCAGGCGCTGATCCACGTCTCGGGTCACCCCGGACGTCCGGAGCTGGAGGCGCTCTACAGCTGGCTCAAGCCCGAAATCCTCGTCCCCGTCCACGGCGAGATCCGCCACATGGCCGAACAGGCGCGGGTCGGTAAGGCCAGCGGCATCCCCTCGCAGGTGGTGCAGAAGAACGGCGATCTCGTGCGCCTCGCGCCGGGCAAGCCGGGCAAGATTGCCGAAGTGCGCGCTGGGCGTCTCATCCTCGATGGCGACATCATCGCGCCCGCCGACGGCGAGGCGATCTCCATGCGTCGCCGCATTTCTGCCGACGGCGTGCTGGTCGTTGTCCTCGCACGGGGTGCCAAGCCGATGATCGAAGCAATAGGCCTGCCGCTCGACGAGGACCTGCCCGCCTTCCTCGAGGAAGCGGCGGGCGATGTGCTTACCGCCATCAATCGCCTCAAGGGCCGGGACGCGAAGGACACCGCCGCGATCCGTGAGGCTGCGCGCCTTGCCGCACGCCGCGCTGCACAACGCTGGTCGGGCAAGAAACCGCAGGTGCGCGTGGTGATGCCGGGGGCAGCAGCCTGATGCAGATCTTCTCGATAGCGGCGATCTACTTCCTGTTCTGGGTGATGAGCGCCTTCCTCATGCTCCCCTTCGGTGTGCGCACCGCAGAGGAAGCGGGCGAGGTGAAGGTGCCCGGGCAGGCGGACAGTGCGCCGGTCAACTTCCGACCCGGCAGGCTGGCCCTGCGCGCGACGATCAGCGCAGCGGTGCTTACCGCGCTGTTCGTCGCCAATTACGAGTATTGCTGGGTGACGGCGGCCGACATCGACTTCGTGCCCAAGCCGCCCAAGAACTGAACCGCCTGACTTAACGGAAGCGCTGGATCGCCTGGGCGAGCGCCACGTAGAGCTTGCCCATGTCCGAGCCGAGCATCGTCACGCTCAGCACGTGCCCGTCGCGGGTCGAGAGCGTAGCGCGCAGCAGCGCCTCGAAGTCGTGGATGTAACGGCTGACATTGGCCTTGAACGCCTCGTCCGAGGTGTAAAGCGCGGCAATGTCCTTGGCGGTGCCTTTGTCGATCAGGTTCACCGCACGGCGGGTGAAGATGCCCCGGTCTCCCTTCAGATAGGCATCCCACGCAGTGTCGGCGACCTCGGTCGATAGCGCGCTGGTGATGTCGATCGCCGCCGAATTGAGACTGTCGGTGATCAGCGCCATGCGCTTGGTGAAGTCATTGTTGACCTGCTCCTCGGCCAGTTCGCGTGCGCGGCTGACCCGCTGTTCGAGATTGCCGGTAAGCTCGTTGACCTTGACGAGCTGGTCACGCAGCTGGATCGCCGCCTCGCGGCCCACGCCCGAGGCATGGGATGCGGTCTGCTCCAGCTTGCCGAGCATGGCCGCAGTCTCGTTGCGAAGGGTCTTCTCGAGAGTTTCGACCAGATCGCTGCCGAGACCGGTTGCCAGCACTGGCACCCGCTCGCGCGCGCCTTCCTCGAGTGTGGCGAAGGCCTTGAGAATGGCCGCTTCCAGCGATCCGAGCGCCTCGCGCAGTGCCTCCTGCGTTTCGCCCGCGAGCGTTCCGCTTTCTTCGGCGAGACGGGCAAAGCCGCCGCACAGGCCCTGTAGACGCGCCAGCGCGTCATCGGTCTCTTCGGCGAGCCGCGCCTTGAACCCGGCAATAGCGGCGTCGGCAGTGTCGATCTCGTTGCGGGTGGTCTGCAAGTAGCCCGACAGATCCGTGCCAGCCTGCGCGCTGCTTAGCATCATCCCTTCGACCTGCCTTGCGCGCACCTCGACGCCTTCCAGTGCCGTATTGGCCCCGCCGATCGCCTGTCCGAGATCCTCGCGGCAGATGCGGCTGCCCGATTGCAGGATCTCCAGCATCCGCACGCTGCTGTCGGTAAGCTGGGCGAGCTGCGCCTCGGTCTCGGCCAGCGCGGCGCGCTTCTCGCCGAGCTGGCGGGCGAGGGTGCCGAGGCCGGCGGCAAGACTCTCGCGCGCCGCATTGCTGGTATCGGTGACCTCGCCAACAACGCGGCCCAGCTGGGTGACGCGCTCGGCCATGGCATCGCCGTGGGAGAGAAGCTTCTCGATTTCGCCAAGCTGTGCTTCGCGTCGCCGCGAGAGTTCGTCGTCCAGCGCGGCGAGCCGCTGCGCCAGCAACTCGCTTGCCTGCGCGGCCTGTGTCTCGAACACGGCCTGACGCTGCTCGATCAGCTCGTCGAAGCTGCGATTGTGCGCTTCGATGTGGTCGTCAAAACGGTCCGCTTCGTCGCGCAGCTTGGTGATCCGCTGGGTCGCCGCGGCACTCGTTTTCTGGTCAAGCTGCTCGACGAGCTGAAGTTTTTCCGTGAGCATCCCGTGGAGGGTAGCAATTGCGACGGAGAAGCGGGTCTGGGCTTCTTCGCCGGCTTCACGCAGGCGCGCGGCAATCGTGTCCGCGTCGCTGGCAATCGCGCTGGAGCGCGCACCGAAGGCGTTGAGCGCCTCGTCCTCAAGCGTTCCGAGCCGGTCGCGGTGCGCCTCGGCATCGTTCTGCAAGGCGGCAAAACGCCCTGCAACGAGCGTTTCGAGCCGCGCCAGCGTGGTTTCGAACTCGCCCAATGTCTCGCCGACCTGGCTGGAGAGGCGGCTGACCTGCGTCTCACTCTCCCCGCCGACCTTGGCGAGACGGTCGAAGCTGCTCGAAAGGCGCGTCAATTGCTCTTCTGCGACGCGGCCCGCGCTGCCGATCTGGTTGGCGACATCGCGCGAGGCGTTGGCGATCACCGGAAGGTCGTCGCGCAGCCGGTTCATGTTGCCCAGCGCAGTTTCGCTGGTGGTGGCGATCGTCTCGACCTGCGCGCCGTTGCTGGTGATGAGCTTCTGGAGCTCGCCCGCATGGGTCGACAACCGCTCGGCCGCGATCCGGCCAAGAGCTTCGAGATCGCGGGCCTCGGCGGCAAGGAACTCGCGCGCAAGGCTGAGTTCGCGGTTGACGACCTTGAGCCGCTTCTCGAGCGCCGCGCCTTCGCGGTTCATTTGCGCTGCGACCGCCGCAAAGCGGCGCGCTTCGGCGTGGGACGAGCGCATCGCCAGAAGCCAGACAATGCCGATCAGCGCGAGCGGCACCGCCCATTGCACGGCCCAGCTCGCCCATTCCTGAGGCGCGGCGCCGGCGGACATTTCTGCAAGGTGCGCCCAGACGAAAAAGCCGGTCCATCCCGTCGCCGCCAGCAGGGCGAGGGTGGGGGCAATCCAGCCGAAGCGGGCGGGCGAAGGCAGTGTGTCCGCCTCTTCCTCGACCCAGACATTGTCGAGATCGAGCGGCTCGTCGGCCATCTCGCCGCCTGCCTGCGCGCCGGGATCTGTCGATCCATCCGCGCCGTCCTTGCCGCTTCCCCGCCCGAAGGCGCGCATCTGGTGCCGTCCTGTCATGGGGTCTCTCATACCACAGCCGGACTCGGGATAAACCCCGCATTAACCCAAATCCGTTAGGCCCTTCCGATGGCATTCAACCACGGCGCTCTCGATGCAACCCTAGCGGCAGCGGCCGGCGACGACGCCGTTCTGCTGCGCGAGCTGCGTTCGGCTTTTCTCGACAGTGCAATGCGCCAGCTCGACCTTCTCAAGCGCGCGCGGTGCGATGGCAATTGGCACGTCGCGGCAATGCGCTTGAAGGGCCTCGCTGCGAGTTTCCACGCCGAGGATCTGCTTCAGGCCGCCGAAATTGCTCTGCACGCAGCACCCGGCGAGCCGATGGCGATCCGCGAGGTAGAAGCCGTGCTGGCGCGCTTCACCCGCACCCAGACGCGCGATCCCAACCGTATCTGACCTGCGCAGCCCATTGGCCTGTCGCGGCAATCCGCGCCTCCCCGCTTGAACCTCGCACACTAAACCGCCAACCTTGTCGCGCCCGGCTTTGCGGGCGGCGAAAAGGGGAGTGGGATGCGCATCGGCTTGATTGCCGCGCTTCGGCGCAGCGAGGATGCTGGCTTGCGTGCACAATTGCCGCTGGCGGGACGTTCCGTGCTCGCGTGGCAGGCGGCGCTGCTCCAGTCGCTCGGGGTCGAGCGGGTGCTGTGCCTCACCGATTCCACCACCGCGAGCGGCGAGGTGCTGCAATTGCAACACGTGCTGGAGACCGGCGGCACGGCGTTCCATGCGCTCAAGGGCTTTGCCGCAATCCCCGCGCTCGTACGGGCGGAGGACGATCTCGTTATCCTCGCTGACGGGCTGGTGCCTGACCCTGCCGTGGTGCGGGCGGTGCTGGGCGGGGAGGGGGCAATGTTGCGTACGGTCGCGACGATCCCCGCAGACCATCCGCTCGCTGCGACGCATCCCGAGGATTTCGAGCGCATCGACGCCGCGCGCTGCTGGGCGGGCGTTCTGGTGATGCGCGGCGCGCCGGTGCAGCAACTCGCCGATATGCCGGCCGACGGCGATGCGATTTCGCTGCTGCTGCGCCTCGCCCTGCAGGCAGGAACGCCGACCCGCGATCTTGCTGCACGCGAGCTTACGCCGGACAGCTGGCTGCTTGCCGAGAGCGCGGCGGCGGTCGCCAAGCACGAGAGCGAGCTCGTTGCCCGCGCCGCGCCGCCTGCGGACTGGCGCGCGCCCGGAATTGCGGCCGCCTCGGCGCTGGTGCGCGCCATTGTTCCGCGCGGCCTTGCACAGGGCGGGCTGGTGGCGGGCGGGCTGGGTCTGGCCTTGATGATGGGCGCGGTGCTGGTCGCCGCCTTCGGCCCGGCATCCGCGGCTCTGGCAATGGCGGCGGTCGGAGCCTTCGGCGCGCAGGTCTCGCTCGCCTTCACCGGAATCGCCAGCCGCATGGCGCGCGAGGTGCCCGAGACCCGCGCTAATGCCGTACTTGGCGCCACGGTAGACGTGCTCGCAAGCATCACATTGTGGTTCGCGCTCGCCCCGTGGTCCGAGTGGGAGCCGCTGGCGGTGCTCGGCGCCGTGCTCGTCGGCCTCGCGCGCCTCGTCGCCCGCGCGCCCGACAGCCCCCTGGGCCGCAGCGCGCCGGACCGGACCAGCCTGCTGCTCCTGCTGGCGGTGTCGGCGATGATTGGCCGGTTACCCGAGGCCATTTCCTGTCTCGCCTTGGGGCTGCTTGCAGCTTTGCTGCTGCGCCGCTCGCAGGATTGAACTAACCCGGCTTTAACTACGCGGACACTATGTCCGGTGAGGATGGGCAAAGAGACGATGGACCTTGCCGCCGACCATGCTGTCGAGGCGATCCTGCGAGACGAGCTCGCGCGGGAAGCCCGCGCGCTGGCTGCGGTCGTCCCTGTCCTGCGCCATCTGCTGGCCTCCGATGCCGATGCCCTGGTGAGCGACGCGATCCTCGCCCGGGTGCGCGGCATGATCCATGACCTTGCCGCGCAATTGCTGGCCGCCGAAGCGGGCCGCGATCCGGCAGCGCGCGGAGCGGGGCACGATGATCCCGCCGTCCTCGACCAGCTCGCCGCGCGGTTGATGGCTGAAGAGGCACTGCTCGGCCATTGCCACGCACTCGCCGCGGAGAGTTTGATCGCGGGCCGCCTGCAGCAACGCCATGCGATGGATCCTGTGCTGAGCCCGCTGCTCCAGGAACTGATCGCCTCCGAGGATGCCGACGTGGCGAGCCTCGCGATGGGCGCGCTTGCCGCGCAGTCGCGCTTTGTCCAGAGCCAGCGGCGCATGGAACTGCCGGTTGGCGAGCTGCCTGCCGAACTGTTTCACGCGCTCGTGGCGCAGATGCAGCCGTCTGCCCCGGATAGCGGCGCGCTGGAGCGCTTGCAGGCCGCGTATGACGAGGCTTCGACCCGCATCGGGCTGTTGGCGAGGCTGGTTGCAGCCATGCGCCGCGGTGCTGTGGCGGGGCTCGCGCTGGACCAAGCCGGGCTCGCCCTATTCGCCAGCACGCTCGGCGTTACCGCGCGTCTTCCGCGTGAGCAGGCGGTGCTCGCCTGTCACGAAGGGCAGGGCGCGCGCCTTGCCCTGTTGCTGCGGGCGGCGGGACTGATGCCGCTCGCGATCGAGCGCCAATTGCTGCTGGTCGAACCTGCCGGGCGCCTGCCGGACGGTCTTGCCGCAATGTCGCCCGAACACGCCGCCGCGCTCGTCCAGAGCGGCGGGCTGCGGTGATGAACGCGATGGATCGCACCGACAGCCTGCTCGGCGCCTATGGCCTGACCGACGCCCGCGACCGGCTGCTGAGCGCAGACGCGCCGCTCGCCGATTTGCAGGAACGCTGCGGCGGGGACCTGCCCGGCACGCTGGCGATCCCCGAATTGCTCGCGCTGGTGCAGCAGGCGCGGGGGATGGGCCTCAAGATCGCGCGCGCCTTCAGCGCCTTTGACGGAGATGCCGAAGTCTCCGGATTTGCCCGCATCCATCCGCTTGGCGAAGCGGACGGTGGCGGGTGCGAGGTGCTGGTCGAGAACTGGCAGAGGAGCCCGCTCAATCCGCCCAGCGCGCGTGAATTCGCCGAGCGGCTCGATGCGATCGATCGCGCGACCGCCGAAGTCAGCGCAAGGCTCGATGCCCGCCAGCGCGTGCAGGTGCTGAGCGCCCGCGCGCCCGATGCCGCCGCGCTCCAGTCCGCCGCGCTTGAAGCGCCAGGAAGTGTGTGGAGCGAGCTCGTCGAACTCACCGGCATCGCCCACCAGCAACCGCTGCACTGGCGGCTGCTTGACGGCGCGAGCTGCCGCTTTACCGGATCGCAGCGCAACTGGCGGGTGCGGCTTATCCCGCTTGGGCCCGACGCGCAGAATCCAGCGGGCTTCGAGCTATTGCTGGTCGCCGAGGAGCCGCTGGCCGAGAGCGCGAAGGGTGTCGAGGGCGTCGCTCCAGAAGCGTCGCCCGCTAGGCTTGTCGGCACCGCACTCACGCCCGTCCTGCGCCAGCCGGTTGCGCGGATCATCGCGAATGCTGAGACGATCCGCGCGCGTCTCGCCGGGCCGTTGCGGGACGAATACAGCGAATATGCGGGCACCATCGCCAGCGCGGGGCAGCACCTTGCCGCGATGCTCGACGATCTGGCCGATCTCGAAGTGGTCGAGACCCCGGGTTTCGCGACAGTCAAGGAGCCGGTCGATCTCGCCGATGCGGCGGTCCGAGCGGCGGGCATTCTTGGCGTACGCGCCCAGCACCGCGAGACGGTGCTGGCGGTGGAAGGCGAGCGGGGAGAAGCCGTCGCCTCGGCCGAGTTCCGGCGCGTGCTTCAGATCCTCATCAACCTCATCGGCAATGCCATCGCCTATACTCCGGCGGCGAGCACGGTCACTATTACTGCCCTGACGACGGGCGAGGGGCGTGTGGCGGTGACGGTCGCCGACGAAGGTCCGGGTGTCACGCCCGACCAGGCGACCCGGATCTTCGAGAAGTTCGAACGCCTCGGCCGCGACACCGACGGCGGCAAGGACAAGGGTTCGGGCCTCGGCCTGTACATCTCGCGGCGACTTGCCGAGGCGATGGAGGGGAGCCTTTCGGTGGGGGCTGCACCCGGCGGCGGCGCGCTGTTCACATTGGAATTGCCCGCAGCCTGAAGCCTCGCAGGCAGCTTGTTCATAAAGTACAGACGGGGCGGTGATTCAAAGATTCGCGCTGTTGGAAAGGCCCAAGGCCAGTCCTACAGGCACCTGTCAACGGCGCTGCCGCCATTGAACAAGCCCGAGGATTATCGCTCCGGCTGCCGCAGCGCCCAGGCCGCGCCACATCCAGCCCTGTTCGCCGAGCATGAAGCTGTCAGCGGGCCATTCAAGCAGTCCGGCGCCCTGCAATGCCCACATGATGCCCAGGATGACGAGCAAAAGCCCTGTCGCCCTGAGCATCAACATGGGTCTTTAGTCCTCAGCGCTTGCTGAGCGGGATGTAGTCGCGCTCGGTCGGGCCGGTGTAGAGCTGGCGCGGGCGGCCGATCTTCTGGCCGGGATCGCTGATCATCTCGTTCCACTGCGCCACCCAGCCGACCGTGCGGGCGAGGGCAAACAGCGCGGTGAACATAGTGGTCGGGAAGCCGATCGCCGAGAGGATGATGCCCGAGTAGAAGTCGACGTTGGGGAACAGCTTCTTCTCGATGAAATAGGGATCGTTGAGCGCGATCTCTTCCAGACGCAGCGCGGTTTCGAATAGCGGGTCGGTGACCTTGAGCGATTCGAACACTTCGCGCACCGTCTGCTGCATCACCGTCGCGCGCGGATCGTAGTTCTTGTAGACGCGGTGACCGAAGCCCATCAGGCGGAACGGATCGTTCTTGTCCTTGGCGCGCTCGATGTAGTGCGGGATACGGTCGGGCGTGCCGATCTCGCGGAGCATGTTGAGCGCCGCTTCGTTGGCACCGCCGTGTGCCGGACCCCACAGGCAGGCGATGCCCGCCGCGATGCAGGCAAACGGGTTGGCGCCCGAAGACCCTGCGAGACGCACGGTCGAGGTCGACGCGTTCTGCTCGTGGTCGGCGTGGAGGATGAAGATACGGTCCAGCGCGCGCTCGACAACCGGGTTCACCACATAGGGCTCGGCCGGAACGCCGAAAGTCATGCGCAGGAAGTTGCCGGTATAGCTCAGCGAGTTGTCGGGGTAGATGAAGGGTTGGCCGACCGAATACTTATAGGCCGCAGCGGCGATCGTCGGCATCTTGGCGATCAACCGGTGAGATGCGATCATACGCTGCTGCGGATCGGAGATGTCGGTGCTGTCGTGGTAGAAAGCCGACAGCGCGCCGACCACGCCGCACATGATCGCCATCGGGTGCGCGTCACGGCGGAAGCCGCGGTAGAAGGTCATCAGCTGCTCGTGCAGCATCGTGTGGCGCGATATGGTGTAGGTGAAGTCCTCGAGCGCCTCCTTGCTCGGCAACTCGCCGTTGAGCAGTAGGTAGCTGACTTCCATGAAGCTGGAATCCTCGGCCAGCTGGCCGATCGGATAGCCGCGGTGCAGCAGCACGCCCTCGTCACCGTCGATATAGGTCAGCGCGCTTTCGCAAGCGGCGGTCGAAGTGAAGCCGGGGTCGAAGGTGAACGCACCCGTCTGCGCGTACAGCTTGCGGATGTCGATGACGTCGGGGCCGGTGCTGCCTTCGAGCACCGAGTATTCAAAGGTCTTCCCGCCGATATCGAGTGTCGCCGTCTTGTCTGCCAAGATCTGTCTCCTGTCCAAGTTCCAATTCCGGCCCCCCGGCCGGTTTGCCCAAATTCGGTTTACACCGTTTCAGGCGGCCTGCGCTTCGAGCCGGGCGAGGGCCTCGTCTCGTCCCAGCAGGACCAGTACATCGAAAATACCGGGTGATGTTGTCGTCCCGGTCAGCGCCGCGCGCATCGGCTGCGCCAGCTTGCCGAGACCCAATCCCAGCTCCTCTGCAAGCGCCTTCGTAGTGGCTTCGAGCGTCTCGCTTGTCCAGTCGTTTTCCGCCCGTAGGCGCTCGTGAATGTTGCGTAAAATCGAACGTGCATCGCCCTCGAGGAGCTGTCCGGCCTTCTCGGTCATCGCAAGGGGGCGTTTGGCGAAGAGGAAGCCTGCGCCTTCAACAACTTCGTTGAGGTTCTTCGCGCGCACCTTGAGCACCGGCATGGCAAGCGTGAGCAGCGCCTCGTCAGCGCCTTCGCCGATGCGGGCGGCAACCAGCGCGGCGAGCCGGGCATCATCGGCCTCGCGCAGGTAGTGGCCGTTGAGGTTCTCGAGCTTCTTGAGGTCGAACCGCGAAGGGCTCTTGCCCACGCCCGCCAGATCGAACAGCGCCACCGCTTCGTCGCGGGTGATCTCCTCGCGGTCGCCGTGGCCCCAGCCCAGACGGAGCAGGTAGTTGAACAGCGCCTCGGGCAGAATGCCGAACTCGTCGCGGTAAGCCTCGACCCCGAGCGCACCGTGGCGCTTGGAGAGCTTCGCCCCGTCCGACCCGTGGATCAGCGGGATGTGGGCATAGACCGGATCGGGCCAGTTGCCCTCGATAGCGTTCATCGCGCGGATGATCGGCAGCTGGCGGAAGGCGTTGTTGAGGTGGTCATCGCCGCGGATCACGTGGGTCACGCCCATGTCGTGATCGTCGACCACAACCGCGAGCATATAGGTCGGCGTCCCATCGGCGCGCAGGATGATGTAGTCGTCGAGCTCCTCGTTCTTTACCGTGACTGCGCCCTGGACCTGATCTTGGATCGTGGTCTCGCCCTCTTCGGGCGTCTTGAGGCGAATGGTGAAGGCGGTGCCTTCGGGAGCTTCGGCAAGATCGCGATCGCGCCAGCGCCCGTCATAGCGCAGCGGCTTCTTGAGGGCGCGTTGCTCCTCGCGCATCGCTTCGAGCTCTTCGGAGGTAGCGAAGCACTTGTAGGCGTGGCCCGCCTCGAGCAGCTGCAAGGCAACTTCAGCATGGCGCTCGGCGCGGTCGGACTGGAAAACCGGCGGCGCGTCGTAATCGAGGCCCATCCAGTCGAGACCCTCGATGATCGCGTCGATCGCTTCCTGCGTGCTCCGCTTGCGATCGGTGTCCTCGATCCGCAGCAGCGTCCTGCCGCCGTGGTGACGCGCATAGAGCCAGTTGAACAGCGCCGTGCGCGCGCCGCCGATGTGCAGGAAACCGGTCGGCGAGGGGGCAAAGCGGGTCACGACTTCGGCGGCGGTGCCGGCGGCGGGGGTGCTGCTTTCGCTTGCCATAGGCTTTGACTTCCTGTTCACTTTGAGCGGCTTGGGTCGCACCTTGCATTGGGGGCGAGCCGGTCGGGGGGCAGGCCGATGCGCGATGTGCCGATCATTCCGATGGGGGAGGAACCCGGTGGCCACGATGCCGCCGGAGAACCACGCCCGCGCCCTTGGCAAACCGCGAAGGCCTTGTCCAGCATCGCAGGCGGGGACGCGCGCGGGCGGATGCTGGATGCGGCGGAGCGTTTCCTCGGCGATGCGGGCTTCGACCGGGCGCCGTGGCTGGCGGTGATCTTCGCTGCGGGGATCGTTACGTGGTTCGTACTGCCCGGCCCATGGCAGTGGTGCGGGGCGATGGCGGGAGGATGCGCGCTGGCTATCGCGGCCCTGCTGGTCTGGCCGCCGGGGAGCCTCGCGGACGAGACGAGCGCCAATCTTCGCCTTGCGCTGGTCACCTGCGGGCTGGTGTTCGCTTTCGGGGTCGGCGCCGTGTGGGCGCGCTCTGCCATCGTGGGCGCAGAGCCGATTGCGCGGCCGATGGTCGTGATGATCGACGGGACCGTGCTCGAGCGCGAGGATCAGCCCGCCGAGGAGCGACTCAGGCTCACGCTCGCGATGCGCGACGCCGAGACCGGCACGGCGCGCAAGGTGCGGGTCAATGTGCCTTTTGCGGCGCTGAACGAGGGAAAGGTGCCCGCCGGCCTTTCGGAAGGCGCGGTGGTCCGGCTGCGCGCCCGGCTGATGCCGCCTGCCAGCCCGATGCTCCCTGGCAGTTACGACTTCGCCCGTGCCGCGTGGTTTCAGGGCCTCTCGGCGACCGGAACGATCGTCGGGCCGCTCAAAGTGACCAGTCCGGCGGACGGCGGCGGCGGGATTGCGGTTCTGCAACGCACGCTTGCAGAGCACGTGCGCTCGCGCGTCGCAGGCTCGCCCGGCGCGATTGCGGCGGCCTTTGCGAGCGGGGACCGCGGGGGCATCACCGAGACCGACGCCACCGCGATGCGCGATGCGGGGCTTACGCACTTGCTCTCGATCAGCGGGCTGCACGTGAGTGCGGTGATCGCGGCGGCTTATTTCGCAGTGCTTAGGGTGCTGGCGCTCTGGCCTGCGCTTGCGCTGCGGGTTCGCCTGCCGGTGGTTGCCGCCTCGGCAGGGGCGCTGGCGGGGATCGGCTACACCCTTCTGACCGGCGCGGAGGTGCCCACGGTGCGCAGCTGCGTTGCCGCGCTGCTGGTGCTCGGCGCGCTTGCTTTGGGACGGGACGCGCTGTCGATGCGGATGCTGGCGCTCGCCGCCGGGTTCGTCCTGCTGCTGTGGCCCGAGAGCGCCATCGGGCCGAGCTTCCAGATGAGCTTTAGCGCGGTGCTGGCGCTGATCGCTCTCTCCAACGCTGCGCCGGTCAGGGCCTTCCTCGCCCCGCGCGAGGAGCCGTGGCTGGCGCGGATCGGGCGGCATACGGTGATGCTGTTCGTCACCGGCGTGGTGATCGAACTCGCGCTGATGCCGACCGTAATCTTCCATTTCCACCGCGCAGGCATGTACGGCGCGATCGCCAATGTGGTGGCGATTCCGCTGGTGACCTTTGTCGCCATGCCGATGATTGCGCTGGGTTTTCTCGCCGACCTCGTGGGAGCCGGGGCGCCCGTCTGGTGGGGGGTCGAAAAGTCGCTCGCACTGCTCTTGTGGATCGCGCATTTCACCTCGGCGCAGGCGGGTGCGGTGCGGTTGATGCCGCAGTTCGGCGGATGGGCGGTGGCGCTTTTCGCGGTCGGCGGGCTGTGGCTCGGCTTGTGGCGGGGCCGGGCGCGGCTTGCCGGGTTGGTGCCAGTGCTGGCGGCTAGCGGGCTGGTGGCGGCGACCCCGATTCCCGACATACTGGTGGCGGGCGATGGGCAGCAGGTGGGCATCACCGTGCCAGGCCCCGATGGAGAGACGCACCTGCTCTCTCTGCGAGAAAACCGTTCGTCCTACACCCGCGACAATCTGATGGAGCTCGCAGGCGTCGGCGCCGAGCCCGTTCCGCTGGAGGATTGGCAGGGCGCGCGCTGTTCCTCGGCCTTCTGCACGATCACGATCGAACGCGGCGGGAAACGCTGGGTGCTGCTGCTTGCACGGGGGCGGGACATGGTCGACGAGCGGGCTCTGGCCGCGGCTTGCGGGCGGGCCGACATCGTCGTGTCCGAGCGGTTTCTCCCCCGCTCCTGCCGGCCGCGCTGGCTCAAGGCGGACCGGCGCTACCTCCAAAAGTCGGGCGGGATCGCGATCGACCTTGCCGACGAGCAGATCACCACCGTGGCCGAGAGCCAGGGCGAACATGGCTGGTGGAGGATCGTGGAGGACATTCCGCCCCGCAGGAGCACTCCGGGCAAGCAGGGGTCTGAACCGCCGCTAACGGCACCCTAGAGGGGGTCTAAAAGTGTCTGGAGGGGGTCTAAAACGCGCTACAGGCACGCAAAAACGCACCGCCCTGGCAGTGTTTCACGTCCAACATGCTGAATGAAAAAGGGAAAGGGCCGGAAATCCAATGTTTCACGCTGTGTGAAACGCGTTTCCGGCCCTCAAAACCTCAGTGGTAGCGGCGCAGCAGGCCTGCGAGCTTACCTTGCACCTCGACCTCGTCGGGGCGGTAGAACTGCGGATCGTAGGTCGCGTTGGCAGGGTCGAGCCGCACCTGACCATTCTCGCGGCGCAGATACTTGAGCGTTGCTTCCTCGCCGCGCACCAGCGCCACGACGATCTCGCCGTCGCGTGCGGTGTTGGTGCGGCGGACCAGCGCGAAATCGCCATCGAAGATCCCGGCCTCGATCATCGAGTCCCCCGACACCTCGAGCGCGTAATGTTCGCCCGGGCCAAGCAAGGCGGCGGGGACGGGGAGGGTCGACTGGCCTTCCAGTGCCTCGATCGGCGCACCGGCGGCAATCCGGCCGTGGAGCGGAAGCTGGATCACGTCGTTCGCCGCCTCGGGCTGCGGAGCGCGGGGCGCAGGCATCTGTACGACATTGCCGCCCGCCGGAGCCGAAGCGCGGGCAGGGGTCGTATCGCCGGGCTGCCGGATCACCTCGAGCGCGCGCGCCCGGTTGGGCAGGCGGCGCAGAAAGCCGCGTTCCTCGAGCGCGGAGATCAGGCGGTGCACGCCCGACTTGCTCTTGAGATCGAGCGCTTCCTTCATTTCTTCGAAACTGGGCGAGATCCCGGTTTCTTCCAGCCGCAGCTGGATGAACTGGATCAACTCGTGCTGCTTGGCGGTCAGCATGGATCAAACTCCCTTGGTCGCGTTGCCGCGGTCATGTTCGGCACGCCATTAAGGTGAACGAACAAGGAACAATTAGGCAACCCGCTTACGGCTGTCAAGCGCGCCGCGCTGCAAACCCTAGGAATTCAGCCATTCTGGAGGTGGAACACGCGCACCGGCTCGCCTGCGGGCACGGCTGCGGCGTGGGCGGGCCGGTCGATCAGGCAATCGGCGGCGGCCAACGCTGAAAGCGCGGAGGAATCCTGCGATCCGGCGAGGCGCACGGTGCCGTCGGAGCCGGTAACCGCGCGCAGGAACTCGCGGCGCGGGCCTATGGCGGGCAGTTCTTCGCCTGCCAGCATGGTGACCGCGCGTGGCAGCGGGTCAGGATCGCCCATCGCCTTGCGCACCAGCGGGAGCGCGAAGAGGAAGGCTGTGACGAAGCTGGAGACCGGATTGCCCGGCAGGCCGAGGATGACTTGCTGTCCGCGCGTCGCCACAAGCAAGGGCTTTCCCGGCTTGATCGCGACGCGCCAGAAGGCGGTCTCGGCGCCCCATCCGGCGAGCGCGGGTTTAATGAGGTCGTGATCGCCCACCGACGCGCCGCCCGAGGTGATCAGGATGTCCGCGCCCGCCGCTTGGGCCAGTGCAGCTGCGAGAGCGGTGCGGTCGTCGGGAACGGGGCCGATGCGCGTCACCTCGCAGCCCAAGGGCGCGAGCATGGCGGCGATCATTGCGGCGTTGCTCGCTGGGATCTGGTGGGGCGCGCAGTTCGCCGGGTCGCTGGCAAGCTCGTCGCCGCTGTCCATCGCGGCCACACGCACCCGGCGGGTGACGGCGAGCTCGCCGTGGCCTGCCGCGAGTGCGAGGGCTAGGCGGCCCGGGGAGATGCGCGTGCCCTTGGCGAGCAGCAAATCCCCATCGAGGAAGTCGAAACCACGCGGGCGAATGTGGCGGCCCGGTGGCGGGTGTTCGGTGGCGGTGACGGTGTTGTCTACGCGCTCGGCGTCCTCTTGGAGGAGCACCCGATCCGCTCCATCCGGGACGATCGCGCCGGTCGAGATACGGGTGCATTGGCCCGGAGCAAGGGTGCCGGCGAAGGGCGCTCCGGCGCGGCTCTCTCCCACCAGCGTCCAGGGGCCATTGCCCCCGTTCAGCGCATAGCCGTCCATCGCCGAGAGGTCGGCGGGCGGCTGCGTGCGCGCTGCGCGGATATCGGCGGAGAGGAAGCGGCCCAGAGCGGTTTCGGTGGGGACGTTCTCGGCAGGCAGCTTGGGCGCGAGGGCCAGCAGTCTCTCCTGCGCCTCCTCGAGACCGAGCGGGGCGTTCACAATTCCGCCCGCCAGTCGCCCGACTTGCCGCCGGTCTTGGCGATGAGGCGCACCTCGCCAATCACCATGCCCTTGTCGATGGCTTTGGCCATGTCATAAATTGTGAGGAGCGCGACGGAAACGGCTGTCATCGCTTCCATTTCCACGCCAGTCTTTCCCGTGAGCGAGGCAGTCGCGGTGGCGCGGATGGCGGCATCCTCGTATTCGAAATCGATGTTCACCGCTTCGAGCCCGAGCGGGTGACACAGCGGTATCAGCTCGCCGGTGCGCTTGGCGGCCATGATCCCGGCGATGCGCGCGGTGCCGAGGACATCGCCCTTGGGCGCATTGCCGGCGCGTATGGCTTCGAGCGCCTCGGCCGACATGCTGATGCGTCCCGATGCAACCGCGCGGCGATGCGTTTCTGCCTTGCCGCCGACATCGACCATGTGCGCCGCGCCTGCATCGTCGAGGTGGGTGAGCTTGCTCATGCGTGCGTTTGTGCGCCCAGCAGCGCCCGGGTGGCACTCGCAATATCGTCAGCGCGCATCAGGCTCTCGCCGACGAGGAAGGTGCGCACGCCCGCGGCGGCGAGGCGCTCGATATCGGCGTGGGTATTGATCCCGCTCTCGCCGACCAGCAGCGTGCCTTCCGGAGCCAGAGGCGCGAGGCGCTCGGTCGTTGCGAGGCTGGTGGTGAAGGTCTTGAGGTCGCGGTTGTTGACCCCGATGAGGCGCGATTTGAGGGTGGCGGCGGCTCGATGCATCTCCGCCTCGTCATGCACTTCGACCAGCACGTCCATGCCGAGCTCGGTCGCGGCGGCTTCGATCTCGGCCATCGCGCTGTCTTCCAGAGCGGCGACGATGATCAGGATCGCGTCGGCCCCGAGGCTGCGCGCTTCGAGGCACTGCCACGGGTCGACCATGAAGTCCTTGCGCAGCACGGGCAGATTGCAGGCATTGCGGGCGGCGACGAGGTAATCCTCGTGGCCCTGAAAATAGGGTGCGTCGGTGAGGACCGAGAGGCACGCCGCGCCGCCCGCTTCATAGGCGGCGGCGTGATCGCCGGGGCGGAAATCGGCGCGGATGAGGCCCTTGGAGGGGCTGGCCTTCTTGACCTCGGCGATCAGCGCATAGCCGGTTGCGGCGCGGGCGCGCAGGGCGGCCTCGAACCCGCGCGGCGATGTTTGCGCGGCGGCGGCGGCTTCGAGCGCGGGAATCGTGGTCGCGGCCTTGCGGGCGGCGACTTCCTCGCGCTTGGTGGCGCAGATTTCTTCGAGCTTGTTCATTTCTCTCACTTCGCCAAATCGATCCAGCGGCCTAGCAAGGCCATCGCCGCGCCCGAGTCCAGTGCCTCGGCAGCCATTGCCGCCCGCTCGCGCCAGTCTTGCCCGCGCCCGGCCACCCCCAGCGCGCCCGCCGCGTTGAACAGCACCGCGTCGCGATATGGGCCGGGGGTGCCCATCAAAAGCGCCTTCAGAGCGGCAGCGTTGTGCTTGGCATCGTCACCCCGGATCGCTTCGATCGGCGCGTGAGGGAGGCCCGCCTCGCCCGCGTCAATCCGCTCCATCGTGAAGGCATTGCCGGTCACCACCGCCACCTCGTTGCCGCCGGCGAGGCTCAGTTCGTCGAGGCCCTCGTCGCCCGAGACGATCAGCGACTTGCCGGTGCCGAGCCGCGCCAGCGCGCCCGCATAAATGGGGACATAGGCGGGCCGGGCGATGCCGATCAGCTGGCTGGCGACCTTCGCGGGGTTCGACAGCGGGCCCATCAGGTTGAAGATCGTGCGCCGCGCCAGCCGCGTGCGGATGGGCTGGATGCGCGCCATCGCCGGGTGGTGGTTCCTGGCGAAGAGGAAGCAGATGCCGATCTCGGCGAGCGTCTTCTCCGCTGTGCGCCCGGCTGCGTCCATGTCGAGGCCGAGCGCTTCCAGCGTGTCCGCCGCGCCCGCCTTCGAGGACGCCGCGCGGTTCCCGTGCTTGGCGACCGGCACGCCGCAGGCCGCGACCACGAGGCTGACGGCGGTGGAGACGTTGAGCGTATGGTGCCCGTCGCCCCCCGTGCCGCAGACGTCGATTGCGCCCTCGGGAGCGATAATCGGGATCAGCCGCGACCGCAGAGCGCGTGCCGCCCCGGCAATCTCGTCGGCAGTCTCGCCGCGCTCGGACAGCGCCACGAGGAAGTCCGCAATCTGGTCTTCGGAAGGCGCGCCGTCGAGCAGCACGCCGAACGCGGCTTCCGCCTCGGTTTCGCTCAGGGGAGCAGCAACATCGGGCAGCGTGCTCATGCGGTCAGCCTTGCGGGCAACACCGGCTCCGTCCCGCACAGCCGCACGAAATTGGCGAGCAGGGCGTGGCCATGCTCGGTGGCGATGCTCTCGGGGTGGAACTGCACCGAGTGGATCGGGAGGGTAGCGTGGCGGAAACCCATCACGCTCGGGTGATCGGCGCCGGGCGTCTCGGCATGGGCGTTGGCGACCAGCTCGGCGGGCACATTTACCACCTCGAGGCTGTGATAGCGCGTCGCGATAAAGGGCGAGGGCAGGCCTGCGAACATGCCCGTCCCGTCATGCGTCACCGGCGAGGTCTTGCCATGCATCAACCCGCCGCGCTGCACCGTCCCGCCGAAATACTGCCCGATCGCCTGATGGCCCAGACACACGCCCATCAGCGGCTTGCCCGCATCGGCGCAGGCAGCGACCAGATCGAGGCTGATCCCCGCCTCGTTGGGCGTGCAGGGGCCGGGCGAAATCAGGAAGCCCGCCGCATTGGTGCGCAAAGCATCGGCAGCGCTCAGCGCGTCATTGCGCTCCACGCGCACTTCGGCCCCCAATTCCATCAGGTAATGGACGAGGTTGAAGGTGAAGCTGTCGTAGTTGTCGATGACGAGGATCATTGCGCCGCCGCCTCTGCTGTTGCCGTTGCCGCAGGCTGCGGCTCTGCCCCCCGCTTCGTCACCACGATGATCGGGCCGACGCGCCCGCCGTCCTGCCGCCCGCCCGCCGGGTCCCACAGCGAGGACACCGCCCCGTCGAGGTAGAGCGCATTGCTCACCTTCAGCGTGTCGCGGAAGTAGCGCGCAAGCTGGCCGAAGCTGATCGGCGCGTCCGAGATCACGAAATGCGCCTTGCCCGAAGCGTCGACGCCCACCGCGTTGCGGATCGCCTTCGAGGGGCCGTCGTCCTGAATCTCGGGGTGGAGCTTGCCATCGACCAGCAGCATCGGGCCGGACTGCGTGCCGAACTCCGGACGGTCACCGACGGTGTTGAAGAAGGTATTGCTCCCCAGCACGCGCCACTTTCCGCCCGAGCCGAAGAACACCCCGTTGGGCTTCATGTAGAAATTACCGTCTCCGTCACCGCGATTGAGTTCGACGCGGCGTTCGCCCTTCTCGACGTAGTAGCCGATGGGCTTGAGGTCATCGCCGTACATCCCGCCATTGATGGCAAAGGCGATCGTGGCCGGGTCGACACTCTTCGCAAACCCGGCGAGCGACGCGAAGGGCTGCTTGTCCGCACCGAGGTTCACCATGCCGATGCGGTGCTGCGCAGGATCGGCGACGCAGTGCGTGAGAGCGACGTCCTCGAAAGTCACGTTCTCGCAAGCGGACGGTCCGAGCGCCTGTGCCGCTGTGGGTGTCGCTTCGGGGGTGGCGTCCACGCCTGAACCGTCAAGCTCGGCGCGCACCACGGCCTTGCCCTCGGGCGCGTCCGAACAGGCTGACAGGCCTAGCACAAGGGCGGCGAGGAGGATCATGCGCTTCATTGGCCGTATCCCGGTTCGCCTGCGACCCGCACCGCTTCGCGCGCGGCGGCGATGAGGGCGCCGGCCTTGGCGCGGCATTCGGCCAGTTCGTATTCGGGCACGGAATCGGCGACGATCCCCGCTCCAGCCTGAACGTGCATCACCCCGTCCTTCACCACGGCCGTTCGCAGCACGATACAGCTGTCGAGGCTGCCGTCAGGCGCGAAATAGCCGACGCCGCCAGCGTAGGCGCCGCGCGTTTCGGGCTCCAGGTCGGCGATGATCTGGCAAGCGCGGATCTTGGGCGCGCCCGAGACGGTGCCTGCGGGGAAGCCGGCAAAGAACGCATCGAGCGCGTCTTTGGACGGGTCCAACTGGCCGATGACATTGCTGACGATGTGCATGACGTGGCTGTAGCGTTCGATGGTGAAGCTGTCGGTGACTTCCACCGTCCCCGCCGCAGCCACGCGCCCCACATCGTTGCGCCCGAGGTCGAGCAGCATGAGATGCTCGGCGCGTTCCTTGGGATCGGCGAGCAGGCTGGCCTCGTTGGCGATGTCTTCCTCGCGCGTTGCCCCGCGAGGACGCGTTCCGGCGATGGGACGGATGGTGATTTCGCCATCACGCACGCGCACGAGGATTTCCGGGCTCGATCCCACCAGCGCAAAGCCGGGCAGGTCGAGGAAATAGAGGAAGGGCGAGGGGTTCACCCGCCGCAATGCGCGGTACAGCGCCAGCGGAGGCAGGGAGAAGGGGCAGGTGAACCGCTGGGCGAGCACCACCTGGAAGATGTCGCCGGCGAGGATGTAGTCTTTGGCCTTCAGCGTCATCGCCTTGTAGTCATCGGGCGCGATCACGGGGGCAAGGTCGGGGAGGATGTCGAGCACCGCATCCTTGTCCTCGGCGGGCATGGCTGTGCCCAGCTGGCTAAGCGTCGCATCGATCCGCTCGCCGGCGCGCTCGACAGCGGCTTGCGGGTCGCTCGCTTCCCAGATGGGCGCGATGGCGAAGAGCGCGTTGGTGAGACCGTCGAACACCAGAATGACCGTGGGGCGCACGAACAGCATGTCGGGCAGGTCGAGCGGGCTGTCGGGCGCGCGCGGCAGGGTCTCGACAAGGCCGATGGTCTCGTATCCGAGATAGCCCACGAGGCAGGCGAGGGCAGGGGGCAGGCCCTCGGGCATCGGGTCGATGCGGCAGGCATCGGCCAGCGCGCGCAGTTCGGGGAGCGCCTCGCTGGCGAGCGGCGCGAAAGCCTCGCGGTCGGTGCGCCAGTCGCGGTTGATCGCCGCTTGGTTGCCCTTGGCGCGGAACACCAGATCGGGATCGAGCCCGAGCAGGCTGTAGCGCCCGCGCACCTCGCCACCCTCGACGCTTTCGAGCAGGAAATCGCCGCGTCCCGACACGATCAGCCGCCGCGCCGCGCCCACCGGCGTGTCGCTGTCGGCGATGATCCGCCGCCACACCAGCGCCGGCTTGCCTTGGGCAAGCATGGCGGCGGCAGCAGCGGCGTTCTCGGGCAATCCGGTCGTGGCGACGTTCACAGGCGCTGCGCTTACTGGTCGCCGACCAGCCGCTTGCGCACCGCGGCGATCGCCTCGGCGTTCTTGGTGACGCCCAGTTCCTTGCGCATCGCGGCGGTGGCCTGCTGGCGGTACTCGTCCGACAGGGCTCCGCCGAGCTGCTGGCGGGTCTGGGCGACCAGCGTCGGCTCCTTGTCGAGCGGCAGGGTGCTGATGTCGTCAAGGTTGACGATGTACCAGCCGAGGTCACGCGGCCCTTCGAGCGCCTTCACGGTGCCCTCGGCCATGCTGAACATCAGCACCAGCGGCGGGGGGATGCGGGTGCGCTGCTGGGCGAGGAGCTGGCGGCGTTCGAGATCGATCGGCTCGCGTTCGAAGCCGGGCTTGTTCTCGGCAGCAAGCGCCGCGTCGAGCGTCATCCCGCCGCGCACCTTGGCGAGGATCCGGTCGGTGGCCTGCTTGGCGAGCACCGCGCCCTGCGCGCGCTTCCATGCCGCGATCGCGGCCGGACGGATTTCGGCGAGCGGCGCGGCGGAGGCTTCCTCTACCCGTGCGACCTCGAAGATCACGAACTGCTGCCCGGGGACGACTTCGGCAAGCTGCGGCTCGCTCTCTTCCATCTGGAAGGCGGTCTGGAGCACCGGAGCAAGCTGCGGCACGATCTTCACTTCGGGCTTACCGAAAGCCTGGCCGTCGGCGAGCAGCGCCGGGGTGGTCTCGACCTTGAGGCCATAGGTCTTGGCGACTTCGGCAAGCGCGGTCCCACCGTCCACCTCGCCCTCGATCTCGGCGACGAGATCGGCGATGGCAGCAGCGCGCTTCTCGCCGGTGAGGGTCTCGGTGATCTCGGGCGTCGCCTGCGCGAGGCTGCGAGCGGCGATGCGCTCCACCTTGTCGACGCGGGCGACATACCAGCCGAGCGGACCTTGCGCCGGGACCGCTACCGCGCCCTGCGCAGCCTTGAAGGCGTTCTGGGCAAGCGCGGCGCTGGTGGCGCTGGCGAGCGCCTTCTGGTCGCGCGCGTCGGTCTTGGAGGCGGTGAAGCCCGCCTCGCGCGCCACGGTCTCGAGCGACGCGCCGCCGCTGATCCGCGCGGCGAGCGCCTTGGCGGCGTCCTGCGTGGGGACGACGAAGCTGGTGATCGCACGCTTCTCGCTCGCGGCGTAATTGGCTGCGTCCTTCTGGAAGCGGGCAGCGATCTCGGCCGCGGTCGGCACGGCGTTGACTTTCAGCTGGTCGCTTCCGAACACCGCAAAGCGCAGCGTGCGGCGCTCGGGACGGATGAACTGGGTGCGGTTGTCCCTGTACCACGCGGACAGCTGCGCATCCGACGGATCGCCGGCGGGGGCATAGGAAGCGGACGGGATCAGCGCGATCACGCCCTTGCGCTTTTCCAGCACCAGCGCGGCATATTGGCGGGCGATCTTCTCGGGCAGCTGCGGCGATGCCACGGCAGGCGCGAGCAATTGCTGGGCGAGCAGCTCGTCGGCAAGGTCGCGGCGGAATGTTTTGTCGGTGAGCCCCTGCCGGCCGAGCGCGGCGAGATAGGCCTTTTCGTCGAAGGCACCCGTCAGGCCCTGGAAGGCGGGGATCTTGAGAATCTCGCTATCGACGAGGTTCTTGCCGGCACGCAGCCCGTAGCGGCGCGCATATTCGCCCACGGCAAAGCGGTCGATCAGCTGTTTGGTCACTTCCTCGAGCCCGCCCTGCGCGACGAATTCTGGCATGGTCAGCGTCGGGTTCTGCTGGCGCACCTGTGCAAGCGCGTTGTTCGCGCTCGTCGTGAGGTCGGACACCGGGATCGACTTGCCGCCGACCACTGCCATGCGGTCGGTGTTCGCGATGCCGCCGAACGTGCGGCCGGTGATGTCTGACGCGGCGAAGGCCAGCGCCATCAGCGCAAGGAAGGCCAGGACGATGGCGAGGCCGAACTTCGAGGCGAAAAAGCGGCGGAAAAGCGAAATCATGTGCGTTTGGACCCGATCCAAGGCTGGCTGACGGCGAGACGCTGGGCGACCCGTATGCGCACCGCACGAGGGAGCGGCGCGGCTGCGCTTTATAGGCCCTGCGACCGCGCGGCAACAGGTGACCGCGCCTTTTGACAGTCACATCGTCCACGGCTAGCGGACGCGGCCCCGGGCCTCTAAGGCAAAACACAGAATCGCATGGCCCGCCGGGGCTATCCCTCTCAATAATATAAAAGTGCAGGACACATCATGACCCGCCGACCCTACATCGTCGGAAACTGGAAGATGCACGGCACCCGCGCGATGCTCTCCGAGGCGCGCGCGATCGACCGCGCAGCGCAGCGCCATATGAAGGTCGAGGTGGCGCTCGCGCCGCCCTATACCCTGATCCATCCGATCCACCGCGAGGCCGAGCAGATCGCGGTCGGCGCGCAGGATTGCCATCATGAAGAGGGCGGGGCGCATACCGGGGATATCTCGGCGGCGATGATCGCCGATGCGGGTGCAAGCTTCGTCATCCTCGGCCATTCGGAACGCCGGCATGACCATGCCGAGAGCGATGCGCTTGTGCGTGCGAAGGTGGAAGCCGCCTTCGCAGCGGGACTGCGCGTCATTCTGTGCTGCGGCGAGAGTGCGGCGATCCGCGAATCGGGTGACGCCGTTGATTTCGTCCGCCGCCAGCTCGCGGCCTCGCTGCCGGCCGCCGACGTGATGCCCGCCGAGCTCGCCGACCGGCTGTGCGTTGCCTACGAGCCGATCTGGGCGATCGGCACCGGCGTTGCTGCGACGACCGACGATATTGGCGAGATGCACGGGGAAATCCGTGCGCTGCTCGTCGAATTGCTCGGTGAAGAGCACGGGCCGGAGGTGCGCATCCTCTACGGCGGCTCGGTCAAGCCCGACAACGCGCCCGCGATCTTCGCCGTGCCCGAAGTGGGCGGCGCGCTGGTGGGCGGGGCGAGCCTCACGGCCGACAGCTTTATGGGCATCGCGCTCGCCGCCAGCGAGCCCTTCGAGAGCTGAAGCGTGCGAGCCTGACGGCGGGCCAGAGGGTGGGGTTGCCGGAAGGGCCTCGCCGCCCTACATGGCCCGCAATCGCTATCACCGGGCGCGCGCCGCCCAGCCACGAGATTTGTTCATGTCCGTATTCCTGTTCCTCACCGTGATCCAGGCCATCATCGCCGCCGCGCTGGTCGGCGTAGTGCTCATGCAGCGCTCGGAAGGCGGCGGGCTCGGGATCGGCAGCAGCCCGGGCGGAGCGTTCGGCGCGCGCGGTGCCGCAGACTTCCTGACCCGCATGACCAAGTGGCTGGCGATTGCCTTCGTCACTCTCGCGATCATCCTTGCTGCGCTCGCAGTTCGCGAGAGCCGCGTGGGCGGCGTTTCGACCACCCTCCAGCGCAGCGCGCCGGCCAAGCCTGACTTGCTGGCCGATCCGGTCCCGGTGGCGCCCGCCCCGGCTGAAACGGGCGCGGCTCCGGCGGCGCCTGCTCCGGCAGCCCCCGCGCAATAATGACCGGACGGGGCGAGCCCAGGCTGCCCTTTCCAACCCTCACATCAACGGCACTGTGGATGGCGGGCGTCTGACGTCTGCAATTCGCTTGCCCCGAATCCCTCCTGTTGCTTAAGGCCCGAATCCCATGGCGCGGTACATTTTCATCACCGGCGGCGTGGTCTCCTCGCTCGGCAAAGGTCTCATGGCTGCCTCCTTGGCGGCGCTCCTGCAGGCGCGCGGCTACAAGGTCCGCATCCGCAAGTTCGACCCCTATCTGAACGTCGATCCTGGCACGATGAGCCCCTATCAGCACGGCGAGGTCTATGTGACCGACGACGGCGCCGAGACCGACCTCGACCTGGGGCACTACGAACGCTTCACCGGCGTCTCGGCGCGCCAGAGCGACAATATCACATCGGGCCGCGTCTATCGTGACATCATCGCCCGCGAACGGCGCGGCGACTATCTCGGTGCGACGGTGCAGGTGATCCCGCACGTCACCGACGAGATCAAGGCCTTCGCGCTCGCCGATCAGGACGACCACGACTTCATCCTGTGCGAAATCGGCGGGACGGTGGGCGACATCGAATCGCTGCCCTTCATGGAAGCGATCCGCCAGCTGCGTAACGAGCTCGAGCCGCTCCAGACGCTCAGCGTCCACGTCACGCTGGTGCCTTACATCAAAGCCGCGGGCGAGCTGAAGACCAAGCCGACCCAACACTCTGTGCGTGAGCTGGCCAGCCTGGGTATCAAGCCCGACATCCTGCTGTGCCGCGCCGAGCATCCGATCCCCGACAGCGACCGCCGCAAGATCGCGCAGTTCTGCAACGTGCGCGCCGAAGCGGTGATTCCCGCGCTGGACGCCCCCTCGATCTATTCGGTGCCGCAGCAGTACCATGCCGAGGGCCTCGATCGCGAAGTGCTGCGCGCTTTCGGCATCACCGATGCGCCCGAGCCTGACCTTGCGGCGTGGGAAGACGTCACCGACCGCAACTTCAACCCGGAGGGCGAGGTAACGATCGCCGTCGTCGGCAAGTATGTCGGCCTTCAGGACGCCTACAAGAGCCTCAATGAGGCGCTGATCCACGGCGGCCTCGCCAACCGGGTCAAGGTCAACATCCGCTGGATCGACGCCGAGATCTTCGAAGGCGACGACGACGCGCAGATCATCGCCGCGCTCGAGCCGATGCACGGCATCCTCGTCCCCGGCGGCTTCGGCGAGCGGGGGAGCGAGGGCAAGATCGCCTCGGTCCGCTTCGCACGCACCCGCAACGTGCCGTTCTTCGGCATCTGCCTCGGGATGCAGATGGCCTGCATCGAAAGCGCGCGGGCGGCGGGCTTTGACAAGGCTTCCTCGACCGAATTCGGCCCGACCGACGAGCCGGTGGTGGGCATCATCACCGAGTGGATGAGCAAGGAAGGTATCCAGCAGCGCGAGGAGGGCGGCGATCTGGGCGGCACGATGCGACTGGGCGCGTACCCGGCCAAGCTCAGCCCCAACAGCCACACCTCGCGGATCTACGGCGGCGCGGAGCTGATCTCCGAGCGCCACCGTCACCGCTACGAGGTCAACAGCGCCTTCATCGAGCCGCTGGAAAAGCAGGGCCTGATCTTCTCCGGGATGTCACCCGATGGGCTTTTGCCCGAGATCGTCGAGCGCCCGGATCACCCGTGGTTCGTCGGCGTGCAGTTCCACCCCGAGCTGAAATCGCGCCCCTTCGATCCGCATCCGCTGTTCGCAGGGTTCATCGCGGCAGCCGTGGAACAGTCGCGGCTAGTCTGATCTTAACCTTTGTTTTTGTTACGGATAACTTCGCCAGAGTGTCTCGCATTGAGACGCTGGGTAAGGGAAGTTGTCGCCAAGATTGGCTTCGCGTTGCAAACGTTTGTTTTGCAAGCGCAACTCGCCATGCGCAATACTATCAGGGCTTGCAGATAGGCCTTGCGCGGAATTGCGATTCCGCATTAGACGACAGGCCGAGGTTCACGCTTTTCTAGGGTTCGCGCTCCACAATCACCTGGCACCCCTGCACCGCAGGACGCCGCCGGGACCCAACAGGAGCGTCGCCCCACGGAAAAGAGACGAGCTTGCGGGTTTTGTCCGTCTTCTGCGACCCGGACGGATAGGACCCTGCGAGGCGACGCAAGTCGCGGGGGCGGATCGCAAGATCCGCCCCCTTTTCATTTCAGCATTGTGGTTGAATCAGGCGGCGCTTGCGGCGTCGTCGCCATCGGTGCTCGGCACCGCGGTGAGCGTGGCCGTCCCGCCGATCGCGATCTTGCGCGGCTTCATCGCATCGGGGACTTCGCGCACGAGGTCGATGATCAGCAGCCCGTCAGCCAGATCGGCGCGCTCGACCCGCACGAAGTCGGCAAGCTCGAAGCGCCGCTCGAAGCCGCGGTTGGCGATGCCGACATGGATCAGCTCCGAGCCGTCCTCGGCCTCCTCGCGCTTTTTGCCTTGCACCACGAGCAGGTTCTGCTGCGCCGTGATGTCGACATCCTGCGGGCGGAAACCCGCCACCGCGAGGGTGATGCGGTAATTGTCCTCGCCGCGGCGCGAAATGTTGAAGGGGGGATAATTGTCGCCGGCGTTGAGCCGCGCCTGGTTTTCGAGCAGGTCGAACAGGCGGTCGAAGCCCACAGTGGAGCGGCGATAGGGGGTGAAATCGAAACGTGACATCTGTGCAAATCCTCATCTGAGCAATCTGGTTCGGACGCGGGCCTGCCGGATGCAGCGCCCGCCTTGTCGCCTTGCGTCTCCCAAGACTGGCGAAACGCGGCGACACCGCTTATCTGGTTTTTCGACCGAAGCTTTCAAGAGGGACGACATGGCTGCCCCGCAGATCGATATCTACACCAAGTTTGCCTGCCCCTTCTGCGTGCGCGCCAAGCGCTTGCTTACGGACAAGGGCGCCGCCTTCACCGAGCATGACATCACGATGGGTGGCCCCGGCCGCGACGAGATGCGTGCCCGCGCGCCAAGTGCGACGACGGTGCCGCAGATCTTCATCGGCGACGTCCACGTGGGCGGGTCGGACGACCTCGCCGCACTGGAGCGCGCAGGCAAGCTCGACGCGCTGCTGGCAGGATAGGGCGCTGACGGGCTGATGCCGACCGTCGCGGTCCTGCAGATGTGTTCGGGGATCGACCCGGATCAGAACTTCGCGGTGATCCGCGATGCTGCTTTCGCGGCGCGCGAGGGCGGGGCGGAGATGCTCTTCACTCCTGAAATGTCGCTGCTGCTCGACCGCGACCGGGCGCGGGCGGCGGCGCATATCGTGCCGCAGGACCAGACGCCTTTCGTGCCGCTGCTCACCGATCTGGTGCAGCAGACCGGGCTGACAATTGCGCTCGGCTCGATGGCGGTGGCGGTTCCGGGGGGCAAGAACGCCAACCGGTCAATGCTCTTCGCGCCGGGCGCCGCCGCGCCGGTCACCTACGACAAGATCCATATGTTCGACGTCGAACTCGCATCCGGTGAGGCATGGCGCGAAAGCGCGGCTTATGAACCGGGGCGCGAGGTGGTGACGGTCGAGGCAACGCCGGTTAGCCGGCTCGGCCTTGCGGTCTGCTACGACCTCAGGTTCCCGGCGCTGTTCGGTGCGCTCGGCGATCGGCGATGCGATGCCATTGCGGTGCCGGCAGCCTTCACCAAGCCGACCGGCGAGGCGCATTGGCGGGTGATGCTGCGCGCTCGCGCCATCGAGGCTTCCGCCTTCGTCATTGCCGCCGCGCAGGTCGGCACGCACGAGGATGGACGCCAGACCTATGGCCACAGCCTCGTCGTCGATCCGTGGGGCGAGGTGCTGATGGATATGGGGGGAGACGAGCCCGGGCTCGGCTTCTGCGACATCGACCTTGCCCGCGTGGCCGAAGTGCGTGCGCAGGTGCCTTCGCTTGCCAACCGCCGTCCTATCCCCACATCAAACGTATGATCGTATTCGACCTCAGCTGCCACGAAGGTCACCGCTTCGAAGGCTGGTTCGGCTCCTCGGCCGACTACGCAGACCAGCGCGCGTGCGGATTGCTCGTGTGCCCCTCCTGCGGTTCGGCCGAGGTAAACAAGGCGCCGATGGCCCCTGCCGTGCCCGCCAAGGGCAACAGCCGACAGGAAGTCCTCCCGCCCGCAACGCCCGCGCAGCCTATGGCCAACACACCCATGCCGCCGCAGGTCCAGAAGGCGCTCGCGGCGCTCGCCAAGGCGCAGGCCGAGGCGCTCAAGGGCTCGACATGGGTGGGAGACAAGTTCGCCGAGGAGACCCGCAAGATGCACTATGGCGAGCGGGACGAAGCACCGATCCACGGGCAGGCGAGCCTTGCCGACGCCAAGGCGCTAATCGAGGAAGGGGTGCCGGTTGCACCGTTGCCGTTCCCCGTCGCTCCGCCCGAAAAGTTGAATTGAACAACGCGGGTGCTATGAAGCCGCTCGGGACCCCGTAGCTCAGCCGGATAGAGCACCAGATTCCTAATCTGGGGGCCGCGCGTTCGAATCGCGCCGGGGTCACCATAATCCCCCCATCGTCGTAGTTTGGTCGTTGCGCTTAACGTTGGCGAAGCGTCGAGCCCGCAGCTGAGACGCAAAAAAGGGCGCTCGGCCTAACCGGAGTGACGAAGAAGTTTCTTCGACATTCGGTACCTGGCCGTAGCGCCCTTCTTGGGGAAAGGCATTCGGCTTAACCGGAGTGACGAGCGTTCAAACTCATCTTTCGGTGTCTGGCCGTAGCGCCCTTCGAAGAACCGTTTACCAATAGGGGGTTAACAAATGGTAAACTGTAAATCCCGTTCTGTCAGACCGGTTTGACAATCCCGCCGGCACGCCAGCGCCGCTCCGAGAGAAACGCGAGCGCAACCACGCAGGCGGACATCGCGACCAGCAATGCGCAGATCCCGGCCCAGCCTCCGAAATCGTAAACGGCGGTGCCCAGCGCGCTGCCGATCGCACCGCCCACGAACATGGTGACGACGTAACTGGTGGTGAGACGCGTGCGGATTTCGGGCGCCAGGCTGAAGAACGTCATGCGCCCGGTCACGTCGATCGTCGGTCCGACCAGATTGACGAGAAACAGCGGGACCATGACGGTCCAGATATTGAAGCCGAGCGGGTAGAACAGCGCGACGCCCGCAAGCTGCACCAATGCCGCCGCAACGCGCGCCCGGCGCGGGCCCACCTTGTCCGCCCAGCGCCCCAGCCGCGGGGTGGTGAACACGCTGACCGCCGCAACTCCGGCGAGGTAGCCGACATCGTCGGTGCCGTAGCCCATTGCCGGGCTGGTGAGATGCAGCGCCAATGCCAGCCAGCTGGCTGTGAAGATCCCGAAATTGAGCCCCTGCATCGCCGCCGAAAGGCGCATGTCGGGGTGCTTTGCCGCAAGGGTGAAGACCGAGGCGATGAGCGCGCCGTAGCCCGCCTGTGGCTGCTTGACAGTGGGCTCGCTCTTCATGGCGAAGGGCAGGAAGGCCGTCACCGCCACCATCACCGCCAGCGCGCCGACATAGACCGTGTGCCAGTCGGCATGGGCGGCGACGATCCCTGCGCCGACCCGCGCCACCAGAATGCCGAAGATCACCGCTGCTGTCAGTTTTGCCGTGACCTGTCCCAGCCGCTCCGGCGCGACGCGTTTCGAGGCGAAAGCGGGGATCAGATAGGGCGCGATAGTGAAGAAGCCGAGCACCGTTGAGGCGGCGGTAAACAGCACGAAGCTGGGTGCCAGCACCATCCCGCCGAGGCACAGCGTCTGTCCGGCGACGAAGATCAGGCACAGCTTGCGGTTGGAGGTGAAGTCGCCGAGCGGGAGCAGCAGCAGGATGCCGAGCGCCAGCGCGAGCTGATTGAGCGCCGGCACCAGCCCGATCGTCGCCTCTCCCACGCCGAAGGCCCGCGCGACATCCCCGATGATAGGGTGGATGTAATAGGCATTGGCGGTAACCACCGCGATTGTGAGCGCCAGCGCCCGCTCCTGCGTGCGGGTGAGGTAGGCGGGGGTGGGCGGGGCTTCGCTCAAGCGAGGAAGCCCGCTTTTCGCGCCATCGCGACCACGCCCTCGACGAGCTCCTTGGGGCGATCCTCCTGACTGAAATGGCCGCATTTCGCCAGCATGGCGTGGGGCTGGCCCGCGGCTCCGCTTATCCGTGTCGCGAGAAGCGGCCCTGCTTGCCCGAGCACCGGATCATCCTCACCAAACAGTGTGAGAAAGGGCTTGTCGAAGCGCGCAAGGCCTTCCCATGCGGCGAGGTTGTCGGCGACGCCAGGTTTGTCATCCTCGACCGGCACGAGCTGCGGGAAGGCGCGGGCGCCCGCCTTGGACGGCTCATCGGGGAAGGGCGCATCATAGGCGGCGATTTCGGCGGACGAGAGTTCGCTCTGGCATCCGCGGTCCATGATCCCGCCGATCTTGAAGTCGGGCGAGGAGCGGGCGAATTCGCGCCATGCGAGGAAGCCGGCTGAGGCCTTGCCCCCTCCGATGGGGAGGAAGGTGTTGCTGGCGACCACGAAAGCGAAGCGATCCGGCTCCTGTCCGGCTATGCGCAAACCGAGGAGCCCGCCCCAATCCTGGCAGAACAGACCGGCGACCTCGGGCACAACCGCGTTGCGCCACTGTTTCAGCCAATCCACGTGGCGCGCGTAGGTGTAGAAGCTCTGCTCGTCCGGCTTGTCGCTCTTGCCGAAGCCGACGAGGTCGGGGGCGAGGCAGCGGAAGCCTGCGTCCACCAGCAGCGGGATCATCTTGCGGTAGAGGTAGGACCATGACGGTTCGCCGTGAAACAGCAGCACGGGTGGGGCATCCTTTGGCCCCTCGTCGAGGTAGTGCATCCGGGCAGAAAGGCCGCCGCCGAGGTCGATGGCCAGCCAGTTTTCCGCGAAGGGGTAGCAAGGAAGGTCAACGAAGCGTGCCGGATCATGGGCGATGATTTGCATGGAGAATCTCCAGTCCAGCCTTTTGAGTAGCAGATCGAAACGGGATTGCCACGACCCGCGTAGTGTCGGAAAGCACCCAAATTGATGAGGTGGACTTGGACGATGCGAGCGGGCAATCCACCGCCCGCAACAGGAGAGCAAACGTGTCGATGTCGCGTCAGGAAGCCGAGGAAATCGCCGAAATCCGCCGCGCGGTGCGCAGCCTATGCGACGGTTTTCCGGGCGAATACTGGCGCGCCAAGGACGCGGTGCGGGAGTATCCGGCGGAGTTCGTCGATGCGCTCACAAAGGCAGGCTTCCTCGCCGCGCTGATCCCGACCGAACATGGCGGCAGCGGCCTCAGCCTCGAGGCGGCCTGCGTGATCATGGAGGAAATCCAGGCTTCGGGGTGCAACGGCTCGTCTGCTCACGCGCAAATGTACATCATGAACACGCTGCTTCGATATGGCAGCGAGGCCCAGAAAGCGGCTTACTTGCCGCGTATAGCGATGGGCGAGCTGCGCCTTCAGGCCTTCGGCGTGTCCGAGCCGACCAGCGGTACCGACACATTGAGCCTCAAGACCCGCGCCGCGCGCGATGGCGACGAATATGTGATCTCCGGCCAGAAGATCTGGACCAGTCGCGCCGAGCATTCCGACCTCATGCTGCTCCTCGCCCGCACCACCCCCCGCGAAGAGGCGGCGAGCAAGACCGAGGGGCTCTCGATCTTCCTTGTCGATATGCAGGCCGCGATCGGCAACGGCATGACCGTCAAACCGATCCGGACGATGATGAACCACTCTTCCTGCGAAGTGTTCTTCGACGATCTGCGCATTCCCGCCAGCGCGCTGGTGGGCGAGGAGGGGAAAGGCTTCCGCTACATCCTCTCGGGAATGAATGCCGAGCGCGTCCTGATCGCCGCCGAGTGCATCGGGGACGCCAAGTGGTTCATCGAGAAAGCAACCGGTTACGCCAAGGACCGCTCTGTCTTTGCGAGGCCCATCGGCCAGAACCAGGGCGTGCAGTTCCCGATCGCGCGCTGTTACGCCCAGATGCGCGCTGCCGAACTGATGGTGCACCATGCTGCGCATGTCTATGACGAGGGCGGCAATCCGGGAGAGGAAGCCAATATGGCAAAACTCCTCGCCTCGGAAGCCAGCTGGGCGGCGGCAGATATGTGCGTCCAGACCTTCGGCGGCTTCGGTTTCGCCGAAGAATACGATGTCGAGCGCAAGTTCCGCGAGGCGCGGCTCTACACCGTCGCGCCGATTTCGACCAACCTGATCCTGTCCTATCTTGCCGAGCACGTGCTCGGCCTGCCGCGTTCCTATTAAATACCTCTCCCAATCATCAGGGATTTGTGCGCATTGCGGCGCATTGCTCTTGCGGCGATGAGCCAAGTGTGATTCTGTCGCTTTGACGATCAGGGGATTTATCGCGGCCATGCGCACAAGCGTTACTGATAGCAGGCGGAAGCGGATGCTGGCGCTGGGCGCGCTGCTTCTGCTGGCCGGCTTCGCGGTCGCCGGGCCGACGGGTCTCTTGGCTTGGAGCGAGAATTCCGCAGCCCTCGAGACGCGGCAGGCGACCATCGCCAAGCTCACGGCCGAACGGAATGCCTTGCGCAACCGCGTCAAACTGCTCGATCCCGAAGCGGCCGATCCCGATCTCGCCAGCGAACTGGTGCGCGAACACCTCGGCGTGATGCGCGAGGACGAGGTGGTGATCACGCTCGATGACGACGGCAACGAGGCCGCAAACAAGCCCTGATTTCGTATGCGGCTTCGATTTTGCGCAACTGCTTGACGTTGCGTCACGCCGCTGTGGCCGCCTATAGGGAGGCATAGCGCTTCTCCTCCCCATGAGCGCGCCAGAGAGAGGGATACTTGTCTTGGCCCGACAGCCTGCCAAAACGCCTGCGAAGGCGAAACCATCCGCCGTTCCGAGCGACGACGAAGACTTCATGCTCCGTTCGTTGCAGGAGGCCTTCGAGGCCAAGAAGCGTTACGCGGCGAGCGACGCGGAGATGCTCGAATTCTACCGCCAGATGCTGCTGATCCGCCGCTTCGAAGAGAAGGCCGGCCAGCTCTACGGCCTCGGCCTCATCGGCGGCTTCTGCCACCTTTACATCGGTCAGGAAGCCGTCGCGATCGGGCTCCAGAGCGCACTCGACAATGATCGCGACAGTGTCATCACCGGCTACCGCGACCACGGCCACATGCTCGCCTACGGGATCGATCCCAAGGTGATCATGGCTGAGCTGACGGGCCGCGAGTCCGGCATCTCGCGCGGGAAGGGTGGGTCGATGCACATGTTCTCGACCGAGCATAAGTTCTACGGCGGCCACGGCATCGTCGGCGCGCAGGTGGCGCTGGGCGGGGGCCTTGCGCTCGCGCACCAGTACAACGAAGACGGCGGGCTGTGCCTTGCCTATTTCGGTGACGGCGCGGCCAACCAGGGCCAGGTCTACGAGACTTTTAACATGGCCGCCCTGTGGAACCTGCCGATCGTCTTCGTCGTCGAGGACAACCAGTACGCGATGGGCACCGCCTCCAAGCGCTCTTCCGCCGAAACGCGCTTCTACCGCCGTGGCACCGCGTTCCGTATTCCGGGCATGGAAGTGAACGGCATGGACGTGCTCGAAGTGCGCGCCGCTGCCGAAGTCGCCTTTGCCCATGTCCGCGCGGGCAAGGGGCCGGTGCTGATGGAGTGCAACACCTATCGCTATCGCGGGCATTCGATGTCTGACCCGGCCAAGTACCGCACCCGCGAGGAAGTACAGGAACAGCGCGATCACCACGACCCGATCGAAGGGCTCAAGAAGACCCTGATCGAGGCCGGCAAGACCGAGGACGAATTGAAAGCCATCGACAAGGCGATCCGCGCCGAGGTGGCTGAAGCTGCCGATTTCGCCGAAACATCGCCCGAGCCGGGTGCAGGCGAACTCTACACCGACGTTCTGGTGGAGGCATACTGAGCCATGGGTATTGAACTGAAGATGCCGGCGCTCTCCCCGACGATGGAGCAGGGCACACTCGCCAAGTGGCTCAAAAAGGAAGGCGACACGATCCAGCCGGGCGACATCATCGCCGAGATCGAGACCGACAAGGCGACGATGGAATTCGAAGCCATCGACGAAGGTGTGCTCGAGAAGATCCTCGTGCCCGCCGGCACCGAGGATGTCGCCGTGGGCGCGGTGATTGCGCTGATTACCAGCGAAGGGGAGGCGAGTGCGCCTGCCGCTCCGGCGCCCGCAGTCGCTGCGGCTCCTGCACCTGCACCTGCACCTGCACCTGCTCCGGCACCGAAGCCCAAGGCCGAGAAACCCGCCGCCGCAGCACCCGTCGCCGATCCGTCGCTTCCTGCCGGCACGGGCTTCACCAGCACCACTGTGCGCGAAGCCTTGCGCGACGCGATGGCCGAGGAAATGCGCCGCGACGGCCGCGTTTTTGTGATGGGCGAGGAAGTCGCCGAGTACCAAGGGGCTTACAAGGTCACCCAAGGTCTTCTGGCCGAGTTCGGCCCGAAGCGCGTCATCGACACACCGATCACCGAATACGGCTTTGCCGGAATCGGCACCGGGGCTGCGATGGGGGGGCTGCGTCCGATCGTCGAGTTCATGACCTTCAACTTCGCGATGCAGGCTATCGACCATATCATCAACTCGGCCGCCAAGACCAACTACATGTCGGGCGGCCAGATGCGCTGTCCGATCGTGTTCCGCGGGCCGAATGGCGCGGCGAGCCGGGTCGGCGCGCAGCACAGCCAAAACTACGGCCCCTGGTATGCCAGCGTCCCCGGCCTGATCGTTATCGCGCCCTATGATGCCGCCGATGCCAAGGGCCTGATGAAGGCCGCGATCCGTTCCGAAGACCCGGTCGTTTTCCTCGAGAACGAGCTTGTCTACGGCCGCAGTTTCGATGTGCCCGATGTCGAGGACCATGTGCTGCCCATCGGCAAGGCGCGGATTGTGCGCGAGGGCAAGGACATCACCATCGTCACCTATTCGATCGGTGTGGGCCTGTCGCTCGATGCGGCGAGCAAGCTGGCTGATGAGGGGATCGATGCCGAGGTAATCGACCTTCGCACCCTGCGTCCGCTGGACAAGCAGACCGTGCTCGAAAGCCTTGCCAAGACCAACCGGCTGATCGTGGCCGAAGAGGGCTGGCCGACTTGCTCGATCGCTTCGGAAATCATCGCAATCTGCATGGAGGAAGGCTTCGACCACCTCGATGCGCCGGTGCTGCGGGTGTGCAACGAAGACGTGCCGCTACCTTATGCGGCGAACCTCGAAAAGCTCGCGCTGATCGACGCTGCGCGCATCGCCGAGGCGGCGCGCAAGGTGTGCTATGTGAAGTGAGGCCGCTTTCGGCGAACCTGCACGGTTTTACGTGCGGTTCGCCGAATAGGTCGTGCAGGCCGCGACGTTGCCGCCTGCGTAGAGGCTGTTCAAGTCGCGGTTGTCGCGAACATTGAAGGCCGCCGTGTAGACGATCTGCTGGTTGTTGAAGAGGTTGAGCGGCGTGATCGACTGGAAGTCGTAAGCCACCTCGACGAACATCACGGCCGTGCCTGCCGACGCGGTGATGCGGCTGCTGCTCGGACCCATGCCCGGGAAAGAGGTGCCGGTCGCGCCGTCGCCTTGGACACCATAGCTCGAATTGTATCGTTTGGCGCCGCGGCAGCGTTGCCACTTGATCCATTGACCGCCCGACGCATTGCGCTGGAGACTCGAGATGATGACGCGACCCTGATTGAAGATCCGGATGTTCTCGCCCAGCTTCTCGGCCCCGATCATCGTCTGGTTGACGTCGGTCTCGTAAACCTTGCGCGCGGTCAGCACGTCCTGTTCGCCGATACGCGAAGAGTTGTCAGCGACCTGCATCGCGACCTGGCTGACCTGCATATGGGTCACCACCATCAGCGCTGTATCAGTGCCAAGCATCCCCATGCTGAGAACGATCGGCGCGGAGAAGGCGAATTCGACGAGCGCAAGGCCCGACGTGTCCGTCCCGAACCGACCGGCAAAGCGGCGGCACCGGGCGAGCAGCTTGCTTGCGGCGCTGCGTGTCATGTGCAGTTCCTCACAGTGGTTGTCGCTCTGTTCTGTTCGTCGAAGGGCTGGTTACGCAGCACCGTGGACGCGGTCAGCGTCACGTTCGGCGAAAGACCGATCATCGTGAACAGCGGGAACAGCCGCGGGTAGACGACGGTCGCCTTGTAGACGACGACGTCACGCGCGCCGCCGATGCCGGCGCGGCCCCGGTCGCGGTCCCAGCTCGAGTTGTCGTTCAGATCGACATAGGGCTCGCCGTTGTTGCATTGCCCGTCGCTGTTCTGATCGGTGAAGTCTTCGGGCAAATCGACGTCGGAGAAGTCGAAATGCGACTGCTTCTCGTAGGTGATCTGCGCGCCCTGCGGCATCACCGCAGCGATCTGGCCGCGCACCGATTCATCGATTTGCGATTGGCGCGTAAATCCGCTTTCGAGCGTGAGGTCGCGGCCAGCCTTCTGTAGCGCGCCGAACAGCACCGAGCTGGTGTATTGGGTGTGCGCCATGTCGAACAGACCCATGATCATCATGAGCAGCACAGGGCCGACCATGGCGAATTCGACGATCGTCGTTCCGCCGCAGTCCGCGGCAAGCCGGCGCAGGACGTGGGCGGGGAAGTGCGGGCGGCGGATCATTGCGTGAGCCTCAGCTGTGCAATCTTCTGCGCGATCTCCTGGAAGCGCGCATTGAGGGTCGCGCTGTCGGCAGCCTGGAAGGCACGCCCCGGGGAAGCACAGTCGATCAGGTTCTGGGTGAGGGTGGTGCCGAAGGCGACAACCCACACTGTGATGTTTTCCTGCTGCGCGGCGCGGCAGACGGCTTGCAGGCGCGAAGCGCGACGGTTGAATTCGCGCGTGCTGTCACCATTGCCGGTGATGTGGCGATCCCACCATTCAACGCCTTGCGTCGAGTAGTTCTCGACGTTGTTGACCTGCGCACCATCGGTCATGAACACGATGTGGCGCGCAATCGGGTCGCCGTTTGGCGCGGTCGCGTTCTCCGAGGCGAAGATGCCGCGCGGCGAGAGGAACCGTGCGCCCCACACCATGCCGATGTCGTGGTACGTGTTGCCACCTGCCGCGAGGCTGTTGACGTAAGTGTTCAGATCGGTGCGGGTGATCGCCGTCAACTTGCGGGCTGCACGGGGGCAGGCCCAGCCGGGACGGGATTCGTCGTTCGTCTGATAGAGCCAGTTCAGCGTATTGCCGTTGCTGTCCTCACGCTTCCACACCGCATTCTGCAACGCAGGCTTCCAGCGCTGTGCCTCGGTCGCGGGGATGTGGTTGATATTGATATCGTAGGCGGCTGCCGGGATCGGGCTGTAGTTGTCGGTTAGGACGGTGTCCGGCTCCTCAATGCAGCCAGCCCAAGACACAGACGTCATCGCGCCGTTCGAGCCGATCGGCAGGTTGACGGAGTTGCCCGAATAAACGCTCGAGAAGGTGACGTTCTCCCAGCCAGCCGGGCTATTGGCCGGGTTGGTGACGCCGCAGGGTGCCGTGGTGCCGGTGGTGACGGGGCAATAGACCCAGTCGCGGAAGGGCGGAGTCACGTCGGCGACCGTGGCGGGGCGGAGCTTGCGCACCGTTCCGCGGCAGCCGGCGCGTGTGCCGGTCGGGGCGCTGGGGTACTGGTTCAGAACGTATTGCGTGTTGCTGATTTCCCAGGTTTCGCTGCCGACCGAGAACGTCCCGCGGTTGGTGGATTCGCAGCGCGTTTTATCGCCCGAGTCCGCCGTCGACGAGTTCGATGAGTTGTTGTTGTAGTAGTAGTTGCTCTGCGTCAAAGAGCCGAGGTTGCTAGTCTGGCGCGTGATCCACTCGGTCTGGTTGCTGTACTCGCACGGGTCTCCGACCCTGCTGCCCTGACACAAGGCATTGTTATAACGCGCGACACGCGACTGGTAGGTGTTGTTGTTCGCCATGTAGGCGCGCGGGATCGAGAAGCCGACGTTGACCTGCTGCGAATAGGGCACGACCCCGTAGCGAACCTGCGCTGCGGGCGAGATCGAGGCCTGCACCGTGTCGTAGAAGCTCATCACAGCTGAGCGCAGGGCGACGATCTTCGAGCCGGGGCCCGAGTTGCAGGCCGAATTATCGGGGCAATCTGCCATCGAGCCGGTAACGTCGAGCACGAACATGATGTCCGAGTTCGAGATGTTCACTTCGGCGCTGCAGGTCGCGGAAAGCTGGAAGGAGGTGTATCCGAACGCGCCCATGATGGTGGTCGGGATCGTCGCACTGGCCGTGCCGGTCACCACGCTCGAGCTGTTGGCGGTGTAGTTGCGGGTACGGTTGGTGGTCCCGAAGATGCCATCATTAAAGTTCTGGTCGAAGAAATTCAGCCCGATCTGGCGATGGGTCTCAGTGAAGCTGTTGCCACCCATCGCCTGGCGCGCGGCGAGCGCGCCGGCGTCGCAGGCATTCTGCATGCGCGCGGCTGCCATGTAGTAGCGACTGGCATCAATGCCCCCGCCGACCATCGCCAGCAGCGGCATAAGCGACGCAGCTGCAATCGCGAGCGTGTTGGCGGTCCGGTCGTGCAGAAGCCGGTACAGGAATGACCTGTTAGACTGGTTTTCTTGCGCCATCGGTTCGGTGCCCTTCCCCTGAAGCCCACGCGATTTGCGCAGGCATTCCAGATTCAGCGTCCGCCTTAATTCGGTCTGGTAAGCGGATTGCCAAAGATCATGGTTACCGGGTTCCTAACGGGTTCCCCCGCACACCGAATTGGCCACCACGTCCCTTGTCGGGACAGTTTGCTTGCCAAGCCGCTGAATGCTTGGCTAGGCGCTCTATTCGTGACCGATGACGCAGCCGACCTTTTGCCGCCTGAAGCGCAGATTGCGTTGGCGTGGAGCGGCCGAAAAGTTCGCGGGCCATTAAGCATGGCTCTTCAGCTTGACCGGCGCATGGCGCGGATCGTGGCGCGCACCAGCGAGCCGGTGCTGGGGCAGATGCGGCTCGCGTGGTGGCGGGATGCCCTCGGCAAGCCGGTTGCCGAGCGGCCCCGCGGCGATGCGGTGCTCGACGGGCTTGGCGTTCACTGGGCGAGCCGCGAGGGCGCGATGGTCGAATTGGTGAACGCTTGGGAAGTTCTGGTTACCGCCGAGCGGCTTGCCCCTGACGAGATCGAGACCTTCGCTGCTGGGCGAGGTGCCTTCTTCGCAGCGCTGGCAGGCAGTGACCCGCCCGATGATCTGCCTTCGCGGCTCACTGCGGCAGGGCGGCGCTGGGCGCTTGCCGATGCGGCGAGCGGCGTTTCCGATGCGGACGAGCGCGCCGCTCTGGTTGCAGCGGGACTGGCGGTGACAAATCCAGAACGACGCCTGCCGAGAGACTTGCGCGGCCTCGCCGTGCTGGAGGCGCTTGCCCTTAGATCGTTGTTAAATGGCGGGCGACCGCTGATGGAGGGGCGGGGCGCTCCGCTTGCGGCACTGAGGGCCGCTATCTTTCGCGGCTGATTACGTGTAGTTACGTAGCATCAGAAGCAAAGAGGGGCAGACCTTTGCGACAAGCGGTATTGGGAGTGCTGGGAGGGCTTGTCCTCTCCGGAGTCGGCGTAATCTGGTGGCAGGCCCGCGCGGCGATAGAGGAAGGCGCTCCGCCTCCCGCGCCCGCAGCGACTGCGAATGATCCCGAGAAGCTGCCGCTCGCCGATCCCGGATCCCAGACCGGCCCTGCGCCGCCCGAGCTGACCCAGCTCAACCGCGAGCAGCAGCGTTTCGCCCGCCTCGACCGCAATCGCGACGGCGCTATCACCCGCAACGAGATGCTCGCCACCCGCACCGACGGGTTCCGCAAGCTCGATGCGGACGGCAACAACCTCCTGACTTTCGAGGAGTGGGCGGTGACGACGGTCGACAGGTTCGAGTCGGCGGACGCAGACAAGAACGGACGGCTATCGCCCCGCGAATTCGCCACAACCGCGCCCAAGCCGGCGAAAAAGCCAGCCTGCAAGTGCTGAAGGCCTAGGCCGGGACAGCCTCGCGGGTTTCCCCGATCCAGCGCGCCAGATCGGCCTTGGCTCGGTCGGTATAGGCTTCCTTGCGCACCTTCTTCCCGACCTCGTGGAGCGGCGGGAACAGGCCGAAATTGACGTTCATGGGCTGGAAGGTCGCGGCCTCTGCGTCGCCTGTGATGTGGCTGAGCAGTGCGCCCAGCGCAGTGGTCGACGGAAGCGGCTGCCAGTCACGTCCTGCCAGCTCGGCCGCCGCCATCATCCCCGCAACAAGCCCGATCGCCGAGCTCTCGACATAGCCCTCGCATCCGGTCACTTGCCCCGCAAAGCGGATATGCGGCGCGGCCTTGAGCCGCAGCTGGCGGTCGAGCACTTCGGGCGAATTGAGGAAGGTGTTGCGGTGCAGACCGCCCAATCGGGCGAACTCGGCATTCTCGAGCCCCGGGATGGTGCGGAACAGCTCGATCTGCGCGGCATATTTGAGCTTCGTCTGGAAGCCGACCATGTTCCACAGCGTGCCGAGCTTGTTGTCCTGCCGCAATTGCACGACTGCATAGGGCCAGCGCCCCTGCGGGAACTCCTCGGACACGTCGAACGGGTTGTCGAGCCCCACGCCCTTCATCGGGCCATAGCGCAGTGTTTCCACCCCGCGTTCCGCCATGACCTCGATCGGCATGCAGCCGTCGAAGTAGGGCGTGTCCTTCTCCCACTGTTTGAACTCGGTCTTCTCGCCCTCCATCAACCCGCGGTGGAAGGCGAGGTACTGCTCCTTGTTCATGGGGCAGTTGATGTAGTCGCCGCCCTCGTTCGAGGCGGACGTGGTCTTGTTCCAGCGCGACTGAATCCAGCACTTCGACATGTCGATCGAATCGTGGTGGATGATCGGTGCGATGGCATCGAAGAAGGCGAGGCGCTCCGATCCCGTGGCGCGCACGATACTGCCGGCGAGCGCCTCGGCCGTCAGTGGCCCGGTGGCGACGATGGTGAGGCCGGATTCAGGCAGGGCATCGATCCGCTCGCGCACGACGGTGACGTTGGGGTGCTGGGACAGCGCCTTGTCGACCTCGGCCGAGAAGACGTCGCGGTCCACCGCCATCGCGCTTCCCGCTGGAACCCGCGCCACTTCGCCCGCACGCATCACCAGACTGTCCAGGGAGCGCATCTCGTGGTGAAGCAGGCCCACCGCGTTCTTGGTATCGTCGTCAGAGCGGAACGAGTTGGAGCAGACCAGCTCGGCCAGCCCGTCGGTCTGGTGGGCAGGCGTCATTTCCCCGCTCCCGCGCATTTCCGACAGGCGTACGCGAACACCGCGCTGTGCAAGCTGCCAGGCCGCCTCGCTACCCGCGAGGCCGCCGCCAATGATGTGCACATCGTGCATAGTCGCGCGTCCGGTCATGGCGAGGCAGGTAATTGCGTGTTAGCCCGCCTGCAAGCCCACAAAGGGGCGAGGCCTGAGGGAAGGGCAGATGGCAAAGCGCGCATTGATCGAACAGAGACCGTGGCTGCTGCTGAGCATTGCCGCGGCCATCGCCTTCTATTTCCTGCGCGACAATCCGATTGGCGAAGGGGTGTGGGGTCTGCTGCTCAAGGGTGCGGGCGTTGCCCTTCTCGCCGTATACGTGCTGCTTCGTGTACCGCAGGGCAAACATCGGTCCGACGGATTTCTGCTGGTCGGAGCGCTGTCGCTGGCGGCCACTGGCGATGTCGCGATCGAGCTTGACGTCGCCATTGGCGGCGCTCTCTTCGCTGCCGCGCATGTGGTCGCGGTGGCCCTCTACTTGAGGAACCGTCACAAGCGTCCCTCGCCGACGCAGAAGCTGATGGGCGTGTCGCTGCTGATCGGCACTCCGCTGGTGAGCTACTTCCTCAGCGGCCAGCCCCAGATTGCGGTCTACGCCGCGTTCCTCGGCGCGATGGCCGCGACCGCGTGGATGAGCCACTATCCGCGCTACCGCGTCGGTACTGGTGCGGTGCTATTCGTTCTGAGCGACTGGCTGATCTTCTCGCGCATGGGCACGCTGAGCCTCGACCCGCTGCCGGATGTGCTGATCTGGCCGCTGTACTACGCGGGTCAGGTGATGATCGCTACCGGCATCGTGCAATGCCTAAGGGGCGAGCAGCCCGTCCGTTGACGGGCCGCTCGCTCGCTTGGGTCAGGTGACCGGCGCCTCACCGTCGCCGTCGAGTTGCGCGACGTCTGCACCCATTTCGGTCATTTCCGCGATCACGGCTTCCTCAGCCGGGTTCTCAGGTTCTGCCGTCTCGTCGATCAGGGCCGCGCCGACGATGTGCTCGCCCTTGGCGACGTCGAAGATGCGCACGCCCGACGAGCCGCGCCCCGAGATCGAGAAGCCCTTCAGCGTCTCGAACCCGCCTTCAACGATGTGGCGGAAATCGATGCCGAGGCGGATCAGCTTAGCCTGATCGGTCACTAGCATCAGCTGCGAGCCGTGCTTTACCGGGAAGCTCGCCACGACCGGGCCGTTGCGTTCCGGATTGCTCTCCGGCGTGCCAATATTTGTGATGCCCTGACCGCCACGCGAGGTGGTGCGGTATTCATAGGCCGAGGAGATCTTGCCGTAGCCATTGGCGGTGATGGTGAGGATGAACTCCTCGCCCTCCGCCATTGCGGCCACTTGATCCGCGGGCAGGGTGGAGGTCGCCTCGTTGTTCTTCCACGCAGCGGCGCGGACATAGGCCTCGCGCGTTTCCATGTCGGCAGTGAGCGGATCGAGCACCGCCATGCTGACGACCTTGCCGCCCTTCTTGAGGCTCATGCCGCGCACACCGATGCCGGTGCGGCTCTTCGTCTCGCGCGCGTCGGTGGCGGCGAAACGGATCGCCTTGCCGCTGTCGCTGGCGAGGAAGATCTGCTGGTCCTCGGATAGAAGCTGCACCCCGATCAAGCGGTCGCCAGAGCCTTCGACGAAGCCCATCGCGTACTTGCCCGCGGTGGGTACGTTGGTGAAAGCATCCATCGAGTTGCGGCGAACCATGCCCTGCTCGGTGGCGAAGACGATGTTGAGGCTGGCCCAAGAGGCCTCGTCCTCGGGCAGGGGTAGCACATTGGTGACGCGCTCCTCGTCACCGAGCGGCAGCAGGTTGACCATCGGGCGGCCCTTGGTCTGGGGTCCACCTTCGGGAAGCTTCCACACCTTCATGCGATAGACGCGGCCGGTGTTGGTGAAGAACAGCACCGGGTTGTGGGTCGAGGTGACGAACAGCTCGACGACGGCGTCCTCGTCCTTGGTCGCCATGCCCGAGCGGCCCTTGCCGCCGCGTGCCTGCGCGCGGAAGGTGTCGAGCGCGGTGCGCTTGATGTAGCCGCCGTGGGTGACGGTGACGACCATCTCCTCGCGCTCGATCAGATCTTCGTCTTCGAGGCCGTCCCAAGCGGGCGCGATTTCTGAGAGGCGCGGCGTGACGTAGGTGGCGCGGATTTCCTCGAGCTCGGTGCGCATCACGCCATAGAGCTTCACCCGGTCGGCGAGGATCGAGAGGTATTCCTCGATCGACACCGCGAGGCCTTTCAATTCGTCACCGATTTCGTCACGACCCAGTGCCGTGAGGCGGTGGAGACGCAGTTCGAGGATCGCCTTCACCTGCCGCTCCGAAAGACGATAGGTGCCGCCTTCCTGGTCTGCGCTCGGCTCGATCGCTTCGACCAGCTGGATATACTGCGCGATCTCGCCGATCGGCCATTCCTTCGCCATCAGGCGAGCGCGCGCTTCGGCCGGGTTGCGGGCGCTGCGGATCATCGCCACGACCTCGTCGAGGTTGGAAACCGCGACAACGAGGCCTAGCAACATGTGCGCACGCTCGCGCGCCTTGGCGAGTTCGAACTTGGTGCGGCGGGTGATCACTTCCTCGCGGAAGGTGATGAAGGCCTGGATGAAGTCGCGCAAGCGCAGCGTTTCCGGACGGCCGCCACGGATCGCCAGCATGTTCGCCGGGAAGGAAGACTGCGCCGGGGTATGCCGCCAGATCTGGTTCAGCACGACTTCGGGGGTGGCATCGCGCTTGAGGTCTATGACCACGCGCACGCCTTCGCGCGAGCTTTCGTCGCGGATGTCCGAGATGCCTTCGATCCGCTTTTCCTTAGCGGCTTCGGCGATCTTTTCGACGAGATTGGACTTGCCGACCTGATAGGGGATCGACGTGAAGACGATGCTCTCGCGGCCTTCGCTCTTGGCGCCGCGGGTGCTCTCGATCTCGTGACGGCAGCGCATCAGGATGGAGCCGCGCCCGGTGGTGTAGGCCTGCCGAGCGCCGTGGGTGCCAAGGATCAGCGGGGCAGTCGGGAAGTCGGGGCCGGGGATGTACTGGATCAGCTCTTCCGAGGTGATCGCCGGATTATCCATATAGGCAAAGCAGGCGTCGATCACTTCGCCGAGGTTGTGCGGCGGCACGTTGGTCGCCATGCCAACCGCGATTCCGCCCGCGCCATTTACCAGCAGGTTGGGGAAGCGCGCCGGCAGTACCGTTGGCTCCTTGCGGCTCCCGTCGTAGTTGTCGGTGAAGTCGACCGTGTCCTTGTCGAGATCGTCGAGCAGCGAGTTCGCCACCCGCGCCAGACGCGCTTCGGTGTAGCGCATCGAAGCCGGCGGATCGGGGTCCATAGAACCGAAGTTGCCCTGACCGTCGATCAGCGGAACGCGCATCGACCACGGCTGCGTCATGCGCGCCAATGCGTCGTAGATCGCGCTATCGCCGTGCGGGTGGTAGTTACCCATCACGTCGCCGACGATCTTGGCGCTCTTGCGGTACGGCCGCCCGGCGACGAAGCCACCTTCCTGACTGGCGAAGAGGATGCGGCGGTGAACCGGCTTCAAACCGTCGCGCACATCGGGCAGCGCACGGCTGACAATCACGCTCATCGCATAGTCGAGATAGCTCGACTTCATCTCGTCGACGATGTCGATACGTTCGAAGCCGCCCATCGGGGTTGCGGCGGGAGGATCGATGATGTCGCTGTCGTCGCTCAAGGTCTGGACCGTTTCTGTTGGTGTGCGTGCGCCGCGTGGGCGGGCCGGGCCCTAGAAGGGCCGGCAGATCACTTCCATTTAGGCACTTGCCGGAGGTTTCGCCACCTTGGCGCGCGAACACAGCGGGAACAGTGCGTCTTTTTCCACATTTCCCCGCCACATCCCGGTGAGCGCGGCACTATGGGCATTCAAAGCCCGTTCAGCACGGGACGCCTAGCGCGCAATTGCAAATCCCGTTCGAGCCGTTCAAAGGCTCGGGCGGATTTCGGGCAGCACCTCGCCTTCAGCGTTCGAGGAGGGGCGAGGGCTGCGCTACTTGTGGAGGATGCTTTGACCAATTTGTCTTCGCCCCGTCGTTCTGCCGGCCTTGCCCGCCAGCTCGGTCTTGCCGTGGCCCTCGCCAGCGGCACCGCCCTGCTTGCGTTCCCCGGCTTCACCGGCGCGGCCTACGCCCAGAAAAAGAAGAAGGACGATAAGGAAGCCCCGAAGGCCGCCTATTCTCCGGAATTCGTCAAGGCTTACCAACCGCTCGAGACAGCGCTCAAGGCCCCGACGCCTGATGTGGCCGCGCTCAAGCCGCAGGTCCAGGCGCTTGCACCGCTTGCGATTTCGCCGGACGAGAAAAGCGCGCTCGGCGCTATGATGTACAACGCGGGAATCATCGGCAAGGACCCTGCATTGCAGCTGCAAGGCGCCGACCTGATGATCGCCAGCGGCAAGATGGTCGGCGAAGATGCGGGCCGTTTCAACGTCGTGGCCTCGCAGCTCGCAGCCCAGCTGAAGCAGTACGACGCGGCTCGCGCCTATCTTCAGAAGGCAATCGACCTCAAGTACACGGCGCAGGGCATCACGCCGTCGGACCTGCAGATCAATCTTGCCGACCTTTACCTTACCGAAAACCGCACTGCCGAAGGCCTCAAGGTGCTGAGCGATGTGGTCGCGGCGCGCAAAGCCGAAGGCTTGGCGGTCGACCAGCGGATTTATCAACGCGGTGTGAAGCTCGCCTATGACGAAGAGATGGTCCCGCAGGTCTACGAATTCTCGCGCAATTGGGTCACGGATTATCCGACGACGGACAACTGGCGCGATGCCATCAACATCATGCGCAATCTCAATGATTTCGACGCGCCGGTGATGCTTGATTTGTTGCGGCTCGGAAAGCAGGTCGGGGCGCTCAAGGAGAAGAACGACTACGTCACCTACATCGAATCTGCCGATACCCGCCGCCTCCCGGCCGAAGTGAAGGCTGTGATCGACGAGGCGAATGCCAAGGGCGTGATCCCCAAGGGTAGCGATAGCTGGGTCGAGGAACAGGCCAAGATGGCCAACGGCCTGATCGCCGAGGATCGCACCGCGCTTCCTGTGCTCGAGCGAGATGCCAATGCGGCCACGGCGCAGCTTCGCACCGTGCTGGCTGCAGGCGAGGCTTTCCTCAGCCACGGTGATTACGCGAAGGCTGCAGGCTTCTACCAGAAGGCCCTCGGGATGCCGGGTGTTGACCGGAACCTCGTCCTGACCCGTCTCGGGATTGCGCAGGTCGGCCTCGGTCAGGGCGATGCCGCTCGCGAGAATCTCGGCAAGGTCGAAGGTCCTCGCGCCCTCGTCGCGCAGCTCTGGGCGGCCTATGCCGGCCAGAAGAGCAGCGCCCCTGCCGCTGGTGCCCCTGCAACCGGCCTCTGACGCCTCGCGCTTGAACATTTGAAAGGGAGCGCCGGATCTTCGGGTCCGGCGCTCTTTTTTGTGAGGGGCGATGAGGGAATTGCAACGGGCACCCCGCTTGCGGGAGTGGCTTAGCGCGCCTAAATGGCCCCCTATGAACGACCTCGCCAGCTCGCCGCAGACCCAGCCCGCCCCGGAACGGCCCGCCCGCCAGCGCAAGCCCGACTGGATCCGCGTGCGCGCGCCTGTCAGCGAGGGCTACAACGAGACCCGCCGACTGATGCGCGAGCTCAACCTCCACACCGTGTGCGAGGAAGCCGCCTGCCCGAACATCGGCGAGTGCTGGACTAAGAAGCACGCCACCGTGATGATCTTGGGCGACGTCTGCACCCGGGCCTGCGCCTTCTGCAACGTCAAGACCGGGATGCCCAAGGCGGTCGATCCCTTCGAGCCCGAAAACACCGCGATCGCGGCGGCCAAAATGGGGCTCGAGCACATCGTCATTACCTCGGTTGACCGCGACGACTTGCCCGATGGCGGTGCGAGCCAGTTCGTCAAGGTGATTGAAGCGCTGCGTCGCAACACGCCGAACACGACGATCGAGATCCTTACTCCCGATTTCCGCGGCAAGATGCGCCGCGCGGTGGAGATGATCTGCGAGGCCGGGCCCGACGTCTACAACCACAACCTCGAGACCGTGCCGCGGCTTTACCCCATGATCCGCCCCGGTGCGCGCTACTACGCCTCGCTGCGGCTGCTTGAGGAGGTGAAAGCGCACAATCCGATGATCTTCACCAAGTCTGGCATCATGCTCGGGCTCGGCGAGCAGCGGCTCGAGGTTCACCAGGTGATGGACGACATGCGCTGTGCGGAAGTCGATTTCATCACCATGGGGCAATACCTTCAGCCGACTCCGAAGCACGCCGCGGTGGAGGAATTCGTGACCCCCAAGGCCTTCGCCGCCTATGGCGCGATCGCCCGGGCCAAAGGCTTCCTGCAAGTCGCGGCCACTCCGCTCACCCGTTCCAGCTATCACGCCGGCGACGACTTCGCGAAGATGCGTGCCGCAAGAGAAGTGAAGCTTGCGCGCGCTGGAGCCAAGGTTCAGCTCTAGTGCCGGGCATTCGCGAAACCCGCCGTCTACCTTACAGCGCCGAGCAGATGTTCGATCTGGTCGCCGATGTTGCTCGCTATGGCGAGTTCCTCCCGTGGGTGATCGCCACCCGCGTGCGCTCCAACAGCGAGACCGAGATGGTCGCGGACATGGTGGTGGGATTCAAGGCGATCCGCGAAAGCTTCACCTCGCGCGTCAGCAAGGTCCGGGCGCGTGAAATCGCGGTGCATTACGTCGACGGACCGCTGTCGGACCTCGATAATGTCTGGACCTTCCGGGCGGTTGACGATCACACTTGCGAGATCGACTTCCTCGTCGACTTCACCTTCAAGAACCGCCTGTTCGAGAAAATCGCGGGGCAGTATTTCGACAAGGCCTTCCGCAAAATGGTCGAGGCGTTCGAAACCCGCGCTGCGGCGCTCTACGGTAGCAACAGTTCGAGCGCGCAGAGCGTGGCCTGACGGCGGATTTCGGCGCGGCCGTCTGGGCCTTCGCCGCCGTCGAAGAACTTGAGTTCGCCTTCCGGCTCGCCAACCGAATTGCGCACCAGCCGTGCAAAGACGACCGTGCCGACCGGCTTGTTCGGCGTGCCGCCACCGGGCCCCGCAACACCGCTGATCGCCACCGCGATATCCGCTTTCGAACGATCGAGAGCGCCTTTGGCCATCGCCCAGGCGCAGGCGATGGACACCGCGCCGAACGTCTCGATGATGTCTTGCGAGACGCCCAGCATCTCCATCTTCGCTTCGTTCGAATAGGTCACGAAGCCGCGGTCGAGCACAGCCGAGGATCCCGCAATCTCGGTCAGCGCACCAGCCACGAGGCCGCCGGTGCAGCTCTCCGCGAGCGCCACCTTGCGTCCCTGCGCGATGTTCTCGGCAACGACACGCGCGGCGAGGGTAGCGATGTCATCCGGCAGAAGCGAAAGCGGCATATCCCGATCAACGCTTCGGTGCAGCGGCGCAGACTGGGGGGTTCTTCACCTCCGCCACTTCGATGAGGAAAGCGACGAGCGCGCCGACATTCTCGGTCGGCAGCGGGCTGACGAGTTCGAGCCCGCGTTCGATCTTGTTGCAGCTATCGGGCTTGATCTGCTCGGCGATCATCTGCCCGATCAGCGCATCGAGGAAAGGACGCAGAGCACTTTCGGGCATATTGGCGATCATCGCGCCAATATCTGCGTCGCTTTTGTCGGCACCTTCTTTGTTCTGTTCGGACATGAAGGTCTTGATCATCCGGAAAGCGCCCGGCCAGGCCTTGTCCTGCTGGCTGCGGAACTGCGCGATGTAGCCGTCACCCTTGGTCGCCATGAAGCCGTTGCGGGTGAGGCGATTGGCGCAGGCGGTGCGCGCTGCGTCGAAAGCGATCGGCATGGCATAGACGACCGCGTCCGAAAGGTCGGCGGGCGCCACGCAGGCTTGTTGCTGCGCTTGCGCAGTCTGGGCAGAGGCGAGCGCGGCAAGCGCGACGAGGGGGGCGATCATCCGTTGGGTCATGGGTGAGGGTTCCTCAGGCTGCGAGTGTGACGAGAACGATGGCCTGTGCAGCGATGCCTTCGCCGCGGCCTGTGAATCCGAGCTTTTCGGTTGTGGTGGCCTTGATGCTCACCGCATCCTCGCCGATCCCCATCAGCCGCGCAACCTCGGCGCGCATGGCAGGGCGGTGCGGCCCGATCTTGGGCGCTTCGCAGATCAGGGTGAGGTCGACATTGGCGATCGCGTAGCCCGCTGTGCGTGCAAGGCCGACCGCGTGCTCCAGAAACTGACCCGAACGCGCGCCGCGCCATTGCGGGTCGCTGGGCGGGAAGTGCGTGCCGATATCGCCCGCGCCGACCGCGCCGAGCACCGCGTCGGTGATCGCGTGCAGCGCAACGTCGGCGTCCGAATGGCCAGCGAGGCCCTTGTCGTGCGGAATCAGGACGCCGCCGAGCCAAAGCTCCTCGCCTGCTTCGAGCCGGTGAACGTCGTAGCCTTGGCCAATCCGGAAAGCGGGTGCTGCGGCCATGTCGGCGAAATCCTCTGCGAAGGTGATTTTCTTGAGACGCTCGTCCCCATCAACCAGCGCGACTGAACCGCCGCTGGCCATCAGCACCTGCGCGTCGTCGCCGGCATCTGTGGTTCCGACCCACGCACGGTGCGCAGCGAGGATGGAGGGGAAACGGAACGCTTGCGGGGTCTGAACACGGCGCAGAGCTTCGCGGTCAGCTTTGCCTGCCATGTGTCCCGTATCGTCAGCGAGCGCGATGCTGTCGACAACCGGAAGGACCGGGATCGCGCCCGGCGTCTCAGCCAGCGCCCCGAGCAACCGGGCGACAACCTCGCGCGGCAGATCCGGACGGGCCGCGTCGTGGATCAGCACGTTGGTCGGAGCGGCCCCGTCCAGCGCCTCAAGTCCGGCCCGCACCGAGTCCTGCCGCGTCGCCCCACCGGAAACGTATTGCAGGCCCTCGACGCCCGCCAACGCCGCTTCGGCATGGGTCTGGGCATCGGCCGCGATCACCACCACGACGGGGTCGGCTCCAGCGGCTTGCAAGGCCTCGATCGAATGCCGGATCAGCGGCTTCCCGCGCCACATCCGGAACTGCTTTGGGGTGTCCCCTCCGACACGCAGGCCCCGTCCGGCGGCCACGATAATCGCGGCAAACGGGGGAAGGGGAGAGGGGGGTATCATTGGGGCCATCGCTTAGGGTCTGGACGGCTTCTCGGCAATCCACTAAGCGCATGCACAAATTTTAGGCACTCGCTTCCTCCATGACCAAGCTCCCTCCTCCGCCGGCTTTAAAGCCGATCGCCATCGGCCCGGTCACGGTCGCCGAGCCGGTTATCCTCGCGCCGATGACCGGTGTGACCGATATGCCGTTTCGTACGCTGGTGCGGCGGTACGGGTCGGGGCTCAATGTTACCGAGATGGTCGCGACCGAGGCGGCAATCCGCGAAACACGCCAGAGCCTGCAAAAGACTGCTTGGGACCGCATCGAGGAACCGGTTTCGATGCAGCTCGTCGGCTGCGACCCCGCTTCGATGGCCGAGGCGGCCAAGCTTCAGGAAGGCAATGGCGCCGCGATCATCGACATCAATTTTGGCTGTCCTGTGCGCAAGGTCGTGGGCCAACTCGCAGGCTCCGCGCTGATGCGTGAAGTGCCGCTGGCCGTTCGCCTGATGGAGGCGACGGTCAAGGCCGTGAAGGTTCCGGTGACGGTCAAGATGCGGATGGGCTGGTGCCACGACAGCCTCAACGCGCCCGATCTTGCGCGGATGGCCGAGGACATCGGCGTCAAGATGATCACGGTTCACGGCCGTACCCGCAACCAGATGTACAAGGGCAGCGCCGACTGGGCCTTCGTCAGCAAGGTCAAGGATGCCGTGAGCATTCCCGTCATCGTCAACGGCGATATTTGCACCATCGAGGACGCTGCCAAGGCGCTCGAGCAATCGGGCGCGGACGGTTTGATGATCGGGCGCGGTGCCTACGGCAAGCCGTGGCTGCTGGGTCAGGTGATGCACTGGTGGCGGACCGGCGAGGCACGGGCCACGCCCGGGATCGACGAGCAATATGCCGTCGTCGTCGAACATTACCGCCGGATGCTCGATCACTACGGGCGCGATACGGGTGTGAAGATGGCCCGCAAGCATCTTGGCTGGTACACCAAGGGCCTCCACGGCTCGGCCGAGTTCCGCAATCAGGCCAATTTCATCGACGATCCCGATCAGGTGCTGGGCGAGCTGGAACGTTTCTACACCCCTTTCCTGATGCAGCAGGCGGCCTGACGCGTGGCGAGCGTCGCTACGGGGCTTGATGACGGGCGTCCCGATGCCCGTGCGCAGTTGGCCGGTCTGATCTTCGCCCTAGTGCTGATCGATCCTGATGGCCGCATCGCCGAGGTCAACCACGCCGCCGAAGACCTGCTTGGCACCAGTGCCAGTCGGCTGCTCGGCACGCGGCTCACCGACCGCATTGGTCCGCTCGATCCCCGCGTCGAGGCGCGACTGATGGCTAGCGACGAGGCGCTGGTGGCGCGCGATCTGGCGATCCGGGTCGGTCAGCACGAAGCGCGCGTCAATCTCACCGCATCGCCGCTCGGCGGTTACCAGGGCTGGCGAGTGGTGACGCTTTCACAGATCGGCCATGACGAAGCGACTGGTCCTGCTGGGGGCGAAGGCCTGCTCGGCGCGCCTGCGGTGCTCGCACACGAGATCAAGAACCCGCTCGCCGCGATCCGCGGGGCAGGGCAGTTGGTGGAGCGAAAACTGCCCGATGCCGACAAGAAGCTCGCACGCATGATCACCGACGAGGTTGATCGTATCGCGAGGCTGATCGACCGGATGCAGCAATTAGGCAGCACCCGCACCGGACCCGTCGACGCCTGCAATCCTCATGAGGCGATCCGCGCCGCGATCGCCACCGTGCGTGCCGCCAGCGCCGAGGCAAGCGGTATAGAGATCCGCGAGGAGTTCGATCCCTCGCTTCCCCCGGTTCTCGCGAACCGCGATGCTCTCGAACAGGTGCTGATAAACCTTGTTTCCAACGCCCGCGATGCGGCACTCGCAGGCGGAGCGCGCGGGCTCATCATGGTCCAGACCCGGTTCGTCAGTGGTCTCGCCTTCAGCGCGATCCGCAACGGGCGCGCAGTGCCTCTCCCGATCGAAATCACTGTCAGCGACAACGGCCGCGGCATCGATCCGGCCTTGCGCGATCATGTCTTCGAGCCCTTCGTCTCGTCGAAGCCCTCTGGCCAAGGTCTCGGCCTGTCGCTGGTGCGCAAACTGGTGCGCGACATGAATGGCAATGTCAGCCACGAACGGGATGCGCGCAGCGGCCTCACCCATTTCCGTTTGCACCTGCCCCAAGCGCAGGATGTGACCTGACCCATGCCCGCAGCGCCCGCCCCCGATCCGATTCTGCTCGTCGAGGACGATGCCGCCATCGCGACGGTCATTGTCGCCGCACTCGAGGATGAAGGCTTTGCCATCGCGCATTGCACGAGCATCGCCGCGCGCGACCGCCAGCTTGCCAGCCGCAGCTTTGCCGTGATGCTCACCGACGTCATCCTTGAGGACGGGGACGGGCTTGCCAGTCTCTCCGCCGTGCGCGAACGCGCTCCGGACATGCCGGTGATCGTCCTCTCGGCTCAGAATACGCTCGATACGGCGGTGCGTGCCAGCGAGAGCGACGCCTTCGAGTATTTCCCCAAGCCCTTCGATCTCGACGAGCTGGTCCATGCTGTCAGGCAGGCGGCAGGCGCACGCGCGCCATCGGATGACGACGGCGGTCCTGCGATGCCCGGTAACGAAGGCGAGAAAATGCCGCTCGTCGGGCGCAGCCAGGCGATGCAAGGCGTCTACCGGATGATTACGCGCGTGCTGCGCAACGATCTCACGGTGCTCGTCACTGGCGAGAGCGGCACGGGCAAGGAGCTGGTTGCCGAGGCGATTCACGAGCTCGGCAATCGTCGCACCGGGCCCTTTGTCGCCGTCAACACCGCCGCGATCCCCGCTGATCTCGTCGAAAGCGAGCTTTTCGGCCACGAGAAGGGCGCTTTCACTGGAGCCATCGCACAGGCGATCGGCAAGTTCGAGCAGGCCAACGGCGGCACGCTGTTCCTCGACGAGATCGGGGACATGCCAGCCGAAGCCCAGACCCGGCTGCTGCGCGCGTTGCAATCCGGGCGGATCCGGCGCGTTGGCGGACGGCAGGAGATCGCGGTCAATGTCCGCATCATCGCCGCCACCAATCGCGATCTCACCCCGATGATCGCCGCGGGCACTTTCCGCGAGGACCTGTTTTACCGCCTTAATGTCGTGCCCATCGTGTTGCCGCCCTTGCGCGAGCGGCGCGAGGACATTGCCGCTCTGGTGCAGCACTTCCTCGTGCTCGCTGCCGAGGACGGCCTGCCGCGCCGCCAGCTTTCCCCCGAGGCGGTCGAGCGGCTCGAGCAGCGCAATTGGCGGGGCAATGTTCGCGAGCTGCGCAATGTCGTCTATCGCCTAGCCCTGATGGCGCGCGAGGAGCGCATCGACGCCGACGCAGTGAACGACATCATCGGCCCGGAAATCACGCCGGCAAACATGGCTGCAGGTGACGGGCAGGGCGGCTTCGGTGCGGCGCTGGCGGGATGGCTCACCGCGGAAAGTCCGCCGCCGGGCGCCCTATACCACCGCGCTTTGGCCGCTTTCGAAAAGCCGCTGATCGAATATGCGCTGGGTCGCACCGGCGGCAACCAGTTGCGGGCGGCGCAGTTGCTCGGCATCAATCGCAATACCCTTCGCAAGCGCATTGGTGAGTTTGGTTTGGAGCCTGATCGCTTCTCCGCCACCTGATATCGCAACGTAGTGGGCGCTTCATCAGTTTGCCCTTGCATATTTGCCACACCATTGTTGTAAAGCGGCAACGATGGAGCGATCCCCACCACGCGCATTCGCGATAATCCCCCGCCAGCCACCGCGCTGGTGGCGGCGCTTTATGATTGCGGCGCGGCGGGCAAACGTTTTTCTTTGGCTTGAGGGCATCTCCGTCGTCGCGCTAATCGCGGCAGTGGTGGCCACCTGGTCCGCTTTTGGCCGATCGGGCGCGCCTGACGATCTCTTGCCGACCATTCAGGTCTCTGCACTGCTGATGGCGACGCTGGTGCCGGCTATGGCGCTGCTCGTGCTGATTGGCCGCCGCCTTGCGCTGCGCCGCGCTGCGGGGAGCACAGCGCGGCTCCACGTGCGTCTTGTGTTCTTCTTCTCGATGGTCGCCGCGGTGCCGACGCTTCTGGTGGCTGGCTTTGCCGCCTTCCTGTTCCAGACCGGCGTCGACTTCTGGTTCTCCGACGAATCCCGCGGGCTGATGGAGAACGCCAATGCGCTGGCGAAGAATTATTACGACACTAACCAGCGCCAGGTCGAGCAGAACAGCGTAATCATGGCGTCTGACATGCGTGACATCCTCGCACGTGTGCCGATCACGGATGCCGACTTCCCCGACTTTTACGCTTACCAGGCACAGGGCCGTGAAATCAGCGAGAGCGCAATTCTTCAACGAATGCCTGATGGCTCGTTCCGGACGGCGGCTGCGCTAAATCTCACCAAGGACAACAGCCCGCTCCGCTTCAGCCGCGAGGCCCTTCCACGGCTCGACCGCGGCGAGCTTGCAGTAGTGGTCGGCAGCCCCGAGCGGATCGAGGCGCTGGTGCCGATCGACGCCCAGTCAGGGGTCTACCTCTACAACGCGCGCACCACAGAAGAGACCATGTTCAACTCATGGTCGCGCGCGCAGTCGATCGTCACCGCGTACAACCGGCTGACCGGTAGTGCGCGAACCTTGCAGCTGCGCTTTAACATCGCACTGGTCGCGGTGAGCCTGCTCCTTGTGAGCATCGCGATCTGGTTCGGATTGCGCTTCGCTGATCGTCAGGTGCAGCCTCTCACCGACCTCGTTGGCGCGGCGCGCAAGGTAGGGCAGGGCAATTTTGCGCTGCGGCTAGAGGGGCGCACAGGGGCGGACGAGATCGGCCTGCTCAACCGCGCCTTTAACCGCATGACCGCGCAGCTCGAGAAGCAGACGCAGGCCTTGGTCAGAGCCAATCGCCAGATCGATGACCGCCGTGCCTTTACCGAGGCGGTGCTCGAATCCGTGACGGCCGGGGTCGTTTCGGTCGATGCGGGATCGTGCGTGACCCTGATGAACTCCTCGGCGCAGGCGCTGCTTGCGCATGAAGGAGAGGGCGCGGGTGCAGCGAGCCTTATCGGCCAGTCGCTTGGCTCGCTTTCGCCCGAACTTGCGCGCGTCATTGCCGAGAGCAAGGAGCGCGCGGTTGTTACTCATGCCAAGGGCACCGAGCTGCTGACCCTCGCGGTCAAAGTCGCACCCGGTACCGGCGGCGGCCACGTGATCACCTTCGAGGACATCACACGCCAGCTGCTTGACCAACGGCAAGCGGCGTGGTCCGACGTCGCCCGCCGCATTGCGCACGAGATCAAGAATCCGCTCACTCCCATCCAGCTCGCAACCGAGCGACTGAAGCGCCGCTATCGCACGCAAGTCAGCGTCGAAGACCGCGACCTGTTCGACGAGCTGACCAGCACCATCGTGAGGCAAGTCGGTGGCCTTAGAGCGATGGTCGACGAGTTCTCGTCCTTCGCGCGGCTGCCCAAGCCGGTGTTCCGCGACGAGGATGCGCTCGATCTGGTCCGCCAAGCGGTGTTCCTTCAGGAAGTTGCGCATTCAGGGATCGCCTTTGGGGTCACGTCGTCGGATTTGATCGACCGCGAGGTGCGGTGCGATCGCCACCAGTTCGGGCAGGCGATGACCAACGTGCTCAAGAACGCCGTCGAGGCTGTCGAGGCGCGCGCCGCCGAGGCGAAGGGAGCCTATGCGGGCGAGATCGCCGTGACCATGCGCGATGCGGGCGAAGCCATTGTCGTAACCATCGAGGATAACGGCGTTGGCCTTCCCGCTAATCCCGAGCGTCTAACCGAACCCTATGTCACGACCCGCGAGAAGGGGACCGGGCTCGGTCTCGCGATCGTCAACAAGATCGTCGACGAACACGGCGGTAACATGAGCTTCGCCAGCGCGCCCAGCGGCGGCACTCGCGTGACCTTGCGGTTTGCGCGTAATCCTGTCCCAGTCGAAGGCGTCGGTGCATGATCGCGCCTTCCTCCCATCCTGCCTCTCCAGCCGAAGGACCCGCCCGATGGCGCTCGAAATCCTGATTGTCGACGACGAACGCGACATTCGCGAACTGGTGGCCGGGGTGCTCGGCGACGAGGGTTATGCCTGCCGCACCGCCGCCGACAGCACCGGGGCGCTAGCCGCGATCGACGAGCGCCGGCCGAGCCTCGTGCTGCTCGATGTGTGGCTTCACGGAAGCCAGATGGACGGTCTCGAACTGCTCGACGCGATCAAGGCGCGCGAACCGAATCTGCCAGTGATCATCTTCTCTGGTCACGGAAATATCGACACCGCGGTTGCGGCCGTGAGCCGCGGGGCGATGGACTTCATCGAGAAGCCGTTCGAGGCCGAGCGCCTGCTTCTGCTGGTCGAGCGTGCTACCGAGACCGAGCGGCTGCGGCGCGAGAACAGCCGTCTGCGCGAAGGCAGCTGGGGCAGCGCCGAGTTCACCGGCAACTCGCCCGCTATCAACGCCGTTCGCGCGACATTGAAGCGCGTGGCGAGCACCGGCAGCCGTGTGCTGATTTCGGGACCGGCAGGGGCGGGCAAAGAAGTCGCCGCGCGCCTGCTCCACGCCTGGAGCTCACGCTCGAACGGCGCTTTTGTGCTGGTCAACTCGGCGCGCATCACGCCTGAACGTTTCGAGCAGGAACTGTTCGGCGAAGAAGTCGGCGGCAAGCAGGTGCGGCCGGGCCTTCTCGAAATGGCGGACGGCGGGACGCTTTACCTCGACGAGATTGCGGATATGCCGCTCTCCACCCAGGCGCGCATCCTGCGGGTGCTGACCGACCAGAGCTTCGTTCGCGTGGGCGGAACGCGGCAGATCGGGGTCGATGTGCGGGTGGTGTCCTCCACCACACGCGACCTCAACGTCGAGATGGCCGAAAAGCGATTCCGCGAGGACCTGTTCTATCGCCTGAACGTGGTGCCGGTGGTACTGCCAGCGCTCTCCCAGCGGCGCGAAGATATTCCGGCGCTCGCCGAGCATTTCTTCACCCGATATTCGAACGATCAGGGCCTTGCCCCGCCGGACATCTCGAGTGAGGCGATGGCCGCGCTGCAGGCTTACGACTGGCCGGGGAACGTCCGCCAATTGCGGAACGTGGTCGAGCGAACGATCATCATGACCCCGCGCGAGCGGCTCGGCACCGTCGAGCCCGACATGCTTCCTCCGGAGATTATCGGCGGCCAGATTGGTCTTGCCAGCGACAGTCTCTCGGCGATCATGGGCGTGCCACTGCGCGAGGCGCGGGTCAGCTTCGAGCGGGAGTATCTCTCGATCCAGATTCGCCGTTTTTCGGGCAACATCTCGAAGACCGCGAGCTTTATCGGCATGGAGCGGTCGGCACTGCATCGTAAGCTCAAGCTCCTCGGCATGGCAGACCGGCGCGACGACGAGGATTGAATCGGTTGCGGCAGACCGAAAATTTGCGTCAAATCAAGCCTTGTGCCTGGGCTATCCGGTCGCCATTATGCTGCACTGCAAGGCCGTCGATCCCCCGTTAACCGCGACGACCTGACAACTGCGGACCGCAAAACCGGCCGCCAAAAACAAGGAGCCACGACCATGCCCAACGGGCGAACGCTCTCCCCCCGCCCCGTCACACGTGCCGCATCCTCTGACACGCGCGGCGGCGATACCGGCAACAAGCCGAACGGATCGGCAACGCGTCAGGGCAATCTGCAAGACGGCTTTTTGAACCTGCTGCGCAAGAACAAGATCCCTGTCACCATGTTTCTGGTGAAGGGCGTGAAGCTGCAGGGCATCGTCACCTGGTTCGACAATTTCTCGATTTTACTGCGCCGCGATGGCCAGTCGCAGCTTGTTTACAAGCACGCGATCAGCACGATCATGCCCGGCCAGTCGCTCGATCCGGCACAGTTCGGCAGCCAGCCCGGTGGCCGAAAGCAGAAGCAGCTACAGGACGTGTTCCTCAGCCGTGTCGCCGAGGCCGAAGTTCAGGTCACGATGTTCCTCGTCAACGGCGTAATGCTGCAAGGGCGGATTGCCGCCTATGATCTGTTCTGCATGCTGCTCGAGCGCGACGGCGCGGTGCAATTGGCCTACAAGCACGCAGTCTCCACCATTCAGCCCGCTTCGCCGGTCGACCTGAGCGTCGATGACGACGACGAGGGCGACCTCGACGGGATAGACGACTGAGCTTTGACAGTGATCTGCAAGATGAAGTGACCCGCGGTGCGCGGGCGCTTGTCTTGTGCCCCGACATCCGCAGGCTGCGCTATGATCTTGACGCGGCCGAGCGCTTAGCCGAGGCCGAAGGGCTGGCGCTGGCGATTGGCGTGGTGATAGCGCATTCGGCGATCCTGCCAATTCGCCAGATGCAGCCCAACACGCTGTTCGGCTCGGGCCAGGTCGAGAATATTGCCACCTGGTGCGAGCAGCATGAGGCGGAGCTTGTCATCGTCGATGGCGCGCTTACCCCGATCCAGCAGCGCAACTTAGAGGACAAGCTCAAGCGCAAGGTCATCGACCGGACCGGGCTGATCCTCGAGATTTTCGGCGAGCGCGCAGCGACTGCCGAAGGGCGACTGCAGGTTGAACTCGCGCATCTCGACTACCAGCAGAGCCGCCTCGTGCGCAGCTGGACGCACCTTGAACGCCAGCGCGGTGGCTTCGGCTTCCTCGGCGGCCCGGGCGAGACGCAAATCGAGGCTGACCGCCGGATGATCCGCCAGCGCATGGGCCGGTTGCGTCGCGAGCTGGAACAGGTGCGCAAGACGCGCCAACTCCACCGTGACCGCCGGGGCCGCGCGCCTTGGCCAATCGTGGCGCTGGTCGGCTATACCAATGCGGGCAAGTCTACGCTTTTCAATCGGATGACCGGAGCGGAGGTTATGGCTGAAGACCTGCTCTTTGCTACGCTCGACCCAACCATGCGCGCGATCGGCCTTCCGGGGGTCGAGAAGGCGATCCTCTCCGACACTGTGGGCTTCATCTCGGATTTGCCGACCCAGCTTGTCGCTGCCTTCCGTGCCACCCTCGAAGAAGTGACCGCCGCCGATGTGATCTGCCACGTGCGCGACATGGCCAATCCGTCGCACGCCGCACAGAAAAAGCAGGTGCTCGATGTGCTTGCTGATCTCGATGTGGTCGATGCCGAGACTGGCACAAGCACCATTCCGATTCTCGAAATCTGGAACAAGTGCGACTTGCTGGACGCTGACAGTCTTGAGGAATTGCGCGAGGCGGGGGAGGGGCAGAGTGCAGTCATTCTTTCGGCGGTGACGGGGGAGGGGGTGAACCTGCTCGAAGCAGAGCTCGCTCGTTTGCTTACCGGTGGTGCACGCGAGGTAAGCTTTATCCTGCCGGTCAGTGACGGTCGCCGCATTGCATGGCTCCATGCGCATGGCGATGTGCTCGGCGACGAGGAGGCTGACGATGGCGTCGGCGGCCCACAACGCCGGGTAACGGTGCGACTCAACCCCAAGGAGTTGGGGCAATTCGCAAGCCTTACCTAGGGGTTAGGCGCTCTTCTTGACTTTCTGCCAGAGCTCTTCCTGTGCTTCGAGCGATAGTTTGGGGAAGTCAGAGCCGGCCAAGTGCTCCATCGCCCTGAAACGTCGTTCGAACTTGGCATTGGCGGCGCGCAGAGCCTCTTCCGCGCTGATCCCATGGGCGCGGACGTAGTTCACCACCGCGAAGATGAGATCGCCGGCTTCCTCGATTTTGTGTTCCTCTGATACGGCGGTCTTCAATTCCTCGATTTCCTCCGCGATTTTCGCTTCGGACCCAGAGGGATCGGGCCAGTCGAACCCGGTGCGCGCCGCGCGCTTCTGCAGTTTTTCGGCCCGCACCAAGGCGGGGAGAGCCAATGCAACGCCGTCCAACGCGCTGGCAACGCCCTTTGCGCTGCGTTCCTGCGCTTTGAGGTCCTCCCATCGCGCTTCGTCCATCTTTCCGCCAGCTGCGGCGAAGATGTGTGGATGGCGCGCTTCCATCTTGTTGCAGATCGCGGCGGCGACATCGGCGAAGGAGAAATGTTCGGCTTCTTCGGCCATGCGGGCATGGAAGACCACCTGGAATAGCAGGTCACCAAGTTCGTCACGCAGTTCCGCCATGTCGGACCGTTCGATGGCGTCAGCGACTTCGTAGGCTTCCTCGATCGTATAGGGCGCGATGCTCGCGAAATCCTGCGCGAGATCCCATTCGCATCCACTTTCGGGGTCACGGAGGCGGGCCATAATGGCGAGGAGGCGGTCGATGGGAGGCGTTGAAGCTGTGTCGCTCATCTCGATCCTCAAGATGGATAATATATATTATGTAAAATCTATAGAAGGCCAGCCGCAGTGCCTTGGGTCGTCATGAACCACTCTGTGATGAGGAACAGCCCTCCCAAGATCACTATCCATGCGAGCGCCATCTTGGCCAGCTTGCTCCACCCCAGCTCGAACGATGCGAGCGAAGCCCCGCACAAAACCAGCCACGCCAAGCTTGCGATAATCGGCAACAACAGCTCCGGGTTCACGCGATCATCTCCAGCCCGTCGTACCCAACGGTGACGAAGTCCGGGACTTCTTCGCAGAGTGTCCGATAATCCATGCTCTTGTCGAGATGGCTCAGGACAACGCGGCCCGCGCGGGACCGCTCTCCAAGTTCAATAGCCATCGCTAGATGCGCGTGCGTCGGATGCGGATCGCGGCGCAGACAGTCGCTGACAAGAATGTCCACCTTGTAAAAAAGATCGACCATTTCATCGGTTATAGCACTGAAATCCGTGGCATAACCGATGGTCTTGCCATCCGCTTCAAAGCGATAAGCTGTTGTTTCGCCGGGCCCATGGGCCATTTGGCACCAATCGACGCCGAATCCGGAGATCATCCGCAGCCGATCGAGCGTGTCCAGCGTGCAAATGGTTGGATAACCCTCTTGCCCGGCAAAGACATAGCCGAACCTCTGGCGCAGACGCCGGACGGTTTCTGTCTCTGCAAAGCCCGGGATTGGGCCGCCGCGTCCGTATCGCAGCACGCGCAGGTCATCGATGCCGTGGCAGTGATCCGCGTGGTCATGCGTCCAGAAAACCGCATCGATATGCCCGACGCGGGCCGCGAGCAGCTGGGCGCGGCAATCAGATGACGTGTCGACCAGCAGACGCTTGCCTTCGTCGCTCTCGACCATGATCGAGACGCGCGTGCGGCGGTTGCGCGGTTCGTCAGGGTCGCAATCGCCCCAGTCGCCCGTGCCATCCGGCCCGCCCAGTCGCGGCACCCCGGTCGAGGTGCCCGATCCGAGCATCACCAGCTTCACGGCTTTGCCTTGCTGAAAAGATTGAAGAAGTTGGCAGTTGTCACCTGCTTGAGGTGTTCCGCGTCCGTTCCGCGCAGACCCGCCACGAAGGCGGCCGTATCGGCGACGTAGGCCGGCTCGCACACCCTGCCCCGATGCGGCACCGGAGCCAGGAACGGGCTATCGGTCTCGACTAGCAAGCGATCCTCAGGAATGATCTGCGCGACTTCCTGCAAGTCCTTGGCATTCTTGAAGGTGACGATCCCCGAAAGCGAGATCGTAAGCCCCAGCATCAAAACCTTCTCAGCAAAATCGGCCGAGGCGGTGAAGCAGTGAATCAGGGCCGGATACGCCCCCTTCTCCATCTCCTCGGCGAGGATCGCGTGTGTGTCCTCTTCCGCGTCGCGCGTGTGGATGATGAGCGGAAGCTGCGTCTCGCGCGCGACATCAATGTGCATGCGAAACAGCGACTTCTGGGCGTCTCTGTCGGATTTGTCGTAATAGTAGTCGAGCCCGGTTTCGCCGATTGCGATCACGCGCGGATGGCGCGTTGCCTCCAGCAAGGCAGCGCGGCCGAGATCCTGGTGTGCGTCCGCCTCGTGCGGGTGGATGCCGACGCTGGCGAAGACATCAGGTTCACGCGCTGCTGTGGCGACAACCTGCTCCCACTCGCTCCGGCGGGTCGAGATGTTGAGGAAGGCCCCCACCCCCGCCGCCCGCGCCCGCGCAAGCACACCCTCGCGGTCCTCGACGAGGCCTTTGTATTCGAGGTGGCAGTGGCTATCGACCAGCATCAGGCAGTCGTCTCCTCGGCAGGCAATTCGAGCCGCGGGAACAGCGGGGTCGGCGCGCTGATCTGGTAGCCGCTCTCGGCGAGCGGCGAGTACCAATGGCTGCGGATGCCTTCGAGATTGCGCAGACCTTCGGGAACGCCGAGCATATCCAATAGCTTGGCGCTGCTTGCGGGGATCACTGGGCTGATCGCCACCGCCAACTGCGCGATACAGATGTAGAGCGTGGCGAGCACAGTCTCCATGCGCTCGGGGTCCGTCTTGCGCAGTGTCCATGGGGCCTGCGTATCGATGTAGGCGTTGCAGGCGAACACGGCCTGAAGCCACGCCTCGACCGCCTGTTGCAGGGCAAGGCTTTCAAACGCAGCAGGAATTTCGGTTGCAATCGCACGGTCGACAGCTTCGAAAAGAGCATTGTCTGCCTCATGGTGCCCGCGGATCGCGGGCAGAAAGCCGTCGAGGTTCTTGGCCATAAAACCGAGGGTGCGCTGCGCAAGGTTGCCGAAGGCGTTGCCCAGTTCCCCGTTAGCCCGTTGGACGATGGCTTCGGCAGAATAGCTCCCATCCTGTCCGAAGGCGACTTCGCGGATCAGGAAGTAGCGCAAGGCATCGACGCCGAATGTTTCAGCCAGTGCTACCGGATCGGTGACATTGCCGAGCGACTTCGATTCCTTCTGGCCGCGATTGAGCAGGAAACCATGGCCGAACACCTTCTTGGGAAGCGGCAGATTGGCGCTCATCAGGAAGGCCGGCCAGTAGATCGTGTGGAAGCGAACGATATCCTTGCCGATCAGGTGCAGGCTTGCGGGCCAGAATTCCCCCATATCGTCCGGATAGCCGAGACCCGTGAGGTAGTTCGTGAGCGCGTCGACCCACACGTACATCACGTGGCCATCGCTCCCCGGCACCTTCACGCCCCAGTCGAAGGAGGTGCGGCTGACCGAAAGATCGCGCAGGCCTTGCTCAACAAAGGCGATCATCTCGTTGCGACGGCTTGCCGGTTCGAGGAAGCCGGGCGACTTCAACAGGTCAAGCAGTTGATCCTGATACTTGGAAAGCCGGAAGAACCAGCTCTCCTCCACAGTCCATTCAACCGGAGTGCCCTGCGGGGAGAGCTTCTCCCCGCCCTCCCCGAGGGTGAGTTCGCTCTCGTCGTAATAGGCCTCGTCGCGGACCGAGTACCAGCCCTCGTAGCGATCTAGGTAAAGGTCGCCCGCTGCCTCCATCGCCTGCCAGATCGCCTGGCTGGCACGGTGGTGGTCAGGCTCGGATGTGCGGATGAAGCGGTCATAGGAAACGTTCAGAGCATCGCACATGGCACGGAAATAACCGGACATTTCGTCGGCCAGATCAGCCGGCGTGCGTCCCTGCTCCTCGGCCTTGCGGGCCATCTTCAGGCCATGCTCGTCGGTGCCGGTCTGGAAGCGGACCTTCTGGCCCTGCAGGCGTTGGAAGCGCGCGATCACATCGGCTGCGATCGCCTCGTAGGCATGGCCGATGTGCGGCCGCCCGTTGGGGTAGCTGATCGCGGTGGTGATGTAGAATGGGGTGGTGTCAGCCATGGGCCGGTTCGCTAGCGGGGGCGGCCGCGACAAGCAAGGTGCCGATCTCGAAGGGCAGCATGCCCGGATCGAAATTGGCGGTCGGCGCTTCGCCGGCAAGCCCGACGAGCGCGGCGTGGGTTTCGATGAGCCGGGCGCGGCGTTGAGGGTCGTCCGTAGTGCGCGCGGCGCGGGCGGTGAGCGACTGCGCAAGTTCGAGGACTGCTTGCACTCGCTCACGATCGGCGCGCTGGCCGATCAGTCGGGCAAGTTCGCCCCGCCCGGTAGTGCCGCTGTCGCCAGTGGCGAGCAGCCCCGAGATGACCCGCGCGATCGGAGCAAGGTCTTGCTCGGCAAAGCGCAGAGCCGCGCCGAATGAGCCTTCCGCAGCGGCGATGGCATGAAGGTCCTGCGAGAGGCCCGCCTCCTCGAGCAGCGCAGCCAACTGGCTGTCGCTGAGCACCGGGAAGCGCAAGGTGCGGCAGCGCGAGCGAATCGTCGGCAGCAGGCGCGCAGGCCGGTGGGTTACGAGCAGGAAGAAGGTGCCAACGGGTGGCTCTTCAAGGCTCTTGAGCAGGGCATTTGCGGCAGACTTCTCCATGTCGTCCGCCGGATCGATGATGATCGCACGGCGGCTCCCCAGCGTCGGGCGCGTCACCAGCCGCTTCTGCATCGCCCGGATTTGCCTAATGCGGATCGAGCGGGCGAGCTCGAAGGGCTTACCGTCGGCCTGTGCCTTTTCGGCCTTGTCGTCCTTGGGCCCATAGGTGAGCGTGATGATGTCGGGGTGATCGCCTTGCGGCTGCGGGACGCCCTCTTCTGCAACCAGCTCGCGCGCGGCCGCCATGGCGAAGTCGCGCTTGCCGAGGCCGGCCTTGCCCGCGAGCAGCCAACCATGGTGCATCCGCTCGCCGCCCACCGCATCCCGCCAAGCGCGCCAGGCCTCGGCATGGTTGGGCCAGCGGGTCATGGGATGAGGTCCTCCAAAGCGGCAAAGACGCGCGCGTGCACTTCGTCCGGTGCGCCCAATGCCTCGATCCGGGCGAAGCCAAGCGGATCGCCCTCGGCAAGCGCGCGAAATGCTGCGGCGACGGCGCGGTGGTAGTCGGCAGAGCGGCCCTCGATGGCATCGGCTGCCTCGCCGCGAGAGGCAAGGCGGCCTGCCAAGGCGGCTTCGTCACCCTCGAGCAGGATCACGCGGTCGGGGCGCATTCCGTCGCTCCCGAAGGCGTGGAGCGCGGTCACGGCGGCGTCCCCCAGGCCCCCCGCCCCGCCCTGATAGGCGCGGCTTGAATCCACGAAGCGGTCGCACACCACCCATTCTCGGCGGGCCAGAGCCGGTCGGATGAGGTGCGCGACATGGTCGGCGCGGGCGGCGGCGAAGAGGAGGGCTTCGGCTTGCGGGGGCCATCCCGTCTCGCCCGGTGGATGGAGCAGCAGCGAGCGGATGGCCTCGGCGCCCGGCGTGCCACCCGGTTCGCGGGTGACCACGACGGTGAGTCCCCGCTCCCTCAACGCTTCGGCAAGGAGCTGCGCCTGGGTGGATTTGCCAGCACCCTCGCCGCCTTCGAACGCGATGAAGCGGCCCGGGACGGCGCTCACGAGAACAGTCCTGCAACGGCGTTGATGATCCGGTCGAGCGGCCCTGCCGTGCTTACCGCCTCGGCGGCGTAAAGTGGCACGCGCGCTGGCGATACGCCCGGCGCCGTTATCTCGAGCATCGCGACCTCCTGCCCTGCCGCGATCGGCGCGCGCAGCGGGCCTTCGTAGCGGATCGTCGCGCTCAGGGGTGCCGTGCTACCGCGCGGCAGATTAATCGCAACCGGCCCTGCCGCCTTGAGATCGACGTGCCGCGCATCGCCGTCCTGCACCCGCGCCTCGCCCACCACGGCGTCCGGGGCATAGAGCTGCTGACGGTCGAAGGCGGAAAAGCCCCACTCTACATAGGACTTGGCGATCCGTGCGCGCAGCCTGCCGTTCTCTACCCCCGCCAGCACCAGCACCAGCCGCTGTCCGTTGCGGCGCGCGGTGCCGAGGTAGGAGAATCCGGACTCGTTGGTAAATCCTGTCTTGATCCCGTCGGCCCCCGCCACACGCCCGATCATCGGATCGTGGTTCTCCTGAACGATGCCTTTGTAGTCGAACCCCATGCGCCCGATGTAATAACCGAACTCGTCCGGATGACGCGTGATCAGCGCCCGCGCCAGTGTCACGAGGTCGGTGGCGGTGGTGAAGGTCTTGCCTTCGTCGGGGAAACCATTGGGCGAGCCCCAGTGGCTGCCGGTCATGCCTAGGCCCCAAGCGGTACGGTTCATCTCGGTGGTCCACGCCGCAACCGATCCGGCCTGCCCGTCGCCCAGCACCGCCGCGCCGTCATTGGCCGAGACGTTGGCGATGCCGAGCAGCAGGTCCTCGACCCGCACCTGATCGCCTGCCGCAAGGAACATGGTCGAGCCCTTGCGCCGCCAGTCGCGTGCGACTTCTGGTCTCATCACAAAGACTTGCCGGGGATCGAGCTTGTGCGCCGCCATCAGCTCGAAAGCGAGATAGAGCGTCATCACCTTGGTGACCGAGGCTGGCATGAACCGGCGGTCGGGGTTGCGGGCATGGAGCACCTGTCCGCTTCCGAGATCCACCAGCAGCGCCACGGGCGCTTCGGCAGCGGTGGGAATCGCGGGGGCGACATTGCCGGGATCGGGCACCATCGCGCGCGCCGGCTGCGCGGCGAGAAGGGCGACTAGAGCAATCAGGCGCAGCATATGGCGCGGTTTCTCGGAGGATATCACGGCGCCCGCTATACCCGCCCCCTCACCGCTTGGCGAGGCGCACAGGCCCGTCAGTTCACGATTTCGTCGGCCAATAATCCCACGCTCAGGGCGTAATAGCTCGAGCAGTTATATTCGAGGATCGCACGGAAGTTGCCGGTCAGCAGCCACGCCGGAGTGCCCGGGCCGTCGGGTTGGAAAAATGACGTCATGACGTTATCCTCCAAGGGTTGCTGCGGCACTACGCCTGCTGCGCGCCACTCCGCCACTGTCATCCAGCGGCTCATGCGTTCGTGAACGCGGGGGCAGACCGGCGAGACGAGGCGGGTGCGATAGGCGGCCACATCGAAGCCGGATGGCACCGCGGCGCGCACGCCCCACGGCTGCCCCGCCCGCCATCCCGCATCGCGGAAATAGTTGGCGATCGACGCGAAGGTGTCCGGACGGTTGGAGAAAATGTCCGCCCGCCCGTCCCCATCCCCGTCCGTGCCGAGGCGCAGGTAGACGCTGGGCAGGAACTGCGGATTGCCGAAGGCGCCGGCATAGCTTCCGGTCAGCTGCGAACGGTCGAACCCCTTGTCGGCGATCTTCATCAGCGCGACGAATTCATCGGCGAAGAGGTCGCGGCGGCGCCCTTCCCAGGCGAGCGTCGAGAGGCTGCGGGCCAGATCGAAGTCGCCCTTCACGCGGCCATAGCTGGTCTCGTGCCCGAAGATCGCGACGAGGACCGATCCGGGCACCCCATAGCGCGCCTCGATCTGCGCGAGGAGGTCGCGGTGCTGGCTGTAGACCGCCCTCCCGCCGCCGATCCGCGCCGCATCGACATGGGCGGCGATATAGCCCGACATCGGCGGATAACCGCGCGCTGTGCCGCTTCCGGGCTGGGTGTTGTCGAGCGCGATCACCCGCGGATTGGGCGTCAGTCCCTCGGTCATCCGCGCGATCGTGTCCTCCCGAACCCCCTCGGCGCGGGCGCGGGCCTTGAGCTGCCCGAGATAGGCATCGAAGGTGAGTCCGTCGGCGCTGACGCTCTGCGCAGTCGCGGGCGCCTCGGCGGGCGCGACGCCGAGAGTCGCAAATCCGGCGAGCGCCAGCGCGGCAGCGGGAAGGAGACGGGGAATCATACGTATAGGGATGTCACACCTTGTCTGAATCCCCAACAACGCAGCTGGGGATGAATCGCAACCCAAGCCCCGTTTTCGGCCAATCCGGCGCAGCATCACTGTTTCACGTGAAACATCGCCAAAAGCCCGTTTTTGAGGGGGTCTGGAGGGGGTCTAAACGTAGTCTAAAGGGGGTCTAAAACGATCTGGAGGGGGTCTAGAACGTGCTGGGCCGGGTCTGGTGGGTATCTGTTTTATCCAACAGCAAGCGGGCTGAGCGTTGCGGGGAGGTGACAACCCGGCGATCTGGCGTTAGCCGATGGCAGAATGGAAGCGTGGCCGAGTGGTTGAAGGCACTAGTCTTGAAAACTAGCGACGGGGTAACCCGTTCGTGGGTTCGAATCCCACCGCTTCCGCCACCGCCGAGAAGACGGGGGTAAGGGATGGCGAAACGCCAATTTCGAACTGACGGAAGTCTGGCGAGTGAGGCGAGGACGCGGAACGCGATTGCCCCTCTGCTCAATCGTCATGGCTTCGATATTATCGCTGACGATCGCACAGTCCGAGGCACAGCTACTACGCAAGTCATCACAGCCAAGCGCGGTGACAGCGAACCCGTTAAAATGCACGTTCGGCTTTGCTGGCGACGCGACGGGCGCAACGCGCGAGAGAAGAGCTATTCCGCAGCTCAACTTCGGGCTTCATTGATTGAAGATAGCTGGGAACGCACGTTAGCGTTTGTAGCGGATCGCGCGCAGGCGGCAGGCAACGACTTTATTCTTTTCATTCAGGATGCCGCAGATGGAGTGGTATTTGCGGCATTGGTTCCGAGCGATCAGATCCCCGCAATCTGGCAGCGCCAGCGCGATGTAAGCGCCAGCCTGATTGAACGGGGTGATACAGGGCGCTGGCGAAAGAACCATGCGGAGAACGGGTCCAGCCCGACCATCTGGTTGCAAGACGATAGATGGCCCACAACGCACGCTGTGGCGGATGCGCTGTGGCATTGGCCCGGTGTAATTAACGTCCTCGCTTTGCCTTCTGCTCCCCATGACACCGGCATGCTGGATAGCGTGGATGACCTTCACACAGATTGCGCGCTTATCGGCCGTGACGACAGCGAACGTCGTCTTTCAATCAAGTCCGGCTATCCTCGCGACCCCAAAGTACGCGCTGCTGTTCTGGTGCGGGCGGAAGGACGTTGTGAACGAGGTGAGTGCGGTGAGCACCGGGCCTATCCCGGTTTCTTAGATGTTCACCACATCCTCGGAGTTGGCGTAAGTGACCGAGCGTGGACGTGTGTTGCTCTGTGCCCCAACTGCCATCGTGAGGCGCACTATGCCCCCAATCGGGATGCAATCAACGCCGACCTTCGCGAGTATGCCCTTCGATTTGCTGACTGACCACAGCGTACCGTGAAAACTGCCGCCTAGATCGCGCACGCTCGGCGGTAGACAAGCCTGGAGCTATCTCTCGAAGAAAACCTCGACCCACCCCCCCTCAGAAATGCACTGCCCGCCCGTAAGCATCCAGCACGCTCTCGTGCATCATTTCGCTCAAGGTCGGGTGCGGGAAGATCGTCTGCATCAGCTCCGCCTCGGTGGTCTCGAGCACCTTGCCGACCGTGTAGCCCTGGATCAGCTCGGTCACTTCCGCGCCGATCATGTGGGCGCCCAGCAGCTCGCCGGTCTTGGCGTCGAAGATGGTCTTGATGAAGCCCTCCGCCTCGCCGAGCGCAATCGCCTTGCCGTTGCCGATGAAGGGGAAGTTGCCGACGCGTAAGTCGTAGCCGGCTTCCTTGGCCTTGGCCTCGGTCATGCCGACAGAGGCGACCTGCGGGTGGCAATAGGTGCACCCCGGGATCGCCATGCGGTTGAGCGGGTGCGGGTGCACTTCGGTGTTGCCGAGTTCCTTGGCGATGCTTTCGGCGGCGGTGACGCCCTCGTGGCTCGCCTTGTGTGCCAGCCACGGGCCGGGGGTGCAGTCGCCGATCGCCCAGAGGCCGGGGCTCTTAGTGCGGCCATAGCCATCGATCTGGATGAAGCCGCGCTCCATGTCGGCGAGGCCGTCAAGCCCGATGTTCTCGGTATTGGGCACGATCCCGATGGCGACGATCACATGGGTGAACTCGCTGGGCGCGGCGTTGCCGGCCTTGTCCTTGATGGTCGCGGTGATGCCATTGTCCGACACGGTGAGCGCCTCGACGCCCGCGCCGGTCATGATGTTGATGCCCTGCTTGCGGAGCGACTTTTCGAGGAAGGTCGAGACGTCCGCGTCCTCCACCGGCACGATGCGGTCGAGCATTTCGACGACTGTCACTTCGCTGCCGAGGTCGTTGTAGAAGCTGGCAAACTCGATCCCGATCGCGCCCGATCCGATCACCAGCAGCTTGGCGGGAAGCTCGGCGGGGGTCATGGCGTGGCGATAGGTCCAGACGCGCTTGCCGTCGGCAGGGGCGAAGGGCAGGTCGCGGGCGCGGGCGCCTGTAGCGACGATGACGTGCTTGGCGGTGAGCTGTTCCTCGCCCTTGTCCGACGTGACGGTGAGGCTGGTCGGCCCTGTCAGCGTGCCGGTGCCCATGTGCACGGTGATCTTGTTCTTCTTCATCAGGTGCGTGACGCCCTGATTGAGCTGCTTGGCCACCCCGCGGCTGCGCTTGACGATGGCGGCAAGGTCCGCCTCGATGCCTTGCGCCACAAGACCATAGTCGCCCGCGTGCTGCATGTAGTGGAAGATCTCGGCCGAACGCAGCATCGCCTTGGTCGGGATGCAGCCCCAGTTGAGGCAGATGCCACCGAGGTTCTCGCGCTCGACGATCGCGGTTGTGAGCCCGAGCTGCGCGCAGCGGATCGCCGCGACATAGCCGCCGGGGCCCGAGCCCAGCACGATAACGTCATAATCATTGTTCATGGGAAGTGTCCTTGGGGAGGAGAAGCGTGGGACCGGCGGACAGCGCGCGGGGGCGGCCGTCGTCGCCGATCAGAACGAATTTGAAGGTGCCGCGCGCGACTTCGATGGTCGCCTCGCCGTTACGCTCCCGCGCGATGGCTTCGGCGGCGATGGTTATCGAGGTGGTGCCGGTGGCGAGGATGTCGCAGTAGACGGAGAGCTCGTCGCCGACCGCCATCGCGCCGGGAAAGGCGAAGTCGGTCGCGGAGACGACCACGGCCTTGCCCTCGCCTACGCGGCTCGCAAGGGAGCCCGCGCCCAATGCCATCTGCGCCATCAGCCATCCGCCGAACACCCCGCCATAGGGGTTGGTGTCGGCAGGCATGGCGGTAACGCGGATCTGGGGGGAGCGGCTCAAAGCCCCTCTCCCCTTGCGGGAGAGGGGTTGGGGAGAGGGGGCGATGCTGCTTCCGCAATCATCCGTGCCACGCCTTCGGGGTTTCCGAGAATGTCATTGTTCCAGAACCGCAAAACGCGAAATCCTTGCTCCGCCAGCCAATCATCCCGAACCACGTCGCGCTCGTTCTCCGAATGCTGCGAGCCATCCGCTTCAACGATCAGACGTGCACCGAAGCATACGAAATCGACGATGTAATCGCCCAGCTGCTCCTGCCGCTTGAACTTCAGACCGCCAAGACGCTGGCCGCGCAGCATCGACCAGAGCCTCGCTTCGGCTTCGGTCGGTTCGCGTCGCATCTTCTTCGCCAAAGGGAGAAGATCGCGTGTGCCCCCTCTCCTTCCCACCGCTGCGCGGCGGGTCCCTTCCTCTCCCACAAGGGGAGAGGAGGATTGCTGGCGCATCATCACACCACCAGCCCCATCGGGTTCTCCACGAGCTGCTTGATCGCCTCCATCAGCTGCGCGCCGTCTGCGCCGTCAATGGCGCGGTGGTCGAAGCTGCCGCTGGCGTGGAGCACCGTCGCGACCTCGATCGCGCCGTTCACCACATAGGGCGCCTGCTGCCCCGCCCCGACCGCGAGGATCATGCCCTGCGGCGGGTTGATCACCGCGTCGAACTGCTTGATCCCGAACATGCCGAGGTTCGACAGGCTCGCGGTGCCGCCCTGATATTCGTGCGGCATCAGCTTGCCGTCGCGCGCCTTGCCCGCGAGCGTCTTCATCTCGGTCGAGATCGCGGCGAGGCCCTTGGTGTCGGCGCTGGTGATGACCGGCGTGATGAGGCCCGAGGGCGCAGCCACCGCCACCGAGATATCGGCGCGGTTGTAGCGGCGCAGCGTGTCGCCGTGGAAGCTGACATTGCACTGCGGCACGCGGATCAGCGCGCGGGCGAGCGCCTTGATGAGGAGGTCGTTGACCGACAGCTTCACGCCATCGGGCTCGAGCGACTTGTTGAGCTGCGCGCGCAGTTCGAGCAGCGGGTCGAGGCGGATGTCGATGGTGAGGTAGAAGTGCGGGACGGTCTGCTTGCTCTCGGTGAGGCGGCGGGCGATGACCTTGCGGACGCCCGAAAGCTTCTCCTCGGCGAAGGGTGCGCCGCCTTCGATGGCGGGAGCGGGCGTGGGTGCAGATGCCGCAGCACTGGCAGCAGGAGCCGCAGCAGGAGCCGCAGCGCCGGCGGTGAAGCCCTCCACGTCGTCCTTGACGATCCGTCCATTGGGGCCGCTGCCCTTCACCTGTGCGAGGTCGATGCCCTTGTCGGCAGCGATCCGCTTGGCGAGCGGCGATGCGACGACGCGCTCACCAGAGGCAGGTACAGCCGGTGCCGGTGCCGGTTCACGAGCGGCCGGTGCGGGCGCCGACACAGGAGCAGGCGAACCGCCACCCTTGGCAATCGCCGCCTCGACGTCTTCCTTGGTGATCTTGCCCTTGGGGCCGCTGCCGGCGATGGCCGAGAGGTCGATGCCGTTCTGCTCAGCGAGCTTGCGGGCAGTCGGGGACGCGGCAGGGCCATCAGCCGCAACCGGAGCGCTCGCCACCGGAGCAGGGGCCGCTTCCTTGGCGGCGGCGGGGGCGGGTGCAGGGGCAGCTTCCTCGCCCTCGACCGTCAGCCGCGCGATCACCGCGCCGACCTTCACGTTTTCGCTGCCCTCTTCGACGAGGATTTCCGAGATCACCCCTTCATCGACAGCTTCGAACTCCATCGTCGCCTTGTCGGTTTCGATCTCGGCCATCACGTCGCCCGAGCGCACCGTGTCGCCGACCTTGACGAGCCAGCGCGCCAGTGTGCCCTCTTCCATCGTGGGCGACAGGGCCGGCATTTTGATTTCCAAGGCCATGATCAGCTGAAACTCCCGTATTCGATCCTTGGGGGTTCTCTGGCCAATTCCCTAGCGGCGGGCAAGGCCCAGAATGGGTGATGTGCGGCCGCACTTGCCAATCCATACGAATGCATCGATACCTTGCCCCCCAACGGGGCTGAGACGATGCGCACATTCCTGGTCATCATCGACGAGAGCGAGGAGGCGACCTCCGCCCTGCGCTATGCCGCGCGGCGGGCCGCGACGGTGGGCGGCGCGGTGCATCTGCTCGCGCTGGTGCCGCAGCAGAACTTCTCGGCATTCGGCTCCGTGCAGGCGACCATCGAGGCCGAGGCGCGCGACCGCGCCGAGATGCTCGCCCACGGCGTGGCGGGCAACTTGCTGGCCGAAAGCGGGATCATGCCGACCATCTCGGTCAAGATCGGCTCCGGCCAGAAGATCGTCAGCGAATTCCTTGCCGAACACGCCGAGGTTGCTGCGCTGGTTTTGGGCGCAGCGAAAGGTGCCGCGCCCGGGCCGCTGGTGACACACTTCTCGGCAGCAGCAGGGTCACTCCCCTGCCCGCTCTACATTATCCCCGCCGATTACGACGAGACCAAGAGCGACCACACCGTCTGATTGGGAGAGGTGTGAGCCGCTACTTCTTGCGACCCTGATGCCGGATATTAGCGGGACGCCCGCGCTGGCCGACGATGAACTTGCCCGCCTTCTTCGGCGGCCCGCCTGATCCCCGCCGCCGCTCTTCGGGGCGAACGCCGCGGGGTTCGATGGCACCGGCTTCCCGGTCGGGCAGCACGAACTTCAGCGCGCCGGTGAGCGCATTGGCCTCGGCAAGCCGCAGCTTCAGCCGGTCGCCGCTGGCATAGACCGTGCCGCTATCGACGCCGACCAGCGCCTTGGCCGCCTCGTCATAGCGGAAGTATTCGTTACCAAGCGTCGAGATCGGCACCAGCCCGTCGCCGCCGAGGCTGACGATGGTGGCGAAGAAGCCGAAGCTCTGCACGCCGGTGATGCGGGTGTCGAACACCTCACCCACGCGGCCCGAGAGCCATGCGGCGACATAGCGGTCGATGGTGTCACGCTCGGCCTCCATCGCGCGGCGCTCGGTCTGGCTGATCGCGTCGGAGACCTGATCGAGGCTCGCCTTGTCACGGTCGGACAGCCCGCTGGTGGCAGGGATCGACCCAGGCGGTGCGGGCTGCTCCAGCTTGTAGGCATCGACCAGCGCGCGGTGCACCAGAAGATCGGAATAGCGGCGGATCGGCGAGGTAAAGTGGGCGTAGGAGCCGAGGCTCAACCCGAAGTGCCCGGCATTGGCAGGGCCGTAATAGGCCTGCGTCTGGCTGCGCAGCACCGCCTCCATCACCAGCGCCTTCTCGGCCTCATCGGTGACGTCCTTGAGCATCCGGTTGAACAGGCCCGGCGTCACCACCTGCCCCAGCGCCAGCTTCTTGCCCATCGTCGCGAGATAATCGCGCAGGGCGATCAGCTTCTCTCGGCTCGGCGGTTCGTGAATGCGGTAGACGACGGGGGCTGTCTTGGCTTCCAGCGCCTTGGCTGCCGCCACGTTGGCGGCGATCATGAAGTCCTCGACCACGCGGTGCGCATCGAGCCGTTCGCGGATGGCTATGGAAGCGATGCGGCCCTGCTCGTCGAGCACCACGCGGCGTTCAGGCAGTTCGAGCCCGAGCGGATCACGCGCGTCCCGCGCCGCAGCGAGCGCCTTCCACGCCTCCCACAGGTTGGCGAGGTATTCAGGCGGGTTGCCGGTATCGACCGCCGCCTGTGCATCCTCGTAAGCAATGTTATGCGCGATCCGCACCAGCGCGCGGGTGAAGCGGAAGCTCGAGACCTTGCCATCGGCGTTGATGTGCAGGTGGCACGCCATCGCCGCGCGGTCTTCGCCCTCCTTGAGCGAGCAGACGTCGGCGCTGAGCACTTCAGGGAGCATCGGCACGACGCGGTCGGGGAAGTAGACCGAGTTGCCGCGCTTTCTCGCCTCGCGGTCGAGATGGCTGCCGGGGCGGACGTAGAAGCTGACGTCGGCGATGGCGACCAGCGCGTTGAAGCCGCCCTGCCCGTCCGGTTCGGCCCAGATCGCGTCATCGTGATCGCGCGCGTCGGCAGGGTCGATGGCGACGATGGGGAGATGCCGCAGGTCTTCGCGGGTCTTTTCGGAAAGCTTGAGTTTGGCCGCGCGCGGGGCTTCCTCGAGCACTTCTTCCGGGAAGATGTGCGGGATGCCGTGCTTGGCGATTGCGATGAGGCTGAAGCTGCGCGGGGCGAGTGGATCGCCCACCACCTCGACGACCTTCACGCCCGCCCGCTCGGAACGGCCGACGCGTTCGGCGATCACCAACTGGCCGGGTTCCGCCGAGCCGAGATCGGCGATGGGCGAGGATTGGCGAACGCGCTTGTCGACCGGAGCGAGCCACGCCTTACCGGTCTTGTCGACCTCGACCACTCCCATCATGCCCTCGGTGCGGGCGGGAAGCTTCTTCATCGCGAAGGCAACCCAGCCGCGTTCGGTTTCCTCGGTGCGGGCGAGAATGCGGTCGCCGCGCTTCAGAGCCGGGGGCCGCTTGGCGCCCCGCACCTTGGGCTCGCGCACGATGATGCGCGGCGGTTTGCCGGGGGCCTCGGGGTCCCAATTGTCGGGCTCGGCGATCAGGTCGTCCTCGTCTATGTCGACGATCTTCAGGGTCGTGACCTTGGGCACCCCGCCCATGCGGTGGAAGGCGCTTTTCGAGCCGTCGATCAACCCGTCCTCGGCCATGTCCTTGAGCAGCGCCTTGAGCTTGATCTTCTCCTGCCCCTTCAGCCCGAACGCCTTGGCGATCTCGCGCTTGCCGGCGGGAATGTCGGAGGACTGGATGAAGTCGAGCACCTGTTGGGCGCTCGGCATTCCTTGGGGGAGTTTGGGGGGCTTGGGCATGGGATCGCCCTAGCTTATCAACTTCGTCATTGCGAGGAGCCTTTAGGCGACGCGGCAATCCATGAACCGATGCTGCGTCACGGGGCGAGCTCTGTTCATGGATTGCTTCGCTCCGCTCGCAATGACGAAAGCCTACTCCTTCCCCACGGGCGCGAAGGCCCCGCCCGGAACGGCGCTGGAAACGGGGGAGCAGTATTCACCCGAGCAAGCTGCAACGCCGAACATCCAGTCATCGCCGCGCAGCTTCAGGACCTGGCTGAACTTGCGCGCATCTGTTGCCGCCGGGGCATTCGCGGAGGCCGGCGCATCGAGGTAGGTCAGAACAACATCCTTGCCCCACGTGGGCGCATCCGTCGCTCGCGTCGCGACCGAATAGAGCGAGGCGCCCGGCACCGCCTGCCACTTCAGTTCCGTATCGAGCCGCACCGCCGCATCGACCGTCACCTTCGGCGGCATCGGCGCGCGGGCGAGCGCATCCAGCGCCCGTACGTTGAGCTTCGTCACGCCGGCGAGATAGGCGAAGTCCATCTCGTCGATGGTGTCGCCGTAGAACGCGCCGTTTTCGGTGCGCAGGTCCTGGTGCTGGTGGTCGTAATCCTCGACCCCCACGGAGAAGCGGATCGCGGGGTAGCCTTTCTGGAGGAACGGCACCTGATCCCCGCCGCGGCCCATGCGGTCGGTGCGCCAGATCTGGCGGACTTGAAGCTCGTCCGGATGCTTTGCCGAGAGGTCCGCCACCCAGCGCGACAGGTTGCGCGAGGGCGTATCGTTCTCGCCGCCGAAGCGCGTTGCGGCGGCGCGCAAGCGATCGGTCAGGTCGGCGCGCGGGCCTTCGGAGAAGACGCGCACCAGTTTGGGCTCGCAATAGCCGTCCTTGCCGCAGGAATTGCCGACGATGTCGTTGTTGAGCACGGCCTTCACCGTGAAGCCCTGCGCCTCGGCCCAGTTGGCGAGGATCTGTCCGCCGTGGAGCCCTTGCTCCTCGCCCGAGAGCAGGGCGTAGATGATGGTGGTGGGATACTTGCTGCCAGAGAGCACGCGCGCCGCTTCGATCACCAGCGCGGTGCCAGAGCCATCGTCATTGGCGCCCGGCGCGTCGGCGGTCGCGTTCATCACGTCGGAGACGCGGCTGTCGATGTGGCCTTGCACGATCACGACCTCGTTCGGTCGCTCGCTGCCGCGCTGGATGGCGACCGCGTTGCGCACCAGCGTCGGGGTGGGCACGCGCGGGCCGGTGACCGTCTCGCCGACGGGGAGAACCTCAAGGCAACCACCGCACTTTGCGCCGATGCGCTTGAATTCCGCCAGCCCCCAATCGACCGCCGCGCCGATGCCGCGTTTCGGGTCGGTCTGCGTCGACAAGGTGTGGCGCGTGCCAAAGCTGACGAGCTTCTCGACATCGCTCTTGAGGCGCTGTTCGGAAACTTTCTCGGCAGGGTTGTCTTGGGCAGAGAGCGGGGCCGCGACGAGCGCGGCGAGCAACAGGGCACGTTTGATCATGCCACCAGTCTGCCCGCCCGCTTGCGCCTGTGCAAGTCTAGTAGGCGCGTGCCACCAGAATCCGCTCGGTCGCAGGTGCGCCGGTGAAGATGCACGTGCCGCTTGCCGCATCGCCGCCGCGGGGCACGTTGCGGATGGTGAGCTTCAGCGCCTTCAGCTTCTCGACCACGGCTTCGAGCGCTGCGCCGGTGGGCTTGGCCCACTCGACCTCGACCCAGCCGGGATACTTGCCGCCCTTCTCGAAGTGGTCGGCGACCGCCTGCCACTCGGTCACGCCGCGGGTGATGTTGGCATCGCGGCGGACGCGGGCTTCCTCGTAGAGTGACGTCTGGATCGCTTCGAGCACCGCACCAGCCTCGCCCACGAAGTCGCCGTGGGCCGGATAGGTGAAGGCGGGCTTGCCGTTGTCCTTGTTCCACAACTGGTCGCGGCGCAGCACGGCGATCTTGCCATCGGCCATATCGCGCGGGCCGACTTCGATGATGACAGGTGCGCCCTTGCGCACCCAGTCCCAGCGCTTGGCGGCGGCCTTGCCGGGCTTCACGTCGAGCAGCACACGGATGCGTTCGCCAAGCGCGGTCTGGCCCGCCAACGCGGCACGCACGCTCTCGCAATAGGCGATGAGCTCGGCGTCCTCGGGAGCCTCGCGCAGCATCGGGATGATGACGATCTGCTGCGGCGCGATCGCGGGCGGAACACGCAAGCCGTCATCGTCGCCGTGGGTCATGATCACCCCGCCGATCAGACGCGTCGAGACGCCCCAGCTGGTGGTGTGGCAGAACTGCTGCGTGCCTTCGCGGTCCTGATACTGGATGCCTGCCGCATGGGCGAAATTGGTGCCGAGGTAGTGCGAGGTGCCCGCCTGGAGCGCCTTGCCATCCTGCATCATCGCCTCGATCGACCAGGTCTCGACCGCGCCGGGGAAACGCTCGTTCTCGGGCTTTTCGCCAGCGATCACGGGGAGCGCCAGATCGTCCTCGGCGCAGGCGCGGTACATTTCGAGCGCGCGGTGCGTTTCGGCGAGCGCGTCCTCGCGGGTCTCGTGCGCGGTGTGGCCTTCCTGCCAGAGGAATTCGCTGGTGCGCAGGAACATCCGCGTGCGCATTTCCCAGCGCACCACGTTGGCCCACTGGTTGGTGAGCAGCGGCAGATCGCGCCAGCTTTGCACCCAGCGCGCCATCGCGTCGCCGATGATCGTTTCCGAGGTCGGGCGCACCACCAGCGGCTCTTCGAGCTTGGCGGCGGGATCGGGGATCAGACCGCCCTTGCCATCCGCGATCAGGCGGTGGTGGGTGACGACCGCCATCTCCTTGGCGAAGCCTTCCACGTGCTCGGCCTCACGGGTGAAGTTCGACAGCGGGATGAATAGCGGGAAGTAGCAGTTCTGCACGCCGGCCGCCTTGATCCGGTCGTCCATCAGGCGCTGGATGCGCTCCCAGATGCCGTAGCCCCACGGCTTGATCACCATGCAGCCGCGCACGCCGGATTCCTCGGCAAGGTCGGCAGCGCTGATGACTTCCTGATACCACTTGGCGAAGTCGTCTTCGCGCTTCACGGTGAGCGCGTGGCGGATGTTGGACACGGGTCTTGGCTTCCTGCTTGAACGGGCGCGGCTGTTACCGCTGGCGCGGGGCGCTAGGCGCTATTTGCTGAGGTCGTCCAGCTTCTTTTGCATCGCGGCCATCTGTTCGCGCAGCACGGCGATCTCGTCGTTGCCGCTGGACGCAGGGGCCGCAGGCTTGGCGGCGGGCTTATCCTTGCCCTTGCCGAGGCCGGGCATGAACACGTCAGCGGCGGCGCGCATCATCGCCATGTTGGTTTCGTGGATCGCGGCGAACGGCGTTGCGCTGAGGCCCTTGCCGAATGCCTCGCGGATCTTCGCCTGGTTGTCGCGGAAATTGGCCATGCTGGCTTCGAGATAGGACGGCATCATCGCCTGCATCGAATTGCCATACATCCCGATCAGCTGGCGCAGGAAGCTGACGGGCAGCATCTGCTGGGTGCCGTTGGCTTCTTCGTCCATGATGATCTGGGTGAGGATCGAATGCGTGATGTCATCGCCGGTCTTGGCGTCGAGCACCTGGAACTCGACATTCTCGCGCACCATGCGGGCGAGATCTTCGAGCGTGATGTAGCTGGACGAGGCGGTGTTGTAGAGCCGCCGGTTGGCGTACTTCTTGATGATGATGGCATCGCCTGCTTCGCCGGATGCCGCTTTTGCTCTGCCTGCCATTGTTTTGCTCGACCCCATGAAATGATACTTTGGGGCCGCCTTAGCACCTGCACAAGCTGCGGTGCAACAATATCACAGATTCGGGCTAACCCCCCCTTAACCGTCGCCCGATCACCGTCAGCATTTCATACGCCGACAGAGCATTTTGCTGCGCAGCATCATTGATGTCCCACGGCACAGCGAGCCAGTCTCCGGCGACGAGGTCGGGCGCGGCGGTAAGGTCGACCACCACCATGTCCATCGACACCTTGCCGAGGATCGGCAGCGGGCGGCCTTCGTGGTGCAGCGCATTGCCCGGGCCGCGCTGGCGCAGGAAGCCGTCGGCGTAACCAATCGAGACTGTGCCGACCCGCATATGGGTGTTGGCGATGAAGGTGGCGTTGTAGCCCACGCCCTCGCCCGGCGCGATCTGGCGGCATTGCAGCAGCTGCGCTTCGACCCGCGTGACGGGGCGGATCGTGTCTGCCAGTTCGGCGCGCGGCACCCCGCCATAGAGCGCCAGTCCCGGGCGTGTGACATCGCAGGAGAAATCCGCGCCGAGCGCGATCCCCGCGCTGTTGGCGAGGCTGAGCCGTTTATGCGCGATGCTATCCGCCGCCTCGCGCAGGAGTTCGGCCTGGATCCGGTTCATCGCCGTTTTCTCGTCGGCGCTGGCTAGGTGGCTCATGAGAATGTCGATATCGAGCGCCGCGATTCTGGGATCACTCGCATCATCGGCCGCGATGCCGAGGCGGTTGATGCCGGTATCGACCATCAGGTGGCACCGCCCTCCGCCAGTGGCTGCCCACAGCGCCGCCTGTTCGAGCGAATTGATGACCGGCACGGCCCCAGTCGCAAGAGCGTAGGCGCAATCGGCTTCGCTGAGGACGCCGTGGAGGACCGCGACCTGCTCGCCCGGCACATGGGCGATGACGCCCGCAACCTCGCTCCAATGCGCGACGAAAAAGGTCTCGCATCCTGCGTCCCGCAGCACCGGCACGCAGGTGTCGACGCCGAGCCCATAGGCATCGGCCTTGACCGCAGCGCCGGCCTTGGCATCGCCTGACAGGCCGTCGAGTGCCCGCCAGTTTGCGGCGAGCGCTTCGGTGTCGACGGTCAGGCGCAGGGTCGAGGGGGGCGTTGGCAGCCCGATGTCAGTCATCCGCAAAGTCTCGCGGCGGTCCTCCCGGGATGCCCCACCATGCCACGACCAGCCCGATGGCGACCACGACCCAGGTGTACCAGAGCCCGGCGTAGATATCGCCTGTGCGCGCCACGATCACCCCGGCGATCAGCGGCAGGAAGCCGCCGAGATAGCCTGCGCCGATGTGGTAGGGGATCGACATTGAGGAATAGCGGATGTGCGGCGGGAACATCTCCGACAAAAGCGCCGCGACCGAACCGTAGGTCAGCGCCGAGAGCATCCCGAGACCGAGCAGCACGCCCACGATCCCGATCAGGCCCACAATAGTCGGCTGCTGCTTGGCGAAGTCAAAGCCATGCGCGGCCAGACCCGCCTGAAGGCCCTTCTTGCGCGCCGCGCCATCGGCAAGCCATGCCGGGTCGATCGGCACAGGCACGCCGCCAGCGGTCAGGGCGAGCGTGCCGCCGGGGGTCAGGGTGTAGGTGACCCCGGCGGCGGTCAGCGTTTCGAGCACCTTGCCGCAATCGGTCTGCTCGCGCTTGAACATCTCGGCGAAGGGATCGGTCTCGCACGCGGGCCCGCTCACCACCACCGGCGCGCGGCGGGCGGCCTCGGCAAGGCCCGGGTTGGCGAAGCTGCCCATCATCCAGAACAGCGGGAACAGCAGCACCAGCGTCAGCGCGGCGCCGATGATGATCGGCAGCTTGCGCCCGACTTTGTCCGACCACTTGCCGATGATCACGTAGAAACTCATCACGATGATGCCGGAGAACAGCAGGACCAGCTCCACGGTGAGGTCCGCGACGTGCATCGGCCCGCGCAGGAAGCTCATCGCCGAGAAGAAGCCGGTGTACCAGATCGTCGTCAGGATGCCGGCGATCCCGAACAGCGCGACGAAGAGGCGTTTGGGGTTGCCGGGATAGGTCAGGCTCTCCACGAAAGGATTGCCCGCCGTTTCGCCCGCCGCCTTCATCGCCTGAAAGACCGGGCTCTCCGACAGCTTCAACCGCATCCACAGCGAGATCGCGAGCAGGAAGATCGAGAGCAGGAACGGCACGCGCCAGCCCCATGCGGCAAAGGCGTCCTCGGGGATCAGCGCGCGGCAAACGATGACGACGATGATCGAAAGCACGAAGCCGCCCGCCACGCTCGCCTGAATGAAGCTGGTGTAAAACCCGCGCTTTTCCGGCGGGGCGTGCTCGGCGACATAGATCGCAGCGCCGCCGTACTCACCGCCCAGCGCGAGGCCCTGAACGACCCGCAGCAGGATGACGATGATCGGCGCTGCCACACCAATCGTGTTGATGGTGGGGATCAGGCCGACGCCCGCGGTGGCGATGCCCATCAGGGTGACGGTTACGAGGAAGGTGTATTTGCGCCCGAGCCGGTCACCCAGAAAGCCGAACAGCACAGCGCCCAGCGGCCGGAAGGCAAAGCCCACCGCGAAGGTCGACCACACCAGCAGCAATCCGAGTGTCTCGTTGTCGGTGGCGTAGAAGGCATCCTTCAGAATGTAGGCGAGCGTGCCGTAGATGAAGAAATCGTACCACTCGAAGATCGTGCCCGCGCTGGACGCGCCGATCACCAGCCGGATTTCGCTCTCGGTGGGCTCGCGTGCTGCGAGCGCCTGCGCCTCTGCCATGTCCCTACTATCCCCTTTGCCGCCCGCAGGCGATCTTGTGGATCATGTCCCTAGCGGCTGACGTTCTGGCTTGAAAGCGCCTCGCACGCGGCCTTCCACGGCAATAGCAGCGCGCCGTGGCGTCCCGGGTGGTCGCGCGCCGGGGCGAGAGGGTCGAGGCCGGGCCAGATGGTGGGGAGGTCGCCCTCCCCCGCCAGCCATGCGGCCAGCGCATCGGCGGTGTCGCGCAGCTGGGCCGGTGAGGCCTCGGACGACCCTTGCGCAAGCAGCGCGGCCGATGCCTGGCCGATCGCGCAGGCGCTGACCTTCATGCCGATCCGTTCGATCCCGCCGTCCTCCCGCAGCGCAAGGCCAAGCGCGATGACACTGCCGCAGCTGCGCGAGCGAGCCTCGGCGCGCAGCGGCAGGTCGTCCGTCAGGGGAAATTGCGCGAGGCCCGTGGCAAGGCCGAGCAGCGCGGGCGAGTAGAGTTTCGCCGGAGCTGCGCCCGTCACTTGCGGAAACGGGCGGCACGGGCGGCGCGGGCTTCCGCCTCGCCCCGCAGCCGGTCGCGGCGCACGCCGATTTCGGGCAGCAGTTGGCGCGAGAAGGCGTCGGCTGCTGCATAGGTGCGCGCGCTCATGATCCACTGCGGGCGGCCTTCATAGCCCCAGCTATCGTCCTTGCCGGTCACGAGCATGGCAAAGGCGAAGATCGCGATCAGCACGCCCTTGATCGCGCCGAAGCCGAAGCCGAGCACGCGGTCGATCGGACCCAGCACCGCCCCGTCCGAGGCTTCGCTGATATTGCCGATGATGATCTTCATCGCGGCGTAGGGAACCAGCAGCAGCAGCGCGAAGGCGAGCAGCGGGACAGCCGGTTCGGCCCGGTAGAAACTGCGCAATCCGTCCGACAGCGCCGGATGCATGAAGTGGACCGCCAGCGCCGCCATGATCCACGAGGCGAGACTGAGCACTTCCTGCACCAGTCCGCGCATGAAGCCGCCAACTGCGGCGATGATGACGATCAGGCCAATGATGATGTCGAGAGCTGCCATAGGCGGGGAGAATTATGCGTTACCCATCACCTGGTCAACGACGTTCGCAAGTGCAGCGAGCCCGCGGTAGTCCGCGCCTGCGCCTCCGGTCGCCGCGCCGGCGGGGCCATAGCAGCGCGCAAAGCCCAGTTTCGCCGCCTCGCGCAGCCTTAGCGGGGCGTGGGCGACAGGGCGGATCTCGCCCGCCAGACTGATCTCGCCGAACCATGCGGCCTTGTCCGGTAGCGCCCTGTCGGCAAGCGCCGAGACCAGCGCGGCGGCCACTGCAAGGTCGGCAGCAGGGTCGGTGAGGCGGTACCCGCCTGCAATGTTGAGATAGACTTCGGCCGAGGAGAAATTGAGCCCGCAACGGCTTTCGAGCACCGCGAGCAGCATCGCGAGCCGCCCGCTATCCCAGCCCACCACCGCACGCCGCGGGGTCGCGCCCGATTGCAGGCGGACGATAAGCGCCTGTATCTCGACGAGAACCGGTCGCGTGCCCTCCAGCGCCGGGAACACCGCGCTTCCGGCTAGCGGCGTGTCGCGGCCCGACAGGAACAGCAGCGAGGGATTGGCGACTTCCTCGAGCCCCTCGCTCGCCATCGCGAACACCCCGATCTCGTCCACCGCGCCGAAGCGGTTCTTCAAGGCGCGCAGGATCCGGTACTGGTGCGAGCGTTCGCCTTCAAAGCTCATCACCACATCGACCATGTGTTCGAGCACCCGCGGCCCGGCGATTGTGCCGTCCTTGGTGACGTGGCCGACCAGCACCACCGCGCAGCCGCTCTCCTTGGCGTAGCGGATCAGCTCCAGCGCGCAGCCGCGCACCTGCGATACAGTGCCGGGAGCGCCCTCGATCGTGTCGGAATGCATCGTCTGGATCGAATCGATCACCAGCAAGGCAGGCGGCGGACCGCTTCCCAGCGTGGTGAGGATGTCGCGCACCGAGGTTTCCGAGGCGAGCCGGATCGGCGCATCGATCATCCCCATGCGGCTTGCGCGCAGACGCACCTGCCCTGCCGCTTCCTCGCCGCTCACATAGACGACATCATTGCCGCCCCGCGCGATGGTCGCGGCGCATTGCAGCAGGAGGGTCGACTTGCCGATGCCGGGGTCCCCGCCAAGCAGCACCGCCGAACCCGGCACAAGGCCGCCGCCCAAAGCGCGATCGAACTCGGCCATGCCGGTCGATTTCCTCACCGGAAGCTGGGTCGGCGCATTGAGCGGCTCGAAAGCCACCGCCCGTCCGCCGCTCGACAGGTCATGCTTCTGAGAGAAGACCGTCGCCGGCACATCCTCGATCAGCGTGTTCCACTGCCCGCAATCGGCGCACTGCCCCTGCCAGCGGTAGGAGACCGAGCCGCATTCCTGACACACGTAGCGACGCTTGGTTTTTGCCATATTTGCGTGCCATAACGAGAACAGATGACGAACGCAATTGCATTGCGGCTGTCTTGCCCGCATGACACTCACCATGCGCCAGAAGGAATTGCGCCTTGCTCTCGTGTGCTACGGCGGGGTCAGCCTCGCGGTCTATATGCACGGGATCACCAAGGAGGTGTGGCACCTCGCCCGGGCGAGCCGCGCGTTCCACCATCCATCGGCGACATCGCTGGACGGGGTGGCGGCGGCCTATCGCGATTTCCTCGGGGTGATCGAGCGCGACCACGGCTTGCAGGTGCGCGTCCTGCCCGACATCCTGACAGGAGCGAGCGCGGGCGGGATCAATGCGGTGTTCCTCGCGCAGGCGATCCACGCGGGGCACAGCCTCGAGCCGTTGACCGACCTGTGGCTCACCAATGCCGACGTCAGCGCCCTCACCGACAAGGATGCCGAGCCGCTGTGGCGCTACGGCAAGCTGTGGGCGCAGCCGATTGCCGAGTGGTTCCTCTCGCGCCCTGGCAATGCGGTCAGCGCCACCGTTTCGCCCGAAACCCGCGCCGAGGTGCGCGGCAAGGTCTCGCGGCTTGTGCGAGGGCGGTGGTTCAGCCCGCCGTTTTCGGGGGAGCGGTTCTCGGGGATGCTGTTCGAGGCGCTGACCCGCATGGCCGAGGAAGGCGACGGCATTCCGCTGCTTCCGGCCGGCTATCCCATCGACCTTGCCGTGACCGCCACCGATTTCCGCGGCCACCCTGAAACGCTGCGCCTCAACTCGCCCCCGCAGGTCGAGGAGAGCGAGCACCGCCTGCCGATCACCTTCCGCGCGCGGGTCGGCGAAGGCGGCAGCAAGCGTCAGGGCGGGCGGCTCGCCGATCCGCTCGAATTGGTGCTGGCAGCGCGCGCCACGGCGAGCTTCCCCGGCGCCTTCCCGCCGCTCACCATCGCCGAGATCGACCGCCTGGCCGAGGCCGAGGGGCACGTCTGGGACAATCGCGGCGCCTTCCTCGCGCGCACCATGCCGACCCATGTCGCGCGCGGCTCCATCGACGAGGTCGCGCTGATCGACGGGGCGGTGCTGGTCAACGCGCCGTTCGGAGCCGCGCTTGCAGGGCTATACGGCCGCCCTGCCCAGCGCGAGGTTGACCGCCGCTTCGTCTATCTCGACCCGCGCCCCGACGGCGCTGGCCCAACGCCCGCGATGCGCGCCCGCGAGGTGGGCTTTTTCGGTGCGATCTTCGGCTCGCTCTCGACCATCCCCCGCGAACAGCCGATCCGCGACGACCTCGACCGGATCGAGCAGAAGTCGCGCGATGCGGCGCGATTGAAGCGCATCGTCATGGAGTTGCAGCCCGATATCGACCATGCGGTCGAGAAGCTGTTCGGCTTCACCTTCCTGCTCGACCGCCCCAGCCCCAAGCGGCTCGCGGGCTGGCGCGCCAAAGCCCAGCAAGCCGCTGCCGAGCGGGCGGGCTATGCCTTCGGTGCCTATGCGCTGACCAAGTTCGAGGCGATCCTCGACCAGCTTGCATCGCTGACCATGAAGGCCGCCGGGCAGCCGATGGCGGACATCGCACCGCTCGCTGAGGCCCTGCGCGCCGAGCTTGAGGCGCGCGGTCTCACGCGGCTCACCGATGCGCACGGCGGCGCGACGACCGAGGCCATCGCCTTCCTCCGCGCACATGACACGGGCTTCCGCGTGCGGCGACTGGAGATGTTGGCGCGCAAGCTGGCGCGCGACTGGCAGCTTGATCCCGACATCTCCGAGGACGCCAGCGACCGGGCGCGTAACCGGCTCTACGAGATCCTCGCGCTCTATTACCGCGCCGACGAGGACGTGCTGCACTCGCAGCCCTTTGCCGAGCTGGCGGCAGACGCGCTGCGGCAGCCGGGCGCGGTGCTCGATTTCCTCGCCACCCAGCGGCTTCTGCCTGCCACCGATCTCGCTGCCGAGGAACTGCTGATCGAGGCGCTGGAGGATATGCCCAAGGTTTTGAAGCGGCGGATGCTGCTGACCTATCTGGGCTTCCCCTTCTACGACGTCGCCACCCTCCCCCTGACCCGGCGCGAGGGGCTCGACGAGTTCAACCCGGTGAAGATCGACCGCATCTCGCCCGACGACGCCCGCTCGATCCGCGAGGGTGGGACGACGGCGACCTTGCGGGGGATCGAGTTCTACAACTTCGGCGCCTTCTTCAGCCGCGACTACCGCGAGAACGACTACCTGTGGGGACGGCTCCACGGGGCGGAGCGGATGATCGACCTGGTCGCATCTACCGTCGGCGGATCGGTGCCGATTGAGACGATCCGCGCCGGCAAGCGCGCGGCGTTCCTCGCGGTGCTGGAGGAGGAGGAAGCGGCGTGTCGCTGCCAGAAGGGACTGATCGAGCAGGTCCGGCTCGAAGTGCACGAGCGGATGGGTTAGCCGCGCGCCTAAGCCTTTGGTCCGAAGAACAGCAGCATGACGAGGCGCGAATCCTCTGGCGTGGCGCCGAAGCCGGGCGCGGCGTTGTGGAATTGCCAGGGCGAGAACAACAGCAACCGGTTGAAGCGAGCGGGCACGCGCATGGTGCGCTCCCACTTGGCGGGGTTGGTGGTGTCGCGGTTGACGACGTCCTCCACCAGCACATTGAGATCGCTGTAGCCGCTCGCCGCGATCTTCGCCGGGTCCTGCGGCACGGCTTCGAGGCCAGTGCGCTTGTGGCGGAAGAAGTCGGTGCCGCCCGCATGGGGCTTGGCACAATCCTCGGGTCGCGAGAGGTAGAGGATGCCTGAATAGGCGGCGGGGTCGATGTGAACGCCGCTTTTGCCCTTCGCGCCTTTGTCCGTCAGGCGGCAATGGCCGTGCTGGCTGCCGGGCGCCGGGCCGAGGTTCACCCCGAGCAATCGCGACACGGCCTCGTCGATAGGCGCGGTATCGAGGGGCCGTGTGGAATTCAGGCCCGGAAAATTGCCATGCTGGAGCGTCGGATCATAACCCAGCCCCATCGCCGCGCGCCGCGCCGCATAGGGATCCGTCAGGAAGTCGTCGACGATCAGGAGCGAGGGCAGCATCGGGTCAGACAGATACCTGAGCCGAGCGCTCAGCTACGCTTGCTGTTCCAGATCGCCGTGACGAACTGGTCCGGCCCGATGAAGCCCTGCCCGCGATTGAAGTCATCGAGCGGTTTGGCGGCGATCGCCTGTTCAAGGCTCTTGCCCTCGGCCCGCAGCGCCTCGACGCGCTTCACCGCAGCACCGACCATGGCGCGATAGGCGACCAGTTCGGCCTTGTTCGACATCGGACCGTGCCCAGGAATGACCTTGGTCTTGGCGTCGATCATGCCGATCACGAGATCGAGCGAGCGCATCGCGTTGTAGACGCTGCCGCCCGATTCCAGATCGACGAAAGGAAAGCCGGGAATGTTGAAGTAGAGATCGCCCATGTGGACGATGTTCTTCTCCTCCCAGAACACGACCGCGTCGCCATCGGTGTGGCCGCCGCCGAAATAGGCCAGACGGATCGTGTCTCCGTTGACGTGGAACTTCATTCCCTGATCGAAGGTGACCACGGGCAAAGCAGCCGCCGGCGCGGGCGGAATCGTGTTGCCGCCAATGGCGCCGCCCGCAGCGAGCCGGATGCGCACGTTCTCCTGCGCAAAAATCGTTGCATTGGCGCGGCCGAAATTCTCGTTCCCGCCGGTGTGGTCGAAATGCCAGTGGGTATCGACGACGTAGCGCACCGGAGATGCGCCAAGGGCTGCGACGGCCGTTTCGATCTTTTTGCTGAGCGGTGCGAACTGATCGTCGATCAGCACCGTGCCTTCGTCGCCGTAGCTCACCGCCATATTGCCGCCCGATCCGAACAGCACGGCAACCCCCGGCGCGAGCGGTTCGGCGCGAATCTCGACCGCGTCCATGTTGTCCTGAGCGCCAAGCGGGGCAACGCCCGATGCAGCGGCCAGCAATGCAGCCACGACAAAAAGCTTACGGTGCATCGATCGCCCTCCCCGAAATTTCGCTGAAGCTAGGTCAGGGCGCCGCCGCTGTCCATAGAATGCCTCAGCCCCCGAAGGCGTCCTTGAGCTTGGCGAAGAAGCTGCGACTTTCGGGGCACTCGTCGCCGGTCTCGGTCGATTTGAACTCCTCGAGGATTTCCTTCTGGCGCTTCGACAGCCGGGTCGGCGTCTCGACCACGATCTCCACGACCATGTCGCCGCGCCCGCGACCTTGCAGCACGGGCATCCCCGCGCCGCGAATGCGCAGTTGTTTGCCGGACTGAATGCCGACCGGGATGTCGAGACGGTTGGTGGTGCCGTCGAGGTCCGGGATTTCGACACAGCCGCCCAGCGCCGCCGTAGTGAAGCTCACCGGCACGCGCGTCGCGAGTGTCGTGCCCTCGCGTTCGAACACGCTGTGCGCCTGCACATGGAGGAAGATGTAGAGATCGCCCGCTGGCGAGCCGCGCTGGCCGGCCTCGCCCTTGCCCGCCAAGCGGATACGGGTGCCGGTGTCGACGCCTGCGGGGATGTCGACCTTGAGCGTCTGGGCCTTGTCGATCCGGCCCTCGCCGCGGCAGACGCGGCAGGGGTTCTCGATCACCGTACCGCGGCCCGAGCAGGTCGGGCACGGCCGCTCGATGACGAACAGGCCCTGCTTGGCACGCACCGCGCCCATGCCGTGGCACAGGTTGCACTGGCGCTGCGAGGTGCCCGGCGTCGCGCCCGTGCCGTCGCAGGTGTCGCAGGATTGCGAGACCTCGATCTCGATCTCGGTGGACTTGCCGTGGAAGGCTTCTTCCAGGGTGACCTGCATATCGTAGCGCAGGTCCGCGCCGCGACGGTTCTGCTGACGCTGCGCCGCGCCTCCGCCGAAGGCGCTGCCGAAGATCGTCTCGAAAATGTCGCCGATGTCGGCAAAGTCGCCGCGTCCGGCGCCGAAACCGCCGCCGAAGCCGCCGCCCGCGCCGCCGCCATTCATGCCCTGCGTGAAGGCCTCGTGCCCGTAGCGATCATAGGCCGCGCGCTTCTGCGGGTCCTTGAGGCAGTCATAGGCCTCGCTGATCGCCTTGAACTGCGCCTCGCACGCGGCATCGCCCGGATTGCGGTCCGGGTGATACTTCATGGCGAGCTTGCGGTAGGCGCTCTTGAGCGTCGCCGCATCGCATTCGCGGGTAACTTCGAGCGTGGCGTAGTAATCGAGCTGGGCGCTGGACATATGCGTGCCTATTCCCCGTGACCAGCCGCCGCCGACACGCCGGACCCAAAGTCCGGACGCATCGGCGGCGGGCTGAATTGCATCGGGGCCTTAGCCCTTCTTGTCTTCGTCGACCTCGGAGAACTCGGCGTCGACGACTTCCTCGTCGGCCGCGGTCTCGCCCGCAGTCTCGGCAGCGGCGTCGGGCCCTGCGGCCTGCTGCTGTTCGTAGATCTGCTGGCCCATCTTCATCGCCGACTGCGTCAGCGCCTGCGACTTGGCGTTGATGTCGTCGGCATCGCCGCCTTCAAGCGCCGACTTCACCGCAGCAATCGCTTCCTCGACTTCGGTCTTGAGCGCAGCGTCGATCTTGGCGCCGTGCTCTTCGAGCTGCTTTTCGGTCGCGTGGACAAGGCTGTCGGCCTGGTTGCGCGCTTCTGCGGCAGCCCGGCGCTTCTTGTCCTCTTCGGCGAACTTCTCGGCATCCTTGACCATCTGGTCAATGTCGTTGTCCGACAAACCGCCCGAAGCCTGGATCTTGATCGTCTGTTCCTTGCCGGTGCCCTTGTCCTTGGCGGCCACCGAAACGATGCCGTTGGCGTCGATGTCGAAGGTCACCTCGATCTGCGGCACGCCGCGCGGGGCCGGGGGAATCCCGATCAGGTCGAAATTGCCGAGCAGCTTGTTGTCCGCCGCCATCTCGCGCTCGCCCTGATAGACCTTGATCGTCACCGCGTTCTGGTTGTCCTCGGCGGTCGAGTAGGTCTGGGTCTTCTTGGTCGGGATGGTGGTGTTGCGGTCGATCATGCGGGTGAACACTCCGCCCAGCGTTTCGATGCCGAGCGAAAGCGGGGTCACATCGAGCAGCAGCACGTCCTTGACGTCGCCCTGGAGCACGCCGGCCTGAATGGCAGCGCCCATCGCGACGACTTCATCAGGGTTGACGCCGGTGTGGGGCTTGGCACCGAAGAACTGCTCCACGACTTCGCGCACGCGGGGCATACGGGTCATGCCGCCAACGAGGATAACCTCGTCGACCTGATCCTTGGAGATGCCCGCGTCGGACAGCGCCTTCTTGCACGGATCGAGCGTGCGCTGGATCAGACCGTCGACCATCTTTTCGAGATCGGCGCGGGTGATCGTTTCCACGAGGTGCAGCGGGGTGGTGGTGCCACCTTCCATGCGCGCGGTGATGAAGGGCAGGTTGATCTCGGTCGAAGCGGCGCTCGACAGTTCGATCTTGGCCTTTTCAGCCGCTTCCTTGAGACGCTGAAGCGCGAGCTTGTCGGTCTTGAGGTCCATGCCCTCCTTCTTCTTGAAGGCATCGGCCAGAAACTCGACGATCGTGTTGTCGAAGTCTTCGCCGCCGAGGAAGGTGTCGCCGTTGGTCGACTTCACCTCGAACACGCCGTCGCCGATTTCGAGGATCGACACGTCGAAGGTGCCGCCGCCAAGGTCATAGACAGCGATGGTCTTGCCGTCTTCCTTGTCCATCCCGTAGGCGAGCGCAGCCGCAGTCGGCTCGTTGATGATGCGCAGCACTTCAAGGCCGGCGATCAGGCCGGCGTCCTTGGTTGCCTGACGCTGGGCGTCGTTGAAGTAGGCGGGCACGGTGATCACGGCCTGCGTCACGGTTTCGCCAAGATAGCTCTCGGCGGTTTCCTTCATCTTCTGGAGGATGAAGGCCGAAACCTGCGACGGGCTGTATTCTTCTTCCCCGGCCTTGACCCAGGCATCACCGTTCTTGCCCTTGGTGATGGTGTACGGGACGAGGCCCATATCCTTCTTGGTCAGCGGGTCCTCGAAACGGCGGCCGATCAGGCGCTTGATCGCAAAGAGGGTGTTGTCAGGATTGGTGACTGCCTGACGCTTGGCCGGCTGGCCGATCAGGCGCTGGCCATCCTTGGTGAAAGCGACGATCGACGGCGTGGTGCGCGCGCCTTCCGAATTTTCGATAACCTTGGGCTTGCCGCCGTCCATGACAGCAACGCAGGAGTTGGTGGTGCCGAGGTCGATACCGATAACTTTAGCCATTTTTACCCCATCCATAAGGACAATTGTTGGACACCGCTGCCGTCGGCTTCCCGGTTAGGCAAAGCGCTTTGGCGGCTCGATTGTGAGGGCGATATAGGTGTGGTTTCGCTTGGCACAAGAGATCACGCTCCCTAGTTCTGCCGCCATTCCACAAGGAGACAACTCACGTGAATTCGCTTCATCGCGCTGCCCTGACGATTTCAGCGGCTTGCCTGCTCCCCTTGATGGCTGCCTGTTCGCAAGGCAGCGAGAGCCCCGAGAAGGCCGAAACGGCGGTGGGCGCGCCCGGACTGACGGTCAGCAATGCCCGCGTGGTGCTCGCGCCCGTCGCGGGCAATCCGGCGGCGGTCTATTTCGATCTGGCCTACAAGGGCGCCCCGGGGGTGAGCCTTACCGAGGTCGAGGTCGAGGGCGCGGGCATGACGATGATCCACGACTATGCCGAGAGCGCAGGCAAGATGCGCATGACCATGACCGACGCCGTGCCGCTCGCCGAAGGCGCGCCGGTGACCTTCGCTCCCGGAGGCCTGCACGTCATGGCGATGGACCCTGAAACCGGTCTCAAAGCGGGCGGCAAGGCGAAGGTAACGCTGATCCTCTCGGACGGCAGCAAGGTGACCGTCGAGGCTCCCGTGCGCGCTGCCGGGGAAGAGCGCTGAGCCTCGCGCCCGCCTGCCCGGTCGGCGGCGAGCGACCGCTGACGCCGGGCGAGGTGGCGCTCGCCGCCTCGGTGTTCGGCACGGCGATCGATTACACAGGCGTGAAGGTGAAGCGGCGCAAGTTCTTCCCCTTCCAGCGGCGCGGGGTGACGATGGCGCCGATGGGGCACTTGCACTTCCACCCCCAAGCGCCGCGCTATTGCGACGATTTTGCCGCCGCGCCGCTCGAGGATCAGGCGCATTTTGTCCACGAGATGACCCACGTGTGGCAGGCACAGACCCTCGGGCGCTGGTATCTGGTGCTGCGCCGCCATCCCTTCTGCCGCTACGACTATGCCTTGAAGCCGGGCTGGCAGCTTGGGCAATACGGCCTCGAACAACAGGCCGAGATCGTCCGCCACGCCTTCATGCTGCAAAACGGGGCGCACGTGGCCGGTGCGCCCTCGCTTTGCGTCTACAGGGCCATTCTGCCCTTCAAACCGGAAATGCCGTCACCTTAATTCGGGCAGCGCACCGTGTATTCGCGGCCATCGCGGTCGACGCGGTAGCATTCGCCGTTATCCTTCTTAAGCAGCGTTCCGCCGACGCCGCCCGCCGCCGCACCGATCGCCGCACCCGTGGCAACATCGCCGCCGGTCACAGCCCCGACGGCCGCGCCCGCGACCGCACCGACGCCTGCGCCTTCGACAGCATAGTTATCGGCGCAGGCACCGAGCGAAAGGGCTCCGGCCGCACAAAGCAGGGTGCCGAAAGTCTTGTTGGTGAGGCGATAGGTCATGAGTTCTCTCCGTGTTGGTGGTGACTAGCCCAACCGAAGATTGCCCAACGATGTTCCTCGGCTCATCGCGCCTTTGGGGGAGTGCGGCGTGAAGCGAGCGCCTTATCAGTCCGGCGACTTCGCCACCGCCACCATCGCCGCGCGCAGCAGGCGGTCCTTGATCATCCACCCGGCCTGCATTTCCGAAACAACCGTGCCCGGCGCGTGGTCCGTGGTCGGCACTTCGAGCATCGCTTGGTGCTGGTTCGGATCGAGCGGCAGGCCGACCGCGGCGATGCGAGTGATGCCGTGGCTGGCGAACACCTTCTCGATTTCGCGCTGGGTCGCCTCGAGGCCGAACACGAGGCCCTTCATGCTCTCGTCGGCGCGCAAGGCTTCGGGGATTGCCTGCACCGCACGGGCGAGGTTGTCGGCAACGCTCAGGATATCGCGGGCAAAGCCGGTCGCGGCATAGGCGCGCGCCTCGTCCTTCTCGCGCTCCAGGCGGCGGCGGACGTTCTGCGTCTCGGCCTGCGCGTAGAGCACGTCCTGCTTGGCGTTCTCCAGATCACGGCGCAGCGATTCGAGCGCGGCGGCCAGACCATCGGTCTCGGGCTCGCCTGCGCCTTCGCGCATGTGCTCGGGGACGCCCTTCAATTCGTCTTCAGCCGCCTGATCCAGCGGCTTTTCATTCTCGGTCATGTCGTGTGGCTTTCCATTCAAGCGATCAGCTTGCCCAGTGAACGGGCGGTCAGGTCTACCATGGGGACAACGCGCGCGTAATTCAACCGCGTGGGGCCGATCACACCCAGCACGCCGACCACCCTGCCCTCGCGATCGCGGTAGGGTGAGGCGATGACGGAGGAGCCCGAAAGTGCGAACAGCCGGTTCTCGGAACCGATGAAAATGCGCGTCGCATCGGCCTCGCGCGCCGAATCGAGGAGCTCGGCCACGGACTGCTTGTTCTCGAGGTCTTCGAGCAGGCTGCGCACCCGCTCGATATCGCCCAAGGCGCTTTCGTCGAGCAGGTTGGCTGCACCGCGCACGATCAGCACAGGGCGGGCAGCGGCATCCTCGCTCCATACGGCAAGGCCGCGCTCGACCAGATCGCGCGAGGCGTCGTCGAGCTGGGATTTGCCGGTGCCGATCTCGGCGCGCATCGCCTGCGACGCCTCGGCCAGCGTGCGCCCGGCGAGCCGCGCGGTGATGTAGTTTGACGCGCGGTCGAGCGCCCCGGGATCAAGCGCGCCGCCAATGGCGACCACACGGTTCTCGACTCCCCCGTCTTCTCCAACGAGCACCGCCAGCGCCCGCCCCTGTCCGAGATCGACGAGGCTGAACTGGGCGAGCTTCTGCTCGCGAGGGGCGACCAGCACCATGCCCGCCGCGCCCGAAAGGTCGGAGAGGATGGCCGAAGCCTGCTTCAAAGCCGCCTCGACCGGCCCGGCACCAGCTAGCCGCGCCTCGATCGCCGCCTGCTCCTCGCGGGTAGGCTCGGCCACGCGCATCATCCCGTCGACGAAGATCCGCAGCCCCGCATCGGTCGGCAGCCGCCCCGCGCTGGTATGCGGCGCGGCGAGCAGGCCTGCGCTCTCCAGATCGGCGAGCACCGACCGGATCGAGGCTGGCGAGAGGTTGAGCGTGCCGTCCGAGGCGAGCGTCTTCGACCCGACCGGTTGCCCGCTGGCGATATACTCCTCCACCACGCGCTGGAAAATGTCGCGCGCGCGGCTGGTGAGTTCGGTGACGGGGAGCGCAGTCATGGCGAAAGCTTAAGCGGTATCGCCAGCTTTCTCAAATTCCGTTCGGCTCAAGCTTGTCGAAGAGCCGCTCTTTGCCTAGCGCCACCGCAACCAGCAAAGGACAGAACCATGCGCCCTTCAGGACGCGCGCCCGATGAAATGCGCGCCATCACCATCGAGACAGGTTTCACCCGCCACGCGGAAGGATCGGTGCTGATCGGCTTCGGCGACACCAAGGTGCTGTGCACCGCCAGCGTCGAGCGCGGGGTTCCGCCGTGGCTGCGCGGCAAGGGCGAAGGCTGGGTGACGGGCGAATACTCGATGCTACCCCGCGCCACGCACACCCGCGGCGCACGCGAGGCGGCCAAGGGCAAGCAATCGGGCCGAACGCAGGAAATCCAGCGGCTTATCGGGCGCTCCTTGCGCGCCGTGGTAGATTTGCAGAAGCTCGGCGAGCGCCAGATCACCCTCGATTGCGACGTGATCCAGGCCGACGGCGGCACGCGCACAGCGGCAATCTCGGGCGCGTGGATTGCGCTGCGCTTGGCAGTGAACGGCTTGATGGCCTCGGGCGATATCAAGCACGATCCGATCACCGCGCAGGTCGGCGCGATCTCCTGCGGCATCTACAAGGGCACCCCGGTGCTCGACCTCGACTATGACGAGGATTCGAGCGCCGACGCCGACGGCAATTTCGTGCTGCTCTCGGGCGGCAAGATCGCCGAAGTGCAGGCCACTGCCGAGGGCGCGACCTACGACGAGGAAGCGCTCCTGCGCCTCCTGCGCCTCGCCCGCATCGGCGCGGACCGGATCTTTGCGGCGCAGTTGGACGCGGTGAAGTGAGGTGAGCCTGCCGGGGCCTGTTAGCTTTCGGATCAGCGAGGGCGATTACTATGCCTTCGCCAAGTTGATGTTCCGCCGAAAGTGGCTTCGCTCCTACGTGGGGCCGTTCGTGGTCGGCATAGGAGCAAGCCTTGTCGTTATCGGCATGGATCGGCCGGTTTGGCTCGCGCTAGTGCCGCTGATCGCCGGTGCGGTCGCCATGCTCGCTGCAGCCGGTGGGGGCTTTCTCTCGCTCAAACGCCGCAGCCGCGCCGTATATCGCGAGTCGGCAGGGCTCGGGGATGAAATGACGTTGACCTTCGAGTTGGCCGGTTTCGAGATTTCGCAACCCCGTGGCTTCACAAGCATGAACTGGAATGAGCTGGCCCGCTGGGACGAGGATCATGAGGTCTTCGCGATCTTCCCAAACCGGCAAATAGCGATCACTTTCCCCAAGCAGCAGGTAAGCAAAGAGGTGGTGAATTACATGCGCGAACAGATGAAACTATCCGGCCTGCCCCGCCCGTGGAAGCTCCGCAAATGACACGTCGTCTCGGCTCAGGCAGCCTCGTGATTGCCACGCATAATGCAGGCAAGCTCAAGGAGATTTCCGCGCTGCTCGATCCTTACGGGGTGAAATGCATCTCGGCGGGATCGCTCGGGCTGCCGGAGCCTGCCGAGACGGGTACGACATTCGCTCAAAACGCGCTGCTGAAGGCGCGGGCTGCGGCGGAGGCTTCGGGTCTCGCGGCGCTGGCCGACGACAGCGGGCTTTCGGTGGCGGCATTGGATGGTCGCCCCGGCGTCTACACCGCCGACTGGGCCGAGCGGCAGTGGTTCGAGGGCGCTCCGGGCCGCGACTGGTACATGGCGATGGGCAAGGTCGAGGGGATGCTCGCGGAGAAAGGTGCCGACGTTGATCGCACCGCCGCCTTCCACTGCGTGCTCGCACTGGCGTGGCCCGACGGCGAATATGCGATCTATGAAGGCCGCTGCGATGGCTCGCTGACCTGGCCTCCGCGCGGAGAACTGGGCTTCGGCTATGATCCGGTGTTCGTGCCCACCGGCGCAAGCCAGACCTTCGCCGAAATCGCTCCGAAAGAGAAACACGCCATCAGCCACCGCGCCGATGCCTTCACCAAGCTGGTCGCCGAACAGTTCGGCTGAGGCTTCACCGCTGCGTGAACCGCTGGGGCTGCGCGATCTCGCGGCCCCAGACATTTCCGGCAGGCCAGTAGCGGCACACCAGCACCTCGTCGGAAGCGGTATAGGCGATGGCGCAACCGACCTCGCGGGTCTCGGGCCAGATGACTTGCGCATAATGCCCGACATCGCGCCACTGCCCGGTGCGCGAGATATCGGGGAAGGTGCCGAACTGGAAGTCGCGCTTTTCGGCGACGAAGAAGCCGACCGTCTCGATGGCGGACCACTGGTCGCGGGGGCCCTTCCACAGATTCTCGCCCTGCCCGCGCCGTTGTTCGGGCGTGGCGTAGTCGTAGAGATCGTTCGCCGCGAGGTACCGCGCCCAGCCCGCAGCATCGGCGGCAAGGCGGTCGCTCCAGGCCAGCGGGGCCATGCCGACTTCGGCGCGCGCTTCGTTATGGGTGTCGAGCCAGTCGCTCTCTATCGGGGCGAGGTCGCGTGAGACTTGCGGCTGCGCGGGCGTCGCTGCCATAAGCAGGGCGATGGCGGCGCACCGCAAGGGCACGGTCGGGGAAAGGAACCTCGGCATGGCCCGAGGCTACGTCCAACCGGTTAAGCCCTTCTGAAAGTCTGCCCTTAATGGCCCGCGCACTCTACATCCACTGGCCCTTCTGCGCGAAGAAATGCCCCTATTGTGACTTCAACTCGCACGTGCGTGACGGGGTGGACGTGCCCGCATGGCAGGCCGCGCTGATTGCCGATATGCGGGCCGAGGCGGAAGCTGCCGGCGGAGAGGCGCTGACCTCGATCTTCTTCGGCGGGGGCACGCCTTCGCTGATGCCGCCTGCTCTGGTCGGCGCGTTACTGGCGGAGGCGGAGCGGTTGTGGGGCTTCGAGGCGGGCATCGAGATTACGCTGGAGGCCAATCCCTCCTCGGTCGAAGCGGCGAATTTCGCGGCGCTGGCGGCGGCGGGGATCAATCGCGTGTCGTTGGGGGTGCAGTCGCTCGATGATGCGGAGTTGAAGTTCCTCGGCAGGCTCCACGGCGCGGGCGAGGCCCTGGCGGCGCTCGATACCGCGCAGGCGCATTTCGGGCGGGTGAGCTTCGACTTGATCTATGCCCTGCCCGGCCACACGCCCGATTTGTGGGAGGCGCGCCTCTCCCGTGCGCTCGGCTTCGGGACGGGCCATCTGTCGCTCTACCAGCTCACCATCGAGCCCGGCACGCGCTTTGCCAGCGATGTGCGGCGCGGGCGGCTGGTAGCGCTCGACAATGACGAAGCCGCCGAGCTGTTCGACATCACGCAGGCGCTCACCGGAGCCGCGGGGCTGCCTGCTTACGAGACTAGCAACCACGCGCGGCACGGCGAGGAGAGCCGCCACAACCTCGCCTATTGGCGCTATCAGGATTACGCCGGCATCGGCCCCGGCGCGCATGGACGGCGCGGCGGTGTGGCGACGGTGCGGCATAAGAAGCCCGAGAACTTCCTCTCTGCGGTGGCGCGGCAGGGCAATGGCATCGTCGAGGCTCGGACGCTCGCGATCCCCGATCAGGCGGCCGAGGCGCTGCTGATGGGGCTGCGTTTGACCGAAGGCTTGGACCTTGCCGTGCTGTCGTCACGCTTTGCCCTCCCCCGCGCGGGGCTGATCGAGGAAGCCGCCCTCGCCCGCCTCGTCAGCCTCGGGTTGATGTGGGCCAAGGGGACGCGCATCGGCGTCGCTCCTGCAGGTCGCGGCGTTCTGGACGCGCTGCTCGGCGAGGTGGTTGCCGATACGCTGGTGGCGGCATGAGCGCAGCGGCGCTCCTTGAGACATGGCGCGCGCATCTTGCCGACAACCGCCGTCGCTCGCCGCATACGGTGCGCGCTTATGTTGCGGCCGCCACGCGGTTGATGGCGTCGCAGGGCGTCGAGGAATGGCCGGACGCCGCACGGATCGAGGCGCATCACCTGCGCAGCTTCCTCGCCGCGCGCCGTGCCGAAGGGCTCGGCAATGCCAGCACCGCGCGCGAGCTGTCGGCCTGCAAGGCCTTCATCGCCTTTGCCCGCGAGCAGGCCGGAGACCCCGACCCCGCCGCTCCGCGTCTCCGGGGGCCGCGCCTCAAGAAAGGTCTCCCCCGCCCCGTCACCCCCGACGAGGCGATCAACCTCGCCGATCACGTCAATGATCTGGCGGCGGATGATTGGACCGGCGCGCGCGACCGGGCGGTGTTGCTGCTGCTCTACGGCTCGGGCCTGCGCATCGCCGAGGCTCTGTCGCTGACAGGCCGCGACGCAGGCGTGGGCGAGGTGCTGCAAGTCACCGGCAAGGGCGGCAAGCAGCGGGTGGTGCCGGTGCTGCCGATCACCCGTGCGGCGCTGGCGGAATATCTGCGCATCTGCCCTTGGCCGCTCACCCCCAACGAGTCCTTGTTTCGGGGAATGAAGGGCGGGCCTCTCTCGCCCGGCATGGTGCAGCGCGCGATGGCGCAGGCGCGGCGGGCTCTCGGGCTTCCCGACACCGCGACGCCGCACGCGCTGCGGCATTCCTTCGCGACCCATTTGCTGAGCGCAGGCGCTGATCTCAGGAGCTTGCAGGAGCTGCTCGGCCACGCCTCATTGGGTTCGACCCAGATCTACACCCGCGTCGATGCGGCGGCCCTTCTGGAGAATTACCGCAAGGCGCATCCGCGGGGGTGAACCGATCACCCTGAATTCGTCATTGCGAGCCGTAGGCGAAGCAATCCATGAACCGGCGGCTTAACGAGGTTCAACAATAGGTGATGGATTGCCGCGTCGCCTTCGGCTCCTCGCAAAGACGAGAACGAAAACTATTCTTCGCCCTCGTGGTGCACGGCAGGCTTCCACGTCACCACGCGGTAGACATAGAACAGCACCCCGGCGAGCACGAACAGCACCACGCCGTAGCCTGCCAGCTTCTCGAACCGCTCGACCAGCGGCGCCGCCGCGCGGCCGCCGAAGATCAGCACCGCGTTCCAGATGCCCGAGCCGAGGAAGGTGAACAGGCAGAAGCGCCACAGCTTCATATGCGCCAGCCCCGCAGGCAGCGAGACGATGGTGCGCAGCAGCGGCGAGAAGCGCAGCGCGAAGACGATCCCGTCGCCGTATTTGCGGAAGATGTTGCGGGCCTTGGTGAACTCGTCCCACTCGAAGGTCAGCCACCGGCCCCAACGGTCGATGATGCGCTTCAGCTGCTCCTCGCTCCACACCTTGCCGATGTAGAACCAGAAGAGGTTGCCCGCGACCGTGCCCAAGGTGGCGACGATCCACACCGTGCCGAAGGTCATCTGGCCCTTGGCGACCAGCAGCCCTGCCCCGCCCATGATCACCTCGGAAGGGATCGGCGGGAAGACGTTCTCGGCCATCATCAGGAAGAAGATGCCGATATACCCGCCCTTATCGAGCAGCTGGAGGAGAAATTCGGTCATGGGTCGCAAGGTTTCCGGTTGGGGGGCGGATCAGACGGAGCGCCGCTCGGCAAGCCGGCGCTCGATCGCGTCCCAGATCATGGCCGCCGTATCAGTCTTGTTGAAGCGGTCAATCGCCACGATGCCCGTGGGGGACGTCACGTTGATTTCGGTCAGCCACTGGCCGCCGATCACATCGATGCCCACGAAGGTGAGGCCGAGGCGCTTCAAGTCGGGGCCGAGCACCTCGCAGATTTCGCGTTCGCGTTCCGTCAGCTCGGTGGGCTGCGCAGAGCCGCCCATCGCGAGGTTGGAGCGGAACTCGCCCTCGCCCGGAATGCGGTTGATCGCGCCAGCAATCTCGCCGTCGATCAGCACGATGCGCTTGTCACCCTTGGCAACCTCGGGGAGGAAGGGCTGGACCATGTGCGGTTCGGGCCAGGTCTGGTTGAACACTTCGAACAGCGCGGTGAGGTTCTCGGCATTCTCGCCGATGCGGAAGATCGCCTTGCCGCCGTTGCCGTGGATCGGCTTCACCACGATGGCGCCGTGCTTGTCCATGAAGCGCCGCACTTCGTCCACCGAGCGTGTCACCAGCGTCGGCGGCATGAAGCGGCGGTAGTTGAGCACCATCACCTTTTCAGGGCTGTTGCGCACGTTGGCGGGGTCGTTGACCACCAGCGTCTCGTGCCCGATCCGCTCCAGCAGGTGCGTGGCGGTGATGTAGCCCATGTGGAACGGCGGATCCTGCCGCATCAGCACGACGTCGACGTCCTTGCCGAGATCGAGCCGCACTTCCTCGCCGCGGGTGAAGTGATCGCCGACAACACGCTGCACTGTCACCGGGAAGGCGTGGGCAAACAGGCGGTCGTCCTCGTCCAGCGTGAGGCTTTCGACGTGGTATTCGAAAACCTCGTAGCCCCGCTCCTGCGCTGAAAGCATCAGCGCAAAGGAGCTGTCGCCCGCAATATTAATCCGGTCGATGGGGTCCATCTGTACGGCGACGCGCAGGCTCATTCAATCACTCCGAGAGGTTAGCCGAAAGGCATCCATGCGTTTTCGATGTGGGTGGGTTTGCGCCCCGGTGCAAGCAGGATGACGTCGATGCGGATGTCCTCACCTTGCGTGGCATAGTCCTGCCACACCATCTCCACGGCGGCTGCGACCCGCGACAGGCGGCGTTCGTCGATGGCCTCGCCGAGGGTTGCGGCTTGCGCCCGCCACTTGACCTCGACAAAGGCGACGAGGCCGGATCTGGCCGCGACGAGGTCGATCTCGCCGCGCTTGGTCTTCACCCGCTCGGCCACAATGCGCCACCCGTTCTGGGCAAGGAACATCGCCGCCTCGGCCTCGCCCTGACGCCCGCGCTGGTCGGCCTCGTGGCGCTGTTCGGGGGTGCGGGTCATTCGCCTTTGAGTTCCAGGGCTCGGGCATAGAGCACGGCGCGGTCGATGCCGGTGGCCTTGGCGACCTGACCTGCCGCCTTGCCCGGCCCGGCGTCGGCAAGCGCAGCGCGCAGCAGAGCGTCGCTGTCGAGCACCGGAGCTTCGGCCTCGGCAGGCGGGCCGATCAGCAGCACGATCTCGCCCTTGGGGGGATGCGCGGCGTAGTGCGCTGCGAGGTTCGCAGCGGTGCCGCTCCGGCATTCCTCGTGCATCTTGGTGAGCTCGCGGGCGACCGCCACCTCGCGCTCGGGCCAGAGTTCAGCGATGGCGAGCAGCGAGCGTTCGAGGCGCGGCGCGGTTTCGTAGAACACCAGCGTTGCGGCGATACCCGCCAGCCCCTCGAGCGTCTCGGCGCGCGCCTTGTCCTTCACCGGCAGGAAGCCTGCGAACAGGAAGCGGTCGCTCGGCAATCCGGCGATCGACAGGGCCGATACCGCCGCACAGGCCCCCGGTATGCTCGTCACCGTCACCCCCGCCGCACGTGCCTCGCGCACCAGACGGTAGCCGGGGTCGGAGATCAGCGGCGTGCCCGCGTCCGACACCAAAGCGACCGGAGAATGCCTCGCCTCGTCGATGATCCATGCGCGGGTCTCGGGCGAGGCATGATCGTCGAGCCGCTGGAACCGCGCCTTGATACCTAGATGTTTCAGCAACTTGCCCGCAACCCGCGTGTCCTCGCAAGCGATCAGCGCCGCGTTGCCGAGCACCGCGATGGCCCGCAGCGTGATGTCGCCGAGATTGCCAATGGGGGTCGCGACGATATACAGCCCGGGCTCGAGGGTTCCTGCGGGAATGGATGGCAGCTCCGACGGTGTCACGGGCCGGTTCATGGAGCAGGACTAAGGGGTCGGCAAGGATGAAGCTTCTCACACAGTGGGATTGGGCCGCATGGCTCGCAAACGCGGCTCGGCATCTGCGCGTGCGCAACGTGGCGATGGCGGGTGCGGCGATGCTGGCGGCAGGCTGCGCGGTTGTTCCCAAGACCGCAGGCCCTGTCTCGCAGCCCCCGCCCGCGCCCGAGCCTTCGGCAACCGCGCTCCCAACCGATACCGGCCGCCACCGCATCGCGCTGCTGGTGCCGCTGTCGGGCGATACCGCCGCGGTCGGACAGGCGATCGCCAATGCCACCACGATGGCGCTGCTCGACACCAAGTCCGACAATCTGCGCATCACCACTTACGACACCTCCGAAGGCGTCGCGACTGCCGCGCGCAAGGCGATTGCTGATGGCAACAAGCTGATCCTCGGCCCGCTTAACGCCGATGCCGTGCCCGCGGTGCAGGCCGCCGCGCGCCCGGCGGGCGTGCCGGTGATCGCGTTTGCCAACGACGCCTCGGTTGCCAGCGTCGATGTCTTCGTGATCGGCCACCTGCCCGAACAATCGATCCGCCGCTCGGTCGCCTATGCCCGCGGCAAGGGCGCTGCGCGCTTTGCCGTTCTGGCTCCCGAGGGCGATTATGGCACACGCGCGGTCACCTCGCTCGAGAACGCGCTGCGCGATTACGGCGGCTCGCTCGCCGCCCGCCAGACCTATGCGCGCGGCAATACCTCGATTGTCAGCGCCGCAGCGCGACTTCGGGCAGCAGGCGGCTATGACACCGTGCTGATCGCCGATAGCGCGCGGCTCGGCATCGATGCCGCGGGCGAATTGAACAAGGGCAAGGCTGCCCGCCCCCGCATCCTCGGCACCGAACTGTGGAGCGGCGAGGCTGCGCTGGCGAAGTCGCCTGCGCTGAGCGGCGCGCTGTTCTCGGCTGTCTCTGACCAGCGTTTCGCGCGCTTTGCGGAAAGCTACGCCTCGCGCTTCGGCAACCAGCCCTACCGCGTCGCGACGCTTGGCTATGATGCCGTGCTGCTCACCTTGCGGGTGGCGCGCGACTGGAAGGTCGGCACGCCCTTCCCCAAGAACGAGCTGTTCGACAAGGGCGGCTTCCTCGGAGTGGACGGGGCCTTCCGCTTCGCCCGCAACGGGGTGGTCGAGCGCGCGCTGGAAGTGCGCGAGATCAAGGCAGGTCAGGTGACCCCCGTGGACCCCGCGCCTGCCGGCTTCGGCAAGTGAGTGCGTAAAACCCCCGGGGGTGGCTTGTGAGGGCTGACGGCGCGGGCCTATAAGCCGGCGCATGGTTGACCCCACTCCCGACGATCTCTTCGCCAACACCCCGACATCGAGCGGCGACTACAACGCCAGCGCGATCGAGGTGCTGGAGGGGCTGGAGCCCGTCCGCCGCCGTCCGGGGATGTATATCGGCGGCACCGATGACCGCGCATTCCACCACCTCGCCGCCGAAGTGCTTGACAACGCGATGGACGAGGCGGTCGCGGGCCATGCGACGCGGATCGAGATGCGGCTCGACGAGGGCAACCGGCTCTCGGTGGCGGATAATGGCCGCGGCATTCCGGTTGACGAGCATCCCAAGTTCCCCGGCAAATCCACGCTGGAGGTGATCCTTTCCACCCTCCACTCGGGCGGCAAGTTCTCCGGCAAGGCCTATGCGACCAGCGGCGGCCTGCACGGCGTGGGCGTGAGCGTGGTCAACGCGCTGTCGGTGCTCACCCGCGTCGAGGTGGCACGCGACAAGCAGCTTTACGCGCAGGAATTCTCGCGCGGGATCACCCAAGGCGCTATCCAGAACCTCGGCCCCACGCCCAACCGGCGCGGCACGACGGTGACTTTCGTGCCCGACCCCGAAATCTTCGGCGACAAGAGCTTCAGCCCCAAGCGGTTGTTCAAGCTCGCGCGCTCGAAGGCCTACCTCTTCGCGGGGGTCGAGATCCGCTGGAAGTGCGCGCCCTCGCTGGCGAGCGACGACGTGCCTGCCGAGGCGGTCTTCAAGTTCCCCGGCGGTCTGGCGGATCACCTCGCCGAACAGGTCGGCACGCGTGAATGCGTCACTGCCCAGCCTTTTACCGGAATGCAGGAGTTCCCGCTCATCGACGGCATCGGCCAAGGCCGCGCCGAATGGGCGATCGCCTGGCCGCTCTATTCGGACGGGTCGACGAGCTGGTATTGCAACACCGTGCCCACCCCCGATGGCGGCACCCACGAACAGGGCCTGCGCACCGCACTCACCCGCGGGCTTCGCGCCTTCGGCGAGCTGGTCGGTGCCAAGAAGGCCAAGGACATCACCGCCGATGACGTGATGACCGGCGCCGAGGTGATGCTCAGCGTGTTCATCCGCGATCCGCAGTTCCAGTCGCAGACCAAGGACCGCCTCACCTCGCCCGAGGCGGCGCGTCTGGTCGAGAACGCGGTGCGCGACCACTTCGATCACTTCCTCACCGACAATATGGAGCGCGGCAAGGCGCTGCTCGGCGAGGTGATGGAGCGCATGGACGAGCGCCTCAAGCGCAAGCAGGAGCGCGAGATCAAGCGCAAGTCTGCGACCAACGCGAAGAAGCTGCGCCTCCCCGGCAAGCTCACCGATTGCTCGGGCGAGGGCGGGCGCGAGACCGAGCTGTTCATCGTCGAAGGGGACAGCGCGGGCGGCAGCGCGAAGCAGGCGCGCGACCGCAAATCTCAGGCGATCCTCCCGATCCGCGGCAAGATTTTGAACGTCGCCAGCGCCACCGCCGACAAGATCCGCGCCAACAGCGAAATCGCCGACCTCTCGCTCGCGCTCGGTTGCGGGACGCGTAAGGACTGCGATCCGGGCACGCTGCGCTACGACCGCATCATCATCATGACCGACGCCGATGTCGACGGCGCGCATATCGCGACGCTGCTGATGACGTTCTTTTTCCAGGAAATGCCCGAGATCGTGCGCGCGGGTCACCTGTTCCTGGCCCAGCCCCCGCTCTATCGCCTCGTGGCGGGCAAGGAGAGCCGCTACGCCCGCGATGACGCCCACCGCGCCGAGCTTGAGGCCACCGTGTTCAAGGGCAAAAAGGTCGAGGTTTCGCGCTTCAAGGGCCTCGGCGAAATGAACCCGCAGCAGCTGCGCGAGACGACGATGGCGCCCGAAACGCGCGGGCTGATCCGCATCACTCTGCCGCAGGAGTTCGAACAGCGCGCCGGCGTGGCGCGGCTCGTCGACGAGCTGATGGGCCGCAACCCCGAGCACCGCTTCAACTTCATCCAGAACCGCGCGGGCGAAGTGGACCCCGACCTGATCGATGCGTGATCTAGGCTGAAGCCTCGGCCCGCACCCTCCGCAGCACCGCCCAGAACAGCGCGATCAGCACCACCGGCATGATCGGCACGCCCAGCCCGATCGCCAGAGGCCGGGCGAAGGCGGCTGCGGCGAAGGTGGCGAAGATGGTGATCCGCTCCCAATCGGCAAAGCCATGTGCGCGGGCGCGGGCGAAGAGGAAGGCGAGCGGGAAGCTGGTCAGCAGCAGGTCGTAATCGAGCACGAAGGGCGTCGCGAGCGGCGCGCCTGCCAGCACCAGCGCGGCGAGGCCCGGTGTGAACGGACGCCGCCAGCTCGCCTTCGCCACGTTCCACGCCACCGCCGCAGATACCGCCCCCTGCACCGCAAAGGCCGGGCCGCTGGGCACGCCGACGAGGCTGAGGCCCGCGAACAGGCTCACCATCTTGGCGAACCCGATATTGCCGTCCCCCGTCGCGCTGCCTGCGGCCTGGGTGACCGCCAGCCAGTCGCTCCACACCTGCGGCCCGAAGGCTAGCGCGGCGAGGCCCGCCAAGGCCAGCGCGGTCGCGCCCGCCGAAGCGATGGTGCGCCACTGTCCGCTCGCCAGCAGGGCGATGGGGATGAGGAGGCCGAACTGCGGCTTGATGGTCGCAAGGCCGATCAGCACTCCCGCCAGCCACGGGCGCTTGTCCACCAGCAGCAGCCCACCGCCCAGCATGGCCGCGACGAGGAAGGAGGTCTGCCCGTGGGTCAGCGTCACCAAGACGGGAGGGAAGGCGAGGATCACCACCAGCGCCGGGCCCTTCAGCCCCAGTGCCCCGAACCACCCCCGCACCGCCGCCAGCCACGCGGCGCCCGTCACCACCAGCCATGCGGCCAGCGCGGGGAAGTAGCCAAGGAAGCCTAGGGGCCAGACAAAAGGCAGGAAATTGGGTGGGTAGAAAAACGCCGTATACTCGCCCGGCAGCGTGTAGAATTCGCGCTGGGCGGCAACATGGGCGGCGATGTCGTAGACGTTGCGCCCCTCGTGCAGCATCCGCCCCGAGGTCCAGAAGCTGATGAAATCGGTGCCCAGCAGAAAGCCGTTGCGGTCGATGCCGTTCGTCGCCGTCAGCACCAGAAAGGCGAGCGTCGCCACGTTCACAACCGCGAGCAGGAGCATATAGCCCCGCGCGCGGCTCGCCCCCAGCCACTCCGCCTTGCGAATGAAGTCCACACCCATGCCGCATCCCTGCCTTCTCGCCGGACGCCTGTCTATCGTGCGAGAAGGCTGGAATGTGGGCAAGCGGCCTGCCATTGGTGGCGCGTGCCTCGCCGGACGGGCGAGCGACGGGAGAGAGAATGATGCGACGCCCCACCTTTGCGATGCTGGCCCTTGCGACCTCCGGCCTGTGGCTCCCGCCCCTCGCCGCGCAGGAAACGCCGCCCGCGGCCGCCACCGCGCCTGCCGAACGCACCCCGCTCGAAACGCGCGCGGCCGAGGTCGTGGATGCGATCAACGGCAAGGCCGATCCGGCCAAGGTCTTCGCCCCGGAATTTCTGAAAGCGGTGCCGCCCGCGCAGCTTGCGACGGTCTATGCCAGTTTGACCGCCCAGCTTGGGGCAGCGGTTGCGGTCGAAACGCTCACCCCGCGCGAAGGGACGCGGGCTGCGCTCGTGATCCGCTTCGAACGCGGGACCACCACAGGGACCATCGTGCTCGATCCGGCGCAGGGAAACCTGATCAAAGGCCTGCTGTTCAGCAAGTTTGATCCGGTCGCGCAGGCGAGTGACACACCTGCGAAAGTCGCCGCCGAGATCTCGGCCTTGCCGGGGGTGGTGAACGCATGGTTCGGCCCGCTCGATGGCACCGCGCCGCTCGTCAGCATCAACCCCGACAAGCCGCTCGCGCTGGGCTCGGCCTTCAAGCTCTACATCCTCGCCGCGCTGGCGGAGGACGTGAAGGCGGGCAAGCGCAAGTGGACCGACGTGGTGCCGCTCGACCAGAAGAGCTTCCCCAGCGGACAGCTGCAAAGCTGGCCCCAGGGCGCGCCGGTGACGCTCCACACGCTCGCCAGCCTGATGATTTCGATCAGCGACAACACCGCGACCGACCAGCTGATTACGACGCTCGGCAGGGACCGCATCCTCAAGGCGATGAAGGATAGCGGCCACGCCGATCCGGCGCACAACACGCCGTTCCTCACCACCCGCGAGCTGTTCGTCCTCAAGGCCAGCGACGCGCCCCGCATCGCCGGATACCGCAAGAGCGATACCGAGCGGCGCGCGGCCATCCTCAAGGAGCTGGACGGCGAAACCCGCACCCTTGAAGAGGTCACCGCCGCCTTCGCGAACGGCCCCAAGGCGCTCGACATCGAATGGTACGCCTCCCCCGCCGACCTTGCCAAACTGCTCGCCTTCATGCGCCGCACCGCCGATCCCAAGGTGTTCGAGATCATGGCGATCAACCCGGCTGCGAGCGACGGGATTGTGAAGAACTGGAGCTACGTGGGCTTCAAGGGCGGCTCGGAGCCCGGGGTCATCAACCTCACCTGGCTGCTCACCGACAAGGCCGGGCGCGATTGGGTGCTGACCATTGGCTGGAACAACGAAGCGGCCGCGGTGGAGGACACCAAGCTGCTCGGCATCGCCCAGCGCCTCCTCATCATGCCTCGCTAAAGCGCCAGCCCTCAACCTCTTGCGCGAGGCCCCCTCGCCGCTTATCGCTTCGCGACAAATTTCAGTCTCACAGGAAAACTCATGGCCGATCAGCAGCGTTTCGAAGGCACCAAGTCCTATATCGCGACCGAGGATCTCAAGGTCGCGGTCAATGCCGCCGTCACCCTGCGCCGCCCGCTGCTCGTCAAGGGCGAGCCGGGCACCGGCAAGACCGTGCTGGCGCATGAAATCTCCAAGGCGCTGAACGCTCCGCTGATCGAGTGGAACATCAAGTCCACCACCAAGGCGCATCAGGGCCTCTACGAATACGACGCGGTCGCCCGTCTGCGCGACGGCCAGCTCGGCGAAGAGCGGGTCCACGACATCCGCAACTACATCAAGAAGGGCAAGCTGTGGGAAGCCTTCACCGCGCCCCAGCTTCCCGTTCTGCTGATCGACGAGATCGACAAGGCCGACATCGAGTTCCCGAACGACCTCTTGCAAGAGCTCGATCGCATGAGCTTCGACGTCTACGAGACGCAGGAGCGCATCGAGGCCAAGGAACGCCCGATCGTCGTCATCACCTCGAACAACGAGAAGGAGCTGCCCGACGCCTTCCTGCGCCGCTGCTTCTTCCACTACATCAAGTTCCCCGACCGCGACACGATGCAGGACATCATCGACGTGCACTTCCCTGGCATCCAGAAGGCGCTGGTGAAGAAGGCGATGGATATCTTCTACGACCTGCGCGAAGTGCCCGGCCTCAAGAAAAAGCCCTCAACCAGCGAGCTGCTCGACTGGCTGAAGCTGCTTCTCAACGAGGATATGCCGCTGGAGGTTCTGCAAAACAGCAACCCCGCCAGCGCCATCCCGCCGCTGCACGGCGCGCTGCTGAAGAACGAGCAGGACATCATGCTGTTCGAACGGCTGGCCTTCATGGCACGCCGCAACCCGAGCTGATCGGGGTGCCGCACATCGGCGGATGCTTCTGCGGCGCGGTGCGGTTCACCATCGATGCCGAGCCGCAGGGCGCGCGCTTCTGCTGGTGCCGCGATTGCCAGCGCATCGCCAGCGGCATGGCGACCGTCAACGTGTTGTTCGACGAGGAAGCCGTCACCTATTCGGGCGACATGACCCGCATCACCCGCGTGGCCGATAGCGGCAACACGGTCGAGCGGGGGTTCTGCAAGGTCTGCGGCTCGCAGATGTACAGCCGCACCACCAAGGGCCCCAAGCTGCCGATCCGCATCCGCGCAGGCACGCTTGACGATCCCGAAATCTGCCCGCCGAGCCTGATCATCTGGGGCACGAGCGCACCAAGCTGGGCGCCCTTTCCGAGCGGGATGCCGGTGCTGGAAGGCGGCCCCGGTTCCGCGCCGATGGCAGCGCGCGGTGAGCCTTCCGGCTGACGGGCACAGTGCCTCGGCTCTTGCGTAAGCCTTTGGCGCAGTTATGATCCTTCCTTCTCAAGAGAGGGATCGTGATGCCGAAGCTCAGCCGTATTGCCTGCGCCGCCGCGCTCGGGCTCATCCTTGCCGCTATGCCGCCGCTTGCCGCGCAGGATCAGCCGGCAGCGCGACCTGCCTCCGTCTGGAGCCATGACCGCAGCGGCCTGACCGTCCCCGCCACGCTGGCAGGCTTCACCCGCGGAGAGAGCAAGCAGTACGACGAGGACGGCTACAACGTCAGCGTTGCCTTCAGGGACAAGGCGAGCGGCAGCTGGGCGACGCTGTTCATCTACCGCGCCTCGCCCGCTTCGGTGCCGATGTGGGGCGACCGCGCAGCGGCGGCGCTGTTCCGCAGCGGCGCACAAATCGCGATCGATCCGGCTGCTGTCACCCGGCGCAGCTTCACACCGCCCGGCGGCGCGGGCGAGATGAGCGGGATGAAACTCGTCGCGCCCGCGACTGGCGGTGCGGCCTCGACCGGGCTTGCGATCTATCTCCACGACGATTGGCTGGTGAAGCTGCGGATGAGCTCGGAAACGCTCGATCCGGCGGCGCTCGAAGCGCGGCTTGGCGCGTTCCTCGATGCACTGGCCCTGCCCACCGCGCGCCGTGCTGCCCCGCCCTTTGCGGAAATCGCGGACTGCGCCGCGCCCGCCAAGCCCGGCAAGAAGGCCAAGCTCGTGCAGCTCGACATGATGGGCTCGATCCTGCTCGGCGGCACGCTGAGCGCTGCGCATGACGAGCGGCTCGAGAAGGAGAAGGCGGCGGCGGAAAAGGGCGCGGCGGTTAAAGCCGCAAGCGAAACGCCGTGGTGCCGCGACGCCGCGTCGAAGCCGGAATACGGCATCTATCGCGCAGGTTCGGACGAGGGTTACCTCGTGGCGTTCGGCGACAGCGGCACCAGCCTGACAGTCGCCCGCTACGACATGGCTGGGCTGATCCGGCCCTCGCGCGGTTTCCTCGTGACGCAGGCGGATGGCGTGATGGAGCTGGTCTATCCGCCGTTCGACCGGATGCCCCTGCCAGAACAGGTGATGGGCCTGCCCGGTAACGTCTCGCCGGTGTTCTCCGCAGGGCTGCTGCCCGGTGACAAGAACACGACGATCACCGTGCCTTCTAAGTAGCGAGCCGAAATGTTGGATCGTTCTTGACCCCCGCCAGATCGGTTTGGCGGGCCTCCAGACAGGTTTAGACCCCCTCTAGGCCCCTGTTAGACCCGCTTTAGACCCCTTCCAGAACGGCGTTTTTCGCTGTTTCACGTGAAACATTGCCCGCCGGGGCCGCTTTTCAGTCGAAGCTGTAGGCCAGCTCGAAATCGCCCCAGCGGCGCCCGCCGATGATCAGGGGGACGTAGACGTTGCGGACCACCACATAAGAGTCGCCGTCGCCCTCCTGGCGGTAGACCGCCATCATGTACGGCGCGTTCGAGACCTTGGCCTTGCGGTCGATGGCTTCGAGCATGATCCGGCCGTTGCGGCAGAACTGGGTGTCGTGGTTGAGATCGCCGGTGGGCTTGCGGCTGCGCTCGGTGATGTGGGTCGGCAGGAACCCGTTCACGTCGGTGCAAGCCGCTGCAAGAACACGGGAATCGCTGGCTTTTGCGCGGTCGAGGAAGGGGCGCCATTCGGCGTCGGCCCAGTCGGTCAGGCGCGTGCGGAACAGCTGCGGATTGGTGCCGGGGATGGGCTGGTAATCGGTATCGAAGATCGCCGAGGTGCTGATCTTGCCGCTCGCAATCGCCGCATCGGTATGCGCGATGATCTCCTGGAGCATCGCTTGCGCCTGCCCGACCATCGCGCTGTCTTCCGGCGAGAGACCGGCGTGGACGATGCGGTCGAACATCTCGGACGCGGTGATTTCCAACTCTTCCATCTTGCGATGGGCACCGTGGAGGCGGTCCTCATTCCTACGCGAGGCGGCGTCATAGCCGGTCAGCACGCGCTGGACCTTGTCGACATGGCTGGAGATCGTGCCGGTGGAACGGGCGATGACGTCGTTCTGCTTGTCGACCTCCTCGACCAGAGCGCCGACATTGGTGATGGTGCTTTCGATGCGCGCCACGGAAGCCCGCGCCTCGCCGCTGGCCTTGGAGCCGGCCTCGATCCGGCCGATCACCACGGCAGCCTCGCCGCCCAGTAGATCGATGGTTGCAGCGATTTCCTCGGTCGCCTTGCGGGTGTCGCTGGCGAGGCTTTTCACCTCGGCGGCGACCACCGCGAAGGTGCGGCCCGCGTCGCCTGCCCGCATCGCCTCGATGGTGGCGTTGAGCGCGAGGATGTTGGTGGTTTCGGCAATATCGTCAATGTCTTGGGCGGAGCGGCGCACCTGCTCCATCGCGGCGGCGAAGCTGGTGACGTGCTGGCCGAGGGTGTCGACCAGCTCGATCAGCGAGGCGATCTGGCCGAGCGAGGACTGGATCAGCGCGGTGCCTTCGTTGAGCCGTTCGATGGCCCGTTCGGAAAGCAGCCGCGCCTCGTCGCTGGCCTCGGCAACCTTGCTCTGGTCGGTCTCCAGCGCGCGCACCGTTTCGGCCAGCGCCTCGTGTTCCGAGCGCAGCGCCTTGGACGAAGCGATCACCGCCTCGACCACGCCGGCAACGTCGGTGCAGCCTACCGTCACCGCGCCGCAGCTCTCCGGAATCATCCCGAGGGCATGGGCATTGGCAGTATCGATGGCGAGCTGGTTCATGTTGGCAATCGGCCCCGTTTTGTGGTCGCGCGCAGCCTAGCTGTAGGATGGTAAGCGAAGGGTTAAGGGTTCTCCCCTTTCCCTACCTCCGGCCCCTCACAAGAAAGGGGACTGGTCAGGCCTTGGCCTGCGGGTTAAGCAAGGGCCCATGTTCTTCAACTTCATCGACGAGCTGCGAGCCGCCGGAATTGGCGCCTCGTTCAAGGAGCACCTCACCCTGCTGGAGGCGCTCGACAGGGACGTGATCGACCAGACGCCCGAGGCGTTCTACTACCTCAGCCGCGCCACCTTCGTGAAGGACGAGGGTAAGCTCGATCTCTTCGATCAGGTGTTCCAGAAGGTCTTCAAGGGGATCATGACCGACTATGGTCAGAACCCCGTCGACATCCCCGAAGACTGGCTGAAAGCCGTCGCCGAGAAGTTCCTGACGCCCGAAGAAATGGAGAAAATCAAGGCTCTGGGCGACTGGGACGAGATCATGGAGACGCACAAGAAGCGGCTCGAGGAACAGGAAAAGCGCCACCAGGGCGGCAACAAATGGGTCGGCACCGGCGGCACCTCGCCGTTCGGTAATTCGGGCTACAACCCCGAAGGCGTGCGCATCGGCGGCGAGGCCAAGCACGGCAAGGCGATCAAGGTCTGGGAAAAGCGCGAGTTCAAGAACCTCGACAACACCAAGGAACTGGGCACCCGCAACATCAAGATGGCGTTGCGCCGCTTGCGCCGTTTCGCCCGCGAAGGCGCGCAGGATCAGCTCGATATCGACGCGACGATCAAGGGCACGGCCAAGCAGGGCTGGCTCGACATCCACATGCGCGCCGAACGCCGCAATGCGGTGAAACTGCTGCTGTTTCTCGATGTCGGCGGATCGATGGACCCCTTCATCAAGCTGGTCGAGGAGCTGTTCAGCGCCGCCAGCAGCGAATTCAAGAACATGGAGTTCTTCTACTTCCACAACTGCCTCTACGAGGGCGTGTGGAAGGACAACAAGCGCCGCTGGCAGGAACGCACCAAGACCTGGGACGTGCTCCACAAATACGGGCATGATTACAAGATCGTGTTCGTCGGCGATGCGGCGATGAGCCCCTACGAGGTCACCCATCCCGGCGGCAGCGTCGAGCACATGAATGAGGAAGCGGGCGCGGTGTGGCTCCAGCGGGTCACCAACACCTACCCTGCGACCGTGTGGCTCAATCCGGTGCCGGAGAAGCAGTGGGGCTATTCGCAGTCGACCAAGATGATCAAGCAGCTGGTGGCTGACCGGATGTATCCGCTGACGCTCGAGGGGCTGGATGCGGCGATGCGGGAGCTGTCGCGGAAGCACGGGGCTTGAGCGAGAGCGCGCCGGGCCGCCACACCCGCTTCGAGGCCGTCCGCGTCAGGCTGGAAGCCTTCGATCCCAGCACAGGCTGGAGGCTTTGGCTCTACGAATTCCTGCTCTTCGGCTTTAAGCAAGGCTGGGCCTGCCTCTTCGGGGGCTTGCTGCTGGCGCTGCTTATGGGGACGCACCTGTTCTACCCCGACAGCGCTCCGCTTCACCGCTACGACTTCCTGACCATCGCTGCGGTGGCCATTCAGGCGGGGATGCTCGCCTTCCGCTTGGAGACATGGCGCGAGGCGCGGGTGATCCTCATCTTCCATGTCGTCGGCACGGTGATGGAGCTGTTCAAGACGCAGGCCGGATCATGGACCTATCCCGAGGCGAGCTTGCTCCACATCGGTGCGGTGCCGCTGTTCTCGGGCTTCATGTACGCCGCCGTCGGCAGCTACATCGCGCGGGTGTGGCGGATTTTCGACTTCCGCTTCACGGGCTACCCGCCGCAGTGGGCGACGTGGGTCTTGGCTGCGGCGATCTACGCCAACTTCTTTGCACACCACTTCATCATCGACCTGAGATGGCTACTGTTCGCCGCCACCGCCGCGATGTTCTGGCGCACCCGCGTGCACTTCAGGAACTGGCGAATCCACCGCTGGATGCCGCTGTTGCTCGGCTTCGGCCTCGTTGCGCTGTTCATCTGGTTCGCGGAGAACCTCGGGACCTTCGCGGAGGCTTGGCGCTATCCCGGGCAGGAGCAGACGTGGCACATGGTCAGCTTCGGCAAATACGGAAGCTGGTACCTGCTGATGCTGATCAGCTTCGTCCTCGTGACGCTGGTACAACCGGTGCGGGCGCCGGATTGAGGTCTTTCCGATCGAGCTCGGCATCAAGATGCAGGCTGCAACGCCAGAAGAAGAACGCCGGCACCAGCCCCAGCACCGCCGCGCCGTAGAGCACGTAGCGCACGCTCTCGGCCCCGTGGGGTGGGTTGCAGCCAGTCCGACAGCATCCCGAAGAACAAGGGCCCCAGCCCCAGCCCGATGAGGTTCTGGAAAAACAGCAGGCTCGCCGCCGCAACCGCCCTCGCCCGCATTGGCACGAGGCCCTGCGCGGCGGAATAAGTCGGGCCGTAGTAGAACGAGTTGAACATTGTCGGCACAAACAGCAGCACGAGCGCCAGCGGCCAGCTCGGCGCGTGGTAGGCGGCAATTGCGATCGGCACCGCGAGGGCCATGCCGATGGCGGGTGCGCTCAGCACATGGCGGCGGTTTCTGGCGCCGAAACGGTCGGCGAAGTATCCGCCGAGCAAAGTGCCGCACATCCCGCCCACTCCGGCAATCAGGCCGAACCACAGGCCCGTCTGGCCCGGCGTCAGGTCATGGGTGCGCTGGAAGAAGATCGTCGTCCACGTCGTCTTGCCATAGGCGAGGAATGACGCTGCGGAGCCAGCGAACAGCAGCAGCACGTAGGCGCGCGAGCGCATGACTTCAGCGATGGCCTGCCGCAGTGGTAGCGCGGCGGGTTGGCTCTTCGCCTGCAAAATGGCGGCGGCGTCAGCGCGTCGCGGGTCCTTGAGGACGAACCACACCATCAGCGCCAGCACCACGCCCGGCAGGCCGACGATCACGAAAGCCTCGCGCCACCCGATACGGTCGGCCAGCGTCCCGCCGATGATCATGCCGAGCAGCGTGCCGACAGGGATGCCGAGCGAGTAGAACGCGAGCGCCGAGGCCCGCTTTTCGGGGGGCACCATGTCGCTGATCAGAGAATGGGCAGGCGGCGTGCACCCCGCCTCGCCCACACCCACACCGATCCGCGCGAGCAGCAGCTGCGCGAAGTTCTGGGCGAGCCCGCACAGCGCGGTCATCGCTGACCACAGGCCAAGCGCCACTGCGATGAGCCGCGGCCGGCTTGTCGTCTGGCGATCGGCAAAACGCGCAATCGGGATGCCGAGCACCGTGTAAAACAGCGCGAAGGCAAGGCCCGTCATCAGCCCGATCTGGGTGTCGGAGAGATCGAGATCACGCGCAATCGGCTCGGCAAGGATGTTGACGATCTGCCGGTCGATGAAATTGAAGACATAGACGATCAGCAGCACCCACAAGGTCACCCTGACAGACTTCGCACTGCTCGCCGCACCGCCTGTGCCCGTCACGGAAGCGGCGACGTCCCCGCTCATGCCATCGGCCTGCGCTCGAAGGCGCCGCGCGCGATGGCTTGCGCGAGGAAGGCCTGAAGCTCCTCGGGCGGATGGTGGCAGAAGCGCGCCTCGAACTGCGGCCACGAGAAGCTCGGCTGCGCAAAGGCCCAGCGCGCCGCATCGCTCACGAGACCGGCGGGAACCTGATGCCCGCCGAAGGTCAGAACCGAACCCGTCAAAGGCTGATCGACCGCGCAGGCAAGCGCGGTGCGGACGAAAAACTCAGACGGCGCAGCGGGCTGCGGCGTGGCGACGGGTGACGCCAAAGTGCGTTGGCGGACGGCAATATCCTCGAGCATCCCCGGCGTATCCACCATCGCCGACAGGGTCTGCGCAATCGCGGCGAGTTGGCGTCGGAGCGCATCGCCGTCCTGCGCCGGAGCGAGATATTCACGCATCACACGGTCGGACAGCGCCATCTCCCGCAGCAGATCGAGCACCACCACGCCATAGAGCGGCTGCACGCCGAAGGTGAGGTGCAGCGAGCGGTCGGTTGACGCCAGCGCGTCGTGATAGACCCCGCGCGGGATGTAGAGAAGGTCGCCGGGGCGCATGGTGACCTCCATCACCACCCTGCCTTTGCGCTGCTCGATGTACTCGGTATCGCGGACCAGTGTTGCCTCGACCGGCGCTTCCTCGGCGTTTTCGTAGATCCGCCACACCTTCTCGCCCTCGCAATGGATGGCAAAGACCTCGTGCGGATCGCAGTGGCTGGCAAAGCCCGGAACACCGCGGCGCGAGGCGTAGAGGTTGACGGTCGTCTTGGCGCCGAACCTGCTGCCCAGCATCCGGCACATCTGCCTGAGCCCGGCGAGCTGGTCCTCCATCCCGTCGATGACCAAACTGGCGCCAACCGCCATCAGGGTCTCGATGAGTGCCGGATCAGGCCGCAGCAGGTCCCCTTGCGCATATTCGCGTTTGACCATGAAATGTGCCGGATCGACCCCGCGCCCGTTGGCGACCAGCTTGATGCTGTTCTGTGTCCACCGCGCCGGCTCCGCTAGCAGTTCGGCGAGGTGCGCGAGGCTCATCAGCCCCGCTTTGGGGGACGCCTGCGCCCCCTGCGCGGCTTGCGGAACGTGGAGCGGCTTCTTCGCGAAATGCTCGTCCCAGAAGCGTTGCTCGTCGAAAGGCGCGAGCATGGCTGCGAAGTCGAATGCGCTGGTGTCCATCTGTCGATCCATCCCCCTTGATCCGACGTCAGTAGAGCAGATGCGGCCGTACCTCGGCCAGCCATGCGGCTTCATCAGGTGACGTCATGGCGTCAAGGTCTTCCGGCTTCGCCGCCGGATCGTCGACCCATTCGCGCAAAGATGGCCCGCCGTTGATGACGTCGATCGCAAGGCGGTCAAGCTCGTACTCGTAAGGGAAATCGCGCCACAGCGGGTAGTCGGGATAGAGCTGCCGGATCGCCTTGAATGCCAGTGCCTGCATCCGCCAGGGGCGGAAAGTCTGATGTTCGTAGAAGCCAACTTCTGCGTGGATCATCAGCGCATTGCAAAGCTTTCCTGCATGCTTGTGGAAAGTCGGCTCGAACCAGCATTCGCGGATCGCGCAGCTCGCCAGCCACTCGGGCGCGAGCTGGTTCATGGCCTTCAGCACCCCGCCGGCATCCACATCGGGCGCGCCGAACAGCACCTCCAGAGGCCGCGTGGTGCCGCGTCCTTCGGACAGCGTCGTGCCTTCGAGCATCACGGTGCCAGCGTAGCATCGCGCCATATTCACGTTGGCGGCATTGGGAGACGGGTTGATCCACAGCCGTGACGTCGGCCAGCCAAAGCCGTCATCGTCATCGGTACGCCAACCTTCCATCGACACCACCTTGTAAGCGACGTCGAGACGGAAATGCGCGATGAACCAGTGGCCCATCTCACCCATCGTGAGGCCGTGGCGCATCGGCATCGGGGCGGCACCGACGAAGCTCTCCTGACCGGGCACAAGCAACGTTCCCTCGACCGGGCGGCCAGCAGGATTGGGCCGGTCGAGCACCCACACCTCTTTGCCCACTTTGGCCGCTTCCTCGAGCAAATACAGGAGCGTGGTGACAAAGGTATAGATCCGGCAGCCGAGGTCCTGAAGGTCGAACAGGAAGACGTCCGCGCTCGACATCATCTGCCCGGTCGGGCGGCGCACCTCGCCGTAGAGCGAGAAGATCGGGATGCCGTAGCGCGGGTCCGTCTCGTCCGCGGTCTCGACCATGTTGTCCTGCTTGTCGCCCTTGAGACCATGCTGCGGCCCGAAAGCGCTGCTCACCTGAACGCCCGCAGCGATCAGCGCATCGAGGCTGTGGGTGAGGTCTGCCGTCACACTCGCCGGATGCGCGATAAGGGCCACGCGGCGGCCCTTGAGTTGGCGGAGGAGTTCGGGGTCGGCGAGCAGCCGGTCGATGCCATTCTTCATGGCACGAGCGTTGGAACAGGAGCGCTGCAAAGGCAATCCTTAGCAGAGGGCTGGGAACATTGGCTGCACTGTGCCAGTTAAAGAGACATGGACAGCTATTGGACACCGATCCTCATCGCCGCCGGGTGGGCGATCATCCTTGGCGGAGTAGGCGGGGCACTCACCGAAATCGGCCAATGGTACCGCGAATTGCGCAAGCCGTCGTGGCAGCCGCCAGACTGGCTGTTCGGCCCGGCATGGACGATCATCCTCGGTCTTGCGGGCTGGAGCTTCTACATCGGCCTCACCCAGGCTCCGACGCCTGAAGCGCGCGCGGGTGTGTGGATGTTGTTCAGCGCGAACTTCGTCTTTCACCTTCTTTGGTCGCCGCTGTTCTTCAAGCTCAAGCGCCCCGACTGGGCCTTGGCCGAGAACGTGCTGTTGTGGCTGTCGGTGGTCGGACTGATGGTGGTGCTGCCGCGCCTTGTGGGCGATAGCTTCGCTGGCTGGCTCAACGTGACCTACTTCGTCTGGGTGAGCTTCGCCTTCGTGCTGAACCTCAAGATCGTGCAGCTCAACCGCCCGTTCGGCGCGCCGGCGTCCGCCTAACGTTCGACGATCAGTGCGCGGTTGGCTTCGGAGTGGAACTCCGGCTTGCCGGGCGGAAAGGCCAGCGCCCAAAATTGCTTGGTCCCGTCGGCGTGCTCAACGACCGCATTGAGCGCCACCTGCGCCGGGTCGGGCAAGTCCGCGGCGATGTCGGCGGCGAGGATCAGCCCGGCATCGTCATGCGAGCAGGCGATCGAGATCGCCTCCACTGTCGCATCGCGCATTCCGGTGCGGAACGAATCGAAATCGTATGCCGCCCAGCATCCAGAAGGCGAGAGGTTGAACTCGCGATAGGCTGAGCCGCCCAGAGGCTGCCAAAAGATCTCGAAGCAGGTGGTCTGCCACAAATTGTCGCGGCGTTCCGGCGCAACGTGCGGCGGGAGGGTGACGGCGGGTATATAGCCGTCGAGCCGGAACTCGGCCTTGCAGCCCTGCGGTGTCGCGGTGACGGCGGCGGTGACGGCGCGGATCGGGCCGAGGTCGCAAGCAACATGAAGCATCAGCGGGTGCATCGACCCAGTCTGCCGCCTCACCGTGTCCCCGGCAAGCCACTTCCCGCCGCGGCTTCTCGCTGATAGGGCGGCGCCCCATGAGCACCTACGAATCCGACCTGCTCCGCCTCCTCGAAGAGCGCGGCCACATCCATCAGGTGACCGACCCGGTCGCGCTCGACAAGCTCGCCCGCACCGAGGTGATCACGGCCTACGTCGGGTTTGATCCCACTGCGCCGTCACTGCACATCGGCAATCTTGCTTCGATCATGCTCCTGCGCCGCGTGCAGCAGGCAGGTCACCGGCCGATCGTGATCATGGGCGGCGGCACGGCGAAGGTCGGCGATCCTTCCGGCAAGGACGAAACGCGCCAGATGCTTACCGACACAGTGCTGGCCAACAACATCGCCTCGATCAAGGACAGCTTCCGCAAGATCCTCCGCTTTGATGACAGCGCTACCGGCGCGCTGCTGCTCAACAATGACGATTGGCTGAGCAAGCTCGGCTATATCGAGCTTCTGCGCGAGGTTGGAAGGCACCTCACCATCAACCGGATGCTGACCTTCGACTCGGTGCGCCTGCGACTGGATCGCGAACAGCCGCTGACCTTCCTCGAATTCAACTACATGATCATGCAGGCCTACGATTTTGTCGTTCTGTCACGGGATTATGGCTGCAAGCTGCAATTGGGTGGCAGCGATCAATGGGGCAATATCGTCAACGGGATCGAACTCGCACGACGGATCGACGGGAAGGAAGTCTACGGGGTCACCGCTCCCCTGATCACCCGTTCGGACGGGCAGAAGATGGGCAAGTCGGTCTCGGGCGCGATCTGGCTTAACGAAGACCAGTTGCCCGCCTACGATTTCTGGCAATATTGGCGCAACGTCGATGACCGCGACGTGGGGCGCTTCCTGCGCCTGTTCACCGACTTGCCGCTCGATGAAATAAGCCGCCTTGAAGCACTTGAAGGCGCTGAGATAAATGCCGCCAAGACGGTGCTTGCCAACGAGGTGACAAAGCTGGTGCGCGGCGATGATGCCGCCCTCCGCGCAGAAGCCACGGCACGCGAGACTTTCGCCGGAAGCGGCGCGGGCGAGGACCTTCCGAGCCTTGCGACCGGCCCCGAGGGGATGCGCCTTGCCGCGCTACTCACCGCCATCGGTCTTACCGCCTCGGGCGGGGAAGCAAAGCGCAAGCTGGCCGAGGGTGCAGTGAAGCTCGAGGGCGAGACTGTGACCGATCCGGCGCTGCTGGTGCTCCCGGGCGAGGGAGAAAGCCTCCGCCTCAGCCTTGGCAAGAAACGCCACGCTTTGGTTTGCCGCTGACGCCTGCATTTGGCCGCCTTTACCAATTGTCAGCCTTTGTCCGGCATTTCCGTTTGATGAACCCGACGGAAGGGAAGGACCGCAAGACGTGGTGGGTGGAGCCAATCTCAGCGTAACCGATTTGCGGCGCGCCGCGCGTCACCCGGTCGATTTTCCGGCCATCGTCGAGCATTTCCAGCACGGCGACCTGCACCTTCACGTCTGCAACCTCTCCGCACACGGCTTCATGGTCGATGGCTCCGAGCGCCTCAGCCGCGGCGACCGGATCATCATCCGCTTGCCGGTGGTGGGTCGCATCGAAGCCTATGTGATCTGGACCCGCGACGTGCGCGCCGGCTTCCAGTTCGAGCGGATCATCCGCCTCGACGATTTCGTCGCGATCATCGACCAGCTTCAGCCCAATCCGCGCCTGCGCCGCTCGCGCTGATCCAAGCACGGCTCGCAAGGCTACAAGTTTCGACTGCTTGGCAGCGGACTGATCGCCTGCCATGGCGATGGCGTGATCGAACCTACCTCCCCGCTCCAGATCGGTGACTACCGGCGCTACTGGCTCGCCCGCTTCATGGGCGTGTTCGCCACGATGTCGATGGTGGTGCTGCTTGGCTACCAGCTCTACGCCGTAGCCCGCGACGATTACGGGATGAGCGTGGCACAGGCCTCGTTCCAGCTTGGACTACTGGGCCTCGCTCAGTTCGTCCCGCTGTTCCTGCTGACCCCGGTTGCGGGGCTCGCGGCCGACCGCTTCGACCGTCGCCATGTCGCAGCCTTTGCCAACGGGATCGACGGCTGCGTTGCGGTGGTGCTGGCCATAGCGACCTGGGCCGACGCCCTGAACCTGCCGATCCTCTTCGCCCTCGCCGCGGCGCATGGTGCAGCGCGGGTGTTCGTCGGGCCGTCTATGAGCGCGATTGCGCCCAACATCGTGCCACCTGCTCTTCTGCCGCGCGCGATCGCGCTATCCTCGATCGCCTGGCAGACTGCGAGCGTGGCGGGGCCGGCGGTCGGGGGCCTGATCTTTGCGCAGGCCGAGTGGCTGCCGCACGCGATTTCGGCGGTGCTGCTGGTGGTGGCGATGCTGCTGATCCTCACCGTGCGCCCGATCCGGGCCAAGCATGAAGGCCCGCCACTCAAGCCCCTGAAGCAGATCGCCGAAGGGCTGGTCTACGTCTGGCGCGAGCGGTTCCTGCTCGGGTGCATTACGCTCGATCTCTTCGCGGTCCTTCTGGCAGGGGCGACGGCGCTGCTCCCGGTATTCGCGCGCGACATCTTGTTCGTCGGTCCCGAAGGCCTCGGTCTGATGCGTGCCGCCCCTGCGCTGGGCGCGGCAAGTGTCGCTCTATGGCTGTCGTTCCGGCCCCTCCAGCGCGAGGTCGGGATTAAGATGCTTTGGGCGGTCGCCGGGTTCGGCGGGCTGACGATCATCTTCGCCTTCTCGCGCAGCTTCCTGCTTTCGCTGGCGATCCTCGCCGCGATGGGCGCCGTCGACATGGTCTCGGTGTTCATCCGCTCATCGCTCGTCCAGCTCTTCACGCCCGATGACAAGCGCGGACGGGTGTCATCGATCTCGGGCCTTGCTATCTCTGCCTCGAACGAGCTCGGCGAGATGCAGTCCGGACTGGCCGCTGCGCTTTTCGGGGCAGTTGGCGCGGTTGTATTCGGCGGAGCGGGTGCGATATTCGTGACGCTGGTCTGGGCGTGGTACTTCCCCGAACTGCGCCGCGCCCGCAGCTTCGAGCCGCAGGAACTCAAGAAAGAGGTATCATCATGAAGGCCGACAACATTCTCGCCACCATCGGCGGCACCCCGCATATCCGGCTCGCACGGATGTTTCCGGATCACGATGTGTGGGTAAAGTCCGAACGCGCCAATCCCGGCGGATCGATCAAGGACCGCATCGCGCTCGCGATGGTGGAGGACGCCGAGGCGCGCGGCGCGCTGCAGCCCGGCGGCACGATCGTCGAGCCGACCAGCGGCAACACCGGCATCGGCCTCGCCATGGTCGCTGCGGTCAAGGGCTACAAGCTGGTGCTGGTGATGCCAGAATCGATGTCGGTCGAGCGTCGTCGCCTGATGCTCGCCTATGGTGCGAGCTTCGATCTCACCCCGCGCGAAAAGGGCATGAAGGGCGCGATCGAACGGGCGATGGAGCTTGTCGACCAGACCCCCGGCGCCTGGATGCCAAGCCAGTTCGACAACGCTGCGAACCCCGCCATTCACGCGCGCACCACCGCACAGGAAATCCTCACCGACTTCGCCGATTCGCCGATCGACGTGCTGATTACGGGCGTCGGCACTGGCGGGCACCTTACCGGCTGCGCCGAAGAGCTGAAGAAGCACTGGGCTGGGCTTAAGGCATACGGGGTCGAGCCTGCACTCTCGCCCGTCATCAATGGCGGCCAGCCCGGACCGCACCCTATCCAAGGCATCGGAGCCGGGTTCATCCCCGGCAACCTCCACACTGACGCCATTGACGGCGCCATCGCAGTGGACGCCGAAGACGCCAAGGAAATGGCCCGCCGCGCCGCGCGCGAGGAAGGGATGCTCGTCGGCATCTCCAGCGGCGCAACGCTGGCCGCGATCGCCAAGAAGCTGCCGGAACTGCCTGCAGGCACGCGCGTGCTCGGCTTCAACTACGACACCGGCGAACGATACCTGTCGGTCCCCGATTTCCTGCCGGTGGAATAGGCCGATTCCTTAACTCCCGGGGTGTTAAGGCCAAACTTCGTCCTTCGGACAATGGTCAAGTTCCCCGGGAAACGGTGCTCATGAAGTTCATCAAGCTCGAATCGCGTGGCGGCAACTACCTCGTGGTGGCCAGCAACATCGCGTGGCTGCGCACCGCAGAGAACGGGCAAACCAATGTCGGGATGGTTGGCGGTCAGCCGCTGCTCGTGGTCGGATCCGTGGAAGAGGTGGCGGCCAAGATTCTCGCTGAGGCTGGCCAGGAAGAACCGGCAGCAGCACCCGCACCTGCCCCCGCACCTGTTTCCGCCGCGCCGCAACCAGCGCCTGTGCCAGTGCCCGCTCCTGAACCGGTGCTGCCGGAACCCGCGCCTGCGCCTATCGTGGTGGCCGAAGCTCCAGCACCCGAGCCCACCCCCGCTCCAGCGCCTGAACTCGAACCAGAGCCCCTAGCTGCTACGCCCGAACCGGTGGCAGCTCCGGAGCCCGAGCCTCTCCCCGAACCGGAACCGGAGCCAGAACCCGCACTGGAACCCATTGCCGAGCGCAAAGTGGCCGAGGCCCCGCCAGCGCCCGCGCGCATTGCGGCCAAATCCCCCGCACAACCTCGTCCCCGTAGCTCGGCGAGCCTCTGGGAACGTCCGGTGGCCCCGGCGGCAGGCGGCCTCAAGGTCAAGGCTAGCTCGCAGCGCATGATGGGCATGCTCGAATAGCAACACGCACCAGCGGCTTAAACCAAAGCCGTTTGCCAAAGCCGGTCCGGGTGATACCTCTCCACGTCACACAGTGGGGGAACCAGCAATGACGAGACGGTTGACGGGTTTGGGCATGGTAGCGGCGATTGCGTTGGTCGCGGTGCCCTTGGCTTCAAAGACACCCAAGCGCGAACAAATCGCCACCACGGTCGAGACGCAGCATGACGCGACTGTAAAGGCGCTTCAGGACTGGGTCGCCCTTCCCACCATCGCCGCCGAGAAGCGCGGCACGCCCGAGGGCGCTGAATATATGCGCAAGCTGGCGCTCGATGCTGGATTCCAGCAGGCCAAGATCATCCCCACCGACGGCGTGCCCGCAGTCTTCGCCACGCTCGATGCCGGCGCCAGGACCACGGTCGGCATCTACTTCATGTATGACGTGAAGCAGTTCGATCCATCGGAGTGGAACTCGCCGCCGCTTGACGCAAAGCTGTTCGATCGCCCCGGAGAGGGCACGAGCATCGTCGGGCGCGGGGTCGTCAACCAGAAGGGGCCGCAGATGGCCTTCCTCGCGGCGATAAAGGCCATTCAGGCGAGCGGGCGCAAGCTACCGGTCAATCTCGTGCTGGTTGCCGAGGGCGAGGAGGAAATCGCCTCGACCCATTTCGATCAGGTGGTGGCCGTCCCCGAAGTGCAGGCCGCGCTCGCCAAGACGATCGGCGTGTTTATCCCGGCCGCGAACCAGAACAAGGACGGTAGCGCGGGGATTACGCTGGGTGCCAAAGGCGCGGTCGAGTTCCAGCTCGTCGTCGGCGGCGAGACGTCGGACAAATATCCCAAGACCGACATCCACTCCTCCAACTACGCGCGGATCGAAAGCCCGGCGTGGCGGCTTGTGAAGGCGCTCGATACGCTGGTCGCCGATGATGGGCACTCGCCAACGATCGATGGCTGGTTTGAGCATGTCCAGACCCTCACGCCGCGCCAGAAGCAGTTGATCGCCGAGAGCGCCAAGCCCGAACTTGAAGCGCAGGAAAAGGCACTGCTCGGCGTCGGGCAGTGGATCAACAACGAGGATTACCGCACCAGCCTCGAGCGCTTCTATTCGCAGCCGACCGTCAACATTCAGGGGCTGGTCGCAGGCTATACCGGTGAGGGCGGCAAGACCGTGCTTCCCGGCCGGGCCGAAGCCAAGCTCGAGTTCCGGCTCGTGCCGGACATGACGAAGGACGAGGCGGTCACCAAGCTACGCGCGCACCTTGCCAAGCGCGGGTTCGACGATGTGCGCGTCACTGTGTCGGGCGGCTATGGACCCAACGAGACCGCGGAGGATTCGGCGCTGATCCGCGCGCAGAAGCGCCTGTTCGACGAAATCGGCGTCCCCTACACCATCCGCCCGCGCAATGCGGGAAGCTGGCCGGGGGTGGTGTTCAACGGCGCGCCGCTGAACCTACCAGCCTCGCAATTCGGTCTCAGCCGCGGCGGCGGGCAGCACGCGCCCAATGAGTGGTTCCTGATCGAGAGCAGCGATCCCAAGATCTACGGGCTCGACCAGGCGACGATGGCCTTCGTCGACTATCTCTACGTTCTCGCAGAAGAAGCCAAAAAGTAGGGCGCAAAAGCGAAGGGTCGCCATGCATAAAGCGGAGCGGCCCCTGTGACTTTTGGATTGGGACCAGAGCTCAAGCCGCCGTGGCGAAAGCCTCGGCCGGAAGCTTCATCATGTATTCGCTGCCCGCTTCGAGCTTGCGCCGCAGCGCGCCCGCGTCGGGCAGGAAGCGTTCCGCGTAGTAGTTGGCCGACACCAGCTTGGCTTCATAGAAGGCCTTGTCCTCTGGCTCGCCCGCCAGCTTCGCCAGCGCGACCTTGCCCATCTTCAGCCAGAAGAAGCCGAGCGTCACGATGCCCATGATGTGCATGTAGTGATGCGCGCCCGCGCCGAGGTGGTTGGGGTTGGCCATCGCGTTCTGCATGAACCACATGGTCGCTGCCTTCTGCTCGCCCAGCGCCTTTTCGAGGCGTTCGGCGACCGTTGCCAGCTCGGGAACCTGCTTGGCCGCGGCAATTTCCTCGTCGATCATTGCGAAGAAGGCCTGGATCGCCTTGCCGCCGTTCATGGCGAGCTTGCGGCCGCACAGGTCCATCGCCTGCACGCCGTTGGCGCCTTCGTAGATCATGGCGATGCGGCTATCGCGCACGAACTGCTCCATGCCCCACTCGCGCACGTAGCCGTGGCCGCCATAGACCTGCTGCATGTTGGTGGCGATGTCGTAGCCCTTGTCGGTGCCGTAGCCCTTGATGACCGGGGTCATCAGGCCGATCAGCATGTCGGCCGTCTCGCGCTCTTCGGGGGTCTGGGCCTTGTGGGTCAGATCGACCTGCAAGGCGCCCCACAGGCACAGCGCCCGCATCGATTCGGTGAAGACCTTGGCGTCCATCAGCATCCGGCGAACGTCGGGGTGGACGAAGATCGGATCGGCTTTGGCCGCAGGATCGGCCGGACCGGTTAGCGCGCGGCCCTGACGCCGGTCGAGCGCGTAGGTCACCGCGTTCTGATAGGCGACCTCCGCCTGGGCATAGCCCTGAATGCCGACGCCGAGGCGCGCGGCGTTCATCATGATGAACATCGCGGCAAGGCCCTTGGTCTCTTCGCCCCCGAGGTAGCCGGTGGCTCCGTCGTAGTTGAGAAGGCAGGTGGCGTTGCCGTGAATGCCCATCTTCTTCTCGATGGAGCCGCAGGTCACGCCGTTGCGCGCTGCCGGATTGCCGTCGGCGTCGAGGATGAACTTGGGAACGATGAACAGCGAGATGCCCTTGACGCTGTCGGGCGCGCCCAGGGTCTTGGCCAGCACGAGATGGATGATGTTGCTGGTCAGATCATGCTCGCCGGCCGAGATGAAAATCTTGGTGCCGGTGATCGCGTAGGAACCGTCGCCGTTGGGCACGGCCTTGGTGCGGATCATGCCCAGATCGGTGCCGCAATGCGGCTCGGTCAGGTTCATGGTGCCTGACCATTCGCCCGAGATCATCTTAGGGACATAGGCCGCCTTCTGCTCGTCCGAGCCCTTGGCAAGGATCGCCGAGATCGCACCGGCGGTAAGGCCCGGATACATCGCGAAGGCCTGATTGGCGGTGCCGGCATATTCCTCGAGCACGAAGCCGAGCACGTGGGGGAGGCCCTGCCCGCCGAATTCTTCGGGTTGGGCGAGCGTGCCCCAACCGCTTTCGACATAGGCTTGATAAGCTTCCTTGAAGCCCGGAGGGGTCGTAACCGACCCGTCCTCGTGACGGATGCAACCATATTCGTCGCCCGCCTGGTTTACCGGGGCGAGCACCTCGGAGCAGAACTTGCCCGCCTCATTGATGACCGTGTCGATCATGTCGGCGGTGGCGTTCTCGAAGCCCGGCAAGTTGCCGTAGCTCGGCAGGTCGAGCAGCTCGTTGACGATGAAACGCGTGTCGCGGGTGGGCGCGGTGTAGGTCGGCATCTCGGATCCCTTCGGTATGCGGTCTTGTGTATGTGCTTGGCGGCTCAGCCGAGGTCGAGATTCTGGATCTCGGCGACGAAATCGGTGAGCTCGTTGATCGACGAATCGATATCGTCGCGCTGGGCCTTCAATTTCGCGATATGCGCGCGGCATTTCTCGATCGTGACGCGGCGCTGTTCCACACGGCCGTCGTCAAGATCGTAGAGGTCGATCATCTCGCGGATTTCGGTGAGGCTGAAGCCGACGTTCTTGGCGCGCATGATCCATGCAAGCCGGGCGCGGTCGCGCTTGGAATAGACGCGGGTCAGGCCGAGCCGTGCGGGGCTGATCAGCCCCTCGTCCTCGTAAAAGCGGAGCGCGCGGGCGGTGCAGCCGAATTCCGAGGTGAGGTCGGAAATGGTGAACTGTTCGCGTTCGTGAACGTCCGGACGGTCAAGATGGGCGCCATTGCGCCGCGGCTCTTGGGCGTTGTCCGATGCGGTGGTGGATGCAGGAGCGGTAGCCATGCCCGCTCTCTACCTTACGTTTACGTGAGCGTCAAGGTGCGCGGCGGAGGAGTATGGGAGCTCCATCCTGCAGCTCGATCTTTCTGTAGAAGCAGCTTGGCGCCCCTGTGTGGCAAGTCGGGCCGGCGGGCGTGGCACGGATGAGCAGAGCGTCCTGATCGCAATCGACCAGCACCTGCGCGACCGTCAGAACATGGCCCGAGGTTTCGCCCTTCATCCAGAGACGCTGGCGCGAGCGGGACCAGAAGTGCACCTTCTCGGTCGTCAGGGTCGCTTCGAGCGCTTCGGCGTTCATATGCGCGACGACGAGCACCTCGCCGTTAACATCATCGACCACCACTGCGGTCAGTAGCCCCGCCGAATCGAAGTTGGGTGCGAAGATGGCTCCGAGTTCGCGTTCTTCGGTAGTGAGGGAATTGTCTGTCACGGCGAACTCCACGGGCCAGATCCTGTCGCTTTCGAGGGCGCTCATGCAAGGATTGTTGCAATGAGACAACAGGACCTAGCAAAAAATACGGAAGCGCGCGGTTAGACCTTCCGCCAAGGCAAAGAGGGTGGAACAAGGCGCTCGGAGCTTTCGCAAGGGGTTCTCAACCGAACAAAGGCACCGCCCGGTGCCTCGTTCAGGGGGTGACCGGACCGCAGACTGGCAACGGGGTGCCAGTGCGACCGGTTGAACGATTGGGACAGGATCCCGGCAGTCAACTTAGGGGGTGACTGCCTAGGCCCGGAAGGGTGGATCCACACCGTTTCGTCACGTGGCGCCCGGGGTCGAAAGACCCCGGGCGTTATGTTTTTCAGGGATGCGCAAGGTGATGATCGGCATCGACCTGCGCGAAGCAGGCGACAGCGATTGAGGCCGGAGCCGCTTGTGCAATAGCAGCGATGCAAGCACGACTTGTCGCGCCGCTCGTGAGCACATCGTCGACCAGCACCACATCGCGCCCCGCCATCCGCCGCACATGGCCCGGATCGAGCCGGATCGCTCCTGACAGAGCCCGTTCGCGCGCGTCCCGGCCGAGCCCGCCCAGATGCCGCGTGCGCTTGTGCCGGACCAACGCGTCAACGTCGGCCACGCCCTTGCCGAACCGCTCCAGCTCGCGGGCGAGCAACGCAGCCTGGTTGAAACCGCGATGCCACAAACGCCAGCGGTGGAGCGGAACCGGCACCAATACCCGCGGCAGTCGTCCCGATTCCGGTTCAGGCATACGCGCCGCAATCAGCCGGGCGAGCAGCCGTGACAGCGCAATCCGCCCGCCATGTTTGTAGGCCAGCACCAGTTTACGCGAGGTATCATTGTAGAGCGTAGCGGCGTAGATCGGCACAGCACCCTCTGCGATCAATGGCACCTCAAGGGTGCTCCAGCAGGTGAGACACAACCCGTCCTGCGCGGCGATCGCAGCTCCGCACGAGGCGCAGCGCGGCGGATAGACAAGATCCACAAGCGGCTGCATGCTTCGGGCAAGGTTTGCGACCACGGCCATCGCCGGAGTGTCGCATGGCTTGCGCTCGCATGGCAAGCGCGGCAGGGCGTTCCCGATGAGTGAGCACTCGATCCCGACCATCTTCAGCCCGCGCCGCCGGGCAATGCGCCTCGCTCGCGCCCTCGCCCGCGCGCGCCTGCCCGACGCGGCACGCTTCATCGCCGATGACATGGTCGAGGATACGCTGGAGCGGCTCGCCTTCCTGCAGCACGAGACGGCCAAGGCGTTGGTGCTTGGTGACTGGACACGGGAGATCGGAGCGGCGCTACGGGCGAAAGGTGCAGCCGTCTCGGAACCGACGGGTCTCGATCTGGAAGCACCGCACCCGGAAGGCGGCTACGATCTGATCGTGGTTCTGGGCCTCCTCGACGCTGTCAACGATCTGCCTGGCGCGCTCATCCACCTTCGCGCCGCGCTCGCGCCCGGTGGGTTGGTGATGGTGCACTTCATCGGCGGGCAAAGCCTCCCCGCCTTGCGTGCCGCAATGTTCGCCGCGGAACCTGATCGACCGGCTGCCCGCATTCACCCGCTGGTCGACCCTCGTGCGGCTCCGGGTCTGCTCCAGCGCGCTGGGTGGAAAGACCCGGTGGTTGATACCCACGCGCTCAGGGTGCGCTATTCTAGCCTCGACCGACTCGTGGCCGACTTGCGCGACCAAGGTCTAGGCAATGCACTAGCGAAGCCGGCCGCCCCCCTCGGCAAAGACGCGCTGGCCCGCGCACAGTCGGCCTTTGCCGCTCTGGCAGAGGCAGATGGCAAGACTGCCGAAACGTTCGAGATCATCACCCTGACCGGGCGGCGCTCTCTCGCTGGAACCTAAGCCTTCTTGAGCGCAGCTTGCGCCGCCGCGAGCCGTGCGATGGGCACGCGGTAAGGCGAGGCGCTGACGTAATCGAGACCGACCTTCTCGCAAAACGCAATGCTCGCCGGATCCCCGCCATGCTCGCCGCAGATGCCAAGCTTGATGTCTGGCCGCGTCGCCCTGCCCCGCTCGGCCGCCAGTTCGACCAGCTGGCCGACGCCCTCGATATCGAGGCTGACGAAGGGATCGCGCGGGAAGATGCCCTTCTCGACATAGACGCTGAGGAACCGAGCCGCATCGTCGCGCGACACGCCGAGTGTCGTCTGCGTCAAGTCATTGGTGCCGAACGAGAAGAATGCGCCCTCCTCGGCAATCTCGCCCGCCATCAAAGCGGCGCGCGGCAGTTCGATCATCGTGCCAACAAGGTATTCCACGCGCGTGCCGACCTCGGCGAACACGTCCTCGGCAGTCTTGTCGACCAGGACCTTGAGTATCGCCAGCTCGCGCTTGGTGGCGACCAGCGGGATCATGATCTCGGGCAGCGGCGCCTCGCCACTCGCGAGTTTGACCGCACACACCGCCTCGAAGATGGCGCGCGCCTGCATCTCGTAGATTTCAGGATAGGTGATCCCGAGACGGCAGCCGCGGTGGCCGAGCATCGGGTTAAACTCGTGAAGCTCTCCGGCGCGGCGCTTGAGGTGATCGACACCGAGGCCCGTCGCATCGGCCAGCTCGGCGAATTCCTCGTCCGCGTGCGGCAGGAACTCGTGGAGCGGCGGATCAAGCAGGCGGATCGTGCAGGGCAGCCCCGCCATCACCTCGAAGATCGCCGTGAAATCGGCGCGCTGTTCGGGCAGCAGCTTTTCGAGCGCGCGGCGGCGGCCTGCTTCGTCATCGGCAAGTATCATCTGGCGGACCAGACTGATGCGTGAAGCCTCGAAGAACATATGCTCGGTGCGGCACAGCCCGATGCCTTCAGCGCCGAACTGGCGTGCCATGCGGCAGTCGTCGGGCGTCTCGGCATTGGTACGCACGCGCATCCGGCGCAGCTTGTCGGCCCAGATCATCAGGACACCGAAATCGCCTGCCAACTCGGGCTCGACCGTCGGCACGATGCCGAGCATCACCTGACCGGTCGCCCCGTCGAGGGTGATGGCATCGCCTTCCTTGAGCTCGGTTTGGCCGATCCGCAGCGTGCGCGAGGCGCGGTCGATCGACACCTGTCCGGCACCGGAGACGCAGGGCCGCCCCATGCCGCGCGCGACCACCGCCGCGTGGCTGGTCATCCCGCCGCGCGCTGTGAGGATGCCCTGCGCTGCGTGCATCCCGTGAATGTCCTCGGGGCTGGTCTCGACCCGCACCAGGATCACCTTCTCGCCGCGTCCCGCCCATTGCTCGGCCGTATCGGCGTCGAGCACGATCTTGCCCGCTGCAGCGCCCGGCGATGCGGGAAGCCCTGTGGTCAGCACATTGCGCTCGGCGTTGGGATCGAGCGTCGGGTGAAGCAGCTGGTCAAGCGCCATCGGGTCGACCCGGCGCACGGCCTCGCGCTCGTCGATGAGGCCTTCGGCCACCATGTCGACCGCCATCTTCAGCGCGGCCTTGGCCGTGCGCTTGCCCGAACGGGTCTGGAGCATCCACAGCTTGCCGCGTTCCACGGTAAACTCGATGTCCTGCATGTCCTTGTAGTGCAGCTCGAGCAGGTCGAAGACGCGAGCGAGCTCGCCGTACGCGTCAGGCAGCGCCTCTTCCATCGACGGCTGCTTGGCACCGGCGGTCTCGCGGGCGGCCTTGGTGAGGTATTGCGGCGTGCGGATGCCCGCGACCACATCCTCGCCTTGCGCGTTGATCAGGTACTCGCCGTAATAGGCGCGCTCGCCGGTGGCCGGATCGCGGGTGAAGGCCACACCTGTGGCGCTCGTTTCGCCCATGTTGCCGAACACCATCGCCTGCACGTTGACCGCGGTGCCCCAGTCGCCGGGGATGTCGTTGAGGCGGCGGTAGACCTTGGCGCGGTCGCTGTCCCAGCTGTCGAACACGGCGCGGATCGCGCCCCACAGCTGTTCGTGGACGTCTTGCGGGAAGGGCTTCCCGAGCTCGTCCGCGACGATCTGCTTGTATTCCGCGACCAGCGCCTGCCAGTCATCGGAGTCCAGCTCGGTGTCGTTGTAGAAGCCCTTGTCTTCCTTCACGATCTCGAGCGCTTCTTCGAACAGCCCGTGATCGATGCCGAGCACCACGTCGGAGTACATCTGAATGAAGCGGCGGTAGCTGTCCCAGGCGAACCGCGCGTCGCCGGAGGAGACTGCCAGCCCCTCGACGGTCGCATCGTTGAGGCCGAGGTTGAGCACCGTGTCCATCATCCCCGGCATCGAGACCCGCGCGCCCGAGCGGACCGAGACCAGCAGCGGATCGGCCGCGTCACCGAAGCTTTTGCCGACGGTGGCTTCGACATGCTTGAGAGCCTCGGCAACCGCACTGCGCAGGCCGTCGGAGAAATCAGCGCCGTGTTGCAGGTAGGCGACGCATTCCTCGGTGGTGATGGTGAAGCCCGGGGGCACCGGCAGGCCGATGCTCGCCATCTCGGCGAGGTTCGCGCCCTTGCCGCCCGCGACCGTCTTGTCCTTCTGGCGCGGATCGGAGTGGTCGGCGTTGCCTCCGAAAACATAGACCGTCTTCAATGTCATGGCTCTTCCCGGATCAGGCGTTAAGCGGACAAAGCGGACACGGTGTCCGCTTCGAAATGCGTGGCTTCCCATTGTTATCGTGCGCTTTTGCAAAGCGGACGGACAGGGGAACTAGGGCTTTCATCCCTCGATACGGCTGAAGTCGGCAACCCGGTGCACCGCGTCGCGGAACCGCGCCAGCAGCGCAAGGCGACTGGCGCGCTTTTCAGCCTCTTCGGCGTTGACGATCACCTCTTCAAAGAACCGGTCGATGGGCGCGCGCAAGGTGGCAAGCGCGGCCATTGCATCGGCGAACCGCTCGGCCTCCACCGCCTCGGCAGCGCGAGGGGCAGCAGCGTCGAGCGCATCGATCAGCGCCTTTTCAGCCGGTTCGGGCGTGTAGGAAAGGTGATCGGTTGCCGCATGGCGCTCGGCCATCTTGGCGGCGATCACGGGCGCGAGGTCGGGATCGTCGACCATCGCCAGCGGGTCTTCCTCGCCGGTCTGGGAAATCTCCCCCTCGATCCCGCGCCAATCCTCCTTCTTGAGGATGTTCGCCGCCCGCTTGTAGCCTGCGAGGAGGTTCACACCGTCCTCGGTGGTGACGAAGGCCTGAAGCGCGTGGACGCGTGCGAGCAGGCGGACGAGATCGTCCTCCCCCCCGAGCGCGAACACCGCGTCGATCAGGTCGTGCCGGACACCCGCTTCGCGTTGCTGGACTTTGAGGCGGTCGGCGAAGAAGTCACCGATTGATCGTAAGCCTCGAACAAACTCTGATACAAATTCGCTCGGCGCTTTGGATTCCCGGATGATATCTTTATAACTCTCAAGATCCAAATGCTTTACATCAACTTGCATGCGAGCGAGAGTCTGCAAGTCAGCATCGATTTGCGGGTCAACCGTTTGGCGAAGATGCGGCTCAAGAAGACTGAAAGCATGACCTGACGCCGGTACTCGAGACATTCTAAGCCTGATTTGATTCGCTTGCAAAAGATGGACCACTGCCAGCGCCGCGCGACGCAGTGCGAATGGGTCCTTTGACCCCGTCGGTGCCATCCCAAAGGCAAAGAAGCCGAACAACGTATCCAGCTTATCCGCCAGCGACACCGCCACCGTCACCGGCGCGGTCGGCACATCGTCGCCCTGCCCGACCGGCCTGTAGTGATCGCGGATCGCCTCGGCGACCTCCTGCGGCAGGCCTTCCTTGGCGGCGTAGTAGCCGCCCATCAGGCCCTGCAATTCCGGGAACTCGCCGACCATCTCGGTGACAAGATCGGCCTTGCACAGACGCGCGGCCTGTTCGGAGAGGTCGGGGTCGCCTGCGACAATCCCCTCCTCGCACAGCCAGCGCGCCAGCTTTGCCACGCGCTCGACCTTGTCGGCGACCGTGCCCAGCTTCTCGTGGAAGGTGATCCGCGCCAGCTTCTTGGCGTGATCTTCAAGCGAAGTCTTCTGGTCCTGCTCCCAGAAGAAGCGCGCATCCGAAAGGCGCGCGGCGAGCACCTTGCGGTTGCCATCGACCACCACGGCGGGATCGTTCGGCTCGATATTGGCGGTGCAGACGAAGGCATTCGCCAACTTGCCGTCAGCACCCTCGCACACGAAATACTTCTGGTTCACCCGCGCGGTGAGCTGGATGACTTCGGGCGGCACGTCGAGGAAGGTCTCGTCGAAACGGCCGAGCAGCGGCACGGGCCATTCGGAAAGACCCGCGTTCTCGATCACCAAGCCTTCGTCGGCGACCAGCGTCAGGCCAGCGTCAGCCGCAGCCTTGGCTGCGCCTTTGCGGATCAGTCGGCAGCGTTCAGAGAAATGCACGATCACATGGGCGCTGCGCAGGGTTTCGACATAGGCTTGTGGGTTGGCAATCTCGACCGGGCCGGAATGATGGAACCGGTGCCCCATCGTCGTGCGGCCCGGTTCAATGCCATCGAGATTGGCTGAAAGCCCTTGTCCGATAATTTTGCCGTCCAGCAATGCAACGATGCCAGACAAAGGCCTTACCCAGCGCAAACTAGTCATATGCCGCGATGGCTTCCCCCATCGCATCGACTTGGGCCAAGGGAAGTTGAGCACAATCGTCAAGATGACGTCCGAGAGAACCTCGGCGGTTTCGCGCCCCGGCTTTTCGACTACGGCGAAATACACGCCGTCACGCTCCGTCAGCTGCTCGGCGGTGAGGCCGACCTTGCGCAGGAAGCCCTCCAGCGCCTGCGGCGGCGCGTCGACCTTGGGCCCCTTGGTTTCCTCGGCTACAGCTTCGGTGGCAAGCGGCAGGTCCTTGGCGATCAGGGCCAAGCGGCGCGGCGTAGCGAAGGTTTCGATGGACCCCGCCGCCAAGCCCGCCTTGGCCAGCGCATCGGCGAACAGCCGGGCCAGATCCTCTTTGGCCTTGGGTTGCATCCGGGCGGGGATTTCCTCGCAGCGCAGTTCGAGAAGGAAGTCAGCCATTATGCGCCCTCCCCACTCGTCATTGCGAGCGACGCGAAGCAATCCATGGACTGACCTCGCACCATTTCGCACCGCCCGTTCATGGATTGCCGCGTCGCCTTCGGCTCCTCGCGATGACGAAAATGGCCCATCACAGCGCCCATCCCGGATACTTCGCTTCCCACTCCGGCGTCATCTTCGCCGCATAGGCCTCGCAGGACGATCGCGCCAAGTCACGCACGCGGCCCATGTAGCTGGCGCGTTCCTGCACCGAGATCACGCCGCGCGCTTGCAGCAGGTTGAAGACGTGGCTGGCCTCGATCGCCTGCTCGTAGGCGGCGATGGGCACGCCCGCCGAGAGGGCGTTGCGGCACTCGGCCTCGGCCTTGGCGAAGAGGTCGAACAGCGCGTCGGTGTCCGCGACCTCGAAGTTCCACTTCGACATCTGGCGCTCGTTCTCCAGGAACACGTCGCCATAGGAAACGCCCGATGAGTTGAACGCCAGATCGTAGACGTTATCGACGCCCTGGATGTACATGGCGAGGCGCTCCAGCCCGTAGGTAAGCTCGCCTGCGACCGGCTTGCAGTCGAAGCCGCCCATCTGCTGGAAATAGGTGAACTGGGTCACCTCCATCCCGTCGCACCAGACCTCCCAGCCCAGCCCCCACGCGCCCAATGTCGGGCTTTCCCAGTCGTCCTCGACGAAGCGGATGTCGTGCGCCAGCGGATCGATGCCGATCGCTGCGAGGCTCTTCAGGTACAGCTCCTGAATATCCGAAGGGCTCGGCTTCAGGATCACCTGATACTGGTAGTAGTGCTGCAGCCGGTTGGGGTTCTCGCCATAGCGCCCGTCGGTCGGGCGGCGACAGGGCTGGACGAAGGCGGCGTTCCACGGCTCGGGGCCGAGCGCGCGCAGGGTCGTCGCGGTGTGGAAGGTGCCCGCGCCCATGCGCATGTCATACGGCTGGAGGATGACGCAGCCCGCTTCCGCGCTCCAGAAGTCGTGGAGCGTCAGGATCATGTCCTGAAACGACCGCGAGGGATCGCGTGCTGGGGGCGTGAAAAGAGGTGCGGCACTCATGGCGGCTCGCCCTGCCCGAACGGCCATTATGCGTCAATGCCGCGCCGCAGCAATGCACCGGGAAAGGGTGTCCGTCCAACGCCGCACTTGACTTCGCACAAGCAGCCGCCAGCATGGAAAATCGGGCAGAATGAACAGGGTAACAGGGACATGATGACGTTGATCGGGCGCGCCACCTGCTTTGTCGCAGCGCTTGCCCTGGGGGCCTCCCCGCTGGCCGCCGCGCCGCGCAACGCACCGCCGCCTGCGGGGAGCGGCTTTGTCTGCCCGGTGCTCCACAACGAGTTCCACGCCGACGGCCCGCCGCGCGGCCCGCGTCAGGATTACGAGCCCAAGCCTGCGATGTGGAAGCTGTCTGACAAGGACACCACGATCCACCTGTTCGGCACGTTCCACGTGCTCCCCGAAGGTTTCCGCTGGCGCACGGCCCTGTTCGACAAGGTGATGACCGAGGCCAAGGAAGTGGTGTTCGAATCCCGCGACGAGGAGCCGGCCGCGGACGGATCGGTCTCGCCCGAGGAGCAGCGCTATCTCGACATGATCGCGCGCCACGCGGGCACGGTGCCGCTCTCGCAGCGGATCTCGGAAGGGAACCGGGCCAAGCTGGCGCGGATGTTCCGGATGGCGGGGATCGTACCTGCCGACATGGAGCTGGTACCGCCGGTGGTCGCGATGTTCACCATCGACGCCATCTCGTCGGAGGCCGAGGGGAGTCTCGATGCTTTCGGGGTGGAGACGGTGATCGAGAAGGAATTCCGCGCCGCCGGCAAGCCGGTCGGGGCGATCGAGGATCCGGTGGCGGTGATGGAAAGCTTGCTGTCGCTCGACGAGAGCCAGATCGTGGCGATGATCGATGCCGGACTCACCAGCTGGGACGGATGCCGGTTGGGGGATCCCTACGAGATGGACTGGTCGATGCAGCAGAACTGGGCGCAGGGCAAAGTCGCACCGGACGATGTCGCGGACATGGGCGACGATCCCTTCGAAAAGGCGTTCTACGAAGCGATCATCGTCAACCGCAACCGCGCTTGGGCCGAGTGGATCGCTGCGCGCATGAAGCAGTCGGGCAACCTGCTGCTGGCCGTCGGCGCGGCGCACATGGAGGGGCCGGATTCGGTCCTGCTGATGCTCGAAAAGCGCGGCTTCAAGGCGGAGCGGGTGCAGTAGCTTCAGGCTCTTTTAGTCATGCAGATGTGACACAAAGTCAGGGACGCTTGACATAGTCAGCGAATCACGACATATAGTCAGGCATACCTGACATGGTGTCGGGTATCCGAATGCTCTGAACGAGGTGTCTGCATGTACTTGCTCAACGAAACCATCTGCGTGAAGCGCTGGCAGGTTTTCGCGATGCTCGCCCTCAGCGGCTTTGCCGCCGGGTCGATCGCTGCCGATCTGACCAACGCTCTGGGGTTGTGATAGCCGTGAAGAACCGTCTCAAAGTCCTGCGCGCCGAACGCGACTGGAGCCAGGCGGAACTCGCCGGCCGGCTCGACGTCTCGCGCCAGGCGGTCAACGCCATCGAGACGGGCAAGCACGACCCTTCCCTCCCCCTCGCTTTCCGCATTGCCCGACTGTTCGACATGACGATCGAAGCCATCTTCGACGACGGAGAAAACGCATGACCATCCCCAAGAATGGCGAACTCGGCCCGGGCGAGGCCCGCACCCGCCAGCGTCGCCGAACGCAGATGATCTACCTCGGCGTTGCCGCGATCATCGGCGGAACGATCGGTGGGATGGCCGGGTTCTTCGACCAGGGCGACGGCAACGTCTTCAGCGGTAACTGGGAAAGCATGAAGCTGCCGCCGACGATCGCCATCATCATTGCAGTGGGGTTCCTTGCCGCACTTCTCGCCCTGCCGCTCTACGGCTTCCGCATGATCGATGACTACAAGCGCGAGCGGAACCTCATCGCCTTCACCGGCGGCTGCCTGTCGGTATTGGCCGGCTACCCGATGTGGGCGGTGCTCCACGCGGGAGGCTTCGTCCCCGCGCCCCACGCCTTCGGGATGTTCGCCATCGCCTATGTCTCGATGATCGTCTCTTTCCTCTATGCCCGCTGGCGGCTCTGAGCCCGCACGACCTCGTGCCAGCACGCTTGTCTCACCACCGTTAATCCCTCACACGTCAACCACTTCCTCGAAAGGAACCGAAATGAAACGCGCTGCTTTCTTTGCCCTTGCCGCTGCCCCGCTCGCCCTCTTCGCATCGAGCCCTGCCTTCGCTGAAGCGCAGGCAACCAAGACCGAAGCCGCCCCCGCTGCCGCAACCGCCGCCGCCCCCAAGGGCCCGGCACTGTGGAAGGTCTCGGACGCGGACACCACCATATATCTGTTCGGCACGGTTCACGTGCTGCCCCCTGCCATCGAATGGTACGACGCGACCATCGCCAAGGCGCTTGAGGGTTCGGACATTCTCGTGACCGAGATCCCGATGGACGCTGCGAGCGAAGCCGGGATGCAGCAGCTCGTGATGGCCAAGGGCATGCTGCCCGCCGGCACCACGCTGCGCTCGCTGCTGAACCCCGAGCAGACCACCCAGTACACCGCCGCACTCGCCAAGCTCGGCGCGCCGCCCGAGGCCTTCGATCCGATGAAGCCGTGGCTGGTGGGCCTGACCTTCTCGCTCCTGCCGGTGATGCAGAGCGGCTATGACCCCAATAGCGGCGTCGAGAAGGTGCTGCTCTCCAAGATCGGCACCAAGCCCACCGGCGCGCTCGAAACGGCTGAATTCCAGCTCGGCATCTTCGATAGCATGACCAACGACGCGCAGGTCACCTTCATGATGGAAGCGGCCACCGGGATGGACAAGGCCAAGCCGATGCTCGACCGCATGGTCGCCGAGTGGTCGGAAGGCGATGCCGACCAGCTCGCCGAAGTGATGAACGAAGGCATGGACGATCCCAAGGTCGCCGAGGCGCTGCTCTACAACCGCAACGCCAACTGGGCCGAATGGATCGACACCCGCCTCGACCAGCCCGGCACCGTGTTCATCGCGGTCGGTGCAGGCCACCTTGCCGGTGCCAAGAGCGTGCAGGACTTCCTGTCGCAAAAGGGCATCAAGGTTACCCGGGTCAAGTAATGCACCTGACCACAGGGGCGATGGTGAGGCGGCTCATAGTCGCTGTCATCGCCCCGCTTATCCTTCTCGGCCTTGCCGGTTGCAGCGATGCGCCCGGCAAGGCGGGGAGCGACAGGCCCGCAAATCCGCTGGTCTACGAACTCGCCTCGGCCGATGGCACCGTCGAGGGCTGGATGATCGGAACCATCCACGCCCTCCCATCCGGCACCGAATGGCGCACGCCTGCCACCGACAAGGCGGTCCGCGAGGCCGATCTGCTGGTGGTCGAAGTCAAGGGTCTGGGTGACGAGGCTGGCGTCGCCCGGACCTTTGCCGTTCTGGCGGCAAGCCCCGGCCTTCCGCCGCTCGACCAGCGCGTGCCGCCTGATCTTGCAGCGCCGCTCGCCAAACTGCTCGCCCGCAGCGGCACCGTGCCTGACCGCTTCGCTTCCACAGAGACATGGGCCGCAGCAATCGCGCTCGCCCGCATCGATGCCGTTGGCGACCCCGCGAGCGGCGTCGACCGCGCGCTGATGGACGACTTTGCAAGCCGCCCGGTGCGCGAGTTGGAAGGGGCGCAGGCACAGCTTTCGATCTTCGACCGCCTGCCCGAGACGCAGCAACGCGCCATGCTCGCCGCCGTGGTGCGCGACAGCGAGACGGCGAGGCTGGACCCCGAGCGGCTCCAGCGCGCGTGGCTGGCGGGTGATGCCAAGACCATCGAAGCCTCGACCCGCGAGGGTTTCCTCGCTGACCCTGCCCTGCACGAGGCGCTGCTGGCGGCGCGCAACCGGCGTTGGGCCGATGCACTGGTGCCGATGCTTCGCGAACAACCGCGCCCGCTCATAGCAGTTGGCACTGCGCATCTGGTCGGCCCCGAGGGTCTGGTCGCGCTGCTGGAATCGCGCGGCTACCGTGTTCGGCGCATCTCCTAAACCGGTTGCCATTCGGGCCATCTCTCTCTAAGGGCCCGCGCTTCGGCGCTCCGGTCATCCCTGGAGGCGGTGTGCCGTTGGACTATATCTCAACACGCATTCGAAAGGCACGATTATGAGCGAAGCTCTGAACCTGCCGGCTGAAGCGCGCGAACGGGCTGGCAAGGGAGCCTCCCGTGCAATTCGCCGCGATGGTCGGACACCTGCAGTCATTTATGGCGGCAAGGAAGAACCCACCCTGATCCACGTCGAGCAGAAGGAACTGGTGCGTCAGCTGAACACCGGTCACTTCATGAACTCGATCGTCAACATCGAGATCGGTGGCAAGACCATTCGCACCCTGCCCAAGGATGTGGCGTTCCACCCGGTCACCGACCGTCCGCTCCACGTCGATTTCCTGCGCATGACCGGCGACAGCAAGGTCGAAGTGCAGGTGCCTGTCGTGTTCATCAACGAAGAAGAGTCGCCCGGCCTGAAGAAGGGCGGCGTGCTCAACATCGTGCGTCACGAACTCGAGCTGCTGTGCCCCAATGCTGACATCCCTGAAGAAATTCAGATCGATGTGACCGGCAAGGACCTCGGCGATTCGATCCACATCAGCGAAGTGACTCTGCCCAAGGGCGTCACCAGCGTGATCACCGATCGCGACTTCACCATCGCTACGCTCGTCGCCCCCTCGGCGCTGAAGAGCAGTGGCGGCGAAGCTGAAGAAGAAGCGACCGCCGAATAACGCATTCTTGCCATCAATGGCTAACGGACGCCGGGCTTCTCCAACGGGAAGTCCGGCGTTTCGTTTTTTGTGGGGCGCAGCTAGGGGACTTGTCATGCAGATCTGGGTCGGCCTCGGAAATCCCGGACCGCGCTATGCGCTCCACCGGCACAATGTCGGCTTCATGGCCGTGGACGTGATCGCCGACATGCATTCCTTCGAGCCGGTGCAGACGAAATTCTCCGGCTGGGTGCAGGAAGGGCGGATCGGAACGCAGAAGGTGCTGCTGCTGAAGCCTGCCACCTTCATGAACGAGAGCGGCCGCGCGGTGGGCGAGGCCTTGCGCTTCTACAAGCTGGGCACGGACTCGCTGACGGTGTTTCACGACGAGCTCGATATCGCTCCCTTCAAGGTGAAGGTGAAGCAGGGCGGCGGGCACGCCGGGCACAATGGCCTGCGCTCGATCGACCAGCATTGCGGTGCAGAGTTCCGCCGCATCCGCCTCGGCATCGGCCATCCCGGACACAAAGACCGCGTGACCGGCTATGTGCTCGGCAACTTTGCCAAAAGCGAGGAGGACGAGCTTGCCGACATGCTCGGTGCGGTCAGTGCGGAAGCCGAATGGCTCGCCAAGGGCGATGACGTGCGCTTCATGAACGATGTCGCGCTGCGGATGCAGGGCTGAGGCGCCATGCGCCGTGTGATGATCATCGGCCCCTGCGGATCGGGGAAGAGCACCCTCGCCCGCGAGATTGCGCCGAAGCTCGGGCTCCCGCTCGTCCATATGGATCAGCTGGGCTGGCAGGCCGGTTGGGTCGAGACCGAGAAGGCGGAGCTGAACGCGCGCCTTGCCGAGGCTGTGGCCGAGGATGCGTGGCTGATTGAGGGCAATTACGGCAGCACCCTCCTCCCCCGGTTCGAGCGTGCGGACACAATCATCTACCTCGATTTCCCGATCCGCCTGTGCCTGTGGCGTCTCGTCCGGCGCATCCGAAGCAATCGCGGCCAGTCACGCCCCGACATGCCCGAAGGCTGCCCGGAGCGCTTCGACCTGGCCTTCTTCTGGTACGTAGTGAACTGGAACAGCGGCCCGCGCGTGCGCACCGAGGCGAAGCTTACGCCCTATCTCGACAAGGTGATCCGCCTGCGCACCCCTGCGGCACTCGCCCAATGGCGAGAGCGCAGCGCCCTCGCCTGAGCAACGCTCCGTCTCGCCTCTAGCCATCGCTCCCCCTCCCCGCTAAGGGCCAGCGCTTTCCAGCTATAGCCAAGAGACAATCATCATGGGTTTCCGTTGCGGGATCGTCGGCCTGCCGAACGTCGGCAAGTCCACTTTGTTCAATGCTCTGACCGAGACGCAGGCGGCGCAGGCGGCGAACTATCCCTTCTGCACGATCGAGCCCAATGTCGGCCAGGTCGCGGTGCCGGATGAGCGCCTCCAGACAATCGCTACCATCGGCAAGAGCGCGAAGATCATCGAAACGCAGCTCGGCTTTGTCGACATTGCGGGTCTGGTGAAGGGCGCGAGCAAGGGCGAAGGCCTCGGCAACCAGTTCCTCGGCAACATCCGCGAGGTGGACGCGATCGTCCACGTGCTGCGCTGCTTCGAGGATGACGATATCCAGCACGTCGCCAACAAGGTCGATCCCATCGCGGACGCCGAAGTGGTCGAGACTGAGCTGATGCTTTCCGACCTCGAAAGCCTCGAAAAGCGCGTCCCCGCAGCCGCCAAGCGCGGCGCTGCGGGCGACAAGGAAGCCAAGGCGATGGCGAGCGTGCTCGGCCAGGCGCTGGAGCTGCTGCGCGAAGGCAAGCCTGCACGCCTCACCGTTCCGGCCGACGACGAGGAGGAGCGCCTGTTCAAGCAGGCCCAGCTGCTCACCGCCAAGCCCGTGCTATATGTCTGCAACGTCGCGGAAGAAGACGCGGCGGAAGGTAATGACCTGTCCGCCAAGGTCTTCGCCAAGGCCGCAGCCGAAGGCGCGCAGGCGGTGGTGGTCTCCGCTGCCATCGAGGCCGATCTGGTGACGATGCCTGTGGAAGACCGGGGCGAATTTCTCGAAGCCCTCGGCCTCACCGAAAGCGGTCTCGCCCGCGTGATCCGCGCCGGATACAAACTGCTTGGCCTGAAGACCTTCTTCACCGTCGGCCCCAAGGAAGCGCGCGCCTGGACATTCCATGACGGCGCCAAGGCCCCGCAGGCGGCGGGCGAAATCCATACCGACTTCGAACGCGGATTTATCCGCGCCGAGACCATCGCCTATGACGACTACGTTGCCTTGGGCGGCGAAGCGGGCGCAAAGGAAGCGGGCAAGCTGCGACAGGAAGGCAAGGAATACGTGGTGCAGGATGGCGACATCCTGCTCTTCAAGTTCAACGTTTGATCCTGTCTCGCTGCTGTAGCCCAACGCGCATAAGGACCGAGCCATGCGACTGATCCTGCTGATTGCCGCCCTCGTCCTCACCCCTTTCGCTGCTTCGGCGAAAGAAGCGCAGCGTCCCGTCACCGTGCTGGTGAGCATCGACGGGTTCCGCGCCGACTACATCGATCGCGGAATCACCCCGCGCCTCGCCAAGCTCGCCAAAGAAGGTACGACTGGCCCGATGCGGCCGAGCTTCCCGACCAAGACCTTCCCCAACCACTACGCCCTCGTCACCGGCAAGCGCCCCGACCGTAACGGCATTTCGGGCAACTCGATGATCGACCCGCGCCGCCCGGGCGTGATGTTCAGCCTCGGCAATGCGACGCAGGCGCTCGATCCTTTCTGGTGGGGCGAGGCCGAGCCGGTCTGGATCACCGCCGAACGCGCCGGGATCCGCACTGCGACCATGTTTTGGCCCGGCAGCGAAGTCGCCTATGGCACCACGCGCCCTGCTGACTGGCTGCGCTACGACCAGAACGTCGGCAATGTACAGCGGGTCAACACGCTCCTCGATTGGCTCCGTCGCCCCGCGGCGATCCGCCCCGCCTTCGCCACGATCTACTTCGACACGGTCGACACCGCCGGCCACCGCTTCGGCCCCGACAGCGCGGAAGTGAACGCCGCGCTGGCGGAGGTCGACGCGCGGATAGGCGAGCTGGTCGACGGTGCGGCGAAGCTGGGCGTCACGCTCAACCTCGTGATCGTCGCCGACCACGGCATGCGCGCGACTGACGATGCCCGCGTGATCCAGCTCGACGAGATGATCGACCGTCCGAGCTACATCGCGGTCGAGACCGGGCCTTACGCGGCGATCGAGCCTGTCACCGGAACCGACGATCGCGTGGCGAAGGCGCTGCTGCTGCCGCACGAGCACATGACCTGCACCCGCAAGGAAGACCTGCCCGAGCGCCTCCACTGGGGCAGCAACCCCCGCGTGGCGGCGATCATCTGTATCGCCGAGGCCGGATGGACGATCCTCTCCGGCCCCCCGCAATACCCAGTGAAGGGCGGCGCCCACGGCTACGACAATGCAGATCCCGAGATGCTGGCGCTGTTCATCGCGCGCGGGCCTGCGTTTGCGAAGGGCGCGAAGCTTGAGGTCTTCGATAACGTCGCGGTTGCCGCACTGCTGCGCGCGGCTCTCGGGCTGCCCGAGGATGCGGATGCGGATGGGAAGCTGGCCGATGTGCGGGCGGCGCTGAAGTAGTCCCCGACCGTCGCCCCGTGCTCGACACGGGGCTAGGCTTTCTTCGTCAGGGCTTCGAAAGCAGCCAAGCCCCAGATCAAGTCCGGGGCGACGTTATGGCAGGGTTGCGCTAATGCCGCCCGAACAGTTTCTCGACATCATCCATGCTGAGCTTCACCCAAGTCGGCCGTCCGTGGTTGCACTGGCCTGACCTCGGCGTCGCTTCCATTTCCCGCAGCAGCGCGTTCATCTCTGCCACGCTGAGCACCCGCCCTGCGCGCACCGAGCCGTGGCAAGCCATTGTCGCCAGCACCAGTTCGAGCCGCTCGGCCAGAAGCAGCGCGCCGCTGTGTTCCTGCTTGCCATGCTTGGCGATGTCGTCGGCGACGTCGCGCAGCAGGGCGGCACTGTCGGCCTTGGGGAGCACGGCGGGTAGTGCGCGGACCAGCATGGCGGTAGGCCCGAAGCGTTCGATCACGAGGCCGTAGCGCGCGAGACCCTCGGCAGCATCCTCGAGGCGGTCGCAATCAACCTCGTCCATCTCGACCACATCGGGCACCAGCAGTGCCTGCGAGCGCTTCACGCCTTCCTCGGCCCCGGCGGCGCGCAGGCGTTCGAGGACGAGGCGTTCGTGGGCGGCGTGCTGGTCGACGAGCACCAGGCCATCGGCGGCCTCGGCGACGATATAAGTGTTGGCGACCTGCCCGCGCGCGATGCCAAGGGGGTAGGCTTGCGCCTCTGCCGGGACGGGCGCGGCTTCCTCCGCGCGGCCCATGGGCATGGCGCCCGGCTGTCCCAGCGGCGCATTCCACGTGGTGTGGGCCTCGCCAAGGCGCGGTTGCGGCGCGGTCCAGTCGCGGCTCGAGAAGATGCTCTCGAGAACCGGAGCCGTCGGCACAGCCGCCACCGGCTCACTCACCCACCGCCCCATCGCGGCCCGATCCGGACCTTGAGCGCTGCGGCGATCGCCGGTAGCCAGAGCCTGCCTCAATCCCGAAACGATGAACCCGCGCACCCCCGCCGAGTCCCGGAAGCGCACCTCGGTCTTGGCGGGGTGGACATTCACGTCGACATCCTGCGGCGGCAGGTCGAGGAATAGCGCGAGCACCGCGTGACGGTCGCGGGCGAGCATGTCGGCATAGGCACCGCGCACCGCGCCCACCAGCAGCCGGTCCTTCACCGGTCGGCCGTTGACGAAGAGATACTGGTGGTCGGCGACACCGCGGTTCCATGTGGGCAGCCCCGCCACCCCGGTGAGGCGCATCAATCCGAAGGGAGTTTCGCGGACCAGTTCGATGGCGACCGAGTTGTCTTTCAGATCGTGCGAGATGATCCGCGCAACACGTATCGCCAGTTCCTCGCCAGCTTGCAGACTGAGGACAGTGCGCTTGCCAGCCTCGCCTATTGTCTCCAGGGTAAAGGCGATATCCGGCCGCGCCATCGCGAGGCGGCGCACCACGTCGAGACAGGCAGCATACTCGCTACGGGCCGAGCGCAGGAACTTGCGGCGCGCGGGCACCTTGGCGAACAGTTCCTCGACCCGCACACGGGTTCCGGGCGGGAGTGCGGCAGGCTCGTCTGTGATGAGCGCACCGTGATCGACCACGCGGCGCCAGCCCTCTCCCGCGTCAGCCTCGCGGCTCTCTATGGACAGGCGCGCGACGCTGGCGATGCTCGGCAGTGCCTCGCCGCGGAAGCCCAAAGTGGTCACCAGCTCGATCGCGCCTTCGGGGCCGATCAGCGAATCGGGGAGCTTGGATGTGGCGTGGCGTTCAAGGGCGAGCGCCAACCCCTCCGGCCCCATGCCGCAGCCGTCATCGACCACCTCGATGCGCTGCAAACCGCCGTCCGCCAGCACGACGCCGATTCGCCGCGCGCCGGCGTCGATTGCGTTCTCGACCAGCTCTTTGAGTGCGGCGGCAGGGCGCTCGACCACCTCGCCCGCAGCGATGCGGTTGACGAGCGCGGAAGGGAGGCGGCGGATTTGCGGCATTTGCCCGCACGCTAGCGATGGGAGGACGCGATTTCGAGGGGAACGGCCGAGAAATCGCCTCGGCGGTGGACAAATATTTTGGCCTTTTGCGCGCGGATTGGCTAGGCGCGCGGTGTCATGTCATAACCGGGTCGAATTCCCCTGCTGCCATCCCCATATATGGCCTGCAGTCCCGCCCCGCCTTACCGGAACACCATCAACCATGAGCTTCCTGTCCGACCTCTTCAAATTCCGGTCGCAAAACATGGCGATCGATCTCGGGACCGCCAATACGCTGGTCTACGTTCAGGATCAGGGGATCGTGCTCAACGAACCTTCGGTGGTGGCGATCGAGACCATCAACGGTATCCGCCGCGTCAAGGCGGTCGGCAATGATGCCAAAATGATGATGGGCAAGACCCCGGACAGCATCGAGGCGATCCGCCCGCTGCGTGACGGTGTGATCGCCGACATCGAAGTCGCCGAGCAGATGATCAAGCACTTCATCCAGAAGGTGCACGGCAAGAAGAGCATGTTCCGCTATCCGGAAATCGTGATCTGCGTGCCTTCGGGCTCGACCTCGGTCGAACGCCGCGCGATCCGCGACGCGGCCTCGAACGCGGGCGCTTCGGACGTCCACCTGATCCTCGAGCCGATGGCCGCCGCGATCGGCGCCGACATGCCCGTCACCGAGCCGGTCGGCAGCATGGTCGTCGACATCGGCGGCGGCACCACCGAGGTCGCCGTGCTCTCGCTGCGCGGCCTCGCCTACACCACCTCGGTGCGAACCGGCGGCGACAAAATGGATGAGGCGATCGTCAGCTACGTGCGCCGCCACCACAACCTCTTGATTGGCGACGCCACGGCCGAGCGGATCAAGAAGGATTATGGCATCGCCATGATACCCGAGGACGGCATCGGCGAGATCATCACGCTGAAGGGCCGAGACTTGGTCAACGGCGTGCCCAAGGAAATCACCATCAATCAGGCGCATGTTGCCGAGGCGCTGAGCGAACCGATCGGTGCGATCGTCGAAGGCGTGCGCATCGCTCTGGAAAACACCGCGCCGGAACTGGCTGCCGATATCGTCGATCAGGGCATCGTGCTCACTGGCGGCGGCGCGCTGATCCGTCGTCTGGACGAGCACCTGCGGGAGGAAACCGGCCTGCCGGTCTCGGTCGCCGAGGACCCGCTCACCTGCGTTGCCATCGGTACGGGCCGTGCCATGGAAGATCCCATCTATCGCGGCGTGCTGATGACCGCGTGATCGACGCGCACGCAATCCAGAAGGGACTCTAAGCCATGGCGCCCCCCTCTTCGCGCCGCTCGGGCTTTTCGAAGAAGGCGCAGTATTCGCTGTTCACCGGCTACCTTCTGGCCGGGGCGGGCGCGTTGCTGGGCCTCGGATTGCTGGCGTTATCGCTATGGCAACCGAGCGCCTTTGCGCCGCTGCGCGGTGCCGCGACCGATGTTGTCGCGCCTGCTGGCAAAGTCACGGCCGCGACACGGTCGGGCTCGCAAGGCTTTGTCGCCAGCATTGCAGGCTACTTCAGTGCCGGTACCCAAAACGCCGAACTGCGGCGCGAGATGGAAATCGCCCGCATACGGCTTGCAGAGGCCGACGCGGTGAAGGCCGAGAACCGGCGCTTGAAGGGGCTGCTGGGATTGAGCGATGGCGATACCAAGCCGGTAGCCGTCGCGCGTCTCATCGGATCGACCGCCACCAGCGGGCGGCGCCACGCATATATCAGCGCGGGCGCCGGTGACGGGGTGCAGCCGGGTATGCCGGTCGTCTCCGAGCGCGGGGTGATCGGGCGCGTGCTCGAAACGGGGCGTAACTCCGCGCGCGTGCTGCTGCTCACCGACAGCGAGAGCGTGCTGCCTGTCCGCCGCGCCAAGGACAATATCATCGCCTTTGCCGAAGGGCGCGGTGACGGCTTGCTGCGCATCCGCCTCGTCAACCTCGGAGTGAACCCGCTGAAGGTCGGCGACCTGATGGTGACGAGCGGCGCGGGCGGCTATTATCGCCCCGGCGTCGCGGTGGCGGTGATTGCCAAGATCACGCCTGACGGCGGCATCGCGCAGCTGATCGCGGAGCCTGGCGCCACAAATTTCGTCGCGGTCGAACCCATTGCGCAGGCCGCGGCGGTCGAGGCGCTCAAGGCGGAAGAGCAGCCAGGCGGCAAGCCTGCTGCCTCTGCCAGCGCCACATCCTCACCATCGTCGGCCGTGCTCGAGACTGCGGACTGATGGAGCGGCTTGACCCTCGCGCCCGCTCGGACATTTACGGCAGTCGCATCAACCGTGCGCCATCGCCGCTGCGCGCCAACAGCGTGCCCTATGTCACGATCATGCTCGGCTCGGTGCTGCCTGTGCTGCTGATCGCTGACCTTATGCCGCTCATGCCGTCGCTGGGCTTCCTGATGCTGCTCGCATGGCGGATGGTTCGCCCCGGCCTGTTGCCGCTATGGGCGGGCGCGCCGCTGGGTGCTTTCGACGATCTGGTGAGCGGCCAGCCTTTCGGCAGCGCGATCCTGCTCTGGTCGCTGGCGATGATTGCCATCGAGATGATCGAGACGCGCTTTCCGTGGCGCGGGTTCTGGCAGGACTGGTTCACCGCCAGCACCATCGGCATCGTTTACTGGCTGGTCTCGCTGCTCGTATCGGGCGCGAGCCTGACCCCGGAGATGCTGCTCGTGGCGCTTCCGCAGGCCTTGCTGTCGGTGCTGCTCTATCCGATAATCGCGCGGCTGGTTGCCGGGCTTGACCGCTTCCGGCTGGCCCGCGCGCGGAAACTCAACTGATGAAGATCCCGTTCCTCGGCGATCGGCCGGGACGCACGCCGAAGATGATCAGCGCGTCGATCCTGCGCAGCAGTTTCGATCGGCGCTCCATTGTCATCGGCGCGTTCCAGGGCAGCATCGGCGTGCTGCTGGCGCTGCGGCTCGGCTACCTTTCGATTGCCGAGAACGAGAAATACCGCCTCGAATCCGAGAGCAACCGCGTCAACCTCACGCTGATTCCGCCGCGCCGGGGCTGGATCCTTGATCGCAACGGAGCTCCGCTCGCCTCCAATCGCGCCGACTTCCGCGTGGACGTGATCCCGGAGCGTTTGCAGCACTCCGATGAGACCATTGACCGGTTGGGCGCGCTGCTCGAGCTCGACCCGTCGCGGATTGCCGAGGTCAAGGACAAGGTGGGAACCGCACGCGGCTTCCAGCCTGTCGAGGTGGCGAGCGGGCTCAAATACGAGCAATTCGCCGCGCTCAGCGTGCGGATGCCGGAGTTTCCCGGCGTGGTCCCGCAACGCGGTTTCTCGCGGTCGTACCCCACAGGGCCTTCGGTCGGTCACCTGATTGGTTATGTCGGACCCGCCTCGGCCGAGGAATACGAGAAAGATCCCAATCCCCTCCTGATCACGCCCGGCTACAAGGTCGGCAAGGATGGACTCGAGAAGGATTTCGAGCAGACCTTGCGCGGTGAACCCGGCGCGCGGCGGGTCGAGGTGACGGCACAGGGCCGCATCGTGCGCGACCTCGAGACCCGCAGCGACGTGCAGGGCAAAGCGGTCCAGCTGACGATCGATGGCCCGCTGCAGGATTACCTTTCGCGCCGCATCGGTCTCCAGTCGGGCGGATCAGTGGTCATCGACTGCCAGACCGGCGGCATCCTTGCGCTCGCCTCCATGCCCTCGTTCGATCCCAACAGCTTTGTCGGCGGAATCGGCGCGCTGCGTTGGAAGATGCTCAACGAGAACGACCATATCCCGCTGCTGAACAAGGCGGTGCGAGGGCTCTATCCACCCGGCTCCACGGTCAAGCCGATGGCGACGCTGGCGCTGCAAATTGCCGGAGTCTCGCCCGATGAACGCGTCAGCTGCCCGGGCGGCTACCAGCTCGGAAATCGCTTTTTCAGGTGCGATGCCGTGCACGGCTCCGTGGATATGCGCGAAGCCATCGAGCACAGCTGCAACACCTACTTCTGGAGCATGGTTCACCGCGTTGGCTACGATGCGATCGCGCCGATCGCCAAGGCGTTCGGTCTCGGACAGGAATATGATCTGCCCGGCACCTCGCAGCGTTTTGGCACCGTGCCGGGGTCGGCGTGGAAGAAGAAGCGCTACGATCAGGACTGGACCGATTCCGACGGTCTGAATGCCGTGATCGGCCAAGGCTATGTTCTCGCCTCACCGCTGCAGCTTGCGGTCATGACCGCACGTATCGCCAGCGGGCGCGACCTCAGGCCTTCTCTAGTGCTGGGGAATCCCGCACCATTGGGCCCTCAACTGCCCGTTACAGCGGAACAACTGCAAGTGACCCGCGACGGCATGTTCCGTGTGGTCAACGGATCGGGCACCGCACGCGGCGCGCAGATCCAGATCGGCGACGTGCGGATGGCCGGCAAGACCGGCACGGCGCAAGTGCGCCGACTGATCAGCCGCGGCCACGTGGCCGACTGGGCATCGCGCGACCACTCGTGGTTCATTTGCTATGCCCCTGCCGATGCGCCCCGCTATGCGATGGCGACGGTGATCGAGCATGGCGGCTTCGGTGCAACCGCGGCGGCTCCGATCGCACGCGACGTGATGACCTACCTGTTCGACCCTGCGACCGCGCTCGACACGCTGCACCGGTATGAGGCCGAATGGGGCGGCACACCGCAGCAGCGGATGAGCCGGGAATATGCCGCCTTTGTCGGTGCCGCCGGTCAAAGTGTGCCACAGGACGACTTTGCCGGTGTCCCGCTGACGGCGCGGGTCGATGCAGAGAGCCGCGCCGCGCCGAGGCCTGACGTCAGCCCTTCAGGCACGCCACCGGTTGGAACCGCAGCGCCGCAAGCGTCCCTCCCGGCAGCACCTACGCCCGCGCCTCCTCCCACGCCTGCCGGCCCTGCCCCAGAGGCCCCACAATGAGCACGCTCGGCGCCCGCGGAATCGTCCCGGAACCTATCGCCCGCCTTCCGTGGGAAATGCTGATCCCGCTGGTGCTGCTGACCGGCTTTGGCGGGCTAGTGCTCTATTCGGCCGGCGGCGGGTCGATGCAGCCCTATGCCCTGTCGCACTTCATACGCTTCCTAGTGTTTGCGGTCATGGCCGGAATGATCGCCGTCCTGCCGCGCGATGCGGTGCGGATGCTGACCTATCCTGCCTATTCGGTTGTCCTCCTTCTGCTGCTGGCGGTCGAGATCGTCGGACAGGTCGGCGGCGGGAGCCAGCGCTGGCTCGAATTCGGCCCGATCCGCATTCAGCCTTCCGAGCTGATGAAGCCGGCGGTGGTGCTCGCGATGGCGCGATTCTACGAGGCCCTGCCTTCGGGCATGATCGGCTCCTGGCGTTCGGTCCTGCCGTCCGGGATGCTCATTGTTTTGCCCATCGCGCTCGTCCTGCTCCAGCCTGATCTCGGCACCTCGATCGCAATTGCTTTCGGAGGCGTGGTGGTGATGTTCCTCGCCGGACTGCCCTTGTGGTGGTTTCTTACCGCGGGTGGCCTTGGCATTGCCGCCATGCCGCTCGTCTATTTCTTTGCGCTCCACGATTACCAGCGCGCGCGGGTGACGACCTTCCTCGATCCTGAAAACGACCCGCTGGGCGCCGGCTACCACATCGCACAGTCCAAGATCGCGATCGGCTCCGGCGGCTTGTTCGGAAAGGGCTTCAACAACGGCACCCAGAGCCACCTCAACTACCTGCCCGAGCCTCACACCGACTTCGTTTTTGCCTCGATGGCTGAGGAATGGGGGCTGACCGGGGGGATCTTCGTGCTGCTTATGTATACGCTGATCCTGCGCTGGGGCTGGAAGGTCTCGAGCGAGGCGCAGGACCGCTTCTCCTCCCTGCTCGCAGCAGGGGCCACCGCGACGATCTTCTTCTACATCGCCATCAACCTGCTGATGGTGATGGGCATGGCGCCTGCCAAGGGTATCCCGCTGCCGTGGATGAGCCACGGAGGATCATCGATGATGACCAACATGATCTGCATCGGCCTGCTGATGATGGTCGACCGCTGGAACCGCGTCGCTCCGAAGCGGGGACTAACCTTCGGATGACGTTTTGTCGCGATTAGGCCCTTGCCACCAGAGCCGGACGCGCTAAATGCAGCGCCTCACGCGAATCGGGACACGGCCTTGGCCCTCCCGGCCCGCGGTTTCCGACCAGTCGGAATGGACGCATAGCTCAGTTGGTAGAGCAGCTGACTCTTAATCAGCGGGTCCTTGGTTCGAGCCCAAGTGCGTCCACCAAAACTTCCTCGCAGCGCATGACAATCCCACACCCTCCTCCGGGCGCGTTCGCGTGGCCGGGTTGGTGACCGGAAAGCCCGTGTAAACCACTCCGCATGACGGTCGCTTCAGTCGCGCGGGGGTAAAGTCGCTGCGTGGCACGGCTTGTCGGGATCATATGCGCTGTTCTGCTGGGCCTCCTGCTGCCGGGGGCGTCGCCTGCTAATGCGCAGGATTGGGCGGTGCGTGGACGTTCAGACGCTAGCATGGAAGCGGTACCATCTGGAAAAGGGACGGCCACGCGCCGCGACGTTGTTGCCGCGATACGGCAGGCTTCGCTGCGAACCGGCGTCGATTTTGCCTATCTCCTCGCGCAGGCGCATCTCGAATCGAGCCTCGACCCAGATGCTCGGGCAACAAAGTCCAGCGCGCGCGGACTTTTCCAGTTTGTGGAGGGGACATGGCTCGCCGGCCTGAAACGTAACGGCACGCGCCTGGGTCTAGACGCCACTCTGCGTTGCGCCTCAGGTCACGATGGCGCGAGGGCACAACCATCGCGGGCCGCGCTGCTTGCACTGCGCAGCGATCCTGCCTTCTCGTCGATGCTGGCCGCCGCGCATACGCTAGAGAATGCCGAGGCACTTGAACCCGTAATCGGCCGGACCCCGAATTCAGCCGAACTCTATCTCGCTCACTTTCTCGGTTCGAATGGCGCAGCACGTTTCCTGCGACACTGGCAGCGCGCGCCGCAATCGAGCGCTGTTGTGATTTTCCCCAGAGAAGCACGAGCCAACCGTGCGGTCTTTTATGGTAACGGTGGCGAGCCCCGTTCGCTCGATGCGGTTCTCCAAGTCATATCTGACAAGATTAACGGCGGCATTCAGGCTACGGCCAAACTGCACAATCTGGCGCTCGGCAATCAGCGGCACAAACACTCAAATACTGCGTGTTTGCAGGAAGCTATGCCACAATCTTCGGATCATATCGTTGATGGAGAGGGTGCGAGAGCAAGCTTAATTGCTTCGTACTTGGATAACAATGGCAGTATTGGCGATGTCGAGGTTGGCGGGCGCCTGTTAGAACAGGACCGGCAAGCAACAAAGGGAATTTCTGCATCAGTTTACGCGCAATTCCAATACAATACGCCTGCTACTTTAGGCTCGCCCGAAGGTTCTTCAACTTTTTTGGGACGAACCCATCCAGGACGGTCTAAACACGCATTTGCCCCATTCACGAACCCTTGCGATCACATCCCGATGTGCTACATGGGCGAAATGAGCACATCGATCATCACACGCGTCCGCGATCTCGTGGATAGCGGAAAAATGACCCGCGCCGGGCTTGCCCGCGCTGCGGGTCTCCATGCCAACACTCTGCGCGACGTCGGGGAGGCGGACTGGAATCCGACCGCCGAAACCCTACAAAAGCTCGAAATGTTTCTAGATTCCAACGACCAGCGCCCGGTGTTGGTCGGTATCGACGAGATTATCGACGAGGCGCGGAACGGGCGCATGTACATTCTCGTCGACGATGAGGACCGGGAGAATGAGGGCGACCTTATCATTCCCGCACAAATGGCAACGCCCCAGGCGATCAATTTCATGGCGATGTATGGTCGCGGCCTCATCTGCCTCGCGCTCACTAAGGACCGTGTCGAGACACTCGGATTGCAGCCGATGAGCCGCAACAATAAAGAATCGATGCAGACCGCCTTCACCATCTCGATCGAGGCGAAGGAAGGCGTCACAACCGGCATTTCGGCGGCGGACCGTGCGCGCACCATATCGGTCGCGATCGACGCGGCCAAGGGCGCGGACGATCTTGTCACCCCCGGTCACGTCTTCCCGCTGATGGCGCGCGACGGTGGCACTCTCGTGCGCGCCGGGCATACCGAGGCGGCCGTCGACATTTCGCGGCTCGCCGGGCTCAACCCCTCGGGCGTGATCTGCGAGATCATGAACGAGGACGGGACCATGGCCCGGCTCGACGATCTCATCGCCTTCGCGCGCAAGCATGACATGAAGATCGGCACGATCCGCGACCTGATTGCCTACCGGATGCGCAACGATCACCTAGTCGAGCGCCTTTCCGAGCGCGCTTTCGCCTCCGATTACGGCGGCCAGTGGCGCATGATCACCTACCGCGACCGGGTGGCCGGCAGCGAGGCCTATGTGCTTCAGAAGGGCCACGTGATCCCCGGCGAGCCCACCCTCGCCCGCGTTCACCCGATCTCGGTGTTCGACGACGTGCTCGGTGCGCCCGGCCCGCGCAAGCGTACTCTCCAGCGGGCGATGCAGGCCATCGGCGAGCATGGCTCGGGGGTCATCGTGATTCTCACAGGCCGCGTCGGCACGGGCGCCTGGCAGCAGAGCGAGGAGCTGCGAAACATCGGAATCGGCTCGCAGATCCTCGTCGATCTCGGCATTTCCGAAATGGTGCTGCTTTCCAACAGCCGCCCCGATTACGTCGCCATCGAGGGCTACGGCCTCACCATCACCGATTTTCATCCCATACCGGAGTAATCCCCATGGCCGATATCCTCATCGTCGAAGCGCGATTCTACGCCCACCTTAACGATATGCTGATCGCGGGTGCCCGCTCTGCACTCGAAGCGGCGGGTCACAAGGTCGAGGTTCTGACGGTCCCCGGCGCGCTCGAGATCCCTGGGGCGATCGCCCTTGCGGCCGAGGCCGACCGCTATGACGCCTACGTCGCGATCGGCGTGGTGATCCGCGGCGAGACCTATCACTTCGAGATCGTCGCAGGCGAAAGTGCCCGTGCAATCATGGCCTTGACGATGGACGGCATCGCCATCGGCAACGGCATCCTGACGGTCGAGAACGAAGCCCAAGCGCTGGTCCGCGCCGATCCTGCGCAGAAGGACAAGGGCGGCGAGGCTGCCAAGGCGGCGCTTGCGCTGCTGGCACTGCAGGAGCGGTTCGGCCGATAAAAGGTTGCCGCGTCCCGTTGTGGAGCGCGGCCTCCACTACGTAGTTTCCCTCTGTAGATTTCCGTAAGTCATTAAGGCGATATCCAACTAGCTTCAGCTACCGGAAGACACGGTGAGGCTGTAGCAGGGGCGCTATAATGACAATCGGGATTCAGCCTTGGAAAACCTCTCTTCGCCCCTGCCGGATGCTTCCGGCGTGCAGGCCATATTAGCAGCACTCGAACTTCAGCTTGCCGCGCTTGACAGCATCGGCGCGCATATTGCCGCTGCGCATTGCGACGCCGCGATCCAGCAGCTGCGCCTGGATCAGGCCCGGCGCTAACGGGAAAAATCATGATTTCTCCCATATTAAGAGGGCACTGCGTATTTACCCGTAAAGCCACAAGGGGACGGAGCGCCTAATATCTAAGCCCGGGTTAGCTGGTCGCGCACAAAGCCGACGCTCTCCCTGGGGTGACGGATAGGGCGACATGACACGCGGGGCTGAACAAGTTGCGTACAGCGCAGGGGACGACAGCCCGGCTTCGCCGTTCCATCCACTCGCCGACGAGTTGATGGAGATCGCAATCCGCCTCCGCAACGCAGCCGAGGGCGCACCCTCTGCGGCTGAAGCAGACAAGCCACCTCAAACCCGGGCGCCCCGTGCCGCCCGCAGCGCCCTCGCGCTCGCGCGCAAGACCTATGCCTTGCGGCGCAAACGCTCTGCGATTTTCGGCAATGCCGACCTGTTCGGTGAGCCTGCCTGGGACATCATGCTCGACCTGTTCGTCGCGCATGGTGAAGGCAAGACGGTCTCTGTCTCGAGCGCCTGCATCGGTTCCGCCTCTCCCGCCACTACCGGCCTTCGATGGCTCGGTGTGCTGGCGGATGAAGGGCTGGTCGTGCGGGAGAACGATCCCGAAGACCATCGCCGCGTGATGGTCAGGCTGACCTCTACCGGTCAGGCGGCGATGGAGCGCTTCTTCGAGGCGGTTGTCGAGACCGGGCTCTAGACCCGCCCGCCGAAGCAGGCCTTGCCCGCATAGGCGGCGCTGTCGCCCAGTTCTTCCTCGATACGGATCAGCTGGTTGTACTTCGCAAGCCGGTCCGAGCGCGCCAGCGAGCCGGTCTTGATCTGCCCGCAATTGGTGGCCACCGCAAGATCGGCGATGGTCGCATCCTCGGTCTCGCCCGAACGGTGGCTCATCACGCAGGTGTAGCGCGCGCGGTGGGCCATATCGACGGCGGCGAGCGTTTCGGTCAGCGTGCCGATCTGGTTGACCTTCACGAGCAGCGAGTTGGCAAGGCCGCGGCCGATACCGTCCTTGAGACGCGCAGGGTTGGTGACGAAAAGATCGTCGCCGACCAGCTGCACTGTATCGCCTAGGGCAGCGGTGAGCGCCGCCCAGCCCTCGAAATCGTCCTCGCTCATCCCATCCTCGATCGAGCGGATCGGATATTCGGCGCAGAGCTTGGCAAGGTAATCCGACATTTCGTGCGGGGAGAGGCTGAGGCCCTCGCCCGAAATCTCGTACTTGCCGCCCTTGAAGAACTCGGTCGCAGCGCAGTCCAGCGCGAGCACGATGTCTTCGCCCGGGGTGAAGCCGGCTTTGGCGACAGATTCCATGATGAAGTCGAGCGCAGCGCGGGTGCTGGCGAGGTTGGGTGCAAAGCCGCCTTCGTCGCCGACGCTGGTGGCGAGGCCCTTCTGGTGCAGGCCCTTTTTCAGCGTGTGGAACACTTCCGCACCCCACCGCACCGCTTCTGCGATGCTGTCCGCGCCGACGGGCATGATCATGAATTCCTGGATGTCGATCGGGTTATCGGCATGTTCGCCGCCGTTGATGATGTTCATCATCGGCACCGGCAGCATGTGTGCCGAGACGCCGCCGAGGTAGGAATAGAGCGGCAACCCGCGTGCATTCGCCGCCGCCTTGGCGACCGCCAGCGAGGTGCCGAGGATAGCATTGGCGCCGAGCCGCGACTTGTTAGCCGTGCCATCGAGCGCGATCAGCGAAAGGTCGATATCGCGCTGGTCCTCTGCGTCGAAGTTCTCGATCAGCAGTTCGCGGATCTCGGTGTTGACCGCCTCGACCGCCTTCAGCACGCCCTTGCCCATGTAGCGCGATGCATCCCCGTCACGCAGCTCGACCGCCTCGTGCGCACCGGTCGACGCACCCGAGGGCACCGCCGCGCGACCGAAACTGCCGTCGTCGAGCAGAACATCGACTTCGACGGTCGGATTGCCGCGGCTGTCGAGGATTTCGCGCCCGTGCAGGTCGATGATGGCGGTCATGTTTGGCTCCGGCTGTAAAGTGGTTTAGGTTGTTAGGACACTGCGTCGCTATGGTAATGGGAACGGCATGATTCTGGCTTGAAGAAACCGGCATCGACCGTACGCGTGACGTCCCTATGCGCGAGGGTCCTCTCGTGCAAGCGGATGGCGCGGACGAAATGCCTGACAAGTCAACGACGCAGAAGAACGCCGAAAGACAAGGAGCAGTTTGATGGCCGATACCCCCACCCCCGAGAACATCACCGCCAAGAAGGCACCCGCGAAGAGCGCCAAGGGAGCGGTCGCCGCGAATGGCGAAGGCCCTGCGAAGGCCGCCTCGCGCAAGACTGCGGCCGTCGCGGCAGCGGCTGACGCCGCGCCCGTTTCCGCCCCCGTCGCCGAGGCCAAGAGCCGCTTCAACGCCGCGCTCGAAGAAGCCAAGGCCGGCGCCGCCGCGCTGCGTACTGAGGCTGAAAACCGCCTCACCACCGTGGGCGATCAGGCCAAGGGCAAGAGCAGCGATCTCGTCGCCGAAGCCAAGTCCTATGGCGAGCAGGCGCTCGGCAAGGCCGGCGAACTCGCGGTCGAGGGCAAGAAGGTCACGAGTGACGCGATCGCCTCGCTCGGCAAGGTCGTGGGCGACACCGCGTCGCAGATCGACGAAAAACTCGGCGAGCAATATGGCGATTACGCCCGCAAGGCCTCGCGCACGTTGCAGGAAACCTCGGCCAAGCTCGATTCCAAGAGCGTCGAGGAGCTTGGCGAAGGCGCGCGCGAAGCGGTCCGCAAGAGCCCGGGCGTCGCGGTCGGCGTTGCCGCCGTGGTCGGCTTCTTCCTCGCGCGGATTTTCGGCGGCCGTCGGCGCTGATCCGGCTCTGAGAACACGCCATGCTTGACACCGAGCCCGGCTCGCCGCGGTCACCGGATGCGGAATTTCCCGCCTCCGTTCCTCCGCCCGAGCCGGAAGCGTCTGCCGATGATACCGCGACCTTCACGTCGCTTAAGGACGACCTCACCGTACTGGTCGAGGACGCGCGCACTTATGCGGCGGCGGAGATCGCCTTCCAAAAGACGCGCGCAGGCCTTGCCGGCAAGAAGGCAGGCCGCGCGGTGGTCTTTCTGGTGCTGGCGCTTGTGCTGCTTAACCTCGCGCTGATCGCGCTTGCGGTGGGCGTGGTGATTGCGCTTGCGCCGCTGGTCACGATCTGGGGAGCGATTGCCATCGTGGTCGGCGTGCTGCTCGCAGGTGTCGCTCTGCTGGTGATGGCGGCCGCTTCCGAGGGCAAGACCCTTGGCGCGATGTTCGGCCCGGGGGACGAGGGATGACCCACCTCCCCGCCCGCTTTGTCGAGGACCGCGCCCTGCGCGACAAGGCCCGCGCCGTGCTCGCCGAGGATATCCAGCGATTGCAAGGCAGTCTCGAGGAGGAAGGCATCGCGAGCCGCGTTTCTTCGGGTGTCACCTCGACCATCTCCACCCGGATCAAGACAGGAGCGCGCGACGTGCTCGACCTGGCGAGAGAGCAGGCCGGAGACAAGAAGGGCGTGCTCGCCCTGCTCCTTGGCGCGATCATCCTGTGGTTCGCGCGGGAGCCTATTCTCGACTGGTTCGACGAGCTGCGCGCCGAGGATGGCGACAGCGACTACGCACCACCCCCCGACGCCGCACCCCCCTCAGCGGCACCCGCAGGAGACCCCGAATGACCGACCCCGTCCCCCTTCCCGTCAGCGACAAGCGCGACGCTTTGCGTGCCAAGATCGAGGCAGCCGAGCGACGCAATGCCGAGCGCACCTTGGCCGATCAGGCGCGGGAGACCGCCAGTTCGGTGGTGGATTACACCCGGGCCAATCCTCTCACCGTGATCGGCGGAGCGCTGGCGGCGGGCCTTTTGGTAGGCCTTCTGACCCGCCCCGGCCGGCGTGTTGCGGGCCGGGCGCTGCATGGCGCGGGTGATGCGATTTCGGGCGCGGCTTCGAGCGCCAAGGCGACCGTCACCGGTGCCACGTCGCGCCGCGGATCGCGGGTCGGCGAGATGATCGGCGAGGCGGCGATGGGCTACCTGATGACCGCGCTCGACGAGCTGCTCGAGACCGCCCGCACCGGGCAGGACAAGGCGGCGGAATTCGGCGATGCGGCGGGCACGCAGGCCAAGCGGATTACCGCCAATGCCACCGAAGCGGCAGGCTCTGCCGCCGACAGCACCCGCGCCCTCGCCCGCAAGACCGCCGATGCGGCTGTAGGCGTGGTCCGCGATCTCAGGCGCAAGACCAAGGGCTGATCCTACGGATAAGAGGAAGGCTTGCCCTTGGCGCGTCAGGCGCTAAGGGCACGCCAACCTTCCTCCCCAAGGACCCAGCCCATGTCAGAAACCACTCCCACCCAGCGGCTCCACCTCGTGATGGGTGGCCGCGTGAAGGATCCGCGCGGGATCGAATTCCAGGACCCCGAGAGCATTCACGTCGTGGGCGTCTACAGCTCATATGACGCTGCGGTCGATGCATGGCGCGCGCAGGCGCAGCGCACCGTGGACGATGCCGAGATGAAATATGTGGTGGTCCACATCCACAAGCTGCTGACTCCCGAGGATTGACCCCGCGACGCCCCCGAACGTGCGTGTTTCACGTGAAACACCGTTATTTTGCCGCGCAAAGGGGGGTCTGAAAGGGGTCTAACCCGGGTCTAAAGCGTGCGAGCGCGGGTCTAGAACGTGCAAGGCCGGGTCTAAAACGCGGCTAAAACTGCGTCACCGCAGCGCCGCGACTGCCGCAGCTACGCCCACTGCCAGCATTGCGAAGACCGCGCGGGTGCGGCGATTGGCGCGGCGGTCTTCCCACTTGCCTTCGTCGAGCCACCACTTGCCCGCGCCATTGGTGCGCAGGATGTCGAGACCCTTCAGCCGCTCGAAGGCGCGCTCGCGGCTAAATCTGGTGGGATCATAGGGGATGGCATCAGCCATGCTCGTCGCATCGGCATCGAGGAAATCGCGCACGACCTTGCGCTCTGCAATCACTCGTACCGGTACTGGCATGATCCGCGCCCCCCGCTGTGTTCGTTCAAATGAACTCGATCTTGTCGACGTGATAGGACCGCTCGCCCGCAGGCACGGTCACTTCGATATCGTCACCAACCTGCTTGCCGATCAGCGCGCGCGCGAGCGGCGAGTTGTACGAAATCCGCCCCTTCTTGGCGTCCGCTTCGGTCACACCGACGATCTGGTAGCGGATCGGCTTGTCGCTCTCGTCGAGCAAGGTTACGGTCGCGCCGAACACGATCCTGTCGCCGGACAGCATGGTCGGATCAATGATCTGCGCGCGGCTCACCATGTGCTCGATCTCGCCGATCATGGCTTCGACCTGGCCCTGCCGCTCCTTGGCGGCGTGGTATTCGGCATTTTCCGAAAGGTCGCCGTGGGCGCGCGCTTCCTCGATGGCTTCAACGATCTTCGGGCGTTCCTCGCGCAGCACCTTGAGGTCGGCGGTCAACCGCTCGTAACCCTCGGCCAGCATCGGAACCTTTTCCACCGTCGCCATCTCTTTTTTGTCTTTCTCTCTTGTCCCGGCACCAGCCCCTGAAAGGGAAGAAAGAGCCTTTCGCCGTCCCGTCACAGTCCGGCGTCAGCTACTCTCGATGTCGGGGGGAGCTATCAATCAGTCCCCATAATAGTCCTGCATCGAGCGGACTTCAAGCTGGTCCGGCCGGATCGCCGAAATCGCCGCTGCCGCCGCGACCGATGCGGCGGCCGTCGTGTAGTAGGGTACCTTGCCTGCCAACGCCGCCTGACGGATCGATTTGCTGTCCGACAGCGACTGCCAGCCCTCGGTGGTATTGAAGATCAGCGCAATATCGCCGTCGATAATCCGGTCGACGATATGCGGCTGGCCCTCGGCCACCTTGTTGACCCGCTCCACGGACAGACCCTGTTCGGCGAGATAGGTCTGGGTACCGCCTGTGGCGATGACGCGGAAGCCGTGTTCGATTAGGCGTTTGACCCCTGCGACGATGACCGGCTTGTCGGTGTTTTTGACCGAAACGAACACCGTGCCCGATTGCGGAGGCACCATGCCTGCGCCGATCTGCGACTTGAGAAAGGCGGCTTCGAAGCTGGTGTCGATGCCCATCACCTCGCCGGTCGACTTCATTTCCGGCGACAGCACCGGATCGGCACCGGGGAAGCGCGCAAACGGGAACACCGCTTCCTTGACCGCCATATAGGGCAGATCGCGCTTGAACGGAGGGAAGTTGCTGAGCGGCTCGCCCGCCATCACCCGCGCCGCGATCTTGGCGACCGGCTGCCCTATCGCTTTGGCGACGAAAGGCACGGTCCGGCTGGCGCGCGGGTTGACCTCGATGAGGTAGACTTGCCCGTCCTTCACCGCGAACTGGATGTTCATGAGGCCCACCACGCCCAGCGCAAAGGCGAGCAGCTCGGCCTGACGCTCCATCTCGGCGATGATGTCTGGCGAGAGCGAATAGGGCGGAAGGGTGCAGGCGCTATCGCCCGAGTGGACGCCGGCTTCCTCGATATGCTGCATCACGCCCGCGACGCGCACCTCGGTGCCATCGCACAGCGCATCGACATCGCATTCGATCGCATCGCGCAGATACTGGTCGATCAGCACCGGACTATCGCCCGAGACGTTGACCGCAGTGGCGATGTAATTGTCGAGCTGCGCTTCGCTGTCGACGATCTCCATCGCCCGTCCGCCGAGCACGTAGGAGGGGCGCAGCAGCACCGGGTACCCTATGCGGGCGGCCACGGCGGCGGCCTCGTCACGGCTGCGGGCGATGCCGTTTTCGGGCTGCTTCAGCTTCAGCTTGTTGACCAGCTTGGCGAAGCGTTCGCGGTCTTCGGCCAAGTCGATCATGTCGGGCGAAGTGCCGAGGATGGGGATGCCCGCATCCTCCAGCGCCTGCGCCAGCTTCAGCGGGGTCTGCCCGCCGAACTGGACGATGACGCCGACAAGCTCGCCGTTCTGCTGTTCCACCCGCAGGATTTCGAGCACGTCCTCGTCGGTCAGCGGCTCGAAATAGAGGCGGTCGGAGGTGTCGTAATCGGTCGACACGGTCTCGGGGTTGCAGTTGATCATGATCGTCTCGTAGCCCTGCTCGGCAAGCGCGAAGCAGGCGTGGACGCAGCAGTAATCGAACTCGATGCCCTGCCCGATGCGGTTGGGCCCGCCGCCGAGGATGACGATCTTCTTGCGATCGGAAGGCATCGCCTCGCACTCGGGCTCGCCGGAGCTCGGGGCCTCGTAGGTCGAGTACATATAGGGCGTGATCGCTTCGAACTCGGCTGCGCAAGAGTCGATGCGCTTGAAGACGGGGAAGACGCCGAGCTTGTGGCGCAAGGCGCGCACTTCTTCGGCACTGGTTGCCCCTGCCATTGCGACGAGCGCGTCGTGGAGCAGGCCCGAACGCTTGGCCTGGGTCTCGCCCATGCCGCCCGCCACGCCCACCGACCGCACCGCGAGGGTGGCGAGGCGCTTGTCGGAGAAGCCCATGCTCTTGAGGCGGCGCAGACCTGCGGCATCGCGGGGCAGGCCGTCCTTCTGGATAGCCTTCTCGGCATCGATGATCTGCTCGATCTGGCGCAGGAACCACGGGTCGTAGAAGGTCACCGCAGCGACTTCCTCGACACTCATGCCTTCGCGGAACGCCTGCGCGACCTTCAGCAGCCGGTCGGGCGTGCGGCGGGAGAGCGCGGCGGTGATGACGTCCTTGCCCGCGCCTTCCAGCTCGATAACGCGGTTGAACCCGTCGAGCCCGGTTTCGAGACCCCGGAGCGCCTTCTGCATCGATTCCTGGAAATTGCGCCCGATTGCCATGACTTCGCCGACGCTCTTCATAGCGGTCGAGAGGTCATTGGCCGCGCCCTTGAACTTTTCGAAGGCGAAACGCGGGATCTTGGTGACGACGTAATCGATGGTCGGCTCGAAGCTGGCAGGCGTCGCCCCGGTGATCTCGTTGGTGAGCTCATCGAGCGTGTAGCCGACCGCAAGCTTGGCCGCGACGCGGGCGATGGGGAAGCCGGTTGCCTTCGATGCCAGCGCCGAGGAGCGGCTGACGCGCGGGTTCATCTCGATCACGATCAGGCGCCCGTCAGCGGGGTTCACCGCGAACTGGACGTTCGACCCGCCCGTCTCCACCCCGATCTCGCGCAGCACCGCAATGCTGGCGTTGCGCATGATCTGGTATTCCTTGTCGGTCAGCGTCAGCGCCGGGGCGACGGTGATGGAGTCGCCAGTGTGCACGCCCATCGGATCGACGTTCTCGATCGCGCAAATGATGATCGCGTTGTCCTTGCGGTCGCGCACCACCTCCATTTCGAATTCCTTCCACCCGAGGAGCGATTCCTCGATCAGGACTTCGGTGGTGGGGGAGGCGTCGAGGCCTTCGCGCACGATCTGGTCGAATTCCGCCTTGTTGTAGGCGATCCCCCCGCCGGTGCCGCCGAGGGTGAAGGAGGGGCGAATGATCGAGGGCAGCCCGGTGCGTTCGAGCACGGCACGCGCCTGTTCGAGCGTGGTGGCGACGCCGCTGCGGGCGCTCTCCAGCCCGATCGCATCCATCGCCTCGCGGAAGCGCTGGCGGTTCTCGGCCTTGTCGATGGCGTCGGCCTTGGCCCCGATCATCTCGACGCCGTATTTGGCGAGCGTGCCATCAGCATCCAGCGCCAGCGCGCAGTTCAGCGCGGTCTGCCCGCCCATCGTGGGGAGCAGCGCATCGGGGCGCTCCTTGGCGATGATCTTGGCGACGATGTCGGGGGTGATCGGCTCGATATAGGTCGCGTCGGCGAACTCGGGATCGGTCATGATCGTCGCCGGGTTCGAGTTGACGAGGACGACGCGGTAGCCCTCCTCCTTCAACGCCTTGATCGCCTGCGTGCCGGAGTAATCGAACTCGCACGCCTGCCCGATGATGATCGGACCAGCGCCAATGACGAGGATCGAGGAGATGTCGGTTCTTTTGGGCATTTAGGCGGCTTTCGAGTTTGTGTCATCGAAGCGGAACGAATGCCCGCACTTCGAGCAAGCATCCGGCTGATTCCAAAGCTGCTTGGAATGCAAAGGCGCTAGAAATTGATCCTTGGCACGATCGACGTCGGCAGTGCCGAATTGGCGGTAAACCATCCAACCGCAACGTTCGCAGCGCAGGTTGAACAGCCAGGCAGCAGGCATGGCGACGAACACCAGGCCGAAAGCGATGAACGGTTGCCCAATAACCCACACGAGCACCATTGCGGCAATCACGCCAAACAGAGTGAACCGCGCGATAGTCTCCCATCGCCGCGCCAGTACGAGCCTGCCGTGAGTAGCCGTTTCGAGGCTCACCCCAGCCCCCCCACAAACTTCTCGAACAGGTAGAAGCTATCCTGCGGCCCCGGCGATGCCTCGGGGTGATACTGAACCGCGAAGGCCCGCTTCCCCCGGATCGAAATCCCACAATTCGTCCCGTCGAACAGGCTCACATGGGTCTGCTCGACATTCTCCGGCAGGGTCGCGACGTCCACCGCGAAGCCGTGGTTCATCGAGGTGATCTCGACGAGGCCGGTGGTTTCGCCCCAGCCCTCACCCACACGCTGGACGGGGTGGTTCGCGCCGCGGTGGCCCTGGTGCATCTTGATCGTCTTCGCGCCCGCCGCGATGGCGAGCATCTGGTGGCCCAGACAGATGCCGAAGATCGGCATGTCGGCATCGAGCAGCGCCTTGATCACCGGCACGGCATATTCGCCGGTCGCCGCCGGATCGCCCGGGCCGTTGGAGAGGAACACGCCATCGGGAGCGAGCGCCATCACGTCTTCGAAGGAGGTCTTCGCCGGAACCACCGTAACCCGCGCGCCGGCCTTCACCAGATTGCGGAAGATGTTGTCCTTCGAGCCATAGTCGATGGCCACGATATGCGGCTTGGCGTCGCGGGCGGCGCGGCCATAGCCCTTGCCGAGCGTCCAGAAGCCGCCCTCCCAGCCTTCGTGCTTGTCGCGGGTGACGCGGATGGCGAGGTCCATGCCTTCCAGCCCCGGCCACTCGGCGGCGCGCTTCACCAGCGCGTCGATATCGAACTTGCCGTCCGGCGCATGGGCGATCACCGCGTTGGGCGCGCCGGTCTGGCGGATGCGGCGGGTGAGCGCGCGGGTGTCGACGCCGGCAAGGCCGATCTTGCCGTTGCGCACCATCCAGTCGGCGAACTTCTCGATGGAGCGGAAGCTGGAGGGCTCGGTCACGTCCTCGCGCACCACGCAGCCTACCGCGCCTTCGACCTTGCTCTCCACGTCCTCGCCATTCGCGCCGACATTGCCGATATGCGGGAAGGTGAAGGTGACGATCTGCGCGGCGTAGGAGGGATCGGTCATCACCTCCTGATAGCCGGTCATGGCGGTGTTGAAACACACCTCGCCAACGCTCGCGCCAACAGCGCCAAAGCCGCGTCCCCAGACGACCGTTCCGTCAGCCAGAACGAGGACTCCCGTCGCCCCAGAGGGGCGCCCTCCATTAGACGCGCCCGAAGGTTGCGCGCGAGTGGATGCGGGGTCGGCCATTGGGGCGCTCCGTTGCGTGTAAAGCCAGCGATGTTGCTAAGTTTCGTCCGCTAGGCTTGGCGGCCCCTCGCGTCAACCTAGGCTTGGGCGATGATTTGCGTTAGGGGCGCGCGCACCAGTTCAATCCACAGGAAACACCGATGATCCGTGACGATATCAAGGCCGCTACCATCACGTCGATGAAGGCCGGCGAGAAGGACCGCACCGCCGCGCTCCGCCAGATCAGCGCCAAGATCAAGGACCGCGACATCGAGGAGCGCACCTCGGGCAAGTCGATCCCCGATGACGAGCTGGTGGTGAGCGTGCTCCAGAAGATGGCCAAGCAGCGCCGCGAATCGATCGAGATGTATGACGCCGGCGGCCGCGCGGAACTCGCCGCGGTGGAGCGCGCGGAGCTGGCCGTGATCGAGGAATTCCTGCCGCAGATGCTCGACGAAGCCGCCACCAAGGCCGCGATCGAGGCGATCAAGACGGAGACCGGCGCGAGCACCATGAAGGACATGGGCACCGTCATGGGCGAACTGAAGGCCCGCCACGGCGCGGTGCTGGACGGGAAGCTGGCGAGCACGCTGGTGAAGGCTGCGCTTTCGTAAAATCCAAATCCCGTTCGTGCTGAGCTTGTCGAAGCACCGCCTTTCTCCTCGAAGTGAAGTGCGGCCCTTCGACAAGCTCAGGGCGAACGGGGGATGTATCCACACAGGGTGCACAGCCCCCTTAGCCCCACCCTCGACACAGACCGCGCTGAGGGGCAATAACCACCCATGGCGATCACCCCGCAATGGAAGGACGAGCTGCGTGCGCGGATCACGCTCTCGACGCTTGTCCAGCGGTCGGTGAAGCTGACGCGCGCGGGACGTGAGTGGAAGGGGTGCTGCCCGTTCCACCAGGAAAACACGCCGAGTTTCTACGTCAACGACCAGAAGCAGTTCTATCATTGCTTCGGCTGCGGGGCGCATGGGGACGCGATCAGCTGGATGGTGGACCAGCAGGGTCTGCAATTCATGGACGCGGTGAAGGAGCTGGCGGCGATGGCCGGGATGGAGGTCCCCGCCCCCGATCCCGTCATGGCCAAACGTGCCGAACAACGCGCCAGCCTGATCGACGTGACCGAGGCTGCGCAGAAGTTCTTCGTCGACAGCCTCGCGGCGCCCGGCGGAAGCGTGGCGCGCGAATACCTCCAGCGGCGCGGGTTCTCGCCAGCGGTTATGCGCGAATTCGGCTTCGGCTGGGCACCCGATGATCGGCAGGCCCTCCCCAAGGCGCTCAGCGCATTCGGCGAGGATATGCTCGAGGGCGCAGGGATGCGCGCCGCGAACGAGCAGGGAGAACGCTACGACCGCTTCCGGGGCCGCGTCATGCTGCCCATTCAGGACGCGCGCGGGCGGGTGATCGCTTTCGGGGGACGCATTCTCGACAAGCGCGAGGGGGTGGCGAAGTATCTCAACTCCCCCGACACCGATCTCTTTGACAAGGGCCGCACGCTCTACAACCTCCACCGCGCCGCGCCTGCCGCGCGCCAGACCGGGCGGGTCGTGGTGGTCGAGGGCTATATGGACGTGATCGCGCTCGCCAATGCGGGGATCGCCGATGCGGTCGCCCCGCTCGGCACCGCGCTCACCGAGATGCAGCTGGAACTGCTGTGGCGCATGGTCGAGGTGCCGGTGCTGTGCTTCGATGGCGACGCGGCGGGCCAGCGCGCCGCGATGCGGGGAATCGCCCGGGCGCTGCCGATGCTCGCGCCGATGCGCTCGCTGGGGATCGTGCGCCTGCCCGCCGGGCTCGATCCCGATGATCTGATCAAGGCGCAAGGGTCGGCAGCGATGGAGAAAATCCTCGCCAGCCCGCAGAGCCTCGTCGATGCTTTGTGGGAGTTCGAGCGCGATGCCCAGCCCCTCACCACGCCCGAAGCCAAGGCCGGGCTAAAGGCGCGGCTGATGGCGCATGTCGAGACGATTGCCGACGCGGAAGTGAAGAGCCTCTACCGCCGCGAACTGGGCGACCGGTTCTCGGCCTTTGCCTATCCGCCCCGCCCTCCCCGCGCCGCGCCGCAAGCATCGCAGCGCGGGCCTCAGCGCGGGCCGTGGAAGGGCACGTCGATGCCGCCGCCGGGCCTGTCCGAAGGGGCGCGGGCGCAGCTTTCGCGGCTCATGGCAGGGGCGCAGCGACAGGGGCTTCTGGCGGCTGTTCTGGCAGGGCTCGCGCGTTATCCGGGGCAGATCGCGCGGCACACAGAGGCGCTTTCGGCCCTCGCCCGGCACGAGCCGGAAGCCGCACCTGTCATCGAATCGCTCTTCGAACTTGCAGAAACGCTTGATTCGCGCGGTGCAACCGCCATATGCACCTCGCAAGGCCAACCCGCCCCGTCGGCAGATATCCGCTACGCCTTCATTGACGAAGGCAACGATCCCGACGCTGCGTGCGAGGAACTGGCTGAAGCTGTGTCGCTGCTGGTCGAACGGCCAGCGCTTGAGGCTGCGCTTGCGGCCACGATAGCCCGTTTCGACAGCGATCCTGTAGGATCGTTTGCGGAACAGACGCGTTTGCGTACACAGCTCATCGCAGTCGAAGAACGCCTCAAGGCTTTCGGGCGTCGCAAAGCGGCACCGGTCAGCTCGGGCGATAGTAACGCCTGACCGGGCGGACATGGATTTAACGGGTGGCCGCCTCGCCAGTGCACGGGCGACGGAACACCGGATGATGGAAACGTACGGAAATATGGCCGAGAAGGAAGATGCCCCGCTGATCGACCTCAATGAGGCTTCGATCAAGAAGCTGATCAGCAAGGCGAAGAAGCGCGGCTATGTCACCTATGACGAGCTGAACGAGGCCCTGCCTTCGGGCGAGATGAGCCCTGATCAGATCGAGGACATTCAGACCGCGCTCTCCGAAATGGGCGTCCAGATCGTCGAGAGCGACGAGGATGCCGAGGCCGAAGGCGAAGGCGAGGACAACGACAGCGATGATGTCGTCGCCGACGACGAGGACGAGGAAGACGACGAGAAGAAGGGCCCCGCCAAGGACGCCCGCGCCGCCAACCGCAAGCTCGCGACCGGCGAGCGCACCGACGATCCGGTGCGCATGTACCTGCGCGAAATGGGCGCGGTGGAACTGCTCAGCCGCGAGGGCGAAATTGCCATCGCCAAGCGCATCGAAGCCGGCCGCGACATGATGATCATGGGGCTTTGTGAAAGCCCGATCACCTTCCACGCAATCATCCAGTGGTCCGAAGCGCTCAACAACGGCGACATGCAGCTGCGCGAGATCCTCGATCTTGACGCGATGCTCTCCAAGGAACCCCCGGCCGAGAAGATGGCCGAGGGCGCCGAGGATGATGACGACGACGAAATCTCCGAAGCCACCGCCGGCCCGACCATCCGCGAGGATGACGAAGTCGCCGACGAGCCCGAAGCGGACGCCGACGAGGATGACGAGGACGGCGAAGGCCGCCCCAAGCGCGAAGAGGAAGAGGAGGAGGACAACACCCTCTCCCTCGCCCAGATGGAAGCTGCGCTGAAGCCCGAGGCGCTCGAGCGTTTCGCGCGCATCACCACGCTGTTCAACGCCTTCGAGAAGCTTCAGGGCGAGCGCGTCG
>JANNZG010000021.1:0-91721 GCA_031410495.1 Porphyrobacter sp.
ATGTGAGGGCAGAGAGCGCCTTTCCCGGACTGGTACGCATCGCTCTGGGCGAAACCGGCGTCCCATATCGTTGGGAATATCCTGATCTGCCGAAGTACTAGGCACTCTCACTGCCAGCTCGCAGCCCTCGCCGCTGATTCCGGGCAAATAACGCACCTTCAGTTCCCAACCCAACTTCAGCCATGAGATGCCGTGCGGCCGCTACAAGGTGATCCGACGACCTAGGCCCAAAATCGAACGTGGCGGTGTCTGCGACCGTAAAGTCGGAAAACTCGGCAGGTGCGGTGGCGAAAATGTGTCGGAGCCAACTGCCTTCAACTTTCGGTAATTCTCGATTGTCCTCCGCTCTTTCCGCCTGCTAGCCTCTGCAAGTTATTGTAACCGCTTCTACGTTGTCCTCTCGGCGAATAAGCAAAACGATTGCAAAAGGGTCAAAAGAATGGATCTCTTGCTTCAGGGGGCATCAGTCATTGCCAATGTATGGAAGCAAGTCCTATGTCCAACTCTGACAAGATAATCCGTCTAAAGACCGTTCTCGCCCGGACAGGCCTTTCCCGCTCGACCATGTATCGCAAGATCGCTGACGGAACTTTTCCGCCACAAGTGAGGATCAGCGCTCACGGTGCAGGCTGGCGGGAATCCGCCGTTAATTGTTGGATCAATGATCCGGTGTCGTACCGGAATGAAGGTGCGGGACAGTGACAACGCCGCTCGAGGTCGTGCCGATCTGTGTGAAAGTCAATGATGCAGCACGCCTGATCGGCGTCGGTCGGACCAAGCTCTACGAGATGATTGCTTCGGGGGAGATTGAGGCCATCAAGCTTGGCAAATCCACCCGTATTACAACTGCCAGCCTTCACGAGCTGATCAGGCGGCGGCGCGAGCCGCAATAAGCTCGGCTGCCGCTGGATCAATAGCTGGGTCGCGATTGCTCAGATAATCCGCCCATTGTTTCATCAGACTGCGGCGCTTCTCGAAGAAGTCGGTCCGGCGATAGGCGGCTTCAACCTTATTTGGCACCTTGTGGGCCAGTGCTTTTTCGACGACCTCTTTGGGGAAGTCGGTGCATTCGGCGGCCCAATCCGCGAAGGTGGACCGAAATCCGTGCACGGTGATGGTGGCGAAGCCCTCACAGCGAAGCACCTTTGTCATCGTCATGTCGCTGATTGGCTTTGCGCCAGTCTTCGAGAAGATGAGACCGTCATCGCTGGTGCGGGCAAGCCATAGGTCGCGAAGCAATTGAACGGCTTGTTCCGGCAATGGTACAATATGGGTTTCCCCAGCTTTCATTCGCTCGCCGGGGATAGACCAGATGCCTCTTTCTAGGTCGACCTCGGTCCAGACGGCCAAGCGTGTTTCGTTAGACCGCACCGCGTTCAGAATAGTGAATCGAAGGGCTGTGCGGCCAATTGTAGGCGGAGCCGCGTCAAGCTTTTCCATTAGAGCCGGAACATCGGCATAGGCCATTGCTTCCATATGATCGCGCTTGTCATTCTGCCGTGGGAGGCCTTTCCTGACTGAGCGCAACGAAACAGCGGTGGGCAACCAACCTTTGACATGCGCGAAATCGAGAACGACTCCGATGCGCTGAAGCAGTCGCCGGGCGGTTTCTGATATCTCGAGCCAGATGGGAGATAACGCATAGACGACCATCGCGCTGTCAACCTGATCGACTGGCTTTCTGCCGATACGTGGAAAGATGTGACGCTCAAATCCAGACAACCACCGGCTAAGATGGCCGTCCTTCCAGCCTTCTCCGAGCGCTTCATGGCAAGCGCGTGTAGCTACTTCAAAAGAAGGGATCACCTTTCGGGCCCTTTTGCGCTCTGCAACGGGATCAAAGCCGTTCCGAACCCGACGACGAAGCTCGACTGCGGCTGTTCGGGCCTCCGCCAGCGAGACGTCATATGCCGAACCCAGCCCGTAGTCGCGGCGACGTCCGTTGAACTGCATTCTTAGAACCCAGGTGCGCGCACCACTCGGTTTGACGACAAGGCACAAGCCTCGGCCATCTACATGGCGTCCGGGCTTCGCGTTCTTCACCTTCAATACGGTCAGCGCCATCGAGTTATTGTCCCTGTCAGGGAATCATACCTCCAAAAACGGGGGTATTTCGATCCCACGGTCCTTCCCACCTTTCGGCAGGAATTTGGGCAATTCAGGGCGAACGGTGATGAATAATATACAGAAAAAATCTAAATTTTTAAGTGTAGTTAGAGACGCTCTGGAACTGCCTAAGACGCAAATTATAGCGGCTCCTCCGCTACCATTCCCGAACTTCTGAGAAACAACATTTTGTTGACGAGCCTTCGCAGGTCCAGATTGGACGCGACAGGGGTAGTTGGGCGGCCAATTCGGAGTTTTTGTTCCCCGCTCAACGTTCCGAAGCGGTTCGAATGCCTTGCGACCATAGGGAAGAAAGATATCGCTAGGGGTTCGTTCTGTCGCCTTGGCAGCTCTCTTAGTTCTTCCTCCTCAGCGGGAGCTAGCAGCCTGGCGACCCATAGCCGGACTTTCAAATCAGGTAGTGCGAATGTCTTCTTCAGACGAAAGCGGCAGATTGGGCGTTTCGAGGCAGTTCGTCAGCAATGCGCCCCTTTCCGGCCATTGAGGATCGACTGCCGATTGCCTGAAAGTGGGCAAGGTGTTTTTCGGAGTGGGAAGGCCCGGTCAGGCGCGAATCTGCTGTTCCCCATGAAAACGAAAAGTCGTCATGATGATCGTTCAAAAGCGTTGGCCACGAAATCCCTTCCAAGGCGCAAGCCAACAGGATCAACGCTGTGAGGTACTCCATAGGAAAGGTGCGTCGTGACCTCGACGCCCAGCCGTTTGAGTTCGCTTTCCGCCATATGCAGCGCAGCAATCGGTACAACCGGATCAGCCGTTCCATGCACCAGCAAGACCGGGGGCTTCGACAATCCGGAGTGCGCAAGCCCCGTCGTGCCGGTGAGCATCCCCGAATAGCCGACCACGGCGGCCACGGTGCGCGGTCGGCGCAACCCGATGTGGAGCGCCATCATCGTGCCTTGGCTGAAGCCGACCAGCGCGAGGTCCGCCTCGGTCAATTCATATTCGGTCAGCTTGCGGTCGATGAAGGCGTCGATCGCTGGTGCCGCCGATGCCGCACCCGCAGCCAGAGCCGACGGCGCGAAGCCTGACAGCCCCCACCACTGATAGCCCGCCCCCATCATCCCGCATCGCTGCGGCGCGTGGGGTGCAAGGAACAGCGCATCGGGAAGCGCCTCCTGCCACTGGGGCGCAAGCGCGATCATGTCGGTGCCGCTCGACCCGAAGCCGTGAAGCAGCAGCACGATCTGCTTGGGCGCGGCTCCGGAACGTGGCTTGAGGCTGGCGCCATTGGTGATTTTCAACAACGAAGGGGTCTCTCTTTGCTTTGACCGATAGGTGGAGGCGGCTTTGGCCATTTTCCACCCGCGGCCCGAAATTGCGCGAATAGCATTCCGCGCCATCGCTCTGTAATGGATGTGCTATGCTGCGCATTACCGAACTGACCCTGCCGCTCCATCATCCGGACGAGGCCTTGCCTGCTGCCATCTGCAAACGGCTCAGGATCACCCCGCGCGAACTGGTTCGCTTTGTCGTGGCGCGCCGCGGCCATGATGCGCGCGACAAGGCCAACATCCAGCTGGTCTATTCGGTCGACGTGAACGTGAAGAACGAGGCGGCGGTCCTCCAGCGCTTTCGCAAGGACAGCAAAGTCCAGCCCACGCCGGACCCGCGCTACCACCTCGTCGCCAAAGCACCGGAAGGCGGCGCGGCCAAGCGGCCCGTCGTCATCGGCGCGGGGCCGTGCGGACTGTTTGCCGGGCTGGTCCTGGCCCAGATGGGTTACCGCCCGATCATCCTCGACCGGGGCAAAGTGGTGCGCGAAAGGACCAAGGACACTTGGGGTCTTTGGCGGCAGGGGGTGCTCAACCCGGAATCGAACGCCCAGTTCGGTGAGGGCGGCGCGGGGACATTCTCCGATGGCAAGCTCTACAGCCGGATCAAGGATCCCAATAATCGCGACCGCAAGGTTCTGACCGAGTTCGTCAAGGCGGGCGCGCCGGCCGAGATCCTCACCGAGGCGCATCCGCACATCGGAACCTTCCGGCTGGTCACCATGGTCGAGAGCATGCGCAAAAGCATCGAGGCGCTCGGCGGCGAATACCGCTTCTCGAACCGGGTCGACGGCATCGACATTGCGACCGATGCCCAAGGCGACCGCCGCGTTCGCGGCGTCCATCTGAGCACCGGCGAGTATCTGGAGGCAGACCATGTCGTGCTCGCCATCGGCCACAGCGCGCGCGACACCTTCGCGATGCTCCACGCCGCCGGTGTCCATGTCGAAGCCAAGCCATTTTCGATCGGGGTCAGGATCGAACACCCGCAATCGTGGATCGACAGATCGCGGTTCGGCATCGAGGCCGGCAACAAGATCCTTGGCGCGGCCGAGTACCACATCTCGCACCACTGCAAGAACGACCGGACAGTCTACAGTTTCTGCATGTGCCCCGGCGGCACCGTGGTCGCGGCGACATCCGAGGAAGGCCGCGTCGCCACCAACGGCATGAGCCAGTATTCCCGCAACGAGCGCAACGCGAACTCGGGCCTTGTCGTCGCCATCGATCCGGAGCGCGATTTCCCGGGCGATCCGCTCGCCGGAATCGCGCTGCAACGCCATTGGGAATCGCTGGCCTATGTTGCCGGTGGTTCGAGCTACAAGGCCCCGGCGCAAAGGTTGGGAGACTTCCTTGCAGGACGCCCGTCTGAAGCGCTCGGTTCGGTAACACCGTCCTACAAGCCCGGCGTACATCTGACCGATCTGGCGCAGTGCCTGCCCGATTACGCGGTGACCGCGATGCGTGAGGCTCTGCCTGTCTTTGGTCGGCAGATTCCGGGCTATGACCATCCCGATGTGCTGATGACGGGGGTTGAAACACGCACTTCGTCACCAATCCGCTTCACCCGCGGCAAGGATCTTCAAAGCCTGAACACGGCAGGGCTGTTTCCTGCTGGCGAAGGTGCTGGCTATGCTGGGGGCATTTTATCAGCGGCGGTCGATGGGATTAAAGTTGCCGAAGCGGTGGCGTTAAGCCTCGAAGCCGTCGCCGAAAGCCCTCGTTAGATGGGTAGGAAGCGTCCCGCCCTTTCCACCCTGCCTCAGCGCCATTCCGTGGTCTTGTTCTGAAGATCGCAACTTCCTTGGGCTAATCCCGCGCGTGCTGCGGCACGATTCGCGGTGCCTGGAAGGATGATACGTGACGAATGACAATGCCTTGCCGGTGATTGCGGTGATCGGCCTTGGCTATGTGGGCCTGCCGCTGGCGGCGGAGTTTGCCAAGCACCGGCCCGTGATCGGCTTCGACATCAGCGCCAAGCGCATTGCCGAGCTTGCGGGTGGGCATGACCGCACCTGCGAGCTTTCGCCGGAGGAACTTGCCGAGGCGCGCCATCTCAGCCTTTCGGCCGACCCGCAGGATCTGGCTGCCGCCTCGATCTTCATCGTCACCGTGCCGACCCCGATCGACGCCCACAAGCGCCCGGACCTCACGCCGCTGCTGAAGGCAACCGAGACCGTTGGCCGCGTGATGCGCAAGGGCAGCATCGTGATCTACGAAAGCACCGTCTATCCCGGCGCCACCGAAGAGGATTGCGTCCCGCTGCTCGAGGCGATCTCGGGCCTCACCTTCAATGTCGATTTCTTCTGCGGTTACAGCCCCGAGCGGATCAACCCCGGCGATAAGGCGCACCGGTTGACGTCGATCCTCAAGGTCACCTCGGGCTCGACCCCGGAGATCGCCGACCGCGTCGACGCGCTCTATGCCGAGATTATCACCGCAGGCACCTACAAGGCGGAAAGCATCCGCGTGGCCGAGGCGGCCAAGGTGATCGAGAACACCCAGCGCGATCTCAACATCGCGCTCGTCAACGAGCTCGGGATCATCTTCAACCGCATGGGGATCGATACCGAGGCGGTGCTGAAGGCGGCGGGCACCAAGTGGAACTTCCTGCCCTTCCGCCCCGGTCTGGTGGGCGGACACTGCATCGGGGTGGACCCCTACTACCTCACCCACAAGGCGGAGGCCTTGGGCTATCACCCCGACGTGATCCTCGCCGGGCGGCGGATCAATGACGAGATGGGGGCCTATGTCGGCAAGCAGATGGCCAAGGCCATGCTGAAGCGCCGCATCCATGTGGGCGGTGCGCGCATTCTGGTACTGGGCCTGACCTTCAAGGAAGACTGCCCCGATCTGCGCAACACCCGCGTGGTCGACGTGGTCGACGAGCTGCGCGATTACGGCGCGATCGTCGACGTCCACGATCCGCTCTGCGACCCCGAGGAAGCGCGGCACGAATACGGGCTAGACCTCGTCACCGCGCCCGAAACGGGCGTCTATGACGGGGTGGTGCTGGCCGTGCCGCACGATGTGTTCCGCAAGGCCGGCGCTGCGGCGATCCGCGCCTATGGCAGCGCGGACAGCGTGTTCTTCGACCTCAAGAGCGTGTTCAGCCGCGCCGAGAGCGATCTGCGGATCTGAGCGCGCCCGCTCAGGTCTGCTTGAACTTGCGCTTGAACGCCGGTTTGCCGCCGGGCTTGTGGGGGCCGCCCGTACCGGGTTTCACGCCGGTGTTGCCATTGTTGAACTTGCGCGGGGCCGCCTTCACGAAGGGCTTGTCGGCGTTGCTGCGCGAGGGGCGCATCTGGCGATTGCTGCGGGCAGCCTCGCGCGGGCCGGCTTCCGAGCGTTCGATCAGCAGCACCTCGCCTTCGCCATCGGCCTCGGCCTGCGCCGTGCGGGCGGCAGCGTCGGCATATTTGTCGGCGATGGCGCGCGGGATCTGGAAGTAGGTCTCGGCCTGCCCGATGCGGATCGCGCCGATCTCGTTGCGGGTGATGTGGCCGCGGCGGCAGATCAGGGGGAGCAGCCAGCGCGGGTCGGCGTTCTGGCTGCGGCCGATATCCATGCGGAACCACACGGTATCCTCGAACCCGGGGCGGTGACGCTCCTTCTGGGCTTCGGCGCGGGCCTGCGGGGAATTGGCGATGAGATCCTCGGGCTCGGGCATCCGCGCGCGGTGGGCGTGGACGAGCATCGCGGCGATGTCCTCGGGGGACCGCTGGGCGAGGAGCTGCTGGGCGAGATCGCGGTCCGCCTCGTCGAATTCGGTCGGAGCGAGGAGCTTGCCGAGCAGCCGCTCGCGGTCGCGGGTGGCGATGGCTTCGCGGTCGGGCACGTCCTGCCACTCGGCGTTGATCTGCGCGCGATTGAGCATCTGCTCGACGCGGCGGCGGGCGGAGAAGGGCACGATCAGCACCGCGACGCCCTTGCGACCGGCGCGGCCGGTGCGGCCCGAGCGGTGCTGCAAGGTTTCGGCATCGCGAGGGATTTCGACGTGAACGACGAGGCTGAGGGTGGGAAGGTCGATCCCGCGCGCGGCGACATCGGTGGCGACGCAGACCCGCGAGCGGCCGTCACGTAGCGCCTGAAGTGCCTGATTTCGTTCCTGTTGCGAGTGCTCGCCAGAGAGGGCGACGACCGCAAAGCCGCGCTCCTGCAAGGTCGCGTGGAGGTGGCGCACCTTCTCGCGCGTGGCGCAGAACAGGATCGCGGTTTCCGCCTCGTGGAAGCGCAGCAGGTTGACCACCGCGTTCTCGACTTCGGGCGGAGAGACGGTCACAGCCTGATAGGCGATGTCGCCGTGGCCGCGGCCTTCGGCGATGGTGGCGATGCGCAAAGCGTCGGTCTGGTAGCGGCGGGCGAGCGCCTCGATCGGGCGCGGCATCGTGGCCGAAAACAACAGGGTACGGCGGCCTTCGGGGGTCCCGTCGAGGATCGCTTCCAGCTCTTCGCGGAAGCCCATGTCGAGCATTTCATCGGCCTCGTCGAGCACCGCGACAGCAAGCTGCGCGAGGTTCAGCGCGCCGCGTTCGAAGTGGTCGCGCAGGCGGCCGGGGGTGCCGACTACGATCGCGGGGCCGGACTGAAGCATCTTGCGTTCCGCCGAGGGGTTCATGCCGCCGACGCAGGTTGCGACGCGGGCGCCGGTGCGGGCGTAGAGCCATTCCAGCTCGCGGCTGACCTGCAACGCAAGCTCGCGGGTCGGGGTGATGACCAGCGCGCGGGGCGTCTGGAGGAAACCGATTTTGCCATTCTCATCAAGCAGTTGTGGCACCATCGCGAGGCCGAAAGCGACCGTCTTGCCCGAGCCCGTCTGCGCCGAAACGACAAGGTCGCGCCCTTCCGCTTCGGGGCGCAGCACCTCGGCCTGGACCTGGGTGGCGGCCTCGTACCCGCGCTCCTTGAGGGCGGCTTCGACGGTGGCGGGAAGGGCGGGGAAGGCGGTATTCGTCATGGGGAGGGGACTCGTCTGGGTCGGCTCGCCGGGCACGCCAAAGGCCTTGAGGGAGGCGCGGACACGGACGGGAAGCTTGGGGGTGTAGAGGGGCGGTGCCGGTGCGGTTCCGCGTGATTGAGGCAGGCCCATAGCCGCAAACGCGCCATTTGGCCCGTCAAATCTGCAAATGACGCGAAATGACGCCATGTTCCACGTGAAACAGCGTTCAAACGGCCCTCTGAAAGGGGTCTAAACGGGGTCTGGAGGGGGTCTAAACCGATCTAGCGGGGGTCTAAAACGCGTTGGAGGGGGTCTGCTGCCCCCCTGAAAATTCAGCGCGACCCGCGCGCCGCCAGCACGCTCGGCACGGTCAGCAGAATGATGCGGATGTCGCGCAGCATCGTCCGGCTGCTGACATAACGCACGTCGAGCAGCACGCGCTCGAAATAGTGCACGTCGCTGCGGCCCGAGATTTGCCACAGGCCGGTGATGCCGGGACGCACGAGGCAGTAGAGCGCGAAATGCTGACCGTAACGCGCCGCCTCGTTCTCGACGATCGGGCGCGGGCCGACGATGCTCATCTCGCCCATCAGCACGTTGAAGAGCTGCGGGAGTTCATCGAGGCTGGAGCGGCGCAGGAAGTTGCCGAGCGCCGTGACGCGCGGATCGTCGGTCAGCTTCTGGGTCTCGGCCCATTCGCGCGCCGCTTCGTGATCGCTGGCAAGGATCGCGGCGAGCCGCGCTTCCGCGTCCACCACCATGCTGCGGAACTTCCAGCACCCGAAGGTCTTGCCGCCAAGGCCAACGCGGCGGTGGCGGAAGAACACCGGGCCCGGGTCCATGATTGTGATGGCGACGGCGATCAGCACGAAGACGGGCAGGAAAAACACCAGCGCCACCGAAGCGATCACGATGTCGAGCGCGCGCGACAGGGCTTCCGGCGGCCAGACGCGCGGCGCCTTGCCGGATGCTTCGAGACCGGGTTGTGTCTGGAACGGATTTCGCGGGTCGATAAACATGGTCCCCGAAGCCTTTCGAGCTTGCCGGATCAATGCGATCCACTAGGTTGAATATGTGCGATAAGGACCCACCCCCTGCGCGTTCGCTCTTCTATGGAAGGGACGAAAAAAGGGCCTTAGGATAGGTTAACAATGTGCTTCGCTGGATTGCCAGTCATGGCAGTCACGCAACGATCCGTCGCTCACTGGCGGCGCAAAACATAACGCGGGATAGGACGATGGTGGCGGAAAGCGGCACGGGCGCGGAAGCGCTGGTTGACCATGGGAGCGAGCAGCTTGGCGAGTCGGCGGAACCTCGCCGAAAGCGCGTGCGGGTGCGGGTCAAGCGCAAGCAGGACAAGTTCCCGCGCTGGGTACGGCTGACGCTGTGGCTGGGGCTGCCGGTGGTGCTGTGGATCGGCGTCTACCTGATCGGCGCCGCTATTCTGAGGGGCTGACCGGAGCAAGGGCTGGCGCAGGCGGCGCCGCGGCTGCCGGCGGGGGAAGCGTGATCATCGGCTGTTGCTGCTGCGGCGGCGGCACCGGGCAGGGGAAGGCTTCCTGCAGGCTGGCAACAACCACCGACGCGGCTTGCGCCCGGGTCTGCGACGGGTTGGCGATCAGATAGGCCTCGAAGATATCGGAGAGCTTTCCCAGCGTCAGACGCGGGGGCAGGCAGGGATCGCCCGACCCGATCCAGATCCGGTAGGCCCGCGCCGAATCCGCCGCTGCGGCGAGATAGGCAAAGCAGAAGTTTCGCGAATAGCTCGAGCTCTCCTTGCACTTGCGCAGCAGGTCGCCTGCGGATTCGAAGCCTGCGACCGCATCGGAATCCGCCTCTTGCGCGGCCACCGCGCGCGGCGCGAGCAGCAGGAGGCTGCCTCCGATCAGGAAGATCAGCCACGCCATGCGCGTCGATGTCACTGGGCGCCGTCCCCTGTCTTGGGCGCAGCCGCCGCCTTGGGGGCGAGCATCAACGGACGCGCCCTGAACGGGGCGGGCGCTGGCGCTGCGGCGGGCTGCGCGGCGGCCATGTCGGCGCGCGCGCCGCCGGGCACTAAGAAGGTGCCGGTGATCTTCCCGCCCGATGCCGCCTCGGCGACCGTGTGGACGCCGGCATTGCCGGGCGCGACGGGGCGCGGGGTCCACGAAGCGATCAGCGGTTCGCGCCCCGAATAGCGCATCGAGAACGCCGCAGGCTGGCCCGCGCCGCCTTTCCAGCGGTAGAACATATGCCGCCCGATCTGGCCTGCCGTGTCGAGCGAGGCGCTCCAATAGGGGTTCACGTAATCGGCATGGTAATGCGTGGCGAGGCCGACATCGGCCTCCACCGCGCCGCCCAGCGCCGCCTTGGCGATGGCATTGGCGCGCCGCCACAGGCTGGGCACAGGAGGACGGGCGCGTGACCCGTCACAGGTGAAAGTGAACTGGCAGCCGGTCGAGCGTTCCGGCCCCTGAAACACCACGCCGCACACCGTGTCGGGATAGGCGGGGTGGCGCACGCGGTTCAGCACGACTTGCGCGATGGCGCGCTGGCCGCGTTCGGGCTCGAGCGCGCCTTCGTAATAGATCGCCTCGGTCAGGCAGCGTTCGGCACGCAGGGCGCTGGCCGCATCGCTGTAGCTGGCGACGAAGGGCTTGGCCGCGCCCAGCGCCAGGGCGGGCGGCGTGATCTCGGCGGGCGTGTCCTGTGTCGCGCCGAGCGGGCGGACCGACGGGAGCGGGGAGAACGCAGCAGCGCTGCCGGGCTCACCCTGCTGGACAGCAAGGAAGGGCACCGCGAGCAGCACGGCAGCCGCCGCCGCGCCTACGATGTGCAGCGCGCGGGCGCGGGGCCGCGATGGGCGCGGCGCTCCCGGGGGCGCGCGATAGGCAAAGGTCGGTGCGGTCGTCATGCGTGTCGCTCCTCCTTTGAATAAACGGATGCGGGCGGGCGGGCGGTGCGGGGAGGGCGCATGGGCGCAGCGGCACCGCTCAGGGCTCGGCAGGGCTAATGCCCGCGCCTGCGACGAACCGCGCTTAAATGGATTGGAATCGCGGGAGGACGCCTTGCCTGCGCGACGGATCGAGCAGGGTGGAGCGGCCGGGTGGGACCCCCCGACCGCTCCGCAGCAAGCGATCAGGCGGCCATCTCGCGGAATTCGCGGTGGCCTTGTCTCAGGCTATCGTAATCGCCCGAGCCTTCGACTCTGCCATCCTTGAGGTAGTAGAGCACGTCGCAGCCGCGCACGGTGGAGAGGCGGTGTGCAATCATCACCACGGTACGCTCGCCGCGCATCCCCTCGACCGCCTCGATCACCGCGCGTTCGGTGGTGTTGTCGAGCGCCGAGGTCGCCTCGTCGAGGATCAGGATCGCGGGGTCGTGGTACAGCGCGCGGGCGATGCCGATGCGCTGGCGCTCGCCGCCCGAGATGCGCACGCCGCTTTCGCCGACGATGGTGTCGAGGCCTTCGGGCTGGCGGACGATGAAGCGGTCCAGCTGGGCGAGGCGCACGGCCTTGGCGAGGGCTTCCTCGTCCACGTCATGATCCTCGATGCCGAGCGCGATGTTGCGCCTGATGGTGTCGTCGAGGAGGTAGATCGACTGCGGCACATAGCCGACCTGGGTGTGCCACCGGCGCAGTTCGCCAGCATCGAGCCGGTGGCCGTCGATCACCAGCCCGCCGCGTTCGGGGGTGAGCAGGCCGAGCAGCACGTCGACCACGGTCGATTTGCCCGCGCCGGTGCTGCCGACGAGGCCGACGGCGGTGCCGACAGGAATGGCGATGTCGATGCCCTTCAGCGCGAAGTCGGGCGCGCCTTCGTAGCGGTGCCATGCGCCCTCGATGCTGATCACGCCGTGCGGGCGGGCACGGTCGATGGTGCCTTCCGCCGCCGGCACCCGCTCGGGCGGATCGCCGAGCAGCGTCAGATCGCGCAGGATCGGATCGATCGAGACGAGGCTGTAGCGAAGGTCGGCAAACTGGTTCATCGCCGCGCTCGACGCTTCGCGCAGGCGGACGAGGCCGACTACGAACAGCGAGAGGGTGACAAGGATGCTCTCGGTGGCGCGGCCCTGCAGCACCAGTCCGCACGCGAGGGCGAGGAGCCCGGTCATCGCCACCATTTCGGACGCAGGCGGGATGATCTTCATCACGAACAGCTTGAACCCGTTGGCACGGGTGACCTCGCCGACCGCGTCCATCGTCTTGCCGGTGAAGAAGTCCTCGCGGCCCAGCGTGCGGATCTCCTTGATGCCGCCGAACGCCTGCATGAGGTTCTGGTTGAAAACCTTGCGATGCCGCTGCTGGAGCAGCCCGTAACGCCGCAGCCGCCCCGTTACCCCGCGCAGCGCGAGAAAGCCGATGAGGCCGAGGAAGACGATCCACGCCATCGTAATCGCCGGCTCGACCACCAGCAGGAAGCCGAGCACCGCGATCACGATCACCAGCCGCGTGCAGAGTTCGAGGATGGTGCTGATCACGTTGTAGCACACCGTCTGCACCTCGCTGTCGACATTGCGCAGCAGTTCGGAACGGTTGCGTTCGAGGAAGAAGGGGTAGGGCGCGTTCATGTAGGCGCGCATCAGCCGCCCGGAGATCGCGATCCGGCGGTGCGAGACGTAGCGGATCTGCGCCCAGTAGTTGAGCGCAAGGAACCCGTTCTTGATCGCGAAGATGCCGAGCAGTGCCGCGGCGCCCCAGATCACCAGTTCCGCGCTGTCGAGGTCGGCGGTAATCGGCCCCAGCATCGGGCCGAACACCGGCAGGCGCAGCATCGCCTCGCGGTCGACCACTGCGCTGACGAAGGCGGGCACCGCGGCCAGCCCTGCAATTTCGAGGAGCGCGCCGACAAGCATCATCCCGAACAGGATCAGCGCATTCATCCGGTCACGCGGGGTGAGCAGCGAGAGCAGGCCCTGCAGGGTGCCGAGCGCCTTGGCGGGCGCGCTCATGCCGCTGACGCCGCGTTGGCGGAGGAGCTTACGGCGACAACGCGCGGGGGCACGGCTGAAGCTTCCACCGCAACGCCGTAATCGGGCGTGCGGCCCGCGAGCGCGTCGTCCCACAGATCGGTGAGCAGGTGCTTGTGGCGTTCGATGTCGGATTTCCTTGCCTGTTCGAACCCGCGTATCCGCATCTCCTCGGGCACGGGGGCCGAGACGATGGCGGGCAGTTCGTCGATGGTTTCGTAGAGAATGCCGGCGCCCTCGCCGACATATTGGATCAGATCGCGGCGCAGGGCGGGCATGCACACGCCCACGCCCGAGGCCTGCGCCTCGGCAATCGCCATCGGCCAGCCGATCTCGGGCGCACCGAGATCGCCGGTGTAGACCAGCCAGCGGTGCTTCTTGTATTCGGCCGGCATATCCTCGGGCTCGACCGGGCCCATGAAATTGACCCGCGCGCCCGTTTCGGCGCTCCGCTTTTCGAGCCGTTCGGTATCGCTGCCCAGCGCATAGAGGTTGAAGGCGCGGCCCGGCACCTTGCCCGCCAGCCGTAGGAACTCGGGCGTTGCCCGCGTTGCGGCGACCGGGCCGACGTTCATCACCGCGTCGCCATTAGGGCTCTGATCATGGAACGCGGCAAAGCGCACCACCGGGAAGCAATCGATGAGCTTGGCCGGATTGACGCCCGCGCGCACCATCCACGGGCGGGCGCAGGGGAAGCCGAGCACGCCGAGGCACAGATCGCTGTCGATCACGCTGAAGTCGTCGTGCGGAGCCGCGCGGCGCATCATCCGGCGCAACCGGTCGCCCAGGCTCCGGCGCTTGAGCCCGATGGTGTCGCACGAATGCGTGCGCACGGTGAAGGGGACGCCGGTGCGCCGCGACAATTCGCCGATGAAGGGGATCTCGGTGAGGAAATGGGTGTGCAGCACGTCGGGCCGGAACAGCTCCACCTGCGCCACGAATTCTTCCATGTCGCTGGCAAAACCGAACGGGCGGCTGTTGGCATAGGGCACGTCGGCGCGGCGGCGCGTGATGATGCCGATCTCGTAATCCGCTTCCAGCGCCTCGATCTCGTTCTTGATGAAGGTCTGGCCGATCTCGGGATATTCGCGCAGCAGGAACAGCACGCGCGGCTTGTGAACCCGGGGCCCCTGCGAACGCGGGGCGTTACGGGCAACCTTCGGCATGGTCGGCGTCATGGGCACTCCCTTGGCTCGGGATCTTGGAGGGAGATCACGGCTGCAAGCGACGGCTGACCGGTGAAACGGCGGGCCGTGCTGCGGGCGGGAAAAGACAGGCTTACGGGCGCCCCCACCATCAAGCAGGTTAAGGACTTAGGTGCGGGCCGGCTTCACATTTGATGCATGACCTATTCCCCAGCCCGGACGCCCCAAGCGCGGGTCTCGATCATCATGCCCACGCACAACCGCGCACATCTGATCGGCGAGAGCATCGCGTCTGCGCTCGGCCAGTCGCTGCCGCCGTTCGAGATCATCGTGGTGGACGACGGGTCGACCGACAACACCGCCGATATGGTGCACGGCCTTGGCGATGCGGTGACATATCTGCGGCAGGAAAACGCCGGAAAATCGGCGGCGCTGAATCGCGGCATCGCGGCGGCGAGCGGCGACTATATCCTTGTGCTCGACGATGACGATCTGCTGCCGCCCGGCGCGCTCGCGGCCCATGTTGCGGCGATGGAGGGGGCGGGGGCGGGCTTTTCTTACGGACAGTTCGCCCGCTTTACGGGGCGGGGCGAGGATGCCCCGCTCAGCACCGATTGGGAGCCGATGCCGACGCCGGGCGACAAGCGCCTGCTGGTGCAGCTGATGCAGGTCTGCTTCCTGCCCAACCCGGCGTGGATGGTACGGCGCGAGGTGCAGCTGGCGGCCGGGCCGTACCGCACCGACCTGCCGCGCGGACAGGATTACGAGATGATCCTGCGCATCGCGCAGCGTGCGGCCGGAGCCCGCGCCGAGGGCCTGACGCTCTACCAGCGCAAGCACGTGTCGGTGCGCAAGACCACCACCGGGACAGTGGTCGCCAAGGACACCGTGGCAGGCTGGATCGAAGCCGAACGCGTGATCTTCGGCGAGATCGACGAACGCTGGGACGATGCCGACTTCGCGCCCTACGAGGATACGCCCAGAGGCCCCGAGGCCGAGCGGCTGGCGGTGCTCCAGCGCGGCGTGATCCTGTTCATGCGCAAGCTCCACAACCGCGCCGAGCAGCACTTTGCGCGCTATGTCGCCTTGCTGGGAAGCGCGGGGCCGACGCAGGCCGAGCTCGAGGTGGCGGGCGACCTTCTGGGTGCGCGCTACGGGATCGGCGAGATTCTCGATGCGAGCCACGATCCCAAGCCGCTCGCCGCGCTGCATCTCCCGCTGGCGCTGCGCAGTGCGATGGCGCGGCAATTGCCGTGGCGCACCCGCGAGCTGATCGGCGCAGGGCGTCTGGGCGATGCCGCGCGGCTGATCGGCTGGGGGCGCAAGGCCTTGGGGAGCGCGGCGCTGATCGGCGCGGCGGGTGCGCGGCTGGCCAATTAAGGCGGCGCGGGCTGAAGCTCCCGCGCCGATACTTTCGGGGTCTAGAAGAAGCGTTCTCCCACCCGGATCGTGTCGCCGGGGCGCACCGGGAAGGACGGTGTCTCGCGGAGGTCTACCAGCATCTCGCGGGTGTCGGTGGCGCGCTTCAGGAACACCTTCTTGCTGTTGGCGCGGTAGGTGAAGCCCCCGGCAGCGGCGACCGCCTGTTCGACAGTCAGCCCCACCGCAAAGTCGTACTGCCCGGGGCGCGACACTTCGCCTAGGATGTAGAAGGGGCGGTAGTTGATGATTTCGGCGCTGACCCGCGGGTCTTCGAGATAGCCGTTGCCGAGCTTGGTGGTGAGTTCCTTCTGGAGGTCCTCGATGGTGCGCCCGGCGACCTTGATGTTGCCGACCAGCGGGAAGGATACGTCGCCCGCGGCGGTCACGCCATATTCGCCGGTCAGCGTCTCCTCGCCGAACACCGTGATGCGCAGCTTGTCGCCGGGCGCGAGGGTGTAGATCTCGGCGCTGTCGACCATGCGCGCACGCGGGGCGTCGCCGCCCCCTCCGGCGCAGGCAGAGAGCAGCACCAGCATCATGGCGGCGAGAAAGGCGGGGAGACGCATCATCATGCGGGGTTCCTTTGCGGTCGGGGAGAGGGGCGGGCGGCGCGCGTTTTGCGCATCCGGAACAGGGCGGGGCGCGGCTCGGCGGCCGGGGCGGCCACGGCGAGCGGCATCACGATCAGCGCGGTGACGACCGCGGTGAGCAGCGCGGTGTCGAGCATGAAGGGTCCGACGACGAGCTCGGTACGGACCCGCAGCAGGATCGTCGCCAGCGTCACGAAAGCAAACGCGCGCGGCGCGTCGACCGCCGCGATCAGCAGCAGCACAGAGCGCAAGGCAGCATAGGCGAGCGGCAGCAGGAACAGCACGAGACCGACCGCGCCGAGGTCCGCCATGATCTCGCGGAAGGTGTCGTGGAAGTGGAAGGCGCGACCGTCCTTCTGGTGGTTGCGTGCCAGCAGGCCCTTGCCCCTGGGGCCGAGCCAGATCGCCTTGTAGCCGTGGCCGATCACCGGGGCCTGCGCGATCAGGATGTCCGCGTCCTCCCACAGCAGCGTGCGCCCGGTCAGCCGCGCGTCCTTCTGGAGCACGTCGGTGCGCAGGAGGTCGATCTGGCGCTCGATCTGGGGGAGGCCGACCACCACGGGGACGGCGAGCAGTGCGGTGGCCACCAGTGCGAACAGCCGCCCGCCGCGCCCGAGGAAGGAGGCGAGGGCGAGCACCGCCAGCAGCCCGACCAGCACCGCCATCGAGACGAGCGCGGTCGCGGAATCCGCCTGGATCAGCAGGTAGCTCGCCGGGGCCAAGGCGAGCGCGGCGATGATGCGGGTGAGCGGGCGATAGGCCCCCGAGCCTGCCACACACAGCGCTGCGCTGAGCCAGAACAGCGCAATATAGCCCATCTGGTTCTTCGAGCCCGACAGGCCGATCAGCACGCGCCCGCCATCGGTCAGGCCGGTGCGGCCCAGTGCGAGGCCGAGAAGGCAGGCGATGCTGGTGCCGATGAACACCGCAAGCACCAGCTGGCGCAGCGTCAGCAGCCGTCCCAGCGCGACGCCCATCATCACCGTTGCCAGCAACTGCACCCCGTAGCGCAGCGAGATCCCCGGCACGTCCGACCACAAGGCCGAAGCGGCAGCGAACAGCGGCAGCAGCAGCAGCGGCAGGGCGGCGGGCAGCAGCGCGGGCAGCATCCGCCAGCGCATCGCGAGCATCGCGCCAAGGCAGACCAGTTGCAGCAAGGTCGCCACGATCCCGAAGGCGGGCGCGGCCTGGGCGGTGATCATGGCAACGGCGAGGCCAAACACAGGTAGCCGCTCGAACCCGAAGGGCTCGCTGGCGCGATGCTCCTCGCGTGCATTGGCTATGGCTGCTGCCAAGGATCGTCGCTCCGCTTGTTGCCTCGGTTCAGCGCAATCCCTCGCCGATCATCCCAAGAAGGTCGCCCACACAGGTTATTCACCTGTGGCAGGCAGCTAGGGCGGGTCGTCAGGGAGCGATGAGGAACCGCGGGGCTGAGGGGGCCGGGCGGACGGGGCGCGGGCGCAGCAGGGCAAGCTTGTCGCGCGCCACGCCGAGCGCCGCATCGACCAGCAGGCGCGGGCTGGCACGGTTGTCGATCAGCGCGCGCATCAGCCCGCTCTTCTGCTTGGCATCGAGGAAGTGGCGGTGGTGCCAACGCTGCGCGCATTGCGCACGGTGGAGGGTGAGCACCTCGCGGTCGGGGGCCTTCATCTGCCCCGCCAGCATCCGGTCGTCCGCCGCCACCAGCGCGGCCAGATCGGCGGCGGAGTGCCGGGCGCTGAGACTATCGGGACGTTCGATGGCGACATAGCCGCAGGCCGCCACCAGCCGGAACCTTGCGCCTGCCAGCAGCATCCGGGCGTAGAGATCGAAGTCCTCGCCCAGCCGCAGCCGCTCGTCATAGGCAAGGCCGTGCCGCTGCAGGAAGGCGCGGCGCATCACCGGCTTCAGGAATCCCAATTCGCCGCGCGGGCGCCCGGCCTGCGAGATATTGGCAGCCACGAAGCGCGCGAAACTCATGCGTTCGGCCACGCCGCCGGTGGCAAAGGCGGTGAGCCCGGCGAATTCCTCCGCCTGATCCTCGCCCACGAACATCATGTTGTCCGCCGACATATCCCAGTCGCTCTGCGGATCGGCGAGATTGGCGAAACGGCCCGGCAGGATCACGTCATCGGCATCGAGCACCGCCACCAGCGGCGCCGATGAGCGGGTCAGCGCCAGATTGCGCGCAGCGGCGGGGCCGAGGTTGCGGGGTGCACGCATCAGGCTGAGGCGGCCCGATCCGTCGTCCGCGCCGCATGCGGCCTGAAGCGTGGCATCGCGCGAGGCGTCGTCGATCACCACGACCTCGCTGACTTCCGGCTCGGCCAACGCCGAGGCGACGGCGCGTGCGATCGTGGCCTCGGCATTCATCGCCGCGACGATCACGCAGATGTCGTCCATGCCGCAGCCTCTTTTCCGGTACCCTTGGTGAAGTCGAGGCGAAAACTAGGCGCGCCACCCACATGATGAACTAACCTCGTTAAGGTCGCCGTGCAGCCGAACAGGCATAAGCCATCGGCACACCGCCGTCGGCGTGCGCGCCAGCCTCCGAGGCCTTCGGTTCGATGAGAGACCCCGCGCCCATGGCCTTTGCCTATCCCAATGCGTCCGAACCGCTGGTGTCGCTGCTGATGGTGGCGCGCAACGCCGCCCAGCATATCGACGCCGCGCTCGATTCCGCCCGCCGCCAGACGCTGCGCCGGATCGAGATCATCGTCGTCGACGACCGCTCCACCGATGCGACCGGCGAGATCATCCGCCGCCATGCTGCCGAGGACCCGCGCGTGATCGCCGTGCCCGGCCACGGCAAGGGGCTCGCCGCGGTGCGCAATCTCAGCATCGCCGCCGCTGCCGCGCCTTACGGGGCGGTGGTCGACAGCGACGACATCCTCCACCCGCGCCATGCCGAGTACCTGCTTGATCTGGCGCGGCGCACCGGAGCTGACCTGGCCTCCAGCAACATGATCGCCTTCTCGGACGACACGCCCGCCACGCTCTTTGCGGACGGCGAGGCGTGGCAGGCCGAGCGCACGATCGGCCACGCGGAGTTCCTCGCCACAGGCCGCCTCGATCGGCCCGGCATCCAGCTCGGTTACCTCAAGCCGCTGTTCCGCCTTGCCGCGCTGCGCCAACACGGGCTGGGTTACGATCTGCGGCTGAGGATCGGCGAGGACTGGGATCTGGTCGAGCGCGCGCTCGCGGCGGGGCTGACCTATGCCTATCGTCCCGAGCCGACCTATTACTACCGCCGCCATGCCGCCTCGACCTCGTTCCGCTGGGCGCCTGCCGACCTTGCCGCGCTGATCGCCGCCGAGCGCGACCGGATCGCGGGCGAGAAGCCGGGCAGCGCATCGGCGCAGGCGCGGGCCGAGCGGCTCGCCAGCCTTGAAGATACGCTGGCCCATTGCGAGGCGGTGGCGCACCTCAAGGCGCGGCGCATCGACAAGGCGCTCCCCCATTTGCTGCGCCGCCCGCGCGCGATCTCGCTTCTCGCCGCCAGTGCGCGCGAAGGGCTCGCCCGCCGCGCCGCCACCCGCCGCCCGCGTTTGCCTGCCGAGGCTGTGGTGGCCTCTGCCCCGCACGTGCTGCTGTGCGGCGAGGCGCCCCCCGGCTCGCCGGTCGCTATCGCCGCAGCGCTGGTGACGGCCAGCGGCTACGATCTGCGGCAGCTGACCCGCGCCGAACTTGCCGATCCGCTCGTTGTCGCGCGCGCCGGGCAGGGGGCGGCGATGGTGCTGCTCGCCGACCAATCCCTCGCCGATGCCGCAGCCTTCGCCATCGGTGACGGCGCGCCTGTCATCGCGGTCGCCGGTGCGCGCCATCCGCTGGTGAGCCATCACCTCGATGCGCAGAGCTGCGGCAATCTGCTCGGCTTGCTGCCCGCGCACGCTTTGGCGGATAGCGGTCTGGCATGGCGCGAGCGGACGCGCGCAGCGGCGAGCCTGTCTGCATGAGCCGCGCGATCTTCGTCAGCCGCCAGCGCCTGATCGGGGCGACCAACGGCAGCTCGTCCTATCTGCTCGATCTTGCCCGATCGGTGAAGGCGGCAGGGCTGGAGCCGGTGCTGCTGCAACCCTCGCCCGACATCATGGGCCGCGTGCCCTTCTACCGTGCAATGCCCGAGATGGGGGTCTTCGCCAGCCACCGCATCAGGGGCGTGGCGCGGGTCGGCAACTGGTTCGTCTCGCTTGATCCGGGCGTGTGGCGCGATGCCGTGCTGGGCGTGGTGCAGGGCCTCGCCCGGCGGATCGGCATTACCGCCGCATGGACCCGCGACGCCCCGCGCCCCTATGCCATCGCCGCGCCGTGGACCGCCGCCGACCGCGCTTGGCTCTCGGCCGAGGCAGCGGGCAAGAGCGACGTGGTGATCGCCGATTACGCCTTCCAGTCCGAGGCCTTCGCCCTGCTCGGCGCGCCCCGCGAACGCAGCGCCATCGTGATGCACGACCTGTTCCACCGCCGCAGCGGATCGGGCGCGGGGGCGGAGCGCGATTCTGTTGCTGCGGTGACCCGCCAGGCCGAGGTGGCGATGCTCGCCCGCGCCGGCACGGTGATCGCGATCCAGCAGGACGAGGCGGATTTTGTCGCAGGCTCTTTGCCGACCGTGAGGGTGGTGCTCGCCCCCGGCACCCGCAGCGCCGAAGCCGTGGTGGCGGGCAGCGATGATCCCGACCGGCTGCTGTTCGTCGGCAGCCGCACCGCGCCCAATTCTGACGGATTGAAGTGGTTTCTCGAGACCGTCTGGCCAAAGGTCATAGCGGAGAACCCCGCGACCCGGCTCGACGTGGTCGGCACCGTCGCCGCCGATTTCGACGGGGGCAAGATGCCCGCAGGCGTGCGTCTCCACGGCCTCGTCCCCGACCTTGCGCCATTCTATCGCCGTGCGGGGATCGTCGTCTCGCCGCTGCGGTTCGGCTCGGGGCTCAAGATCAAGCTGGTCGAGGCGCTGGCCTGGGGTAAGCCCACGGTGGCGAGTCCTGTGACGCTGCAAGGCGTCGAGGAAGCCTGCGGCCCGGCGGTGATCGTCGCCGACAGTGCGAAGCGCTTTGCCGAGGCGATCCTGACGCTCCAGACCGATCCGGTGCTGCGCCGCGAGCTATCGCAGCGCGCACGCGTCGCGGTCGAGGCGAATTTTGCGCCTGCCGCGGCGCACCGCGACCTGCGCGAATGGGCTCAGGATGCGGCGAAGGGCAAGGCCGGAGCGGGGATGCTCCTGCCGCCCGAAACCCGCGCGGCGATCTCCTGCTTCCAGTAGCCTGCGCTCCACGCGAAGTGCATGATCATCGCCGCCGTGCCTGCCCAGGCGACATCGGCGCGGCGCTGTTTGACGGCGAGGGCGAGACCCCAGCCTTGGCACAGCAGCGCCCAGCTTAGCGCAGGCAGCGCCAGCACCGGCGCGAAGGGCGCGGCGAGGGCCAGCAGGCAGGCAGGCGCAATGCCCAGCGGCAACGCCTGACGCAGCTTCAACGAGCGGCGATGGCGGCGCACTGTGGTCGCCCGGCCTTCGCCATAGCGCAGGTATTGCCGGAACAGCCCGCGCGCCGTCCCCCTCGGGAAATATGTCACCGGCACATCGGGCGCGAGCCAGATGCGGCGGCCTTGCCCGGTCATCCTGAGGTCGAGTTCGGCATCCTCGTTGCAGGGCATCGCCTCGCAATAGCCGCCCACCGCCGTGAAGGCCTCGATGCGCATCAGCGCGTGGTGCCCGTGCTCGACAAGGCCCGCCGCCGCGCCCGTCCGGTGCGCCGCGCCGCCCGTGCCGAGCCGCGAGTTCTGCGCCGCCGCGACGCCTTGGGCGAAGGAGCGCGCCATGCCATTCGGAGCGCGGGTCACCATGCCGACCACCACCGCGTCGACCTCCTGCGCCTCGGCGACGGCAAGTAGACGCGAGACATAATCCTCGGGGTAGAGCGCATGGGCATCGACCCGCGCGAGCCATGTCGCCTCGCTGCCGAAGCGGGCGACGGCGCGGTTGATCCCCGCGCTCTGGATGCGGTCGGGGTTGTCGAGGAGCACGACGCGCGGTTCGCCCGCCGCGATGCTCTCGACGATGGCGAGCGTCCCGTCGGTGCTGCCACCATCCGCCACCACGATCCGGCTATTGGCAGCGTCGCGCAGCAGGCAGGCGAGCAGCGGGCCGATATGCTCCGCCTCGTTGAGGCAGGGGATCACGGTGAGCACGCGTCTCATGCCGTTTCCAGCTGGCGCACGAGGCTGCGGTGGTCATCTGGCGAGAAGGCGATGCGTTCACGCGGCAGCGTGCGCGCCGCCTCGCTCAGGGCCGCATAGTCTGACGGGGTCAGTCCTTCGAGCGCCTTGCCGAGTTCCTCCCCGCGCGCAAGGCGAATGCCCACGCCCGCCTGCTCCAGCCAGCGTCCCGTCTCCACGTCCGCCAGCGCCACCGGCACCACGCCATGTGCGAGGCTTTCGTAGAGGCGGTTGGGGAGCAGCCACGAGGAGTTCAGCCCTTCCTCGAAATAGTCGATGCACCATGCGAAATGCACCCGGCCATAAAGGCGCGGCAGGTCGGCGGCGCGGTAGGGACCGACATATTCCATGCCGGGATGTCGCGCGATCTCGGCGGGGAGATCGGCGAAGACATCGGGCGAGGGGATGCCTGCGACCAGCACGCGCACACGGCCATCCGCGCGGGCGACGAGGTTGCTGAGGATCGCGAGGCTGCGGCGGCAGCGCAGCATCCCGAACCAGCCGATCGTCCACGGCCCGCCCTGCACGATGTCGGCGGCGGGCGTCTCGGGAACGGCGCTGACCTTGTTCTCGATGAGGTCGACCGGCCCCTCCCAGCCTTGCAAGCCGCGAAAATAATCACGCTCGAAGGCGGGCGAACTAACGATCACGCGGGCGGTGCGGTTCAGCAGGCGGCGCTCGAGGAAGCGCAAGGCGCGGCTGGCGAGACCCTCGCCCAGCATCTTGCGGTGGATGTCGAGGCACTCGTAGACCAGCGTCTGCCCCGGCCGCGCAAGGCTCGCCCCGATTGCCAGCATCTCGAGATTGCGCGCCATCACGATGTCGGCGCGGCGCACCAGCGGCTTCAACCGTCCCGGCGATAGCAGGCTGCGCAGCACCAGCCACATGCGCTGGCCGAGCCGCGCATCGTGGCTGCGTCCGAGCGGCAGGGCAGCGGCTCCGGCGACATTCGCAGGCGCGGCGCGGCGGTAGAACCCGGCGATTTCCACCTGCGCTCCGCCCGCGCGCAAACCGTCGACGCGGCGCGCGACGGCCGCATCTCCCAGATCGTGAACGAGGTAGGCGATCGTGCTGCTCATGATGGTAGAGACCCGTTTCCCGTGAGCGCGTCTGGATGACCCTTTGGCCCAAGCGCGCGCGGGGCAAACTCAAGTGTTTTGCTTAACTCGATCAGGGCATGTGCGGGCGCGGGGGCCATCCCCGATTGGCAAAGCAGGTTATGGCTCCAATCCGCCTCTGCGGGCACGAGAACCGGCGAAATCCCGGCGCTCGTGCCGGACTACCGAACGCGACGGAGACGCCCTTGGCGACGCGAGCAGACCGCCTCATTCCCGAAAATCCCGAGCCCCACGGCCACGGACAGGTCGCAGCCCGTCCGGGCGCGGCGGCGCTGCCGCGTGCCGAGGCTGGCGGCGGCGGACCGGATGGCGGTACTTCCTGCGGCGGCGGGGGCGGCGGCTATTACGGCTCGAATAGCGGCGGCGCTGCGCCCTTCCTCCCCGATCCCGGCCAGCTGTGGCTGGTGTTCCGCCGCCGCCTGTGGCTGTTCCTCGGCGTGGTTGCGGCGGTGCTTGCCCTGGTCGCGGCCTATACCGCCACCCGGCCCGTGCTCTATTCTGCTTCGGCAAGCGTGCTGATCGACGTGCGCCAGCCCGAGGTGCTCGAAAGCAAGGCCGTCGCCCCGCAGCTTTCGGGCGGCGATACCAATGTGATCGATACCGAGGTCGAGATCCTCTCCTCGCGCAGGCTGGCGGGCCGCGTGGCCGAGGCACTGAAGCTCGAAACCTGGCCCGAATTCGCCCAATATGCCCGCGCCGCCCGCCCGTCTGTCGGGCGCGAGGAGCCGGGCACCAACCCGCTCGCGGGCGCGGTGCTGAGCCGCATGGAAATCCGCCGCTCGGGCCTCACCTACCTCATCGACATCACCGCCCGCGCCGAGAGCCCGAAGCTCGCCGCCGCGCTCGCCAATGAATATGCGCGGCAATATCTCGCCCAGCAGCAGGAGATGAAGTCGAGCACGTCGAAAGGCGCGCAGGAATTCCTCCAGACGCGGCTGATCGAACTGCGGCAGAATGCTTCGGCGGCCGACGAGGCGCTCCAGAACTACATGATCCGCAACGGGCTGATGAGCGCGGAAGGCGCGACGATGGCGGAGCAGGAGGTCTCGACGCTCAATCAGGAAATTGCCTCGGCCCGCGCGCAGCTTGCCGAGAAGGAAGGCCAGCTCGCCGCCGCCAAAAACCGCGTCGGGCGGGGCGGGGGCGGGGCCGAGGTTCCGGCTGCGCTGCAATCGGGCACCGTCGCCACGCTGCGCGCCCGCGAGGCCGAACTGGCCGGCGAGGTCGCGCGCCTGCAAGCCCGGTTCGGCCCGCAGCACCCCGAACGGCGCCGCGCCGAGGCCGATCTGGCTGACGTGCGCGTCCAGATCCAGCAGCAGATCGACCGCGTCATGTCCTCGCTCGACAGCGATGTGCAGGCCGCCCGTTCGCGGCTGGCTTCGCTGGAGGCGAGCCAGGGCAATGCGCGCGGGTCGCTCGCATCGAACAGTTCTGCGCAGGCGGGCTACCTTCAGCTTGAGCGCGATGCCAAGGCGGCGCGGCAAATCTACGAAACCTTCCTCGCCCGCTCGCAGGATGTCGAGGCGCAGGCCGGGCTGATCCGCCCCGACGCCTCGATCGAGACGCTGGCGCGTGAGCCGGTGCTGCCCTCTTCGCCGAGTTACCCGCTGGCAGCCGCCGCCGGTCTGACGCTGGCGCTGATCTTCGGGCTCGTCGCGATTGCAGGGGCGGAATATCTCGACGCCCGCATCCGCACCCGCGCGGATGTGGAGCGGCGGCTCGGCCTCGCCTATCTCGGCGCGGTGCCCGAGCTTGCCACCACGACCAAGCAGCGCACCCGCGGCGAGGAGCCGCAGGACTACCTGCTCGCCCACCCGCAATCGAAGTTCACCGAGGCGGTGCGCGCGCTCAAGAACGCGATCATCCTGCGCCCGGGCGGCGCGCCGCGCAGCATTGCGATCACCTCGGCCCTGCCGCGCGAGGGCAAGTCGACGACCTCGATCTGCCTTGCCCGGATGCTCGCGGATTCGGGCGTGCGCACGGTGCTGGTCGACTGCGACAGCCGCCGCCGCGCGACGAGCACCGCCTTGCTGCCCGAAGGCTGGGACGGCTTTGGCCAATACCTGCGCCGCGAGGTTTCGCTCTCCCGCGCGCTGGCGGTCGACGAGGTCAGCGGGCTGGCCGTGCTCGGGTCATGCATCGCCGATCCTTCGGCGCGCGAGCTGTTCGTCAACGTTCCGCTCTCCGAGATGCTGGCGGAGCTTGCCGTGCAGTTCGAGGTCGTGGTGATCGACACCGCCCCGGTGCTGGGCGTGGCAGAGACGCGGCTGATCGCGGCAGGGGTGGAGAGCACGCTGATGCTCGCCCGCTGGCGCGACACCTCGATCAAGGCCGCCGAGACTGCGGCCGATCTGCTGGTTGGCGGCGATGCCGATGTGGTGGGCGTGGCGCTGACCCGCGTCGATGTGCGCCAGTACGGCAGCACCGGTCAGCAGGACGTCTATTCCTATCAGGACAAGTTTGCCGGCTACTACGTCGACTGATCTGCCGGAGCGGTGCGGCGGTCCTAGAAGACCAGCCGCACCCCTGCACTCACCCGGTTGCGGGTGAACTCGCGGAAGAAGCTGTCGTCGGCGAACCGCTGGAAACGGTCGGCGCGGGCGAACAGGCGGATGTTGCGGTCGAGCTTGTAGGTTCCGCCGATCGACAGATTGTATTCCTTGGCGGCGGTTTCGATCTGGCCGATCGTCTCGATCCGCGAGAAGCTGGCGCGCCAGTCGAGGACGAAGTTGCGGAGCAGTTCGTGCTCCGCCTCGACCCGTACCTGACTGCGGATGTTGCCGCTGACGAGCTGCGAGCCGCCCTCCTCGACCTGCCGGTCAGCGAAGAAGCGCAGCGTGCTGAGCGGGGTGACGTTCCAGGTTAGGTTCGCCCCGAACGACAGGCCGGTGACGCCCTTGGCGCTGGGATCGTCGACCTTGCGGTGGAGCACGCCTGCGCGGATCTCGCCGAAGATCAGGTTGCTGAGCTCCAGCCGCGCGCCGCCTTCGACAGCGTAGCCGGTGGTGTCGCGGTCGAAGGGATCGGGCGTCGACGGATTGCCCGAATAGGTAAGCCGGTCGACCTGTCCGCGCACGAGGCCGGAGATGCGCGGGCTGAACTCGACCAGCCCGGTCAGCGAGCCGCGCAGATAGACCGAATCGCGGAAGTCCTGCTCGACCTGCGTGCCGTCTGCCGCGGTGGCGTCGTCGAAATCGAGCACCACCATCTGCGCATCGCCCACGAGTTCCACGCGGCCCATCTGGCGCGAGGCCGAGAGCAGCGTGTCGGCGCGGCGGAAACGGGTCGGCTCGCGTGCTTGGCTGGTGCTGGTGATGTTGGCGCGGTCCTCGGCCAGCGCGTCCAGCGAGGCGACGAGGCGCGCCGAGGTGTCGCGGTCGATGTCGAGCCGTCCGCGCACCCGCGCGCCGCCTTCCATCACGTCTTCGGTGGTGAACTTGCCGTGGAAGTTCTGCTGGATGTAGGCGTCCGCCTGAAGGCTGTGCCGCAGCCATCGGCTCTCGAGCGCCACCGCGCCGCGCACCGTCAGCTCGACATCGCCCGCGCCATTGTCGGGCAGGGCGAGAATGTTGTCGTCATACTCGATGCGGGTTTCGACGGTGGGGAAGATGAAGAAGCTGCCGATCCGCCCGCCGACCGGTTCGAACTCCGGGTTCACCCGCTCGGAAGGGCGGGGCGGGGCGACGGTGGTCGATGTGGTCCCGCTCTGGGCGTAGGCGGCGGTCGCAGGGGCGAGCAGGCCGGCAAGGCTGACCAGGCCCGTGGCAGTAGCGGTATGGCGCATGGGTTTCCCCCTCCTTTTGTGCAGCGAAACGCCTCGACTGCCCGCGCTTTGGGGGCACCGACATGGATTAGATTTGCCCCGCCGGACCGCTTGCAGGCGCGCGCCAGTCGCTTCTTTCGGCGGCGACGAGCTGTCCGACCGGGCCTTGCCCGCCGGCAAGATCGGCAAATCCGCCCACCTCGACGACGCGTCCGGCATTGAGTGCGATGACGTGATCGGCCGCGGCGACCATCGACAGGCGGTGCGCGATGACGAGCACGGTGACGCGCCCGCGCAGGCCCTCGATGGAGCGCGCGAAGGCAGCCTGGCTCTCCCAGTCGAGCGCGCTGGTCGCTTCGTCGAGCACCAGCAGCTGCGGCTTCATCACCAGCGCGCGGGCGAGGGCGATGCGCTGGCGCTGGCCGCCCGACAGACGGCTGCCATTCTCGCCCAGCTGCGTGTCGATCCCGTCGCTCAGTGCCCGCACGAAATCCGCCGCGCCCGCGCCTTCCAACGCCGTCCACAGCTCGGCATCGCTGGCCTGCGGGCGGGCGAGGCGCAGGTTCTCCGCGACGCTGCCGGGGAGCAGGAAGTGGTCCTGCGGCACGTATGCGATCGACCTGCGCCACAGCCGCGCTGTTTCGGGGGTGAGGGCGAGGCCATCGATATGGATCGTCCCCGATTGCGGCGTCAGCAGCCCGCAGACGAGATCGGCGGTGGTGCTCTTGCCGCTCCCTGACGGGCCGACCAGCGCGGTGATGCGGTGCGCGGGGATCACGCAGTCGAGATCCTCGAGCGCCGCCCGCCCGTCACCGCCTTTGTAGGCATAGCGTACGCGGGCGCAGCGGATCGCATCGGTGAGCAGCGGCGGCGTTGCCGAGGCGGGCGGCGGGGGCAGCTCTGCGGTGGCGGCGCATTCGGCGCGGAACGCCTCGATATCGCCGAACACCGTCACCTCGGCGAGCAATTGCTGGAGGTTGGTCTGCAAGGTCGTGAAGCGCGGCGTGATGCGCATCAGCAGCACCATGAAGGCGACCAGCTGCGGCAGACCCATGCCCAGCCACATGATGCCCGCATAGACCAGCGCCGCCACCGCCAGCGCGCTCACCACTTGGCTCATGATCGTGCCCAGCGAGGTGAGCCGCATATAGCCGACCGCCTCGGCGTGAACCTTGTCGAGATTGGCCGCGAGCCGCGCGCGGTAGGCGGCTTCGGCCCCGTGGATCTTGGCGGTCTTCAGCCCGGAGAGGTATTCGGAAACGGTGCGATACTGGTCGCGCTTGTTGGCCGTGCGCTCGCGTCCGAACTGCGTCGCGCGGCTGCGCAAGGGCGCGAGCAGCGCGATGATCACGAGGCCGAGCCCGCCCGCCGTCACCATCATCGGCGGCGAGATGATCCACGCCACCATCAGATAGATCGCCAGCAATATGCCGGTCTGGAGCAGCATCATCACCGCCATCGCCGCGGTGTAGACCCGCTCGACATCGGCGGTGAGCAGGTGGTGGAGATCGCTCGGTCGGCGGCGCACAAGCTCGTCCCAGCGAAGGCTGCCGATGGCGGCAAACAGGTCGAGCCGCAGCGTGTTCAACAGATTGAACAACAGGTCGGCGAGGTAGATGTTCTTGCGGCGGGTGAACACGCCTTGGAGCGCGATCAGCAGGACCAGCGCGGTGAGCGCCACGCCCAGACTGATCGTCACACCGCCCAGCCAGTCGGGCAGGTGCAGACCTGTGCCTGCATCCTTGCCCGCCAGCGACAGCAGCGGGATCACCAGCAGGATCGAGAATCCCTCGGTCAGCCCGCCCAGCACCAGCAGCACCAGCGCGATGCCGAAGCGCCGGCCGCTTGTTGCCGCGATGAAGCGCACGAAGCGCAGCAGGCTGGCGGGGTCGCGGGGCTTCATGCCTTGGCCAGCTCCGCCTCGACGAAGGCTACCACCTCGTCCAGCGCGCCAAGATCATGCGGCACGGTGAGGATCGCCCCGCGCGATGTGTGGGCCAGCCCTGCGCATTGCCGCGCATGGCGTGCTGCAATCGCGGGCGTGATCGCCGCAGGGCCGAAGCGCGTGCCGTAGGAAAAGCGCAGGAAGGCCTTCATCCGCTCCGTGGGATTAAGGTGCTGGATCGCCAGCGCCTCGCCGCGCTTGAGCAGGAAGAACTGGCCGGGCACGTGGCCTTCGGAGGCGAAGCCCGATCCGACGAGGAAACGTTGCTTGTCATGTACCTCGGGCACGTCGGGGCGCGCGTCGAGATCGGCATCGGACAGCGCCGCCGAAGCCGCGCGGGTCAGCTTCACCTGCGGGAAGGCAGGGTTGATCCGCCCCGCGCCGCGCTCCAGCCCGTCGATGGCGATGATGTCATCGGTCAGCAGGTCGTGGCCTGCGCGCAGGAAGGCGGCGGCGGTCGTGGACTTGCCCGCGCCCTTGTCGCCGAGGAAGCCGAAGGCCTTGCCGTCCGGCCCGGCAAGCGCACTCCCGTGGAGCAGGAACGACCCGCGTGCCTGAAGCATCAGCGCCATGACGGGGCCGAGCAGCGGGAAGCACACCAGTGCCGGATCGACCCCGGGCAGAGGCTCGACCTCGATGAGGCCGGGGGCCGCCACACGAAACGCGCCGATCTGGGGGTAGAGGAGGAAGCACTCGGTGTCGCCGAAGTGGAATGTCCCCGGCTCTTCGGGTGGCGGGAAGGCGCGGCCTGTGTGGACGATGCGGATCATGATGTCCGCCGGGCCAGCGCCCGGCGCGGGCACGAGTTCGGGCAGCGCCATGTCGCTTGCAATCACGAGGCCGAAGGCGCGGTAGAGATGCGGCAACTTGACGAAGCCGGGCGCAAGCTCGGGGGCGAGCGCCTCGTGCACGAAGGGGCTCATGCCGCCACCTCGCGCAGGCGCGCCGCGCCGCTGACCTGCGCGCCGCAACCCATCTCCAGCCAGATGCCGAGCGCCGCTGCGCGCCACACCATCTGCACCGCGCGGCCCGTCGCCGCATCGGGATCGGCGGCGATGCCGGCATAGACGGCGCGCGCCTGAGCAAGGTCGACAAAAGGCGCAAGCGGGCTCGTGGCCGCGCCGAACAGGTCGGTGATCCGCTCGTGGTGGTGCCGCACCAGCCCGCGTGCAAGGTGGACGGTAAAGTCGATCTTGTCGCGGCGTTGGAGGATGCTGCCGGGCACCACGCCCTGCATCGCGCGGCGCAGCACCAGCCGCGACCAGCCGCGCGAGAGTTTATCCTTCGCGGGCAGACCGAGGCAGAACTCCGCCACCTGACGGTCCCAGAACGGATAGCGCGCCTCCACCCCCTGCGAGCGGTAGAAGGCGGCGTGGACTTCGAAGGCGTAGGGCTGGAGCGGGTCGGTCAGCACGGCGCGGTGCTGGGCCTGCTCGGTCGCCGCGTCCTCGGGCTTGGCGAAGCGGCGCAAGCGCTCGGCAAGGCGGCTGCGGTGGACGAGATCGCGGGCGAGGATGTGGCGCGGCGGGCGGGCCGCGGCGGGCGCGGCGTCGCGGTCGAAGGGGGCGAGAAGTCTGGCGAGGATACGCGCGTCCAGCCGCTTCTGCCGCCCCGCCACGCGGCGGGTGAGGACCAGCCGCGAATAGCCGTAGTTGTCCGCCGCGCCGCGCGCCTCGCGCCACAGCGCAGGCCATGCGCCGCGCCCGGCCAACTCGTCGAGCAGGCCGTAGCCGTGGCTCACCACCTCGTCGCCGCCATGCCCGTCGAGCAGCACGGTGACGCCTTGCTCTGCCGCGAGGCCGGTGACGTGGCGCATCGCGGATAGATTGGGGGCAAGCGACGGCCCGCCGGTCTCGGCAAGGAGGTCCTCGAAGCCATCGAGCGGCGCGTAGCCGTCGAGATCGAGCACGTGGGGGGCAAAGCCGCCGGTCGCCAACACAGCGTCCAAGTGGTGGCGCTCGTTGGAGCGTTCGGGCTCGCGGAACATCATCGAGAAGACCGGCACCGGTGGCCCGCCCGCGCGCCTGCGCTGGTCGCGCAGCAGGCAGGCGATCGAGGAGCTGTCGAGCCCCCCGCTCAGCAGCGCGCCGACCTGCTCTCCGCCCTCCGCCCGCCGCGCCACGGCGGCATCGAGGAGGGCGCGCAAGCTGGCAGGCGCATCGCTGTCAGGCCGGGGCGCGGCGGGGGTGATGTGGCTGTGCTTCAGAAGCCGCAGCGCGCCGTCTTCGAAGACCAGACTGTGTCCGGCCGCGAGGCGCTCGACGCCTGCAAACCACGTCCCCTGCGCGTCCAGCACGCGGCCATAGAGGAAGTCGGCGATCGCCTCGTCGCGCAAGGTGCGCTGGCGGTCGATCCCGGCGGCGAGCGCGGCGGCTGACTGGGCGAAGCGCAGGGCAGGGCCCTCGCGGCGGTAGTAGAAGGGCCGCACGCCCATCAGGTCGCGTGCGCATAGCAGGCGGCGCGTCGCAGCGTCCCACAGCGCGAAGGCGAAGGCGCCCTCGAGATGCGCGGCGCAATCGAGGCCCCACTTGCGATAGGCCGCGGCGATCACCGCGCCCTCGGGCGCTCCGGGGGCGATGGCGAGTGCTTGGCCAAGGTCTTCGCGGTTGTCGATCCGCGCGTCGGCGACCACCACCAGCTGACCGTCGAGCATCACCGCTCCGCCGCCGCCCGCCAGCGCGATGCCGGGCGCGCTCCACTGCCCGGCCGCACCGGGTGCAAGGGAGCGGTTGTCGCTTGCGGCGATGCCGGAGATTTCGGCGAGCACCCCCATCAGCGGCGTTCCGCGATCGGGGTGAAGTCGGAGAGCCGCGTGGTCGCTGCGCCGAGCACGATGTGGCCGTTGCAGCTCACCCACGCATGGGCAAGGAAGCGCCCCGCCTCATCGCGCCGCACGCCGATCTGGAGATCGCAGGCATGGCCCGCGCGTGCGAGCAGGTATTGCAGCGCCAGCGCCTGGGTGAGGCACGAGGCACGCGGCATGAACCGCGCCAGCCGCTCGATCCGCCGGGCGATCTGCCGCGCATAATAGTGGGCGTGTTCGGAAGGTGCCGCCTCGGGCATCCGCTTGCGGATCGCGGCGTAGCCCATTGTGGAGAGCGCAATGCGCATCACCACCAGCGCGCCAAGGCACCGCGCATCGCGCCGCAGCCGCGCAGGCAGCGGGAGCGCGCCTCGCCCCGCCATCACTGATGCGTGCATTGCACCAGCCCGGCCGCATCGAGCTTTCGCACCAGGGCAGCCAGATCGCCTTCGACCACATCGGCAGGCGCGCCGAATTCGCGGCACACGCGCTCGACCAGCTGGGCAAAGGGCACCGGCTCGCCAACTTCGTCCCACACGAAGCTGCCGACCTCGTTGAGGCTGTAATAGATGTTGGTGCGCAGGTTGAGCAGGGCCGATCCCTCGCCCAGCGTGCAGCCGACCACCTCGGGATCGCTCGCGATCATGATTGCCGGATCAAATCTGTCCATCACGGACCCCCTCATGCATCGCGCCGCCCGGCAAGGGGCGGCACCGCTTGGCCTCGACAAGGAAGACAGGGAGCGGAACGGCACACCCGGCAAACCCGTGCATACGAGCGCCGCCCCCTGCCGATTCGGTTCAGGACAGACCGTCAGCCACGCCGCAGGTCAGCTCGCCGAAGGGCGTGCCGGCCGGAAAAGCGGCGTCGAGTGCGTCGGGGCAGCCGCTCGCCTGAGTCAGCTTTTCGAAGGTGCCCAGTTCTTCGAGGGTCGGGGCGGAATAGTTCGTCGTGCTCATTGGCGTTCTCCTCGTGTCATTATTTAACGGGCCCTGCACCAGATGATGCAGAGGCAATACAAGGGTGAGTTGATTTAACCGTGTTTATTCAAAGCGGCTAATACTGCCTGACTAAAGCACGTTATTTAAATCGGACCGGGTCACCCTATCGTGAATCCATCGCGGATTTCGACCGTCTCAACTTGGGGTCCAAGGATGATCGCTGCACTCACCCAAGATAATAACCATCCTGCCGCACGGCCGGGCGCTGAAAATATGTCTGCAAATGCGCCTGCCAGCAGCACCCCGCCGGTCAATCTGGCCAAGGTGCTTGCAGAGTTAGGGAAGGTTAGTCTGACGGGAGAGGGCGCGAGCCCCGCGATCCTCCGGCAGGCGGCGGCGCGCGGCGGCAGTCTTGCTGATCTCGCGGTGCGCACCCGCATGACCACGCCCTGCGCCCGGGCCTTCGCGCGCGCCGGCTCCGCCATGCCGCCGCCGCTGGCCGAAGCGGTGCAGGTTTCGCGCGCGCGGGCCGCGATCAGCAACGGGCGGGTCTATGGTCTGGCGCGAATCGCTTTTCCGATTCTCGCGCGCGCGCACATCGCCGGACTTGCCTTCAAGGGGCCGTTCCAGCACCGCCAGATCCACGGCGACCCGTTCTTCGCCCGCTCGGGCGATCTCGATCTGCTGGTGCCGCGCGAATCATTCACTGCTGCGCTAAAAGCCTTCGAGGCCGAGGGTTTCGAGCGCCGCGAGGATACCTCGACGTGGTGGACCTCTGCGTTGGGCGAGGTTCATCTCGTCCATCCGCAGGGCGGGGTGATCGATCTGCATTACCGCCTCCAGCAGCCCGGCTGTCCGCCGCCGCATGATCTGCCGCAGTTCCTCGACGATGCGGTGCGCGAACAGGTCGGCGCGGCAGAGGTTGCGGTGCCCTCGAAAGCGCACGCGGTACTGATCTGCGCGCTCAATTTCGCCAAGGAATTCGCCCACCGGCGGATGTCGGCGCGCTACGCCTACGACTTTTCCGCAGGGCTGCTCGGCATGGACGCAGAACAGCGCCGCCTGTTCGCCGAACTGGCGCAGCACCAGCGGCTGACCGGCACGGTGAGCTTTGCCGCCGCGCTGGCTGGCACGATCTTCGACGTGGAGCTGCCGCTCTGCCCCCCGCTGGAGCGCCGCGCCTTGCCCGATTGGGCGACCCGCGATGCGGTGCTGGCGATGGTCTTCGATCCCGAGGAGCCCGGCACCATCTGGCCGCGCCGCCGCGCGATCCTGTGGGCGATGTGCAGCGGCGCAGGCCGGTCGCAGCGCGCGGCGGAATATGCGCGGGAGGCGCTGCGGATGTTCGCCAGCGAGGCGCTGCGCCGCGCCTCGGGCTCGAGCGCCTGAGCATGGCGGAGCATCGCAGACGCAGGCTGCGGCACGGCCCGGGCGTATTGTTCATGCTGGCGCTGATGGCGTGCGGCGCAGCGGGCACGAAGCAGGAGGCTGGCAGGCAGGCGCCGGACTTCGCCAAATTCGACTTCAAGGGCGGCACCGTCTTTCCGCCCCGCGCCAAGGCGAGCATCGGCGATGTCGCCGTACCCCCCGGCGCGCGCGAGGCCTTCGTGCCGATAACGCTCGACCGGCCGACCCCCAACACCGTCCACGCCCGCGTGATGACCCGCAACGGCGCATTTCCCGCTCCGGCTTACGAGGGGCGCAATTACGAGCGACTGGATACCACCGTGGTGTTCCGCCCCGGCGATCCGCTGACCCAGACGGTGCGGGTGAGCCTCAAGGACTTGCCGCCGGGCACGCAGTTCGACCTTCACTTTCCCGAGGGCGTCGACGGGGCCGGAGTGGCCGACCCGAGCGGGACGGTGAAAGCCGCGCAGGGCGCCAAGCCAAACCGCGCGCAGACCGAGGGCTTCCGCAAGCCGCGCCGCTTCGTGCCCATGGGCGAGCCGGTTTACGTGCTCGACCCGCCAAGTGCGCGGTGGAGCGATGCGGGCGGGGAGGGGGAGTTTTCGACCCGCCTGCCGCACGGGCGCACGCAGGAAGGCAATGGCGAGACGGGGCTCTATCTCGATCCCGCAAAGGACAAGGCCCCGCAGCCGCCGATCGCTATCGAGGGCGGGGCGTTGGTGCTGCGCAGCCAGCAGCTCCGCACGGCGATCACCTACGAGGGCAAGGCCTATCGCCACGGCGCAGCGGTGCTGACCGGCGAGAAGATGCCCGCGACCCACGTGACCTACGGGCAATACGAGTGGGAGGCGCAGATGCCCGACCGGCGCGGCAGCTGGCCTGCGCTGTGGCTGCTACCGGTGAACGGCTGGCCGCCCGAGATCGACGTCTATGAAGGCTTCGGCAACTCGTCAGGCTGGAACTTTTCCCGGAAACTCAGCGCCAATCTCCACGGCGGGCGCAAGGGCAAGCGCAGCTTCGTCGCGCCGATGCAGATCGACGCCGGGCGGTTCTACGGCCTTGGCGGCTTTGGCAGCGGGGTGCACCGCTACGGCGTCGACATCGCGCCCGATTTCATCACGTGGTTCGTCGACGGGGTGGAGGTCTATCAGGCGGTGAACCCGTTCCGGGGCACATTGTGGTTCCCGCTGATGAATGTCGCGGTGAAGCAAGGCGGCGACTACGCCGGGGGCAGCGGGTCGATGCAGGTGCGGGCCCTGCGGGTGTGGCGGAGGGACGAAAACCAGACCCCTCCAGCGCGTTCTAGAGGGGCCTTTGCGCGGTTTAGACCCCCTCTAGACCCCTGTTAGACCCCCCTTAGACCCCCTCTTGCGCAGCGTTTTTGCGGTGTTTCACGTGAAACATCGCTGTCAGCGGCGCGGCTCGGGGGCTTTGAGGACATGAAGCTGGTAATAGCCGAGCGGCCCGCGCCGGCTCTCCAGCATGAGCCCGCGAGCCGCAGCGACCTGTGCCGCGGCCGGCCGCAATTCGCTGCGCGGCTCGACGTGGAACTTGGCGAGCCATGCCCGCAGCAACTTGGCGAAGGGCGAGGGCAGGCCATCGGCTTGAGCAAAATCAACCACATGCAGGCTGCCTCCCGCTGCGAGCAGGCTGGCGGCATGGTCGAGAGCGCGCTCCCATTCCGGGATCATCGACAGTGAATAGGACAGCACGATCCGCTCGAACTGCGGCTCGCCGAGCAGCGGGGTCGGGTCGAAAGAACAGGCGTCGCCCTCCGCCAGCCGCGCCTCATTGCCCAGCGCGGCGCGTGCGCTCTTGAGCATTTCGGTTGATATATCAATGCCATGAAGCCGCGACCCCGGCCAGGCTTTGGCGATCGTCGCCAGATTGCGCCCCGTCCCGCAGGCCACCTCCAACACCCGCGTACCGGGCTTGGCGTGCAGCCCCGCGATCAGGGTGTCGCGTCCGAACAGGTAATATTTGCGCGTGAAATCATAGATATGCCGCTGCCCGCGATAGACCTCGTCCATCAGCGCAGCGTGGGTGGGAGCGCTCGCACTCGCCATCACACCAACTCGTACACATGGACGCCGCCGTAGATCGACGATCGGTCGCGGCGGGTGAGGTCTGCGGAGGATTCCTCCAGATAGCGCCACCGTGAAAGGATCGCGTCATCCAACCGTCCGGGCAGCAGGCTGGGCTCGGCAGCGGTGCGGAACAGCACCCGCGCACCGGGGCGGCTGGCGCGGGTGATCTTGCTCCACAGGTCGTCAAGCTGTTGATTGTTCATCCAATCCTGCGCGTCGAGCAGGACGAAGCGGTCCATGCTCGCCTCCTCGCGGGCGCCGATCCAGCCGACCATATTGGCGCGGGTCACCTCCAGCCGGTCCACCCGCTCCTTCATCGCCTCCCAGTTGGCGCGTTGGAGATAGGGGGGAAGCGCGGCGTTTTCCGAGCGCGAATAGCCGCGCCCGAAGGCCTGCCAGGCGAAATAATTGTCCTTCACTTCAAAGTCGCAGGCGAGCTTTTCCAACCTGCGCCGCAGCACCTCGGCCATGCGCTCGTCGCCCGCGAGATGCTCGAACTGCGCCGGCGGAATGCCGAGCCCGAAGAGCGAAGCAGGCTGGTCGGTCAGCCAACGGATGAATGCCTTGTCGAACACCGGAGCAAGCTCGCGCTCGAACACCTCGCGCTGTTCCTCGAGGGTCGAGGCTTCGAGAATCCGCGCAAGATCAATCTTGTAGAGCTTGGCAAAGACGTGGGCCAAGCCGATGAAATTGCCGAGCAAACCCTTGCGGTAAATGCCGCGCGTAAAGTACGAAATGCGCTTGCGCCCGCGGATGTCGCGCTTCTCCCAATAGGCCCGGCTTTCGGTATCGAGGTGCGGGGCGATCATCTCGCGGTAGACTTCCGCGTTCTCCTTGTGGTCGGCATGCGCGAAGAAGCGGTGGAAGCGATCGTAGCTGGGCAGGTGCTTGATCGCCGCGATCTTGAGCCGGCCCAGCGCCACATGCGCGTGGTTCAGATCGACGGCGGTCACCTGCGCGGGATTGGCGGTGAGGTAGGACAGTGCGTTGCAGCTGCCGCTGGCAATCGACATCAGCCTACTGTCGGGCTGAATGTCGAGGCCCTCAATATCGACCACCGGGTCTTCCCAGATCTGGGCATAGACGAGGCCCTTGAAGGCCAGCGCGAAAGCCTTGTCGAGCAGCTTGTCGCTGACCTTCGCGTCCTTGCGGACCACCGCATCCTCGATGATCCGCTCTGCCTGTGTCGCCATGATCTACTGCGTCCTTTCCGTAAGGTCAGGCGCGGGCATATGGCCCCTGCGTGTCGGCTATGTGACGGTTTCCACAGGTCTAGTCGTGTCCGGCAATCGTTGCCCCATAGGCCGCCGGATCGGCATTGCCGCCGGTGAGCATGATCACCGTGTTCGCATCTACAGGCACCTTGCCTGCCAGCGCCGCCGCGAGTGCCGCAGCCCCGCCGGGTTCGACCACGAGGCGCAGGTGCGAGAAAGCGAATCTTTGGGCGGAGCGCACTTCGGCATCGGTCACGGCAACGCCGGGTTCAGAGCGGCCACCCAGAACGGCGAGGTTGATCGGCTTGGTGGCGAGCGGCTGGAGCGCGTCGCAGATCGTCTTGGACGCATCCGCTCCTGCCGCGACGATTTCCCCGGCGGCGAGTGATTGGCCGACCATGTCCCAGCCGACTGGCTCGACCGGATGGATCTTCGCGTCAGGCGCGCCCAGCGCCAACCCCGCCGCTAGCCCTCCGCCGCCGCAACACGCGATGATCCGCGAAGGCGCGTGGCCGAGCTGCGCGGCGATCTCGATGGCGGCGCTGCCCTGTCCTTCGATCACCCACGGGTCGCCGAACGCGTGGACGAGCGTGCCGCCGCGCTCGGCGATCAGCTTGGCGGCGACCGCATCGCGGTCCTCTTCTGGGCGCTGGTAGAGCACCACCTCGGCCCCTAACGCCTTGGTGCCAGCCAGCTTCACCTCCGGCGCGTCATGCGGCATGACGATGGTTGCGCGGATGCCTAGGCGCTTGGCAGCCCAGGCCACCCCTTGCGCATGGTTGCCCGAGGACACCGCGACCACGCCGGCGGCACACTCCGCCGGCGAAAGGTTCACCAGCCGCCACCACGCGCCCCTGATTTTGAAGGCGCCGATGGGTTGCAGCACCTCGGCCTTCACCCATGCTGCGACGCCGTTGATCTCGACCGGCAGCAGCGGGGTAGGGGGCAGGATCGCCGCCACCGCATCGGCCGCCCCGCGCACGCCTTCGGCAGTCGGCATTCTGACATCAGCTTGGATCATTTGTCCCCCGGAGCGCGTTGCACTGTTAATTGGTCGCATTGCTGTGATCCGAAAACCGGTTCCCACTTTTCGGAGCAATGCTCTAAGGCCCGCGCAAGATTCGCATCACGAAAGGTTCTTAACATGTCGGCAGCAAAATCCAGCACGGTCCTCGTCATCGGTGCTGGCGGGGTAAGCTCGGTGTGCGTCCACAAGATGGCGTTCAATCCCGCAATCTTCCCCGAGATCCACCTCGCCAGCCGCACCAAGTCGAAGTGCGATGCGATTGCCGCTTCGGTCAAGGAACGCTGCGGGCGCGATATTGCCACCTACGAGATCGATGCCGAGGAAGTCCCGGCGATGGTCAACCTGATCCGCAAGACGGGCGCTGGCCTCGTGGTCAACCTTGCGCTGCCGTATCAGGATCTGCCGATCATGGATGCGTGTCTGGAAGCGGGTGTCGATTACCTCGATACCGCTAATTACGAGCCCAAGGACGAGGCCAAGTTCGAGTATCACTGGCAGTGGGCCTATCAGGACCGCTACAAGGACGCAGGCCTGATGGCGCTGCTGGGTTCGGGCTTTGACCCGGGCGTGACCAGCGTGTTCACCATGTGGCTCAAGAAGCACAAGCTGAAGACCATCCGCCAGCTCGACATCCTCGATTGCAACGGCGGCGATCACGGCCAGCATTTCGCCACCAACTTCAACCCGGAAATCAACATCCGCGAAGTGACTGCGCCTGCGCGTCACTGGGAAGGCGGCCAGTGGGTCGAGACCCCGGCCATGTCGAACAAGGTCGCCTTCGACTTCGAAGCGGTCGGGCCGAAGAACATGTACCTGATGTATCACGAGGAGCTGGAAAGCCTCGCCAGGTTCGTCCCCGAGCTGGAGCGCGCGCGCTTCTGGATGACCTTCGGCGACCAGTACATCACGCACCTCACCGTGCTCCAGAACGTCGGCATGACCTCGATCGAGCCGGTGCGTTATCAGGGCAAGGATATCATCCCGCTGCAATTCCTCGCCGCCGTGCTGCCCAAGCCGGAGACGCTGGGCGAGACGACCAAAGGCAATACCAACATCGGCGTGATCGCGACCGGCGAGGCGCTGGACGGTTCGGGCGAGAAGACGTTCTATATCAAGAATATCTGCTCGCATGAGGCTGCCTACGAGGAAACCGGTAATCAGGCGGTCAGCTACACCACCGGCGTGCCCGCGATGATCGGCGCGGCGATGATGGTGCGCGGTGACTGGCGCGGGGAGGGCGTGTTCAACATCGAACAGCTCGATCCCGATCCCTTCATGGACATGCTCAACGGTCACGGCTTGCCGTGGACGGTCGAGGAGCTTTCCGGGCCGGTCAGCTTCTGATGCGCTGGTGGGGGGCGGCGGCGGCAGCGGCGGCATTGATGCTGGCGGCGTGCGACAGCGCTCCGCCCCCGCCTGAGCAGGTGACTAAGGTCGCGGTCGATACCGCTTGGCCGACCATCCCGGCGGGCGCAAAGTTTGGCGAGGTGAGCGCGGTCGATGTCGACGCGCAGGGCAACGTATGGGTGCTCCACCGCGCAGGCCGCGAGTGGATCGAGCCGTTCCCGACGACCCCCATCGCCGAGAACACCGTCTTCAAGTTCGCCCCTGACGGCAAGCTCATCGCGCAGTGGGGCGCGGGGCTGTTCATCATGCCGCACGGCCTCTCGATCGACCCTCAAGGCAAGGTGTGGATCACCGACACAGGCCTTGAGCAGGTGTTCCGCTTCAGCCCCGAGGGCAAGCTCGAGCTGACGCTGGGCGAGAAGGGCGTGACCAGGCAGGATGCAGGCCACTTCGGTCGCCCTGCCGACGTCGCCTTCCTCGGCGACAAGGTGCTGATTGCCGACGGTTACGTGAACACCCGCGTCGCGGAGTTCGATTATTCGGGCAAGTTCATCAAGGACTGGGGCGACTTCAAGATCGCCCACGCGGTCGCTGTCGATGACAAGCACATCTACGTCGCCGACCGCGAGCACGCGAAGATCGAGGTCTATGACCACGACGCCAAGCCGGTCGCCACCTGGGCCTCGCCCGCAGGCAACCACACCTATGGCCTCAAGCCACTGGGAGGCGGTCGGCTGCTCGCGGTCGAGGGCCGCGACAGTGCCGACCGCAAGCGTGCGATCATCCGCGTCTATGCGGCGGATGGCAAAGTCGAGGCGTCCTACGACGTCGGCCTGCCGGGCGAGAATGCCAGCCTCGGCCACGACCTTGCGATCGGGCCCGACGGGCATGTCTACGTGACCGACGTGCCGGGCGGCCGCGTGGTGCGCTTCGCACTTCCGACGAAGGTGAAATGATGCTCAGCCTCCCGGCGTTGCTGCCCATCGTGCTGCTGGCGGCTTCCAGCGTCGTCATGAACGTCGCCTGGTATTACCACCTCAAGCAGCCCTCGCTGGGGATGCCCGCGGCGATCGGGCTCGCGTGGGGGATTGCGCTGCTCGAATACTGCCTCGCGGTTCCCGCCACCCGCATCGGCATCGCCACCTATTCGTTGGCCGAGTTGAAGACCATCCAGGAAGTCCTATCTCTCGCCGCCTTCGTGCTTGTCGCATGGGCGCTGTTCGGCCAGACGCCCGGCCCGAGCCAGCTTCTCGGTTTCGCCCTTATTGGAGGAGGCGCATTCATGATCTTCAAGGCTCCGCTGGGCTGATGCAAACCAAAGCCGGTGATCCGGGCGCCTTCGCCCACTTTGATCTGTCGCGTGTCGACAGCCCCGCTTTCGTGGTCGACGCCGCGAAGCTGCGCGACAATTGCCGCGTGCTGGCAGGCGTGCGCGATGCTGCGGTCGAAGACGGGGCGGACATCAAGATCTTCGCCGCGCTGAAGGCGTTCTCGATGTGGTCGGCAGCGCCCATCATCGGCGAATATCTCGACGGGGTTTCGACCTCTGGCCTGTGGGAATCGCGCCTCGCGTCGGAGTTCTACGATGGCGAGATCGCGACCTATTGCGCCGCCTTCAAGCCCGAGGATCTGGAGGAGATCTGCCGTCTCTCCGATCACGTGATCTTCAATTCGCCCTACCAGTTCCAGCGCGCGCGGCTGATCCTCGACCATGCCGCCGCCAACGGCTCGCCCGTCAGCGTTGGCCTTCGGATCAATCCGCAGGTCGCGACGGGCGAGGTCGCCAAGTACGATCCCAGCGCGCCCGGCTCGCGGCTCGGCTTTCCGCTCGACCAGCTTACCGAGGAGCACATCGAGGGCGTGGAGGGCATCCACTTCCACAACCTGTGCGAGCAGGATTTCGAGCCGCTGAAGGAAACGTGGGACCGCGTGTTCGACGCGATCGAGCCGTACTTCGAGCAACTGAAGTGGATCAACATGGGCGGCGGGCACCACATCACCCGCGCCGATTACCAGCGCGACGAGCTCGTCCAGTTCCTCAAGGATGCCGCCGAGGACACCGGCTGCCAGATCATCCTCGAACCCGGCGAGGCGGTGGCGCTCGATGCGGGCATTCTCGTCGGCACGCTGCTCGACACGCATTTCAACGCCATGCCGGTAGGGATCACCGACATCTCGGCGACCTGCCATATGCCCGACGTGCTGGAGGCGCCCTATCGCCCCGCAATGCTCGGCGAGCTGGCGGATGAGGACATGATCGCGATCCGGCTGGGCGGCCCGTCCTGTCTCGCGGGCGACGTGATCGGCGACTACCGCCTGCCGGTGCCCGCCGAGCCGGGCGCGCGTTTCGCCTTCCTCGATCAGGCGCACTATTCGATGGTCAAGACCAACACCTTCAACGGCGTGCCGCTGCCGTCGATCTGGATGTGGGATAGCGAGACCGATGCGCTCGAGTGCATCAAGCGCTTCACCTACGAGGACTTCAGGGACCGGTTGAGCTAAAGATCGTCGCCGGACTCCGGCCCGTCTTCCAGCACCCGCCCGCGTTCGTTCTGGTTGATCGCCAGCGCCAGCCCTGCGAGTGCGCCGAACTGACGGGCGGCCTTGGCGGCGTTCTCGCGGTCAGCATTGGCGTCCATCCCGCCGCTTTCGAACAGGTCGCCTGCCTCCACCGCGACGATCACCTCGCCGCCCGTGAACAGCGCGCGCAACTCGCGTGCCTCAAAGGCGCTTTCGAGCTTCAGGAGATGCTCGACATAGGTGGGGTGGACCAGCACGCGCGCCTCGACCTGATCGTCGGAATAGAGCGCGAAGACGTCGCCGAAGGCCGGGTGGACCTGATCGACGCGGTCGAGGCGGTGGCCATCGAAGCTGACATGATCGCTCGCCCCGCCAAGGCCCAGCCACTTCCTGTGCTTGCCCGCGCGCTCGAGCAGGGTGGTGGAATGGAAGCTGCGGCCAAAGCCCATGCGGATCACCGGGCCGCGGAACACCGTCACCCAGTGGCGGTTCTTGCCTGACCCGCGCTGTTCTTCGAGATGGGCTTCGTACAGGTCGAACTCGTGGCTCTCCAGAGCGCCATACCAGCGATCCTCGAAGTTCGAGCGGTCGAAGTCCGGCACAAGGCCGTAGGTGCGCGCCGCATCGAACTCGCGGCCCGGTTCGACCTCTGGTGCGTAGGAAAGGCCGTAGCTTGCGGCGATGGCGCTGTTGATGCCGACCTTGATCGCCTTGGTCGCGGCCATGATCGGGCGGTAGCCCCAATATCCGGCACCGATGATCCCGCCGAACGTGACAATCGGCGCGACCGGCGTGTGGGCCATGGGGCTGAACCATAGGAAGGCGAGCACCGGCATAAGGATCACCGCGCCCCACACCCAGCGTGAGGTCGCCTGCCCCTTTGCGCCCGCGCGCATAGCGGCCTGATCGGCGAGCCAATCCTCCAGCCCGCCCTTCATCAATGTATCAATATCGCTGCGCATTGCCTCTCCCGCGCGATTCTTTAACATGTCTGCACCACATTCATGTGGGTCCGGTAAAGGGGGAACGAATTTGGACACGCTGTTCTGGCTTATCATTGCGGGCGTCTTCGCGCTTTTTGTGATAGTTATCGGGATCTACAACAATCTCGTAGGCCTCAGGCAGGGCGTGCGGCAGGGTGTTGCGGACATCGATGCGCAGCTGCGCCAGCGGCATGATCTGATCCCCAATCTGGTCGAGACGGTGAAGGGCTATGCGGGCCACGAATCCTCCACCCTCGAAGCCGTGATTGCGGCGCGCAATGCGGCTGCGGGCGGTGCGCCTTCGTCAGGCAGCGAGTTGCAGCTGCGCGGCGCGCTCGACAAGCTGCTCGCCCTGGGCGAGGCCTATCCCGACCTCAAGGCCTCTGCGAACTTCCAGCAGCTGCAAAACGAGCTCGGCGATGTCGAGGACAAGCTGGCCGCATCTCGCCGCGCGCTCAATGCTGCGACCGCCCGGTTTAACGCCACGCGCGAATCCTTCCCGGCGGTGCTGTTTGCAGGGATGCTCGGATTCTCCGAGGCCGACTTCCATAGGCTCGACGCGAGCGAGCAGGGGACGGTCGATCAGGTGCCCAAAATCGGCTTCTGACCCTCCTGTTCCCGGGCGCAAAAACCCCTAGTTTTCCGTCACATTCCTGTCGTCTTTGCTGGGGTGTCTTCAAAAAGTCACATTGAGGCCCGGCGTGCCTCATTTTTCATTTGCATTTCCCCCCCCAAGCCCTAATTGCCCCCCCTCTGCTGCCCCAAGGGGACTTCCAAACCGCAAGGCAGCTTGTCGTTTTATGGTTTTATAAAAACCGTTTTGGGGGTCCCTTGAGTTGCACATCTATCCTGACGCACTGGCTGTAGTCCGCGACCTTCGTCCGGACGAACCTGTCATCCTCAATCGCCCGCATGCCGCGCGGCGCGCCGCCCGCTACTTCGTCGAGAAGTTTCCGGGCAAGGTGCTCTATGCGGTCAAGGCTAACCCGGCCGCCGACCTGATTCAGGTCCTGTGGGACGCGGGCGTGACGCATTACGACGTCGCCTCGATCTCCGAGGTGCGTCTGGTGCGCGGTATCCTGCCGGACGCCGTGCTGTGCTTCATGCACCCGGTGAAGACCCCGGCGGCGATCAGCGAAGCCTATTTCGAACACGGCGTGCGCACCTTCAGCCTCGACACTGTCGAAGAGCTGGAGAAGATCATCGACGCTTGCACCGATCGCGAGACCGGTGACGCACCGCGCGACCTGCGCCTGTGCGTGCGTCTGCGTGTGTCGAGCGAGTATTCGGAGCTGTCGCTGGCCTCGAAGTTCGGCTGCGACCTGATCGAGGCACCGCAGCTCCTCCAGCAGGCCCGCCAGCATTGTGACTGGCTGGGCGTGTGCTTCCACGTCGGCAGCCAGGCGATGACGCCGTTTGCCTTCGTGCAGGCGCTTGATCGCACTCGTGCGGCGATTGCCGAAGCTTCGGTGGTCATCGACATGATCGACGTGGGCGGGGGCTTCCCGAGCTCGTACCCGGGTCTCGAGCCGCCGCCGATGGAAGATTACTTCGCGATCATCGCCCGCCACTTCGAAGCCCTGCCGATCGCCTACAACGCCGAACTGTGGTGCGAGCCCGGCCGTGCGCTGTCGGCCGAATACTCCTCGATGGTCGTGCAGGTGAACAAGCGTCGCGGCGAAGAGCTCTACATCAACGACGGCGCCTACGGCGCCCTCTACGATGCGGCCCACGTCGCGTGGCGCTTCCCGGTGCGCGCGCTCGAGGACGACCTGATCGAGGACGAGGCTGACTTCGCCTTCTACGGCCCGACCTGCGACGATGCGGACTACATGAAAGGCCCGTTTGCGCTCCCCGCCGACATCCAGGCGGGCGATTATATCGAGATCGGTATGCTCGGCGCTTACGGCGCGGCGATGAAGACCGGCTTCAACGGCTATGGGAATGCCCAAGTCGTGACGGTCGCCGACGAGCCGATGATGAGCCTGTTCAACGGCACCCGCGTGCGCGAAGCGACCGACAACGTGGTGTCGCTGCGCTAACGAATTACCGCCGCTCCGCTTGAGGGCGGGGCGGCGGGATAGGCTTCAGTACTTCCTGATGGCTTTGGTACGGTGGTCGATGCCGTATCCCACTGCGTGTTCCGCGCCGCCGATTGGTGTTGGGGCGCAAGGGCGCGGCTGCCATTCGCCTCATATGACACAGGGCTCGGCAGGATCAGCGCCCGAAGCCTTAAACATGATAACGAGAACGCGCCGGAAACAGCGCCAGACGAACGCTCGCCCCCTGACGGACATGCTCGATCCAGATGAGATCGGTCGATGAGACGAGCCCGTGAAAACTGCCAAAGAAAAGATCATCGCGCTCGCGCCCCTCGCGAGCGAGTTCAACGAATTCAACAGTCTCTTTGCGACCGCTTTGGAGAATGCTGGTGCGCGTCCGGTCGAATACAACTGGGGGCTGAGATCGCTGTCGCGTTGTGATGCGGTCATTTTCCACTGGCCCGATCAGTTCATCAAGACCGGCCAGTCCCTGTCTGCGTTCAAGCAGATACTTCGGATCGCGATACTCAGGCGCACGCATGGATTGAAGGTCGTTTGGGTGGCGCACAACGTGCTTCCGCACGACACGGACGGCAGAGGTTCGCTGCTTCGCACCGCTTTCATGAATTCGCTCGACGGAGTAATCTACCTTTCCAAGCAGTCGCAGCGTCTGGTCCATGAAGCGCACCGCTTGCCGGGCAGGGTCGTCGAACAGGTGACAGTGCACGGCCGCTATCCCGCGCCATCACTCACCTTCACGCCTCCTGGCGCACAAGAGAAAGTAAGGCTCGCCTCGATCGGACTTGTGCGTCCGTACAAGAACCTGTGCGAGCTGGTCGAAGCGACGTCGGACATGTCGCCGTCCGAAATGGAGGTGGCAATCGTCGGGAAGCGGCACGATGCGGCCTATGCTGCTGAGCTCGAAGCCGAAGCCTCGGAAAACGCGGTGCTGCAATTGCGGCTCTCGGATGCGATCATCAGCCAGAGCGATCTCGACGCAGCCATCGACAGCGCGAACGGCATCGTGCTGCCGTACCGCAAGATCCTGAACAGCGGCTCCGCTATTCTGGCGTTGTCACGGGCCCGTCCGGTGCTGATCCCCGCGACCGGCTCGATGCCCGAGCTTGCCGACCTCGTGGGTCGTGATTGGGTAAGGCTCTACGAGGGCAAGCTGACCGGACAGGTTCTCAGGGATTTTGCCGAGCATGTCAGATCGATCCCGCAGGGGGCGGCGCCCGACCTGTCGCCGATATCGTGGAGCCGCGTCACTGATGACCTTCGGCAGTTCCTCGACAGGTTGTTCTGAACCCAGCATCCGCAGACTAGCGAGACGACAAGCATGACAAGATTGGCACGGCTGTTCGGCCATTCCGAGAAAGACAGTGCCGGGGAAGAGCGTGGGTTTGCGCCACACCGCCATCCCCGCATCAACATCTTCTACTGGTCGCCGGAAGGCAGGCTGAACTTCGGCGATTATCTCGCCTATGCGGTCGTCGCCAGAATGCTGGCCTTGCAGGAACTGGTGCCGGACGAACCGAGCGACAACCCCACTTCGCTCTTCTCGATCGGTTCGGTGCTCCACTTCGCCAAAGACGGCGACACGGTCTGGGGCAGCGGGAGAAACGGGAAGATTGCGGGCGAAGAGCATCGCTTTTCGCGGCTTGATGCAAGAGCAGTCCGCGGGCCGCTCACGCATGCATTCCTTGGCGAACGCAACATCGAATGCCCCGCCATCTATGGCGATCCCGCTCTGTTGATCCCGCGGCTGTTCCCGTCGCGCTTCCGCCGGACGCCTACCCCGGGAAAGGTCGGCATCGTTCCCAACCTCAACGATCTGAGCCTGGTGAACGATCCGCGCGTTATCGATCCGACGCGGCGTTGGGACGCCGTGATCGACGAGATCCTGTCATGCGAGTTCGTCGTTGCAAGCTCGCTGCACGGGTTGATCGTCGCAGATGCATTCGGCGTGCCATGCGCGCAGGTGCGGTTCAGCAGCACCGAACCTGATTTCAAGTACAGCGATTATCATCTGGGTGCCGGACGATCGGAGTTCTGGTCCTGCGAAACGGTGGAAGAAGCGCTGAGCCGCGGCGCCCTGCCACCGATCAGTTTTGACCCGGAACCGCTGCTGGCGGCATTCCCCTATGACCTCTGGCTGAAGCCGCCATTGCCCACTTAAATGGACACTGACCTAAGGCGAGGGCCCGCAAGAGGCAGGGCGGCGCAGACGATGGATGCCCGCGCGGCCCTAGCCCCTTGTCGGCAGAGCCCTAAAGCTTCACCTCGGCGACCTTGTTTCGGTAATCCTTCTTCGGATCGATGCCGATCAGCATCTTGATCCCCGCCACCAGCGAGGAGGCGTCGATCCAGATCTCCGCGTCTTCGGCATCGAGACGGATCAGGGCAATCTTCGGATCGTCCGGGCCTTCGTACCAAGCGGCGACGAAGCGGTTCCACAAGCGGTCGATCGTCGCGTTATCGCGGGTGGTCGAGAGCCTGCCGTGGAGCGTCGCCCAGACATCGTGGCCCTTGGAGGTGAAATGCGCCATCGCGCGCGGCGCTTCGCCGGCGAGTTCGCCCTGCTGGACCGAGCGGTACAGGCTGTTCTCGGTCGAGGTGAAGAACCAGATCGGCCCGTTATACTCGCCGTCTTTGTAAAGCCCGTCCTCAAGCTGCGCCGTCATCGGACGGGCGTGCCCGTCCTCGCCCTCGGCAAGGCCCAAGAACATCGTCATGTCGCTTTTCAGCGCTTTCCAGAACTTCGAACGGATTTCCGCGTCGGTCGCCATGCTTGTCTCCCTTTATGGAGACAAGCCTAGCGCCGGCGCGGGAAATTGTTCCGATCAGAAGACCTCGAAGAGACCAGCTGCCCCCATGCCGCCACCAATGCACATGGTGACGACGACATACTTGGCGCCGCGGCGCTTGCCTTCGATCAGCGCGTGGCCGGTGCAGCGCGCGCCGGTCATGCCGTAAGGGTGCCCGATCGAGATCGAGCCGCCGTTGACGTTGAGGATGTCGTTATCAATGCCGAGCGTGTCGCGGCAGTAGAGACCTGCACCGCGAAGGCCTCGTTCAGCTCCCACAGGCCGATGTCATCCATCTTGAGGCCGGTCTGCTTGAGCAGCTTGGGGATCGCGAAGACGGGGCCGATGCCCATCTCGTCAGGCTCGGTGCCCGCGACCGCCATCCCGACATAGCGGCCAAGCGGCTGCAAGCCCCGCTGCTCTGCGATCTTCGCTTCCATCAGCACCGACGCCGAGGAACCGTCCGACAGCTGCGAGGCGTTGCCTGCTGTGATGACCATGCCCGGGCCCATCACCGGCTGGAGGCTCTGGAGGCCTTCAAGCGTGGTCTCGGGGCGGTTGCCTTCGTCCTTGGTGAGGGTGAACTCGCGCTGCGAGACTTCCTTCGTCTCCTTGTCGACCACATTCATGGTGGTGGTGACGGGGACGATCTCCGCATCGAACTTGCCCGCAGCCTGCGCAGCGGCGGTGCGCATCTGCGACTGGAAGGCGTATTCGTCCTGCGCTTCGCGGCTGATGTTGTAGCGCTTGGCGACCGTCTCGGCAGTGCCGAGCATCGGCATGTAGACGTCCTTATGCATCGCGATCAGCGAGCGGTCGGGCGCAACGCGCATCTCGGGGGTCTGGACCATCGAGATCGAGTCCTGACCGCCGCCGACGACGATATCCATGTTGTCGACGATGATCTGCTTGGCGGCAGTCGAAATCGCCATCAGGCCCGAGGAGCACTGGCGGTCGATGGTCTGACCGCTGACGGTCACGGGCGCGCCGGCACGCAGGGCGACCTGGCGCGCGATGTTGCCGGCCTGGGTCCCTTGCGTGAGGACAGCGCCCCACACCACGTCGTCGATCTGGCCAGCTTCGATGCCGGCGCGCTCGATGGCGGGGGCCAGCGAATAGGCGCCGAGCGTGGCGCCGGGCGTGGCGTTGAGCGCGCCCTTGTATGCGCGGCCAATGGGCGTGCGGGCGGTGGAGACGATAACGGCGTCACGTGCCATGATGGGGGTATCCTTGAAATGTTCGGGCCGGCAGAGGCGCGGCCAGTGACCCCGGCCTCAGGCCGGGGTGACGGTAGTCGGGACGATCAGACGAAGTATTGCGTGATCCACTCGCACATCAGGGCGGGCTTGTCCTCGCCTTCGATCTCGATGGTGATCTCGCAGGTCTGCTGCCACTGGCCGGGGCGCTTTTCGACCATTTCGGTGAGCTTCCAGACGCCGCGGATGCGCTTGCCGGCGCGGACCGGCGCGATGAAGCGCGTTTTGTTGCCGCCGTAGTTGACGCCCATCTTCACGCCGTCGATGCGCGGTGCGCCGCCGTTGGCGCCGAGATAGGGGATCATCGATAGCGTCAGGAAGCCGTGGGCAATCGTGCCGCCGAACGGCGTCATCTTGGCCATTTCTTCGTTGACGTGGATGAACTGGTGGTCACCGGTCGCCTCGGCGAACTGGTTGATGCGCTCCTGGCTCATCTCGGCCCATTCGCTGGTGCCGATAACTTCGCCGACCTTTGCGGCCAATTCTTGGGGGCTCATGGGGGTTCCTCCTCGTTGTCCGTCAGCGGGATCCCGTGCCCGCTACGTTGCGTTTGCGAGGCGCTTCATGGCGCAACGCAAGGAGGAGCGCAACGTCCGGAACTATGCCGCTACGGCACCGCGCAGCTTGGTGCCGATCGCTTGCCGCCGCGCGGTGCTGCGGTCGAGCAATCCGCGCGCCGAATCGATACGGCGGCAATAGGTGTGGAGCGCGGTCTGGAGGCCCACCAGCATCAGAATCACCGGCTGATAGGCGATCCCCTGGAAGGTCGCGCCGATGAGGTAGATCACCGCGCCCATCTGCAAGGCAGCGGCCAGCGGTGCGATCCAGCGCTCCGCCTCGTCCTCGGCGTTCCGCCAGCGGCGCTGGAGGATCTCCATCTGGACAAGCCCGATGATGTGCAGCGCAAACCACATGATCAGGCCCGGCCAGCCCTGTTCGCCGAGCATCTCGAAGATCGAGGAGTGGAAGGCGCGCGCCTCGTCCACCACTTCGCGGTATTCCACCGAGGTCGTGTTCCCGTCGGTCTTCTTGACCGGCATCGTGTATTCGAAGCGGTTGGAGCGATAGGCGTCGAACCCGCCGCCGAAGGGGTTCTTGGACGCGTAGCCGATGGTCCACTCCCACACCGCAACGCGGGTCGAGGCGCTCTCGTCGCCATCCGGCGCGGCGATGGTCGCCATCCGCTGGTAATAGGACTGCGGGAGGAAGGGCAGGGCCGCGAGCCCGAGCGCGCCTGCCCCGGCGATGAACAGCAGCCGCCGTTTGGTGTAGCGCAGCATCAGCCCCGCCAGCGCGGCGATGCACAGCAGTCCGGTGCGCGCCTCGGTCCCGACGGGCACGAGGAAGCAGGCAAAGGTGAGCGCAATCGCGAAGCCGGTCACCAGCCAGTGCGGGCGGAAGATCGTGCCGTGGCGAACCAACCACCAGATCAGCGGAACAAGCCCGATCGCGACCGTGGCAAGCGTCGAGCTTTCGTAGATCCCGCTGTTGTCGTTGACGAAGAACTTGAGGTTCTCGTAGCCCCCGCCGCCGAGGATGGTCTTCAAGCCCGTCCCGATCACGATGGTCGCGACCGACAGCACCAGCAGCAGCGCCAATCCCTCAATCCGCGCTCGGGTGGTGAGGGTGAGCGGCAGGAAGATCGCGAAAAGCAGCGCCTTCCACACCCAGTCCCACTTGGTCGCCGCCTCGAGCGGGAAGTCGGCGTGCCCGGTGGTCCACCAGCAATAGAGCAGCAGCATCGCCATCAGCCCTTGCCGGAAGGTAAAGCGCGCGCCTTCCTTGCGGTCCAGGGCGAGCCACCCGCCGAATGCCGCGGCAAAGGCGATCAGCGACACCGGCAAGCTGGTGATGACTGAAAAGCCGATCCGCTGGGGGGCGAGAATGTCGATGTAGACATATAGCAGCACCCACAGAAACGGGCGCCTCAGACCGAGCACCAGAATGTAGCCGATGAAGGCGAGGAGGACGAGGTCCATCATGAAACAGGATTGTCCCCGCCATCATCCCGATCGCGCCGCGCGGCGTTGCGGCCTGCGGTGCTGGTCGCCTTGCGGTTCTCTTGCGTCTCGTCCTTGATCGCGGCGATCAGCGGGTCCTCGTCCAGACCCGGCTTCATCACTAGCCGCAGCAGAGCGATGGCCATGAGGCCATGTCCGAGGGCAAGCGCGAAATAGTCGATCATGGCGAGGTGCGGCTTTCGGGGCAGTGCAATGCGCCTCCTTACCCCTGCGCCAGTTGACGCGGCGTTAAGCACGCCTGCGATAGGGCATCGCCCATGACCCGCGTCCTTCACGTCCTCGATCACTCGCTGCCGCTCCACAGTGGCTACACCTTCCGTACCCGCGCGATTCTCAAGGCGCAGCAGGGCCTCGGACTGGAAGTGCGCGGGCTCACCGGCCAGCGCCACAACCTCGAAGCGGTGGTGACGGGCCCTTGCGAGGAAGCCGACGGGCTGACCTTCCATCGCACCTCCGGCGTGCCCTCCGGCCCGCCGCCGTTGCGCGAAATGGGCGAGATCGAGGCTTTGACCAAGGCGATCCATGCGGTCGCCGAAGAATGGCGCCCCGACATCATCCACGCCCATTCGCCCGCGCTGTGCGGTGCCGCGGCGGAGCGCGCGGCGCGGGCGCTGGGCATCCCCTTCGTCTACGAGATCCGCGCCTTCTGGGAGGATGCCGCAGTCGGCAATCTGTCGGGCACCGAGGGGAACCTCAAATATCGCCTGACCCGCGCGCTCGAAACCCGTGTTGCCCGCGCCGCGGATGCCTTGTTCACGATCTGCGACGGCCTCAAGGACGATCTGGCCGCGCGCGGCATTCCGGCGGAGCGGATCGGAGTGATGCGCAACGGGGTCGATCTCGAGCTGTTCGGCGAACCGCTTCCGCGTGACGATGCGCTGGCGGCGGAGCTGGGTATTGCGCCGGATGCTCCGGTGATCGGCTATATCGGTAGCTTCTACGCCTATGAAGGCGTCGACGACCTGATTGCGGCCATGCCGATCCTGCGCCAGTCTCACCCCGATGCCCGTCTGCTGCTGGTGGGCGCAGGGCCGATGGACGCCGTCTGGCGCGCTGCGGCGGCTGCCTTGCCCGAGCCTGACGCGGTCATCTTTACCGGCCGCGTGCCGCATGACGCGGTGGAACGCTATTATTCGATGCTCGACGTGCTGGCCTATCCAAGGAAGGGCCAGCGCCTCACCGATCTTGTCACGCCGCTAAAGCCGTTGGAAGCGATGGCGCAGCGCCGGCTGGTCGCTGCCTCCAGCGTGGGCGGCCACCGCGAGCTGATCACCGAGGGCGAAACCGGGACGCTGTTCGCGCCCGATGATCCGGCCGCCTGCGCCGCCGCGCTCGCCCGACTGCTGGAATCGCGCGAGGGCTGGGAAGCCATGAAGGACCGCGCGCAGGCCCATGTCCGCGCCCACCACGACTGGGCCGCAAACGCGCGGCGTTATCTTCCTGTTTACCATCTCTTGCTAGCCAATGGTCATGGCAGCGAGGCGGAGCGCATCGCTGCAAGAGCAGGGTGACAGACAGCATGAAATCGGTGCGGAAGAATCGGGCTAAGCAGCATCGCAATCGCGGCCGTAAACCGATTGGCGGGGCGCTGGTCGCAAACAAGGCCTTTGCGCCCATCCTGGGCCTGTGGGGCGCCTTGCTTGGCGGGCTGGTCGTTCTCGTCTTGCCGCCCATGCTGATCAACGCCGCCACCAAAGGCACGCTGATCTCGACCTTTGATCTGCCCACCCAGACGACCATGGCGATCGCGGCTGCCGTGGTGCTGGGCACCTTGCTGTTTCTGGCCGCCGCTGCCCGCTCCACCGAAGCACGCCAGTATCAGACACCCAAGAGCAACAACATCGTCAGCGCAGTCTCGCGCCGGGTGCGCCCGATCGATCCGGTGCGCGACCTTGGTACCAAGAGCCTCGACGATCCGATCGAGACGATGCCCTTCGCCTCGCCCGCGTGGCGCGATGCCGATGTGAGCGAGCTTGCGCCTGCGCCTGCACCTGCTTCGGCGCCGGTGCTCAACCGCGAACCCGAGCCTACTTCGCAGCCAGAGCCGCAGGTGGCACCCGTCGTCGCCGAGCAAAATGTGCCGCTGGCGCTCGACCTTGCCCAGTTTGCCGAGCTTCCCGGCCGCAATGCGGTGTGGGTGGAAGAACCCGCAGCGCCCGCGCCGGTCGCCGCTGTCGCTCCGGCTCCCGTCGCGGTTGCCGCTGTCGCTCCGGTCCCGGCTCCCGCTCCCGAGCATATCACGCCTGTCGCCGAACTGCGTCGCCCTGCGCCCCGTCTGCCCCAGCCGGGCACGGCTGCGCTGGCCCGTCTGCGCGCCCTGCCGCCGAGCGAACTCAGCCTCGTCGAGATGGTCGAACGTTTTGCCGGCGCGCTCCACGAACACCGCGAGAATGCCCCGAACCGGGCCCTCAACGCCGAGGAAATCGCGGCGCGCGGCACGGCGCTGTCGGAAGCTCTGAAGGCATTGGCAGCCCTGAGCGGCGATTTCGCTAGCCGCGCTCCTTCCGAGGACCGCGTCAACGATCCGCTGCGCGCGGCGCTTTCCCAGCTCCAGCAAGTGCGCGGCGCGGCCTGAGCCGTTCCGGCGTCGCAAAAGCTGCAACAGACCCCCGCGAGCGATGCAGGCCGCGCAATACAACACAAGTTTGAATAGGTCTGCGAGAAATATTGCTTCGCGCAAACCCATTGCCAAACCCGCTTCCTGTCGGCATGAGAGGCCCGAAATCGGGCAAGAGCGGACCCCATAACCGGTCTGAACGCGTCCGAGTGACCTGCCCTCAGGCGTGTTCCCTTGTATGAGCGATCATGCAGCAGGGTTCGCGCCTGTCGGCATCTGACAGATCGGACTGAATGCCATGGGTTATCCCCCCGCCCAGGGTCTCTACGACCCCGCCAACGAACACGACGCCTGCGGCGTCGGCATGGTTGCGCATATCAAGGGCGAGAAAAGCCATGGGATCATCACCAGCGCGCTCGAGATTCTCGAAAATCTCGATCATCGCGGCGCGGTGGGTGCCGACCCGCTGCTGGGCGACGGCGCGGGGATTCTCATCCAGATTCCCGACCCGCTGATTCGCCGCTGGGCCGAGGCAAACGGCCACGATCTGCCGCAGCCCGGCGAATACGCCGTGGGCATGTGCTTCCTGCCGCAGGACGAGGCCGCGCGCATCTTCGTCAAGGAGCGGATGGAGGCCTTCACCGCCAAGGAAGGCCAGCGTTTCATCGGCTGGCGCGATGTGCCGACCACGATGGACGGTCTCGGCGCGGCAGTCATCGCCTCGATGCCGGTGATCGAGATGGCGGTGATCGGGCGCGGCGCGATGTGCGCCGATCAGGACGCTTTCGAGCGCAAGCTTCTCACCATCCGCAAGCAGGTGCAGAACCCGCTGGCGCAGCTTGCCGAAAAGCACCGCCTGCCGGGCGTGACCGAGACCTATATCCCGAGCTTCTCGACCCGCACGCTGGTCTACAAGGGCCTGCTGCTGGCGACGCAGGTTGGCAGCTTCTATGACGACCTGCTCGATCCGGCTTGCGTCACGGCGCTGGGCCTCGTCCACCAGCGTTTCAGCACCAACACCTTCCCGAGCTGGCGGCTTGCCCACCCGTTCCGCTTCATCGCCCACAATGGCGAGATCAACACGGTGCGCGGCAACGTCAACTGGATGAACGCGCGCCGCCGCACGATGGAGAGCGAGCTGCTCGGGCCGGATCTCGACAAGATGTGGCCGATCATCCCGCACGGGCAATCGGACACGGCGTGCCTCGACAACGCGCTCGAACTGCTGATCGCGGGCGGCTACAGCCTTGCCCACGCGATGATGATCCTCATCCCCGAGGCGTGGAGCGGCAATGCGCTGATGACGCCGGAACGGCGGGCCTTCTACGAATATCATGCCGCTCTGATGGAGCCGTGGGACGGGCCGGCTTCGGTGTGCTTCACCGATGGTCGCCAGATCGGCGCCACGCTTGACCGCAACGGCCTGCGCCCCGCGCGCTTCTGCGTCACCAAGGACGATATCGTCTGCCTCGCTTCGGAAAGCGGCGTGCTGCCGTTCGCCGAAAAGGACATCGTGCGCAAGTGGCGGCTCCAGCCGGGCAAGATGCTGCTGATCGACCTCGAACAGGGCCGCATCATCGAGGATGACGAGCTCAAGGCCGATCTCGCCAATGCCGAGCCCTATGCCGAGTGGCTGCATCAGGCGCAGTACAAGCTCGAGGAATTGACCGAGGTGGTGCCCGAGCTGGCTGCGATCCCGGCGGAAGAAGGCACGCTGCTCCAGCGCCAGCAGGCGTTCGGCTACACGCAGGAGGACATCACGCGCTTCCTTGAGCCGATGGCCGTGGACGGCGACGATCCGATCGGATCGATGGGCACTGACACGCCGATCGCCGTGCTGAGCGACCGTGCGCGGCTGCTCTACGATTACTTCAAGCAGAACTTCGCGCAGGTCACCAACCCGCCGATCGATCCGATCCGTGAGGAGCTGGTGATGAGCCTCACCAGCATGATCGGCCCGCGTCCGAACCTGCTGGGCCGCGACGCGGGGACGCACAAGCGCCTCGAGGTCGATCAGCCGATCCTCACCAATGCCGATCTCGCCAAGATCCGCTCGGTGGAAGAGGCGCTCGATGGCGCCTTCCGCTGCGCCACGATCGACATGACGTGGGATGCCAAGAGCGGAGCCGAAGGGCTTGAAATGGCTCTGAAGGAAATGTGCTGGGCCGCGACCGAAGCGGTGCTGCAGGACCACAACATCCTCGTCCTGTCCGACCGCGGCCAGAGCGAGGACCGCGTGCCGATGCCTGCGCTGCTGGCGACCGCGGCGGTGCATCACCACCTCGTGCGGCAGGGCCTCAGGATGCAGACCGGCCTCGTCGTCGAGACCGGCGAAGCGCGCGAAGTGCACCACTTCTGCGTGCTGGCAGGCTACGGCGCGGAAGCCATCAACCCCTACCTCGCCTTCGAGACGCTCGAAGCGCTGCGCGCCAAGCGGCACGCCGATCTGCCCGCCTACAAGGTGCAGCAGAACTTCATCAAGGCCATCGGCAAGGGCATCCGCAAGGTCATGTCCAAGATGGGCATCTCGACCTATCAGTCGTACTGCGGAGCGCAGATCTTCGACGCGGTGGGCCTGTCCACAGCCTTCGTCGAGAAGTACTTCACCGGCACCGCGACGACCATCGAAGGCATCGGCCTTGCCGAGGTCGCCGAGGAAGCCCTGCGCCGCCACGGGCAGGCTTATGGCGACAACCCGCTCTATGACGGAATGCTCGATGTCGGCGGGATCTACCAGTATCGCCTGCGCGGCGAGGAGCACGCGTGGACGCCGCAGAACGTTGCCCAGTTGCAGCACGCGGTGCGCGGCAATGACCCGAAGAACTACGCCGAGTTCGCCGCGAGCATCAACGAGCAGTCCGAGCGCCTGCTGACGATCCGCGGGCTTCTGGAGTTCCGGAAGGCCGACAAGCCGATCCCGCTCGACGAGGTGGAGGCCGCTGCGGAAATCGTGAAGCGGTTCTCGACCGGAGCGATGAGCCTTGGCTCGATCAGCCACGAAGCGCACTCGACGATGGCGATCGCGATGAACCGTATCGGCGGGCGTTCGAACACGGGCGAGGGCGGGGAGGAGCCGTTCCGCTTCAAGCCGATGGCCAACGGGGACTCGATGCGCAGCCGCATCAAGCAGGTCGCCTCGGGCCGCTTCGGCGTCACCACCGAATACCTCGTCAATTCGGACGATATCCAGATCAAGATGGCGCAGGGCGCAAAGCCCGGCGAGGGCGGGCAGCTGCCCGGTCACAAGGTCGACAAGCGCATCGGCGCGGTGCGGCACTCGACCCCGGGCGTGGGCCTCATCAGCCCGCCGCCGCACCATGACATCTACTCGATCGAGGACTTGGCGCAGCTCATTCACGACCTGAAGAACGTGAACCCGGTGGCGCGGATTTCGGTCAAGCTGGTGTCGGAAGTCGGCGTCGGCACGGTCGCTGCGGGCGTTTCCAAGGCGCGCGCGGACCATGTGACCATCGCGGGCTATGACGGCGGCACTGGCGCTTCGCCGCTGACTTCGCTGACCCACGCTGGCTCACCGTGGGAGATCGGCCTTGCCGAGACCCAGCAGACTCTGCTTCTCAACGACCTGCGCGAGCGGATCGCGGTGCAGGTCGACGGCGGGCTTCGCACCGGCCGCGACGTTGCCATCGGCGCGCTGCTCGGCGCGGACGAGTTCGGTTTCGCCACCGCGCCGCTGATCGCGGCCGGGTGCATCATGATGCGCAAGTGCCACCTCAACACCTGCCCCGTCGGCGTCGCCACACAGGACCCGGTGCTGCGCGCGCGCTTCACCGGTCAGCCCGAGCACGTGGTCAACTACATGTTCTTCGTCGCCGAGGAACTGCGCGCAATCATGGCCGAGATGGGCATCCGCACTGTCGCCGAGATGGTCGGCCGGGTCGACCTGCTCGACACTCACCGCATGGAGCGGCACTGGAAGGCGCGCGGCATCGACCTTGCCCGAATCCTCCACCAGGTGCCGCTCAAGGAAGGCGCATCGCTGCGTCAGCGCGGTGTGCAGGATCACGGCTTGGAAGGCGCGCTCGACAACCGCCTGATCGCTGATTGCCGTGTCGCCATCGACACCAAGGCGCCGGTGCAGCTTGCCTACGACGTGCGCAACGTCAACCGCACGGTCGGCGCGATGCTCTCGGGCGAAATCGCCAAGGCGCACGGGCACGAGGGCCTGCCGACCGACACGGTCCGCATCAACCTCACCGGGGTTGCGGGCCAGAGCTTCGGCGCATGGCTCGCTCACGGCGTGACGCTCGATCTGGTCGGCGATGCCAACGACTATGTCGGCAAGGGTCTCTCTGGCGGACGCATCATCGTGCGCCAGCCCGAAGCCGCTCCGCGCAATGCGCAGGAGAACATCATCGTCGGCAACACCGTGCTCTACGGCGCGATCGCGGGCGAGGCCTACTTCAACGGCGTCGCGGGCGAGCGTTTCGCGGTGCGCAACTCGGGCGCCATCGCAGTGGTCGAGGGCACCGGGGATCACGGATGCGAATACATGACCGGCGGCGTGGTGGTCGTGCTCGGCAAGACCGGGCGCAACTTTGCTGCCGGCATGAGCGGCGGGATCGCCTATGTCTATGACCCCGAGGGCGCGTTCAGCACGCTGGTCAATCCGGCGCAGGTCGACCTGCTGCCGATCTCGGGTCAGCCCGACACGGAAGAAGGCACCGGCCGTCCGGCCCAGCGCCCGCGCTCGGTGCACGATTTCGGCATGGGTGACATGCTGCGCCACGATGCCGAGCGCCTGCGCATCCTCGTCGAGCGGCACCAGCTCCACACCGGCTCCAGGCTGGCGGGCGAGCTGCTGGCCGACTGGGACGCGGCGCTGACCCGCTTCGTCAAGGTGATGCCGCGCGACTATGCATCGGCGCTGAAGAGGCTCGAGGCCGAGCGCCACGAAGCCGCCAGCGTTGCAGCCGAATAGAGATTCAGGAACGAGACTGAGACATGGGCAAGGAAACCGGATTTCTCGAGCTGGACCGCCGCGATCGGGATTATCTCGATCCGAAGGAACGGCTGAAGAACTACCGCGAATTCGTCATCCAGCCGGATGAGAGCACGCTGGCGGGTCAGGCCTCGCGCTGCATGAATTGCGGCATCCCTTACTGCCACAACGGCTGTCCGGTGAACAACATGATCCCGGACTGGAACCACCTCGTCTACGAGGCGGACTGGAAGCGGGCGCTGGACAACCTCCACTCCACCAACAACTTCCCCGAGTTCACGGGGCGCATCTGCCCCGCGCCTTGCGAGGCGGCCTGCACGCTCAACATCATCGACCAGCCGGTCACCATCAAGTCGATCGAATGCGCGATCGTCGATCGCGGGTGGAAGGAAGGCTGGGTCATGCCCAAGGTGCCCGAGACCAAAACCGGCAAGTCGGTCGCGGTGGTCGGTTCGGGCCCTGCGGGGCTCGCCTGCGCGCAGCAATTGGCGCGCGCGGGGCACTCGGTGACGGTGTTCGAGAAGTCGGACCGCCTGGGCGGCTTGCTGCGTTACGGCATTCCCGACTTCAAGATGGAAAAGCACCTCATCAACCGCCGCGCCCAACAGATGGAAGCGGAAGGGGTGACGTTCAAAACCTCCAAGGAGGTGGGCGTCGACGTCTCGTTCAAGTCCTTGCAGGAGAACTTCGACGCGGTGGTGCTCGCAGGCGGCGCGGAAGATGCGCGGCCCCTGTCGATCCCCGGCGCGGAAATGCCCGGCGTGCGGCTCGCAATGGAGTTCCTCACCCAGCAGAACAAGCGCGTCGCGGGCGATGACGAGTTGCGCGCCGCGCCGCGCGGCAGCCTCACGGCCACCGGCAAGCACGTCGTCGTGCTCGGCGGCGGCGATACCGGCTCCGACTGCGTGGGTACCTCGAACCGGCAGGGCGCCTTGAGCGTCACCCAGCTCGAAATCATGCCCAAGCCGCCCGAGAAGGAAGACAAGGCGCTGACGTGGCCCGATTGGCCGATGAAGCTGCGCACCTCCTCCAGCCACCAGGAAGGCGTCGAGCGCGACTGGGCGGTGCTGGCCAAGCGCGTGATCGGTGACGGCGAGACGGTGACCGGCCTCGAATGTGTCCGCGTCGAGTGGTCAGGCGGCCAGATGCGCGAGATGGAGGGGAGCGAGTTCATCATCCCCGCCGACCTGATCCTGCTGGCGATGGGCTTCGTCGGCCCGCGCAAGGCGGGGCTGCTCGAACAGGCGGGCGTCGATCTGTCGGCGCGCGGCAATGTCGACGCCGATACCGATAGCTACGCCACCAGCGTGCCGGGCGTTTTCGCCTGCGGTGACATGCGGCGCGGGCAGAGCCTCGTCGTCTGGGCGATCCGCGAAGGTCGTCAAGCTGCGCGCAGCGTCGACGAAGCGCTGATGGGCGTGTCGGAGCTGCCGCGCTAGAAAATAACCCAGATAATCAAGCCAAGTAACCGGCAATTATCTGATGTTATAGATCAATTCCGCGCAATAAGAAGATTGCGCCGGAGTGCGCAGCGCGTCCGACGAGGCGTTGCAAAAACCGGAACTACCTTTCTCCCTCACGCATAGACCCGTGCCACAAAGGCAAATGCGCGAAGGGATTGAAGTCATGAACAAGAAATTCTTCTATGCAGGTGCAGCTGCGGCTGCGCTTCTCACCACGTCGATAACGGTTGCCCAGTCGACATCGGGCACCGGCAGCGGCCAGAGCACCACGGGCACTGGGACCGGCACCGGTACCACGACCGGAACTGGCACCGGCACGAGCACCGGGACCGGCACTGGCACCAGCACTGGAACGGGCACCACGTCCGGCACTGGCACCGGTACGACGACCGGCTCGGGTACGACCGGCACGACGCAGGACAGCAATCGTTCGACCAGCACCGGCACGCAGAACCCCAACGGCACCTACAACGGTTCCACGGGAACGACCGGAACCGGGACCTACAATGGCTCGACGGGCACGACCGGAACCGGCACCTATAATGGCTCGACGGGCACCACCGGCACGGGCGGTTACAACAGCACGACCGGCACGACGGGCTCGCAGGGCACCACGACCGGCCCCACTACCCGTAGCGGGTCGAGCTGGCAGGGCGCCGGAGAGCGGGGCTGAGCACCCCACAGCCGGTAACCGACATTAGGATTGGCGCGTCAGGTCTGGCGCGCCAATTCCTGTTTCACGCACGCCCCTGGGTCGTTGCCATCGCGGGCGGCGCGGCGGTGGGGCTGGCGCTGACACAGGCGGCGGGATGGGCGGGTGTTTCGTGGCCCGTCCCGGCGATGGCGGCGCAGACAGCGGATGCACACGCGGAGCAATGGTTCGATGGCAGCAAGCCGCGCGCCGAAACCCGTGCATTCCTTGCGCTGCTGCGACGCGCCGACGAGCACGGGCTCGACCCGGCGGACTATCAGGTGGACGCCATCACACGGGCGCTTGCGGACACCGCGCAACAGCGCAAAGCAGGCCAAATGCTGTCAGCGGCGCTTACTGCCTATGCGCGCGACCTGCGCGTAGGGCGCAGCGCCTCCAAGGTGATCTATATCGATCCCGAGCTGCGACCCTCGGTTCCCACCGCTGACGACTTTCCCATTGATGGCACGCTGGCGTCGAGGCTGGAAGAGTTGCACCCTACCAACCCGGTCTACGAGGAGCTTCGCGGCGCCCTCGGGTTGTATCGCGCAACATGGTCGCACCTTCCGCAGACCGCGATCCCCGAGGGGCCGCCGCTGGCTCTGGGCAGCCGGGGGGCGCGCGTGGCGCTGCTGCGGAAGCGGCTGGGTGTTCCGGCAGGAGCCAACCCTGCGCAATTTGACGCCGCTCTTGGCGCGGCGGTGGGGAAATTCCGCGAGGCGCATGGCTTAGCTCCGCTACCGGTCGCTGACCGCGACACTATCGCCGCGCTCAACCTCGGGGCGGCGCATTACGAGGGCATCATCAAGGCCAATCTCGATCGCCTGCGCGGATTGCCGCTCGCGGGCCGTTACGTCATGGTCGACACGACGGCTGCGCGGCTGCGGCTGATCGAGGACGGGCGCGAGGTCGATTCCATGCGGGTGGTAGTCGGCAAGCCTGGGATGGAGACGCCGCTGCTCGCTGCGTACATCCGCTACGCGCTCGTCAATCCCTACTGGAACGTGCCGCCCGACCTCGTCCGCAAGAACATCGCCCCGGCGGTGATGCGCGAAGGCGAGGCGGCCCTGAAGCGCAAGAATTACGTGCTCTCGACCGATTGGAAGTCGTACACGCGCGTCGATCCGCGCAAGGTCGATTGGCCCGCGATTGCCGAGGGTCGCAAGAGCATCTGGGTGCGTCAGTTGCCGGGCGGCGCGAACATGATGGGGGCGGTCAAGTTCATGCTCCCCAACGAGATGGGCATCTACCTTCACGACACGCCCGACAAAAGTCTGTTCCAGCGCGACAACCGCCACCTCAGTTCGGGTTGCGTGCGGCTGGAGGACGCGCCGCGGCTTGCACAGTGGCTGTTCGGCCGACCTATCCTCGGCGGCGATCCGGCACCTGACCGGAGGGTCGGCCTGCCTCGGCCCGTGCCCGTGTTCATCACCTACCTGACGGCCGTTGCCGAGAACGGACAGGTGCGCTTCAGGCCGGATCTGGAGCACCGCGACAAGCAGGGGCAGTCAGGAGACGGGCTGGCCAACTGACCCGGTGCCAAAGCCTCCGTACGCACGCTTGCCAGCCGCCGCGCGGGCGGGCACGCTCGCGCCCCATGAGTATTGCCCTCTACATCCTCGCGGCCTTTGCCGAGATTGCCGGCTGCTTTGCCTTCTGGGCATGGGCGAGGGCCGACCGCTCGCCCCTGTGGCTGGGGCCGGGGGTGGCGAGCCTGTGCCTCTTCGCCTTCCTCCTCACCCGCGTCGACAGCGCCTTCGCAGGCCGCGCCTTTGCGGCCTATGGCGGGGTCTACATCGCCGCGAGCCTCGTATGGCTCTGGGCGGTCGAGGGTGCGCGGCCCGATCGCTGGGACTTGGCAGGCGGGGCCGTCTGCCTCGCCGGGGCGGCGATCATCCTCTGGGGCCCGCGCGGCGGATGAGGAACGCATGGCCCCAGCATTCGTATCTCCCCGCATGAACCTGCGGAACCTCCCTTCATTGCCGCACTGGCTGGTTCCATCGCCGCGATTGCGGATCCGCCTGACCTATCTGTGGCGTCATGGCCGGCTTCCCGATCTGGCTGATCCGAAGCGGTTCACCGAACTCGTGCAGCGCCGGAAGCTGCTCGACCGGGACCCGCGGATGGTGGCGCTCGTCAACAAGGTCACTGCCAAGGCCGCCGCCGCGCGCCTGTTTGGCGAGGATTGGGTCATTCCCACGATCTGGACAGGCACGACGCTGCCCCGCAATCCGGAGTGGGCCTACCCGTTCATTCTGAAGGCCAGCCACGGATGCAACCAATACGCCGTGTGTCACGACCAGTCAGACTTCGAACGGGCTCGCAGGCGCGCATCTGAATGGACCGACAAGCCCTATGGCCTTTGGCTCGACGAGTGGGCCTACCGTGATGTTCCGCGCGGTTTCATCGTCGAGCCATATCTGGGCGACCGGACAACCCTTCCGGTCGATTACAAGATCTACGTCTTCGGAGGTGTTGCCGCCTTCGTGCAGGTGCACGTCGACCGCAACCGGGATCACCGCTGGATCCTCTACGACCGGGACTGGAACCAGATCTCGAAGCCCGGCGAAGCGCCCCTGCCGCCCCCGATCAATCTGGAAAGATTGCTCGCCAATGCCGAGCGGATCGCCAGTCCCTTCGACTTTGCGCGGGTCGATTTCTACGAGATCGACGGCGCGCCCAAGTTCGGGGAGGTCACGTTCTATCCCGGGTCTGGATTGGACCCGTTCGATCCGGTGGAACTCGATGTGGAGATCGGACGGCATTGGCTGAGGGCGCTCGAAAGCGGCATCGAGGGTGCTGAAGTGTCCTCAAGTCGACCTAAGGCTGCCTGACCGCTTCCAAGGCAAGCTTGCCTCAATCAAAATCCACAAACCGCGCCGCCTCGTCCACGCTGCGCCGTAGGCTGACTACCGCGTTGGCGGGGAAGTCCGGATCGGGCCAGCCCAGCGCGACGGCCTTCATGATCACCTGATCATCGGGGATGCCCGCGTGCTCCCGCACCACGGGGCTTTGCATGATGCCTTGCGAGTTGATGACGCAGCCGAGGCCCTTGCTCCATGCCGCGTTCACCAGCGCCGTTGTCACCGCGCCGCAATCGAAGGCGGTGTCGTCGCTGCCGGAAAGCTCGCGGTCGTAGGTGACGATCACGCAGACCGGCGCGTCGAACTGGCGAAATCCGCGCAGCACCCAGTCCTGCCGGGCGTCCTTGTCGTCACGCTCGATCCCCATCGCTCCAAACAACTGCTTGGCGACCTCGACCTGCCGGTCACGGTGGACACCCGCAAATGCCTCGCCGCGGCGGAATTCGCGGCTGTCGGGCTCGCCTGCGAGGATGCGCTCGGTGTTGCCCTTGCGGATGCGGCTCAGGGGCTCGCCGGTGATGACGTGGAAGTGCCACGGCTGGGTGTTCATCGACGTCGGCGAGCGCATCGCCATCGCCAGGACTTCCTCGATCAACGCGCGCGGGACGGGCTTGTCAAGATAGCCGCGAATAGAACGCCGCCCGAGGACGACCTCGGCGTAAGTCTGGTCAGGCGTACCGCCCATTGCTCTCTCCCGAATCTGTTTTTCGAAGAGAGGTGCTAGCCCACCCGAAGCGTCGCTCAAAGGACGTTACGGAAGAGCAGTCTCAAGCTGCCTTCGCGAGCCCCAGTTCTAGCCGGTCCCAGATCTCGACCAGCGAGACCGTCAACTCGTCCATCATCGCATCGGTGTGGTGCGGGCCGGGGGTGAAGCGCAGGCGCTCGGTGCCGCGCGGCACGGTCGGGAAGTTGATCGGCTGCACATAGACGCCGTATTCGGCGAGCAGGATGTCGCTGATCTTCTTGGCGCGCACCGGATCGCCGACCATCAGCGGGACGATGTGCGTGGTGCTGTCCATCACCGGCAGGCCCGCTTCGGCGAACTTCAGCTTGAGCAGGGCCGCGGCGCGCTGCTGGGCATTACGCTCGACGCTGCTCTCCTTGAGGTGCCGCACCGAGGCGAGCACGCCTGCGACCAGCACGGGCGAGAGCGACGTGGTGAAGATGAAGCCCGGCGCATATGAGCGGATGCAGTCGACCACCTTGGTGCTCGCCGCAATATAGCCGCCCATGACGCCGAACGCCTTGCCCAGCGTGCCTTCGATGATGTCGATGCGGTGCGCCGCGCCGTCACGCTCGGAAATGCCGCCGCCGCGCGCGCCGTACATGCCGACCGCGTGGACCTCGTCAATATAGGTGAGCGCGTTGTACTTCTCGGCGAGGTCGCAGATCGCGTGGATCGGGGCGACGTCGCCGTCCATCGAGTAGACTGACTCGAAGGCGATCAGCTTGGGCGTGTCGATGTCGACCGAGCGCAGCAGCTCTTCGAGATGGGCCACGTCGTTATGGCGGAACACCATCTTCTCGCAGCCCGAATTGCGGATGCCGGCGATCATGCTGGCGTGGTTCAGCTCGTCGGAGAAGATCACGCAGCCCGGCAGCAGCTTGGCGAGGGTGGAAAGCGTCGCGTCGTTCGAGACGTAGCCCGAGGTGAACAGCAACGCGCCTTCCTTGCCGTGGAGATCGGCGAGCTCGTTTTCGAGCTGGACGTGGAGGTGCGTGTTGCCGCCGATGTTGCGGGTACCGCCCGAACCTGCGCCGACTTCATGCAGCGCGGCTTCCATCGCGCCGATCACCTTGTCGTGCTGGCCCATGCACAGGTAGTCGTTCGAGCACCACACCGTGATCGGCTTCGGGCCGTTATGGCCGTGGAAGCAAAGCGCGTTGGGGTAGGCGCCCTTGTTGCGCATGATGTCGATGAAGACGCGGTAGCGGCCTTCCTCGTGCAGCCGGTCGATCGCGGAATCGAATATCTGGTCGTAGTTCACTCGCGTCTCGCTGCTCTCGCGGCCACCGGTCGAAACGCGGCGGGCGCGGGTTCCTGCTTTCACATTCTCGTCCCCCTCAACGTGCGAAAGGGCGGATGGTTTCGGCGCTATTTAAGGTCGGGCGGACGCTTTTGCCACAGCGATCTTTGCGAGTGTTTCGCAAGCGGTGGTGCGCAAATCAGAACGCTTCAGCTGCGCTGAAACCGCGGGCGGCGAGCGCGGCTTCGAGGCCGGCCGCGCCGGTGATCGGCCCGGTGACGACAAAGCGGTTGAGGCCGTGGCCTGCAAAGCTCTGGCCTTCGAGCAGATCGGCGATCCGCCGCGCGATGCCCTGCGCCCCGTCAACCTGCGCCACATCTGCCCCGAAGGCGGCGGCGAGTTCGTCGCTGAGCAGCGGGAAGTGCGTGCAGGCGAGCACCAGCCTGTCGATCCGGTCGCCGTGCGCCATCGCGGTGAGGCGATCGTGGACGTCCGCGATCAGCGCAGGGTCAACCGGCTCGCCGCGCAGCTTCGCCTCGGCCGCCGCGACAAGCCCGGGGGCGGCGACGCGCAGCAACCGCTTGCCTTGGGCAAACTTCGCTTCGAGGTCGTCGACATAAGCTTGCCGAATTGTCGCCTCGGTACCGACGAGGCCGATGGTGCCGGTCCGTGTCAGCGCGGCGGCGGGCTTGATTGCGGGGACGGTGCCGACCACCGGGATCTCCAGCACATCGCGCACCATGCCCAGCGCGATGGTACTGGCGGTGTTGCACGCGATGCAGGCGAGGCGCGGCTGATACCGCTCCGCCATCCGCCCGAGCAGCCCTGCGACCCGGGTGGCGATCTGAGTCTCGGTCTTGGAGCCATAGGGCAGCCCCGCAAGGTCGGCGGCGTAGATCACCGGAGCCTCGGGCAGCACCTCGCGCAGGGCGTCATAGACGGTCAGCCCGCCGACGCCGGAATCGAAGAGGAGGATGGGGGAGGATGGATCCGTCATTGCAGCGACGCGATGGCTTAGGTCCTTCGTCCGGTCAACTATTCGGCTCGCGGCGTGGTCTTGCCCTAACGCTTGGCGGATTTGGCCCATGCCGCGTATTCTGCGGGTGAAACTCGGCGATCGCCATCCGCATCCGCCTCTTGGTAAAAGCTGTCTCGCAACCCGGAGGAAACGATTACGAACGCGTCGGCGGTTAATTCCGCGGTCCCGTCCTTTTTCGGCGTGTAGGACGGATTGCCGCTGGCGCGGATGAGCGCAGGCGCCTCGTTCCCTTCGAGAAAGCCCGACCCGTCCTCGTCCAACTGGTCGAAAGGGGTGGGAGCAACAAGCAGGAGGTCGCCCGGTTTGAGGGCTGTCTCCGCGTTTTCGGAGGGTGAGAAAAACATGAAGACGGCGGCGGCTGCGAGCAGGCTCATTATGGCGATTCCTTTGACAAGTGGTCGGGCCCACCACGGATCACCAATTTGCGGCGACCTATCGAGGTCCGGCGCAAGGGGTACTGCCTGATCGTATCCCTCGCTCAGTGCCAGCAGCCGCGCCGCATGCACGGAGGTTGGCACGTCCAGCTTGGTGCGCGCCATCTTCAGCCGCTTCTCCACCGCGTGATGCGAGATGCCGAGATCGATGGCGATCTCCTTGGCGGTCTTGTGCCCCAGCCATGCGCGCAGCACTTCCTTTTCGCGTTCGGTCAGCCGCGTCGTCGGGTCGGTCGCATCCATGGCGTCAGCCTAGCTGGCCGAGGATGGCTGCGAAAGTGTGGTCGGACCGTAATTCGGGCAGGTCTGAGCCGGGTTGTCACAAGGGCTTAGACGAATCGGGAAGCGCAGCTAATACATCCGGATGGAAACTGTTTTCGCTGCCGCACTCGGCTTTCTTCTCGGCTCGATCCCCTTCGGCCTGATCCTGACCCGCGCGGCGGGCTTGGGAGATGTCCGCCAGATCGGCAGCGGGAGCATCGGGGCGACCAATGTGCTGCGCACCGGCAACAAGAGGCTGGCGGCGGCGACTGTGCTGCTCGACGCGGCAAAGGCCGTGATCCCGGTGCTGGTGGTCAAGGCCTTCTGGCCGGGCACGGAAGGTGTTGCGGCGGTTGCTGCGGTTCTGGGACATTGCTTCACCCCATGGCTGAGGTTCAAAGGCGGCAAGGGTTTCGCGAGCGCTGCCGGGGCGCTGCTGGCGCTGGCGTGGCCCGCGATGCTCGGCTGCGCTGCGGTCTGGGGCATCACGCTGTACGTCAGCCGCTATTCCTCGGTCGCCTCGATGGTCAGCGTCATTGCCGCGCCGCTGGTGGCGTGGGGCCTCGGCTACCCCGAAGTCATCCCGCCGCTGATCGCAATTGCCGCCATCGTCATCGTCCAGCACCGCGCCAACATCGGCCGGCTGATGCGCGGGGAGGAGCCCAAGGTGGGCTCTTCGGCCAAGCCGTAATGCGGGCCTCCATCTGATGGAGCAACAGGGGTCGCAGCCGGTGCTCAGCCAACAGGAAGCCTTCGCGCGGATCCGTCTGCTGCGCTCGCCCAACATCGGGCCGGTGAGCTATCGCCAGCTCCTCGCGCGCTTCGGCAGCGCGGGCGCGGCGCTGGATGCGCTCCCTGATCTCGCCACCCGGGGGAGGGGGCCATACCGCCCCGCCAACGCCGACAGCATCGAGCGCGAGGTGGCTGCCGTCCGAGCGGCGGGCGCGCGCTACCTGTTTCACGATCAGCCCGATTACCCGGCACTGCTGGCGGAACTCGACAGCGCACCGCCGATTGTCACCTGTCGCGGGCGGCTGTCACTCGCGAGCGAGCCCTGCGTGGCCATCGTCGGCGCACGCAACGCCAGCGCCGCCGCCGTGAAGCTGGCGCGAGATTTCGCCGGAGCACTGTCCGAGGCGGGGTTCACCGTCGTCTCGGGCCTCGCTCGCGGCATCGACGGCGCGGCGCACGAGGGAGCGTTCCCGCAGACCATCGGCGTGATCGCCAGCGGCATCGACATCGCCTACCCGCCGCAGCACGCAAAGCTTCAGGAGCGGATCGCGAGCGAAGGCCTGCTGGTCGCCGAACAACCCCCCGGCACCGAGCCGCGCGGGCGGCACTTCCCCTCGCGCAACCGCATCATCGCGGGGCTGGCGAGCGGCACGCTGGTGGTCGAGGCCGCGCCGCAGTCGGGCAGCCTCATCACCGCGCGGCTGGCGGGCGAGGCGGGGCGCGAGGTGATGGCGATCCCCGGCTCCCCGCTCGACGCGCGCGCGCTCGGGTGCAACCAGCTGATCCGCGAAGGCGCGGTGCTGGTGCAAACGCCGGACGAGGTCGTGGAACTGCTCCAGAGCTTCACCGGCGCGCCAAGGTCACGCTTCCGCGTCTCGGATGGCGCGACGGATTTCGACTATGCCGAACTCGCGAAACTCGACTGGGGCGAAGCGAGGGCGGACCTCAGCGGCGACATCGCCAGCCTGCTCACAAATGCCCCCGTCGGCATCGACGAACTCATCCACCAGTCCGGCGCCAGCGCAGCCGAGGTGCACATGGCCCTACTCGAACTGGAGCTGGCGGGGGAACTGGTGCGCGAGGCCGATGGTATGGTGCGGCGGATCTAGGGCTTCGGGCGGGAAAACAGGGGCAGTGCAGTAATGAACCAGACCATCGGGCTCAAACCTGAACTCGATTTCGGCACCCTGATGCGGCGGAGCTTCGAGAACCTGTGGCTGATCCGCAAGGAGGTGCTCGGCTACCTCGCCATTTTCGCTGTGTTCGCCTTCGTCGTTCCGCTTATCAGCGAGAATATCGGTGGCGGGGGCATCGCGGGTTATCTGATCGGTCAGTACTGGCTGTTTGAAAGCCTGCTGAAGCGCCGGGGATTGGTCGTATCGCCCAAGAGGCACTTTTTCGCCTTCTTCGGTCTGGCCATCATCCTGATCTTGCCGATCATATTGGGGCTCACTCTTTTCGTGCTCCCCGGGCTCTTCCTGTTGGCGCGCTGGATCGCCGCGCCCGCGTTCGTCGTGGCGCTCGGCCGGGGCTCATTCGCGGCTGCCGTTGACAGCTGGCACGCCGTCCGCGGCCACACCGGTCCGATCGCGGGGGCCGTCGCGATCATGTTCGTGGCCGTGTCTGCGCTCGGCACGGTTACGAGTGCGCTTGAGGGCTCGCTGTCCTTTGTGGACGCGTACCGCCGCACCAAGCCGCTCGATCTCATCGAACTGCAATTCTTGCCGCTGCTGCTGCTCGGTATCTCGACCGCGACCTACGAGCTGCTTGGCCCGCGGGACGCGATGATCGAGGACGTGTTCGGCTGAAGCCCGCCTAGCCCTTGGGCACGATCACCCCGCAGGCGAGCCGTCCGCCGCTCGAGGCCATCGTCGCGTAATCGTCGGTCGCGGCGTGGATCATGATTGCTGCACCGTCTGCGTCGCCGAGGACGAAGGGCAGGTGTTCGCCAACAGGGCCGGCGATGCTCAGCGCGGGCACGAAGAATTCGGCCTTGGCGGTGCCATCGGTGGCCACCTCGAGGTTGGGGAGGTCGCCTGCGTGATAGCCACCTGCCGCGTGGAAGCCGTGCTCGGTGCCTGCGGGGTTGAAGTGGCCGCCTGCCGCCATGAAATCGGGGGCGCAGGCGCCGACGGTGTGGATGTGCAGCCCGTGCTTGCCAGCGGGCAGATCATGCACTGCCACGGCCACGACCACGCCATGCTCGGTCTGGGTGAAGGTGACGGTGCCTACATCCTTGCCATCGGCGAGGTGCATCTGCGCGACGGTCGGCGCGGGCGCGGCATCCTCGGCCAGCGAGGGCGCGGCGAGTGCCAAGCCAGCGAAGGCGGCGAGGGCAGGGGCGACAGAACGGGGAAGGGGGATCATGGGGGTCTCCTTGGAAGGCGCGTTGAAGAAGCGATACTGCGACACCATCAGACCCGTGACGGCGGCGCACTTGCTTCGATCAGTCTTCTGCGCCACCCACCGCCGCGATGCAATCGCCTTGACGGGTGGGTTGACGCGGGGCTTCAGGCCGCGCCACCCTCGCGCGTACGTACACGTAAGGACACATTCCCCCGCTTATGCAGCTTGTCATCGTCGAATCCCCCGCCAAGGCGAAAACCATCGAGAAGTATCTCGGCAAGGACTTCAAGGTTCTGGCGTCCTACGGCCATGTCCGCGATCTGCCGCCCAAGGACGGGAGCGTGAAGCCGGAGGACGACTTCGCGATGGAGTGGGAACTCTACCGCGACAAGCAGAGCCGCTTCAAGGAAATCGCCGACGCGGCCAAGGGCGCAACGCGCCTCGTGCTCGCCACCGACCCTGACCGCGAGGGCGAGGCGATCAGCTGGCACGTGCTGGAACTGCTGAAGAAGCGCAAGAGCGTGCCCGCGCTGGTCGACCGCGTGACCTTCAACGCCATCACCAAGACCGCGGTGCTCGATGCGATGGCCAAGCCTCGCGAGCTCGATCAACCGCTGATCGACGCCTATCTGGCGCGCCGCGCGCTCGACTACCTGTTCGGCTTCACGCTCTCGCCGGTGCTGTGGCGCAAGCTGCCGGGGGCCAAGAGCGCGGGCCGCGTGCAGTCCGTTGCGCTGCGCCTGATCGTCGAGCGCGAGCGCGAGATCGAAGCCTTCCGCGCGGAGGAATACTGGAGCGTCGTTGCGCGGATGCAGCACGATGGCACCGAGTTCGATGCACGGCTGGTCAAGTTCCGCGGCGCCAAGCTGGAAAAGCTCAGCCTTGGCGCTGAAGGCATCGCGATGGAGGCCAAGGCCGCTGTCGAGAACGGGCGCTTCACCGTCGAAGGCGTCGAGACCAAGCCGCTGAAGCGCAACCCCGCGCCGCCGTTCACCACTTCCACGCTCCAGCAGGAGGCCGCGCGCAAGCTCGGCTACTCGGCGCAGCACACGATGCGTCTCGCCCAGAGCCTCTACGAGGCGGGCGCGATCACCTATATGCGGACCGACGGGGTGCAGATGGATCCGGGCGCGATTATGGCGCTGCGCGATGCCATCGCGGTGCGCTACGACAGCGCCTATCTGCCGGAAAAGCCGCGCTTCTACAGCACCAAGGCGAAGAACGCGCAGGAAGCGCACGAGGCGATCCGCCCGACCGACTTCACCAAGGAGCGCGGCGGCGCAGGCGACGAGGGCAAGCTCTACGACCTCATCTTCAAGCGCGCGATGGCGAGCCAGATGGCGACCGCGCAGCTGGAGCGCACCACGGTCACGTTCCGCGACCCCACCGGTCAGCACGAACTGCGCGCGACCGGCCAGGTGATCCGCTTCCCCGGCTATCTCGCGGTCTATCAAGAAGGTTTCGACGACGCGGAGGATGATGAAAGCGGGCTGCTGCCTGTGATGAAGGCAGGCGATAGCCCGGCCAAGCGCGCCGTGGATGCCACCCAGCACTTCACCCAGCCGCCGCCGCGCTTCTCGGAAGCTTCGCTGGTCAAGCGTCTGGAGGAGCTCGGCATCGGGCGGCCTTCGACCTATGCCTCGACCATCCAGACGGTGCGCGATCGTGCCTATGTGCGGATGGAGAAGAACCGCTTCTTCGCTGAAGAATCCGGCCGCTTGCTGACCGCCTTCCTCGAACGCTTCTTCCCCACCTATGTCGCCTATGACTTCACCGCAGGGATGGAGGACGAGCTCGACGTCGTTTCGGACGGGCGCGAGGAATACAAGGCGCTGCTCGCCCGCTTCTGGAAGGACTTCAAGCCCAAGGCCGACGAGGTGATGGAGAAGCTCCCCTCGGAAGTCACCGAGGCGCTGGACGAATATCTCTCCGACTTCCTGTTCCCGCCCAAGGACGACGGCAGCGATCCGCGCGCCTGTCCGCTCTGCGCTGCAGAGGGTCGCGCCAATGGCCGCCTCAGCTTGCGCGGCGGTAAGTTCGGCGCGTTCATCGCCTGCGTGAATTACCCCGAGTGCAAGTTCACCCGCCGCTTTGCCCAGCCGGGCGGCGAGGGCGAGGGCGGGGCCGAGGACGGCGTCATGGGCCAACACCCCGAAACGGGCGAGGACATCCACCGCAAGACAGGGCGCTTCGGCCCCTACGTCCAGATGGGCGATGGCAAGGAAGCCAAGCGCGCGTCGATCCCCAAGGACCTCGACGACTTCGACCTCGACTGGGCGGTGAAGCTGCTCGACCTGCCGAGGATCATCGGCGCGCACCCCGATACGGGGCTGGAGATCGAGGCGAATATCGGGCGTTACGGGCCCTATCTGCGGCACGACGGCAAGTACGGTAAGCTGACGAATACCCGCGAGGTGTTCGAAGTCGGCATGAACCGTGCGGTCGACATCCTCGCCCAGGCCGCCAATCGCGGCGGGGCTGCGCGCGGCAAGTCGGAACCCATCGCCGCGCTCGGCCCGCACCCGGAAAGCGGCGGAGAGATCAAGGTGATGCCGGGGCGTTTCGGCCCTTACGTGACCGACGGCACCACCAACGCCACCATCCCTCGCGACGCCAAGCCCGAGGACGTAACGCTCGAGGAGGCGATCGCTCTCATCGACGCGCGCATCGCCAAGGGCCCGGCCAAGGGCAAGGCCAAGAAGAAGGCCGCGCCCAAGAAGGCAGCTGCCAAGACGACTGCTGCCAAAAAGGCTCCCGCGAAGAAGAAAGCTCCGGCCAAGAAGGCCGCTGCGACCAAATGAGCACCGGGGCGGCGCAATTTGCCGCCCCTGCCTGCCCACGTTGAGGAAACATAAAGCATTTCGATCCTATCACGGTGCCCGGAAAAAGGGCTCCCGCCGTGATAGAAATCGAAATCCAGAACGAGACCCATCAGACCCAGAGCCGCATCCGCTTTGCCGCGGTGCCGCGGATCGGCGAAGGCATCCGCCTGCGCGAGCCGGACGGGATCTGGGCGAGCTACGACGTGCTCGACGTGTGGTACCAGAAGGCCGAGTTCGGCGATGTCTGGATGCCGTATCTCCACATCCGCATGACCCCGGGCGAAGGCGTCGGCACGCTCGACGAGGACCCCTATTCCGATGGTTTCGCGGCGCAGGCCTATCAGGCCAGCTTTGCCGCAATGGGTGGGGGCCACTGACCGTGCAGAACCTGATCAAGCGCAACACCGGCCCCAACCGCCACGCTCCTGGCGACGGCAAGACGCTGGCTGAAAAGCTCGCCCAGAACGAGGCGATGCTCGCCGCTGCGGCCGCTGCCGCCGAGGCCGAAACCGTGCGCGCTGCCGAGCCTGCTCCGGCCCCCGAACCGGTGGCCGATGCGGCGCCGAAGCCTGCGCCTGCTTCCACTTCGGTCGAGCCTGACGACACCGCCGCGATCGTCGCCGCCGCCAAGGCGATGCGCGACCGCTATGCCGGCCGCGAGGCCCCCGTGGCCACGACCCGCACCTGCCTGATCGTCGATGACAGCCGGGTGATCCGCAAGGTCTCCTCCAAGATCGCGCTCAGCCTCGGCTACGTCCCCGTCGAAGCGCAGGACGGCCACGAGGCGCTCGCCCGCTGCAAGCAGTCGATGCCCGATCTCGTCCTGACCGACTGGAACATGCCCGAAATGGACGGCATAGAGTTCGTCACCAAACTTCGCGCCATCCCCACGCCCAAGGAGCCGGTGGTGGTGTTCTGCACCTCGAACGGCGAGGCCAAGGACATCCACGACGGCATCGCCGCAGGTGCCGACGACTACATCGTCAAGCCCTTCGACGAAGCCGCCCTGAAGGCGAAGCTGGAGAAGCTGGGGCGGGGCTAAGCCCACACGCCCCGCTCCACGTACCCCGGGTTCGCGTTACTTCGCCGCAGCCTTCGCCGCCTGCGCTGCCTTGTATTGCACGTAGCGCGCAGAGGCACCGATGAAGCCGGGGTCGAAGGTGCCGAGGCAGACATAGTGCCCGTCCTCCTGCCGCTCGAGCACCGCAAACTCCCCCTCGCTCAGCGTGATACCCGTGGCGAAATAGATGTTGCCGATGTGGCTCACGAGCACCGTGTTGTCCTTGCCGCCTGCCGGAATGTCGGCGAGCAGGGCGTTCAGCTCCTGCCCCGACACGGTCACGGTGCGCTCGGCCGTGTTGTCATGGTGCATCAGGCGCGGCTCGATCTCGTAGCGGTCGAAGATGAAACGCGCGGTCTCCATCGCCCGGCACATCGGGCTCGTCAGCACGCGGCCGATCGGCCAGCCGAGCACCTTGATGGCCACGCCCGTCTCCGCCGCCCCCGCGACGCCCGCGGGCGAAAGGTTGCGCTGCGCGGTGCAATCATTGGCCGGACGCGTGTAATCATCGCCGCGCGAGGGGACATTGGTACGCTCGTGACGCATCAGGATGACAAGGCCCCCGGCACTGAGCCTCTGGCTGAGCTCGTCGGTGGACAGCTCACGGTTCTCGAAGGTCGCCACGGGCTTCGGGCCCTCGTCCGCCGCCGCCGGGGCGGCAGTCGTCTGGGCGAGCAACGGAGCGGCAAAAGCGAGAGCGAGGCTCGCGAAGGCAAAAGCTAGGCGCATGAATGAAGTCCCCCCTGAACAATGGGGGCAACTTGCCTTGCTTTGGGGCGGCTTACAAGGGACGCCAAAACGCCGGCATCCTCGCGGACACCGGCGCTTGGATTGCAATGTCGCGTGGGTCAGACCCTGCGGCGACGGATCAGGTTGAGCACCAGCAGCAGCAGCACCGAACCCAGCAGCGAGACCGCAATCGCGCTGAGGCTGAGATCGCCGCTCATGATGTTGCCACCGCCGATATACGGATTGAGCAGAAAGCCCGCGATCAGCGCGCCGACAATACCGACCACGATATTCATCAAAATCCCGCCGCCACCGCCGACCAGCATACTCGCCACCCAGCCGATCAGACCGCCGACGACCAAAAGAATTATCAGGTTCATTGCTGCTCTCCCACGTTTGTACGCGGTTATACCGGAGCAGGGGCGGGGTTGTTCCGTCCCGGTGCGAATTGCGCTGGGGGGGCGTCTGAGATGTCTCAACGCCTGCCCCGTCACCTGCCACGCGTGGCGCCGCGCTTAGTTGGCGACCTTGTCGATCGCTTTTTCGGCTGCACCGCCGACCTTTTCGGCAGCGTTACCCACCTTCTCGGCAGCTTCGCCAACTGCGGCGTCCTTGGCCGATTCCGAATTGCTCATTTGCGAGAACACATAAAGTGCCGCCGCAGCAATCAGAACCACTAGGAGCAGCCCGATCCATTTCGAAGCGCCGCCAGATTTTTGCCCATCGGTCACGATGGTCGTAGTCGTATGCGTATTGCCTTCCGGCGTACGCGTTTCCGTGATGCGTTCTTCGGTCATATTATTTTTCCTGATTTGAAAGACGCAATCACCCACACTTATGCGTTACCCGCATTGCACTGTAATTGATTAAGAAGTCGAGCCAAATCGGGAGATCGTCTGGCGGCTAACCACTTCGCCTCCCCGGCCTTTTGCCGGGATCCCGCTCCTCCACCCGCGCGTGGCCGAGCCAAACAAGCGGGGTCCCGGGTCAAGCCCGGGAAGGCGTGGGAGGTTCTCAGTGCAAGGTGCCTAAGGCGAACGTCAGATTTCGGCATCGCGGCGGGATGCTCTGGTTGGCTGAAAGTGAGTGGAAACTGCCACTTTCGTCATCCCAGCGAAAGCTGGGACCTAGGGCGGCAAGCTCCGCTCCAAGAGGCCCTAGGCCCCAGCTTTCGCTGGGGTGACGGTGAAGGCAAACAGGGGGTCGTTTCCAGTACGGCAGCTTTCGCGGCAGAACGCTGAATAACAGACCCCCTACCGCACCCAGTCGAGCCCGATCTCTTCGAAGATCTCCTTGTCCTCGGCCCAATTCTCCAGCTGCTTCACGTGGAGATAGAGGTGCACCGGCACGCCCAGCACTTCGCTCAATTCCGCCCGCGCAGCCGCGCCGATCTGCTTGATGCGCGCGCCGCCCTTGCCAAGCACGATGGCGCGTTGCGTCTCGCGGGCGACCACGATCTGCTGGTGGATTTCGATGCTGCCGTCCTTGCGCACCTCGTATTTCTCGGGTCGCACCGCGCTGTCGTAGGGCAGTTCCTCGTGGAGCTGCTGGTAGAGCTGTTCGCGGGTGATTTCGGTGGCGAGCAGGCGTTCCGACACATTGGAGACCTGGTCTTCGGGGTACATCCACTCGGCCTCGGGCATCATCGCGGCGAGCGCGTCCTTGAGTTCCGGCACCCCGTCGCCGGTCAGGGCGGAGACGAAGTAGATCTCGGCAAAATCGACCTTGCCGGCGAGGTCCTGCGCCAGTGCCAGCATCGGCTCCTTCTTGGAGCGGTCGACCTTGTTGATGACGAGGATCTTGCGCTCGGGGCGGGTGGCGAGGGCCTCCAGCAGGGGCTCCAATTCGTGGCGGCGCTGCTTGATCGGGTCGACCAGCAGCAGCACGGCGTCGGCAGCCTCGGCGCCCTCCCATGCAGCGCTGACCATCGCGCGGTCGAGGCGGCGCTTGGGGGCGAAGATGCCGGGGGTGTCGACGAGGACCATCTGCACCGGCGTGCCATTGAGCTCATGCAGCGCGATGCCGAGCATCCGCGCGCGGGTGGTCTGCGCCTTGGCGCTAGTGATCGCGACCTTCTGGCCGACGAGCTGGTTCACGAGGGTCGATTTGCCGGCATTGGGCGCGCCGATCACGGCGATCATGCCGCAGCGGGTGGGGGAGGTATCAGGGGTTTCAGTCATTATCGAACAATAGCCGTTCGCCCTGAGCTTGTCGAAGGGCTGTCCTTCTTTTTCAGCGCAGGTGAGGCAGAAAGTGCAGTCCTTCGACAAGCTCAGGACGAACGGGGGCGAGAGGCAGGCGGGTCTTGATGGCCTCCAGACCCCCTCCAGACAGTTCTAGACCCCCGCCAGACCCCTTCTAGACCCCCTCCAGACCGGTTTTGCACGGCGGTTGCGCGGGTGTTTCACGTGAAACATCGGGGAATTGGGGCTTCAGCCGAACTGTTCGAGGAAAGCCTTGGCGGCCAGCCGTTCGGCCTCGCCCTTGCTGGTCGCATCGGCCTCTGCCGAGCCGACATTGCGGACCGTGACCCGCACGGTGAAGCGGGCGGCATGGTCGGGGCCGGAGCGGTCGATCACCTCGTAAAGCGGCGTGGCCCGGCGGTTGCCTGCGGCCCATTCCTGCAGCGCGGACTTGGGATGTTTGGATTTGCCCTCGTCGCCTTCCAACTCGCTGGCCCACAATCGGTAGATCTGCGCCTGCGCGGTGTCGAAACCGTGCTGGATGAAGCAGGCCCCGATCAGCGCCTCCATCACGTCGCCGAGGATCTTGTCACTGTCCGCCCCGCCATCATCGCGCGCCTGTTTGCCGAGGCGGATGTGGATCGGAAGGCCGATCTTTCGGGCGATCCGCGCGCAGGTCGCCCCGCTGACGAGGGCGTTAAGTCTCTGGGAAAGCTTGCCTTCCGGCGCATCGCCCGCACGGAACAGCCATGCCGCGACTGACAGGCCGAGCACCCGGTCACCGAGAAATTCGAGCCGCTGGTAATCGGCCACTTCCGCGCCCGAGCCATTGAAGCTGCCGTGGGTCAGCGCCTCAAGCCAGGGGGCTTCGTCGCCGACCTGAAATCCTTGCGAATCAAGCCATTCCCGGGCGGCAGGATCAAGGCGTGTGGTCACAACAGGTCCCCGATCCGCTCCCAGCGCGTCGCCGAGAACCACGAGAGGGGGTCGAGCCAGTCGGCGCTGCCATCGGTCGAACAGACGATCACCGCCGCGCGGCCGACCAGCAGGTTCTGGTCGATCATCCCGACGCCCTGACCCGCCTCGGCCGGGAAGCGGCTGTCGAGAGAGCTGTCGCGGTTGTCGCCCATCACGAACAGCCGTCCGGCGGGCACCACGTGCTCGGCATAGGTGTCCGCCGGGGACGCGCCGAAATCGAGCACGTCGTAGGATTTGCCCTCGGGCAGTGTCTCGCGGAACCGGGGGTAGGAGCAGGCCTCGCCGCCCTCTCCGGTGGCCACCGGATTGCCGCCCCAGGCGCAGCCGGTGTTGGGCGAGAGCGGGACGAGCGCGTCGTCGATCCGCTCCTTGGGCACCCGCGCGCCGTTGAGGATCACCTCGCCGCCGAGCACCGCGATGCGGTCACCCGGCAGGCCGATCACCCGCTTGATATAGTCGCGCCCGTCAACGGGGTGCTTGAAGATCACGATGTCCCCGCGCTCCGGCGTTCCGGCCAGCAGTCGCCCCTCGGGCAGCGGGAGATCGAAGGGCAGCGAGTGGGCCGAAATGCCGTAGGGCCACTTGGCGGCAAGCAGGTAATCGCCGTTCATCAGGCGCGGCAGCATACTCTCCGAGGGGATGGAGAACGGCGCGAAGACGAAGGTGCGGAACAACAGCACCAGAATCAGCAGCTTGACCAGAAACCACGCGAATCCGCCCCACGATTCGCGCGGCGTACCGCCCGTGCGGGCCCCACCTGCGGCGGGCGGCGCATTGCCGAGCGATTGGGTCTTAACATCCATCGCCTCTGCCCTTACTCGCAGCCGCACACTTGCGCAAAGGGGAAGGGTGATGACCGACAGCAACACTGGCACGGGCCGCGAGGCAGTCGCGGCGGCCTGGGCGGCTCTGCGCGGGCTCCCCCATGCGACGCTCGCCGAGCTGTTCGCGGGCCAGCCCGACCGTGTCGCGGCCATGACCCGGCGGATCGACTGGCCGGTGGAGTCCGGCAGCGATGCCGAGACGGGGATGCTGATCGACTTCTCCAAGACCCATCTATCCGACGAAATCCTGACCGCTTTCGAGGCGCTTACCGAGGCCGCAGGCTTTGCCGATGCGCGCACCAACCTGTTCAACGGCGGGATCGTCAACCCCACCGAAGGCCGCGCCGCCACCCACGGCGCGTTGCGCGGCAGCGGGACGCCTGCGCAGGTCGAGGAGGCTGAGGCCCTGCTCGCCCGCATGGGGATGCTGGTCGAGGCGATCCACGGCGGCGCGCTGGGCGAGGTGAAGCACTGCATCGCGATCGGCATCGGCGGATCGGCACTCGGCCCGGCGCTCGCCATCGATGCGCTGACCCGCGAGCTTGCGCTGGTCGATGTCCACGTCGTCTCGAACATCGACGGTCTCGCGCTCGAACAGGCCTTCGCCGCCTGCGATCCGGCGACGACGCTGATCGCTCTGGCCTCCAAGACCTTCACCACTATCGAGACCCTGACCAACGCGGAAAGCGCGCTGAAGTGGATGGCCGACAACGGTGTCGAGGACCCGGGCGGGCGGGTGGTCGCGCTCACCGCCGCGCCGGAAAAGGCGGTCGAATGGGGCGTCGACGAGACCCGCATCCTGCCGTTCCCCGAAAGCGTGGGCGGGCGCTATTCGTTGTTCTCCTCGATCGGCTTCCCGCTGGCGCTGGCGATCGGGATGGCCGAATTCCGGGCGATGCTCGCAGGGGCCAAGGCGGTCGACGACCACTTCCGGCATAGCGAGGGCCGGGCCAACGCCCCGCTGCTCGCCGCCTATGCCGACCTTTATTACACGCGCCTGCGGGGCTGCCAGACCCGCGCGGTGTTCGCCTATGACGAGCGTTTGAAGCTGCTGCCCGACTATCTCCAGCAGCTCGAGATGGAATCGAACGGCAAGAGCGTCACCGCCGATGGCCATCCCGTCGACGGGCCGACCGCGCCGGTCACCTGGGGCGGGGTGGGCACCGATGCACAGCACGCGGTGTTCCAGTTGCTCCATCAGGGCACGCATCTCATCCCGGTCGACTTCATCGCCAGCATCGAGCCGGGCGACACGCTCGATCCGGCGCATCACCGCATCCTGCTGATGAACTGCCTTGCGCAAGGCGCGGCGCTGATGGCGGGCAAGGCGTCGAGCGATCCGGCTCGCGCCTATGCGGGCGACCGGCCATCGACGACCTTCCTCGTCGAGGATTGCGACGCGGCAGCCCTCGGCGCGCTGATCGCCTTCCACGAACAGCGCACCTTCGCCAATGCGGTCCTGATGGGCATCAACCCCTTCGACCAGTTCGGCGTCGAGCTGGGCAAGGCGATCGCCAAGCAGATCGAGAGCGGCGAGGGCGACTTCGATGCCTCCACGAAGGCGCTGATGGTGGCGGCGGGGCTCGCCTGAGGCGATATCCTTTGACATTTGCGGGTTTCACGCCCACATGGCCGCCATCGAAGCGCGCTAGCCATGCGTGAAGCGGCGGAATTCTGAAAGCATCCGCCCCGGCCGCGCCTCGGTTCTACCCAAGACTTCCCTTTTCACGCGGGCGGTTTCAACCCCCGCGCCGCGCGTGGCGTGCCCGTTGACGACTTGCGTCCAGGGCAGCCCAGCGCGCGTCGCAGATTTTTGCGAGTTCAATTCATATGACGACTTTTGCTGACCTCGGGCTGTCGCAGCCCGTGCTTCAGGCTCTTGACCTCAAGGGCTACACCGTTCCGACCCCGATCCAGGAACAGGCCATTCCCGCCGTCCTCAAGGGCCGCGACCTTCTCGGCATCGCCCAGACCGGCACCGGCAAAACGGCGGCCTTCATGCTCCCGAGCATCGACCGCTTGCGCGAAGCCGACAAGCAGATCCCCTTCAAGAGCTGCCGCATGCTGGTGCTCGCCCCGACCCGCGAGCTGGCCGTGCAGATCGCCGACAGTGCCAAGGATTACGGCGCGCTTGCCGGCCTCAAGGTGCAATGCATCGTCGGCGGCACCTCGGTGGGCAAGGATCGCAACAAGCTGCACCGCGGGACCGACATCCTTGTCGCCACCCCGGGCCGCCTGCTCGACCTGATCGACCAGAAGGCGCTGAACCTTGCCGGTATCGAGATCCTGGTGCTCGACGAAGCTGACCAGATGCTCGACCTCGGCTTCATCCACGCGCTGCGCAAGATCCGCGAACTGGCTCCCAAGGATCGCCAGACGCTGTTCTTCAGCGCGACCATGCCCAAGGCGATCAAGGAGCTGGTGAGCGGCTTCTGCAACAACCCGGTGCAGGTCTCGGTCACTCCGGAAAGCACCACTGCCGAACGGATCGACCAGTATCTCTTCATGGTCCAGCAGGACGAGAAGCTGGCGCTGCTCGAAATGATCCTCAAGGGCCGTCACACGGTTCCCGGCACGGTTGAACGTGTGCTGATCTTCACCCGCACCAAGCATGGCGCCGACCGGGTCGTGAAGAAGCTCGAACAGGCGGGCATCCCGGCCAACGCGATCCACGGCAACAAATCGCAGCCGCAGCGCCAGCGCGCGCTCGACGAGTTCCGCAAGGCCCGCGTGCCGGTGCTGATCGCGACCGATGTGGCCGCGCGCGGGATCGACATTCCGGGCGTCAGCCACGTGATCAATTACGAGCTGCCCAACGTGCCCGAACAATACGTGCACCGCATCGGCCGCACCGCGCGTGCCGGCAAGAGCGGGATCGCGATTGCCTTCTGTGCCGAGGACGAACGCGCATACCTCAAGGATATCCGCAAGGTGACGGGCGCCGAGCTCGAGCGTCTGGCGCTGCCTGACAACTTCCGTGCGGTGGTCGAGGGCGAAGGCCCCGAAAAGCCCGCCGCACGCACGCCGATGAAGCGCGTGCAGCCGCGTCCGCTCGGCCAGCGCAAGCCGCAAGGCGATCGCCGTCCCGACCACGGTGGCGGCGAGCGTCGCCCGCAGCAGGGCGAACAGCGCCGCGCAGAGGGTGATCGTCGTCCGCAGGGTGACCGCAAGCCGCAGGGCGAGCGTCGTCCGGCCGAAGGTCAAGGCGGCGATCGCCGTGCCTTTGGTGGCGGCAAGCCCGGCGGCAACGGCGGGAATGGCGGCGGCCAGCGTCACTCCGGTGGCGGCGGGCGTCCCGCTGGTAACGGCGGCGGTGGCAACGGTGGCGGTGGAAACCGCGGCCGCGGTCGTCCCGGCGGCGGCGGCGGCGGTCGTCCCCGCGCAGCCAGCGTCTAAAAGCTAGAAAACAAGAAAGGGCGGGAGCGGCAAACTCCTGCCCTTTTTATGTCTGAAATCCTGCATTTCGGCCGCGCACTGTTGCCGCTCTGCCCGCGCGAGGCCATATGCGTGTCCGCGACGACGGGAGCAGCATGATGACGGCCGAATACGACTTTGATCTCTTCACCATCGGCGCAGGCTCGGGCGGGGTGCGCGCCAGCCGCGTTGCCGCCGCCCACGGCGCGCGCGTGGCCGTCGCCGAGGAATACCGCGTCGGCGGCACCTGCGTGATCCGCGGCTGCGTGCCCAAGAAGATGCTCGTCTACGGCGCCCACTTCGCCGAGGATCTCGAAGACGCCAAGGCATTCGGCTGGACGATCGAGGGCAAGAGCTTCGACTGGGCGTCCTTGCGCGATGCCGTGCAGACCGACGTGACCCGCCTCGAAGGGCTTTACGGCCAGACCCTCGGCAATCACGAGGTCACGATTTTCCACGAGCGCGCCACGATCACGGGCGACCACCAGGTCACGCTGGCGAGCGGCAAGGTCGTCACCGCCGGGCACATCCTCATCGCCACCGGCGCGCGCCCGTTCGTGCCGGAGTTTGCAGGGAACGAGCACGTCATCACCTCGAACGAGGCGTTCCACCTCGACACCCTCCCGCGCCGCATCCTGATCGCGGGCGGCGGCTATATCGCCAACGAGTTCGCGGGGATCTTCAACGAATTCGGCTGCAAGGTGACGATCGCCAACCGCTCGGACACGATCCTGCGCGGCTATGACACGAGCGTGCGCGACCGGCTGCTCCAGATCTCGATGGTGAAAGGCATCAGCTTCCTGTTCCACGCCGAATTCGAAAGTGTCGAAAAGCAGGCGGACGGCACGCTGCTGGTCAAGCTGACAGGGCAGGACGCTTGCGAATATGACGCCGTGATGGTCGCCGTGGGCCGCGTGCCCAATATCGAGGGGCTAGGGCTCGAGACTGTCGGCGTCGAAACCGGCAAGCGCGGCGAGATCGTCGTCGACGCCTTCAGCAAGACCAATCTCGACTACATCTATGCCGTGGGCGATGTGACCGACCGGGTGCAACTCACCCCCGTGGCGATCCGCGAGGGGCAGGCCTTCGCCGACTCTGTGTTCGGCCCAGGCGAGCCCTATGCGGTCGACCACTCCTGCGTGCCGAGCGCGGTGTTCAGCCACCCGCCCATCGCCGCGGTCGGCATGACCGAGGGCGAGGCGAAGAACAAGCTGGGCAACGTCAAGGTCTACCAGTCCGACTTCCGCCCAATGAAGCACGTGGTGGCCGGGCGCAACGAGCGCAGCCTCTACAAGATGATCGTCGATGCGGCGAACGACCGGATCGTCGGCATCCACATGATCGGCCCCGAAGCGCCCGAGATCATGCAGGCCGCCGCGATTGCGGTAAAGGCGGGGCTGACCAAGGCGGACTTCGACGCGACAGTGGCGATCCACCCGACGATGGCCGAGGAGCTGGTGCTCTTCAAATAAGGCGCCGCGCCTATTTCAGGACGGCCTCCGCATCCACGATTTGCACATCCGACATCTGGTCGAGATAGGCGTCGTAATACCCTTTGTGCGACGCGCCGACGATGTTGAGCACCCGCGCGCCCGGCGCATTGCCGAAGGCTTCGCGGATATTGGCTACCATCCGCAGGTTGCGGGTTTCGAACCACGCGACATAGCGGCGGCCGTGCAGCCCTTCGCCCGACAGGCTGATCGCTCGGCCATAATCGAATTCGATGAACACCCGGAGCGTATCGGGGTCGTTGATGAGCCGGTAGAGCCCTAGAAAATCGCCAGTCTTCTCGGTCTCTTCCTGCGCGGCGTAATACCGGTCGATCTCGGGCACGCTGAGCGATCCGGCTGCTTCCCAGAGCGCCTGGATGGCCGTCACGAACTCAGGTCCCGCAGCGGTCTGGATGCTGTCGGCGGTGTGATCGTCGACCGCATAAACTCGTTCTCGTCCCAGCCGCACGGCAAGCGCTACTGCGATGGCGATCGTCTCGTTGGGCCGCGCTGCGGTTGTGGCAAGGATATCCATCAAGGGCTGATCGATCCCGTCGCCTAGCCGGCGCTCTTCGGCCGGTAGGCGCAGCCATTGCACCAGCGCCGATGACCGGTCATTCGCTGCCAGAAACAGCGAGGCAAGCTTGCGGCGCTGCGCCGGGGCGGGTTTGGCAGGCCAATCCTTGAAGGTGGCATCAATGGCCGTCAAAGCCTGTGGCACCGTCAAGCCCGTCGCGGCTTCTGCGGCGGCTGTATCCCAGCAATAATCTTCGAAAATCCCTTCATAGCGCGCTTTGTAGCGTGCCACCTGATCGCACTGTTCGCCCGACAACCCTTCGTGGGTGATGATCACCGGGGCAAAGGCCTCCAGCTTGTCCAGCAGGCTGTCGAGCTGCTCGGCGGTAGGTTTGATCTTGAGCTGCGACAGATGCGGGCTGCCGATGGTCAGCACTTCGGTGACAGGGCCTTCCTGCGTGCCGCGGAGCGATTTCGGATCGAAAGCGGGCGTTCCCGTCGGAGCCTCGGCAGCGACGAGGGCAGGGCTCAGGGCGGTCAGCAAGGCAAGCGCGGCACGGATCGATCGCATGAAATTTCCTTTCGTAGCTGTATTACTACAGCAATACGGAGACTAGTAAATCGCAGAGGCCTGCGCTGGACAAATCCGTCAACCGCGCGCACGTGTGGGCGCAAGGGCGGGGCACGGATAAGGGATCTGCGGCAATGGACGTGAACGGCAAGACCGTGCTGCTGACCGGCGGCAGCGCAGGGATCGGGCGCGAGATGGCGCGGCAGCTGAAGGCCAAGGGCGCAGCGGTGATCCTCACCGGCCGCGACCCCGCGCGGCTCGCGGCGATGGAGGCGGAGGGCTTCGAGGCAATCGCTGCCGACCTCTCCAACCCCGCAGGGGTCGATGCGCTGGTCGCGGCGCTGGGCGAGCGGAGCATCGACGTGCTCATCAACAATGCCGGGCTGGGCGTGGCACATGATGTGCGCAATGCCTTGCCCGATCCCGATGCGGCCGACGGCTGCCTCTATTCCAACCTCTCCGCCCCGATCAGGCTGATCACCGCGCTGCTCCCGCGGCTGCGTGCGCGCCCGCAGGCGGCGATCATCAACGTCACCAGCGGCCTCGCCATCGCGCCCAACACCGCAAGCTCGGTCTATTGCGCGAGCAAGGCGGGACTGCGGAGCTACACAATGGCCCTGCGGGCGCAGCTGGCGGGCGAGCCCATCCAGGTGATCGAGGCGCTGCCGCCGGTGGTCGACACCCAGATGACCGCCGACCGCAAGACGAGCAAGATGCCGCCGCAGGAATGCGCGCGGCAGATCCTCTCGGCGCTGGAGAACGGCCACGACGAGGCCAATGTCGGCATGGTGAAGGTGCTGCGCGCGGTCTACTCGATCTCGCCCGCACTGGCGCGCAGTGTGATGCGCCGCTTCTAGGCCCCGAGCCGCGCCGGGGAGAAGGTCGCAAAGCTCAGCCCCGCTTCCGCGCAGTCGTCGGGGAAGGGCAGGCCTAGCGCAGCGGCTGCGGCAATGCGCGAAAGGGCAGGCGAGGTCTGGAACCCCGCGCCGCCTTGGCCCGCGCACCACACGAAGCCGGACGCATCCGCTGCGGGGCCGATCACCGGTAGCTCGTCTGGTACAAAGCTTCTGAGGCCCGCCCATGAATGACTGATCCGCCGGATGGCGAGGCCAGTCGCCTGCTCCACGCGGTCGGCAGCGATCGCCTTGTCGAGCTCCTCGGCGGCGGCATCGCAGGGGTCTGACGGGGTCTGATCCATGCTCGAAGCAAGCAATTGCCCGCGACCCTCGGGCAGGAGGTAGAAGCCCTCTCCGACGGTCTTGGTGAAAGGCCACGCGTGCACATCCTCACCCTCGGGCGCGGCGAAGCTGATGACCGTGCGGCGGCGCGGTTCAATGCCGATGGGGGTGACGCCCGCCATCTGCGCGATGACGTCCGCCCAGGCACCGGCAGCGTTGACGAGGATCGGGGCGGCGAAGTCTCCCGCCGCAGTCGCGACCCGCCATGCATCGCCGTCCCGTGCAATCGCGCTTACCCGCGCGCCCGTCACCAGCGATCCGCCCGCCGTGCGCAAGCTGGCCGCATGGGCCTGCAACATCGCGTGGGTATCCAGCTTGAGCGATCCGTGGTCGATCAGCGCGGCGTGACAGGCCTCGGGCTTCAGCACCGGCATCAAGGCCATCGCTTCCGCCGGTCCGACGCGCGAACAATCGCAGCCGAAGTGGCGGTGCACCTCCTCCAGCGCTTCCAGCGCCGCGACGTCGCTCGAATCCGCGATATGCAGCGCCGCGTGCAGGCTCCCATGCGTGGCCAGCTCCGCCATGCTCAGCGCCGTCAGCGTCCGCACCACCGTCTCGCCGAGGCCGTAATGCGCAAAGGCGACGCTGCGGCCCGATGCGTGGTAGCCGGGCACGCTCTCGCCTTCGAGCACCAGCACCCGCGCGTGCGGCGCCATCCGCGCCGCTACCGATAGCCCCGCGATCCCGCCGCCGATCACCACCACGTCCGCCGTCTGCATCATCACGCTCTCACCGACCGCCACTTTTGCCACGTTGACGCCCCGCGCACGCTAAGGCAACGCATCGCGCAAGGCCATTACGAGAGGAACTCCATTGTCCGCCAACATCGCCGAAATGGAACGCCGCCGCGAAGCTGCCCGCATGGGAGGCGGCGCCAAGCGCATCGAAGCGCAGCACGCCAAGGGCAAGCTGACCGCGCGCGAACGGCTCGACATTCTGCTCGACGAAGGCAGCTTCGAGGAAGTTGACGCCTATGTTGAACATGACTGCGTCGACTTCGGCATGGAGACGCAGAAGATCCCCGGCGACGGGGTGGTGACCGGCAGCGGCACGATCAACGGCCGTCTGGTCTACGTCTTCAGCCAGGATTTCACCGTGTTTGGCGGTTCGCTGTCCAAGCGCCATGCCGAGAAGATCTGCAAGATCATGGACACCGCGCTGAAGGTCGGCGCGCCGGTGATCGGCCTCAACGATTCGGGCGGTGCGCGCATTCAGGAGGGCGTGGCGAGCCTCGGCGGCTATGCCGAGGTGTTCCAGCGCAACGTGCTCGCCAGCGGCGTGGTGCCGCAGATCAGCCTCATCATGGGGCCGTGCGCGGGCGGGGCGGTGTACTCGCCCGCCATGACCGACTTCATCTTCATGGTGAAGGACAGCTCCTACATGTTCGTGACCGGCCCCGAGGTGGTGAAGACCGTCACCAACGAGGTCGTGACGCAGGAAGAACTGGGCGGCGCGATCACCCACACCACCAAGACCTCGGTCGCGGACCTCGCCTACGAGAACGATGTCGAGGCGCTGCTGGCGACCCGCCGGTTCGTCGATTTCCTCCCTCTGTCGAACCGTGACGAGGCCCCTATCCTCCCCACCAGCGATCCGTGGGACCGGATCGACAACAGCCTCGACACGCTGATCCCCGACAACGCCAACCAGCCCTATGACATGCACGAAGTCATCGCCAAGGTGCTGGACGAGGGCGATTTCTTCGAGATCCAGCCGATGCACGCGGGCAACATCCTGTGCGGTTTCGGCCGCGTGGAGGGCCGCACCGTGGGCGTGGTGGCGAACCAGCCGATGGTGCTGGCGGGCGTGCTCGACATCAATTCCTCGAAGAAGGCCGCGCGTTTCGTGCGGTTCTGCGATGCCTTCGAAATCCCGATCCTGACCTTCGTGGACGTCCCCGGCTTCCTCCCCGGCACCGCGCAGGAGCTCGGCGGGATCATCAAGCACGGCGCGAAGCTGCTGTTCGCCTATGCCGAGGCGACCGTGCCCAAGATCACCGTCATCACCCGCAAGGCTTACGGCGGGGCCTATGACGTGATGGCCTCCAAGCACCTGCGCGGCGATTTGAACTACGCCTGGCCCACGGCGGAAATCGCGGTGATGGGCGCCAAGGGCGCAGTGGAGATCATCTTCCGCTCGGACCGCGGCGACGCGGCCAAGATCGCCGAGAAGACCAAGGAATACGAAGACCGCTTCGCCAACCCCTTCGTGGCCGCCCAGCGCGGCTATATCGACGAGGTGATCCACCCGCATTCGACGCGGCGGCGGATTGCGCTGGGGCTACGGAAACTGCGGACGAAGCAGCTGGAGAACCCTTGGAAGAAGCATGATAACATTCCGCTGTGATGGCTGACTTTCCATGGCTTCTTTGGGTAATCTCGACCGTCGTTATCGAGGCGTTCTTGATTTGGTATATTCGCCGCGCAGAGCGAACATCGACAATCGTGTGGGATAAATTTCCATTCAAGAGCGAGATTTTGCTTGCGAAGGACGAGGATAAGCCGCGCTTTGATCACCTGATCCGCACTTGGCGTAAGCTCATGTATCTCGTGCCATTTATCACCTTCGGCCTTTTGTATTTCGGAGACTACTAGGATGAAACTCGGCCGCTTGAACCACATCGGGGTCGCCACGCCCTCCATCGCGGACTCGATCGCGTTCTACCGCGATGTCATGGGCGCGAGCGTCATTTGCGAGCCCTTCGACCTGCCGGAGCAGGGCGTGAAGGTCTGCTTCGTCGACACCCCCGGCGCGACCGGAGCGATGGACGGCACCCAGATCGAGCTCATCGAGCCGCTGGGGGAAAACTCCACGCTCGCGGGCTTCATCGCCAAGAACCCGCTCGGCGGGCAGCATCACCTGTGCTTCGAAGTGCCCGATATCGCCGAGGCCCGCTCCGAGTTCGAGGCGCTCGGCAAGCGCATCCTCGGCCCCACGCGCATCGGCGCGCACGGCACCCCTATCTTTTTCGTCCATCCCAAGGACATGGGCGGCATGCTTACCGAGATCATGGAGACGCCGAAGGACGGCACTCACTGGTCGAACTAGTCAAACACCGCTCGCCCTGAGCATGTCGAAGGGCCGCACTTTCTTTGGTGCGTTGCAAAAGTTGAAGGACGGAGCTTCGACAAGCTCAGCCTGAACGGAGAGAGAATAAAAGATGTCCTACGAAACCATCCGCGTGGACCGTGACGGCCCGCTGCTCACCATCACCCTCAACCGCCCGGAGCGGCTCAACGCCATGCCCCCGCAGATGGCGGACGAGATCGGGATGGCGTTCTACGACCTTGGCGATGCGCGCGCGGTGCTGATCACGGGTGAGGGCAAGGGCTTCTGCTCGGGCGCGGATTTGTCGGCGCGCGGCGAGACCTCGGCGGTGACGGGCAAGGGCGGCAGCCACAAGGCGCTGAGCAACCATTACAACCCGGCCGTCAGCCACCTGATCCGGGCACAGGTGCCGGTCATCTGCGCGGTGAATGGCCCCGCAGCGGGCGTCGGCTGCTCGCTGGCTCTGGCAGCCGATTTCACCATCGCCGCCAAGAGCGCCTACTTCCTCCAGGCCTTCGTCAATATCGGCCTCGTGCCCGATGGCGGCTCGACCTGGCTGCTCGCCCGCGCCATTGGCCGCGCGCGCGCCACGCGGATGATGATGCTGGGCGAGAAGATCTCGGGCGAACAAGCCGAGGAATGGGGCCTGATCTACAAGTGCGTCGACGATGCCGCGCTGATGGACGAAGCCCGCGCGCTGGCGACCAAGCTGGCGAACGGCCCGACCATTGCTTACGCTCATATGAAGCGCAACCTCGCGACCGCGCTCGACACCAACCTTCAGATGGTGCTGCTCGCCGAGGCGGAAACGCAGGCGATTGCGGGCCGCACCAAGGACGCGTTGGAGGGCGGCATGGCCTTCCTCCAGAAGCGGAAAGCCGAGTTTAAGGGGGAGTAATAGCACTCCCGTTCGGGCTGAGCTTGTCGAAGCCCTGCATTTCTTCTTTCGAACCTGAGCCGGAAAGGGAATGACAGCCCTTCGACAGGCTCAGGGCGAACGGATATGGTATCTGACATGACTGACAAACCGACCCTTTCCGACTGGAACGCCCTCGCTGCCAAGGAGGTGAAGGGCCGCGACCTCACGTGGCATACGCCCGAGGGCTTCGCGATCAAGCCGCTCTACACCGCGGAAGATCACGCCGGTTTCGATCCGGGCCTTCCCGGCTTTGCGCCCTTCACGCGCGGGGTGAAGGCTTCGATGTACGCAGGCCGTCCGTGGACGATCCGGCAATATGCGGGCTTCTCGACCGCCGAGGAATCGAACGCCTTCTACCGCCGCAATCTGGCGATGGGGCAGAAGGGGCTCTCCGTGGCCTTCGACCTCGCCACTCACCGCGGCTACGATTCCGATCACCCGCGCGTCGTCGGCGATGTCGGCAAGGCGGGTGTGGCGATCGATACGGTCGCGGATATGCAGATCCTGTTCGACCAGATCCCGCTCGACACCATGAGCGTGTCGATGACGATGAACGGCGCGGTGATCCCGGTGCTGGCCTTCTTCATCGTCGCGGCTGAGCGTCAGGGCGTGTCGCAGGACAAGCTGGAAGGGACCATCCAGAACGACATCCTCAAGGAGTTCATGGTCCGCAACACCTATATCTACCCGCCCGAGCC
>JANNZG010000022.1:0-27983 GCA_031410495.1 Porphyrobacter sp.
GCCGGACGCGATGACAGCGCCGCCGCCAACAGCCCGAAAAACAACAGCATAAACAGCAGGACAAGGCCATCCTTGATTCCCACCAGCAGCTTCCACGCGCCGCGCACCAAATTCATGAGTATTTTCCTGACAAAATTTAGGCGGCGCTACTCAATTGGCGGCTGAGTGTAAACGCGCAGGTGCACACGGTGCCCTTTGCCCCGACCCGGATCAGGCGGGAACCGCGGCCCCACTATCGAGCGCACCGGCCAGCCAGTCGTTGACCAGCACGTCGATAACAAGGTGAACTCGGTCGGTTGTTCCGCCGTTATGAACAAAGTGCGGGTCGGCCAGGCGCAGATACCATGCGCTGCCTGGCGCCATATCGACCGCGACATGGTTCAGCAAAAACACGACATCGTCGTTGGTCGTAACCGGCACATGGATGCGCGCGCGGCCCAGCGCAGCGTCAAGGTCGTAATCTTTATGCTCCAAAATCGTCGACCCCGGGGTCAGCCGCATTAGCCGCGCCGACAGCACCGTGCAGTCGAACTGTGCGATGATCGAGCGCAGGTGCGGCGCGTGGTCGAGATACGGCGTATCGACATAATCGACCGCCACCGGGTCCGAATAGATCATCGCAATCGGGTGCGTCGCGCCCAACTTGGCCCGCAACGGCAGCACCGCCCAGTCACCCTCGTAATTCTGCGGCACGAAATGCTTGGTCCAGTCAGTCGCCTCGTACGCCGCAAGGTCGGCGACCGCACCGGCAGGGTCGAAAGCAAACGGCAGGCAGACACGGTCCGGCCAGCGGTCGGTTGCGGGGGGCGTAAATTCATTGGGGCCAGAATTCATGTGCGGGCTTTATATCCGAGCAACGGTGTTGCTCGGACGCCTGCCTATCGGATGAACAGATTTTGGCAAAAAAGAATCTAGCGGATCGGTTGACGCCAGATGGATGGCTCCACATATGCACATTGCTGGCACTCGCTTTGGGTGAGTGCTAACGCGAGGTTTACGCTTCCGGCCCCTGCCGGAACAGACATAAGGGCAAATCATATGGCATTTCGACCCCTGCACGACCGCGTGCTGGTCCGCCGCGTTGAAGCGGAAGAAAAGACAGCTGGCGGCATTATCATCCCCGACACCGCCAAGGAAAAGCCGCAGGAAGGCGAAGTCGTCTCCGTTGGTTCGGGCACGAAGGCCGAGGACGGCACCGTAACGCCGCTCGACGTCAAGGCGGGCGACAAAATCCTGTTCGGCAAATGGTCGGGCACCGAGGTCAAGCTCGACGGCGAAGACCTGCTCATCATGAAGGAATCCGACATCCTTGGGATTGTTGGCTAACGCCAACGGGCTCGGGATCGTCGGATGATCGCACACCGTTTCAGGTGTGACCTTTGTGACTTTCTGAACGACAACCAATTTTGAAAGGGTTTCCAAAATGGCAGCCAAGGACGTAAAATTTAGTCGCGACGCGCGTGAACGCATCATGCGCGGCGTTGATATTCTCGCCGACGCCGTAAAGGTCACGCTGGGGCCAAAGGGCCGCAATGTCGTGATCGACAAGTCATTCGGTGCGCCCCGCATCACCAAGGACGGCGTCACCGTCGCCAAGGAAATCGAGCTCAAGGACAAGTTCGAGAACATGGGCGCCCAGATGCTGCGCGAAGTCGCCAGCAAGGCGAACGACAGCGCCGGTGACGGCACCACCACCGCCACCGTGCTCGCCCAGGCGATCGTCACGGAAGGCATGAAGTCGGTTGCTGCCGGCATGAACCCGATGGATCTCAAGCGCGGGATCGATCAGGCCGTCATCGCCGTCGTCGAGAACCTCAAGAGCCGTTCCAAGGACGTCTCGGACAGCTCGGAAATCGCTCAGGTCGGGATCATCTCGGCCAATGGCGACCGTGAAGTCGGCGAGAAGATCGCCGAAGCCATGGACAAGGTCGGTAAGGAAGGCGTGATCACCGTCGAGGAAGCCAAGGGCCTCGAGTTCGAACTCGATGTCGTCGAAGGCATGCAGTTCGACCGCGGTTACCTGTCGCCCTACTTCATCACGAACCCCGACAAGATGACCGTGGAACTGGAAAACCCGTACATCCTGATCCACGAGAAGAAGCTGTCGAACCTGCAGGCGATGCTGCCGATCCTCGAAGCTGTGGTGCAGTCGGGCCGTCCGCTGCTCATCATCGCCGAAGACATCGAAGGCGAAGCGCTGGCGACCCTCGTGGTCAACAAGCTGCGCGGCGGCCTCAAGGTTGCGGCCGTGAAGGCTCCGGGCTTCGGCGATCGTCGCAAGGCGATGCTGCAGGACATCGCGATCCTCACCAAGGGCGAGATGATCAGCGAAGACCTCGGCATCAAGCTCGAGAACGTCACCGTCGGGATGCTCGGCCAGGCCAAGAAGGTCTCGATCGACAAGGACAACACCACCATCGTCGATGGCGCCGGTTCGGCTGACGACATCAAGGCGCGCGTCGCCGAGATCCGCACCCAGATCGACAACACCTCCAGCGATTACGACCGCGAGAAGCTGCAAGAGCGTCTCGCCAAGCTTGCTGGCGGCGTGGCCGTGATCAAGGTCGGCGGTGCGACCGAAGTCGAAGTGAAGGAGCGCAAGGACCGCGTCGACGACGCTCTCCATGCAACCCGCGCTGCGGTGGAAGAAGGCATCGTCCCCGGCGGCGGTACGGCTCTGCTTTACGCCACCAAGGCTCTCGAAGGCCTCAAGGGCGCGAACGAAGACCAGACCCGCGGCATCGACATCATCCGCAAGGCGATCACCGCCCCGATCAAGCAGATCGCCCAGAACGCCGGCCATGATGGCGCGGTCGTTGCAGGCAACCTGCTGCGCGAAGATGACGAAACGATGGGCTTCAACGCCTCGACCGACGTCTACGAGAACCTGGTCAAGGCCGGCGTGATCGACCCGACCAAGGTCGTTCGCACCGCCCTGCAGGACGCGGCCTCGGTCGCTGGTCTGCTGATCACGACGGAAGCTGCCATCGTGGAACGTCCGGACGACAAGCCGGCCTCGCCGGGGATGCCCGACATGGGCGGGATGGGCTTCTAAGCCGCAAAGTGGGCTGAGCCAGCGACGCTGGCCCAGCACTCACTTGCGGCCGGCCAGCGGGGCAAAGCCCCGTCTGACGTCTCGGGCTTTGCCCGAGGCGGCCCAGCTTCAAGAAAAAGAAAACCCCGGCGGATCGCTCCGCCGGGGTTTTTCGTATCAGCAGACCGAAGTGCCGCGCTGGGGGTGGAGGGGCTTGCCGAGGATATAGCCTTCCGCAAACCGCACGCCGAGCTCGCGCAGCGCCTGCAGGTCCTCGCGCGTCTCGACCCCTTGCGCGATCAGCGTCACTCCGGTCTCGGCGGCGAATTGCACCACCGCCTTGACCAGTGCGCGGCGGGACGGGTCCTTGGCGACCCCGGCGAGGAACTCGCGGCCGATCTTGAGAATGTCGGGCTCCAGATCGACGAGCGACTGCAGCCCCGAAAAACCGGCTTCCGCGCTGTTGACCGCCACCCAGGCACGCTCCTTCAACCGCTGGATCGCGGCCTTCACCGCAGCGTGCTGCTCCGCCCTGTCGGGCTCGTTCAACTCGATCACCAGCCGCGCGGCGAGACCTTCGGGGATCAACTGGGCAAGCGCCTCGCTGGCGAGCGTTGCCGGCGAGACCTTGATCGCGACGAAGCGTTCGGGAAAGGCCGGGTCGAGCGTGGCGAGCGCCTTGCGCGCGACGTGCAGTTCAAGCTCGAGGGTCTTGCCCGAAGCCCGCGCCTGCTCGAACAGATCGCGCGGGGACTGGCTGGGGTTGGCCTTGTTCCGCATCAGGCATTCATGGCCGATGAGGTGCCAGTCGGTGAGGTCGTAGATCGGCTGGTGGATGATGGTGAGGCCGTCATCCCAGATCAGCCTGGCGATTTCCTGCGCGGCATCCTCGCCGCGCTCCTCCAGCTCGATGCGGCCTTCGATCTGGTCGCTGACGATCGCCGCGACCGAGCGGATCATCTGCATATCGCGCTCCTCGATGTCGGGGCGCGGGCGATAGCTGAAGCAGCACAGGCTGCCGTGAATACGCCCGTCGCGGCGGCGCATCGGCACGCTGAAATGCGCACGGACATTGGCCGCGTCGGTGATCGGCAGGCAGGCTGCGGCCTCGTATTGGCTGGTGTCGGTAACCCGCTCGGGCAGTTTGCCCTGGATCACCAGCCAGCACAGGCTGTTGTCGTTGGTATTGTGATCGCCGGAACTGAGCGGCGATGCGCCGCGCGCCGCGACATGGGTGAAGATGCGGTGCGTGGTGCCGATCTGGCGCGACACGAAGGCGACATCCATGTCGAGACGGGCGCGCAGGGCCTCGATCATGTCGCCGATCTCCTCGCGCGCGGCAGAGGCGTGCGGCTGGGCGGCGGCGCTGCCAGCGGTCGGGCGCGACGGCGGGTAAAGGAGGGTTGCGATGTTGCTCATGCCGGATGCCATGCACGCATCAGCCCCAAGCGGGCGGTAAGCCTAGCCTGCGCAGACCTACCGGGGGTGTGAGCCAAAAAGCATTAAGCATGACCCGGCGGGATGGGCGCAAGCCGCACCCCGCCGGGCCAATCTCATGCGCGGATGAAGGCGAGCAGGTCCGCGTTGATGACATCGGGATGGGTGACGAACATCCCGTGCGGAAGGCCCGGATAGGTCTTGAGCGTGCCGTTCTGCAGCAGCTTGATCGCGGTGCGCGCCGAGGCGTCGATCGGCACGATCTGGTCGTCCTCGCCGTGCAGCACCAGCACCGGCTGGGTGACCGCTTTCAGATCCTCGGTGAAGTCGGTCTCGGAAAAAGCCTTGATGCAGTCGTAATGCGCCTTCGCGCCGCCCATCATGCCCTGCCGCCACCAGTTGCGGATCGCACCCTCGCTGACGGTGGCGCCCTCGCGGTTGAAGCCGAAGAAGGGGCCCGAGGCGATCTCGAGATAGAGCTGCGCGCGGTTGGCCGCCAGACCGGTGCGGAAGCCGTCGAATACCTCGATCGGCAGGCCCAGCGGATAGGCTTCGGTCTTGAGCATGATCGGCGGCACCGCGCTCATCAGCACCGCCTTGGCGGCCCGCCCCGGCTCGCTGCGCGCGACGTAACGGATCACCTCGCCCCCTCCGGTGGAATGGCCGATATGGACCGCGTTCCTGAGATCGAGGGCGCGCGCCAGTGCGATGACGTCTGCGGCATAGGTGTCCATCTCGTTGCCGGTGTCGGTCTGGTCCGACCGGCCATGCCCGCGCCGGTCATGCGCGACGACGCGGAAGCCCTGCCCGAGGAAAAACAGCATCTGGTTGTCCCAGTCGTCCGAACTGAGCGGCCAGCCGTGATGGAAGACGATGGGCTGGGCGTCCTTGGGGCCCCAGTCCTTGTAGAAGAGGTTGGTTCCGTCAGTGGTGGTGAGCATCGGCATGGGTGGCTCCTTCAACAAGCGGGGCGGCCGGCGGCGCGAACGGCAGCGGGCGGCCTGGGTGAGACGGCTAGAACAGCATGCATCTGTCGTTTTTGTCGGACGCGCCCCCTCAGCACGGCCGCACCATCTTTCCGAAGACTCGCAGATCCCTGCCGGTGCGATAGGCGCGATGGTGACATGAAGCCCAAGCGCACGATAGCTCGGCTCGCCGCGCACGCGCCTCGCCACGACGCGAGAGGGGCCCGGCCCCTCGGCAGGGCGCGCCCCGCACCCGCCCGCTCGCCCCTTGCTGCTGATGCAGGATAGGAGGCGCACCTCCGCCGCGTGCCATCCTTCGCGCAACGAACCTGCGGAGGACATGATGCGTCACGAGAACACCAGCCGATGGCCCTATCTGGCGCTTGCCGGGATCGGCCTTGCCGCCATCCCGCTTGCCGCTGGGCTGACCGCCTCACGCCGCCGCCGCGAGACCGGCAACGAGCACGACAGCGCGCCGGGCCACACCGCGCGGCGCACCTTCGGCGATTATCAGGTGGTCGGCCGCACCGTCACCATCGCCAAGCCGCGCGCCGAACTGTTCGCCTTCTGGCGCGACTTCACCAACCTTGCGACCTTCATGGCCAACCTCGACAAGGTCGAGCCTTCGGGCACCGAGCCGGGCCACAATATCTGGTCGATCCGCGGCCCGGGCGATCAGGTCTATGCGGTCAAGACCCGCATTGCCCGCGAGATTCCGGACGAGCTGATCGCGTGGCGCTCCACCGAAGATTCGGACGTCGACACCGAAGGCCGCGTCACCTTCGAGGATGCACCCGGCGACCGCGGCACACGGGTCGGCCTGATCATCGCCTACAAGCCGAAGGGCGGGCGCGTCGGGCAGGCCATCGCCACGCTCACCGGGCACGGCCCCGAGATGCAGGCGCGCCACGACCTCAAGCGTTTCAAGATGCTGATGGAAACCGGCGAGATCGCGACGCCTGCCCGCACCTATTCCGAATACAACAAAGAGGAACCCCGCTGATGCGCGCCCTGACCTGGCATGGAAAACAAGACGTCCGCGTCGATACCGTCGACGACCCCGAGATCGTCAACCCGCGCGACGCGATCATCAAGGTGACCTCCACCGCGATCTGCGGCAGCGACCTGCACCTTTACGATGCGGTGATCCCCTCGTTGGTCCCCGGCGACATCCTAGGCCATGAATTCATGGGCGAAGTGGTCGAGACCGGGTCGGCCAGCACCCTCCAGAAGGGCCAGCGCGTGGTGGTGCCCTTCACCATCAGCTGCGGCGGCTGTTTCCACTGCAAGATCACCCAGTACAGCGCCTGCGAGAATTCGAACCCGGTCGAAAAGCAGGACATGTCGGAAAAGCTCTACGGGCATCCGATGGCCGGGATCTTCGGCTATTCGCACATGACCGGCGGCTATTCGGGCGGGCAGGCCGAGTATGTCCGCGTGCCTTTCTCCGATGTCGGCCCGATCGTGGTGCCCGATCATCTCGACGACGAGAAAGTGCTGTTCCTTTCGGACATCCTGCCGACCGGATGGATGGCGGCGGAGAACGCGGACATCCAGCCCGATGATACCGTCGCGGTGTGGGGCTGCGGCCCGGTCGGCCTGTTCGCGATCCAGTCGGCTCTGGCGATGGGCGCGGCGCAGGTGATCGCCATCGACCACTACCCGCACCGGCTGGAGCTGGCGAAGAAGCTCGGCGCTGCCACCATCAACTTCCGCACCACCGACGTGCGCGAGGCGCTGATGGAGATGTCGGGCGGGATCGGGGTCGATGCGGTGATCGACGCCGTCGGCATGGAAGCGCACGGCTTTGCGATCGACAACATCATCGACGTGGCCAAGCAGACCATCGGCATCGGCGCCGACCGGGCGAGCGCGCTGAAGCAGGCAATCCTCGCGGTGCGTCCCGGCGGCCGTGTCTCGATGCCCGGCGTCTATGGCGGGATGACCGACAAGTTCCCGCTCGGCGCGCTCATGGAGAAGGGCCTGCAACTGCGCACCGGCCAGACCCACGTGCAGCGTTACATGAAGGACCTGCTCGCCATGATCGAGGAGGACAAGCTCGACACCACCTTCCTCATCAGCCACCGCCTCGGCCTCGAGGATGCGCCGACGGGTTACAAAAACTTCAAGGAGCAGCAAGACAGCTGGACAAAGGTCGTCCTGAAGCCGGGAATGGTGGCAAGCGCTTGAGGGCGGAAAATCGACGGACGGGCAGATTCGCAAGGCCGTTGCCGGAAGCGGGCCTCCCGTCCTGACCGAATTTAAGGGCCGCTGCGACGCACACGTTAAGCTTGCCGCGCTGGCGTTCCCGCCAGCGAACCCTTCAAGGAGATACGTATGACCAATCGCAACTACACCACCCCCCAGCTGGAAGAGCTCGGCTCGTTCGAGCGCCTGACGCAGGCTTCGGGTTGCCCCGACGCTCTGGACGCCAGCTTCCCGGCCGGCACGCCGATCGGCGATCTGACCTGCGGCGTCGACGACGGCCTGTCCTGACGGCAGCGCGTGCGCGGCGGGCCCAGCCAGCCGCGCACGTTGGCATCGAGGGTGCCGAGGACCGCCGCGCCGACGGTCCATCCCAGCCGATTACCCGATGCGGTGTTCGCCCCGGATCCAGCGCACCGTGCCCGACGAGGCCCGCATCACCACACTCTCGGTGGTGAGGATCGTCTCGCCGGTCACCTTGCGGCGGCGCTTCACGCCGCGCAGCAGCGAACCGTCGGTGACGCCCGTGGCGGCGAAGATGCAGTCGCCTTTGGCGAGGTCTTCGAGCTTGTAGATGCGGTTCAGGTCCTCGATGCCCCACTTGCGGGCGCGAGCCTTTTCGTCGTCGTTGCGGAACACCAGGCGGCCGTTGAATTGCCCGCCGACGCAGCGCAGCGCGGCTGCGGCCAGCACGCCTTCCGGCGCGCCGCCCTGGCCCATGTACATGTCGATGGTGGTTTCCTCGTCGGTCACCGCGATCACGCCGGCCACGTCGCCGTCACCGATCAGCACCACGCCGCAGCCGATCCCGCGCAGCTCGGCAATCAGCTCGGCATGGCGCGGGCGGTCGAGCACGCAGACGTTGATCTCGGACGGCTTCACGCCCTTGGCATTGGCCACTGCCTGCACGTTCTCGGTCGCAGACTTGGCGAGATCGATGATCCCCTCGGGATAGCCGGGGCCAACCGCGAGCTTGTCCATATAAACATCGGGCGCGTTGAGCAGGCAGCCTTCCTCCGCCGCCGCCAGCACGGCGAGCGCATTCGGCCCGGCCTTGGCGGTGATGGTGGTGCCTTCGAGCGGATCCAATGCGATGTCGATCTTCGGGCCGCGGCCCATCCCGACCTTCTCGCCGATGAACAGCATCGGGGCCTCGTCACGCTCGCCCTCGCCGATCACGACGGTGCCGTCCATGTAGAGGTTGTCGAAGGCGCGGCGCATGGCTTCCACGGCCGCCGCATCCGCCGCCTTCTCGTCACCGCGCCCGATCAGCTGGGCCGCCGCAATCGCCGCCGCCTCGGTCACGCGCACCATTTCCAGCACCAGAACGCGCTGGATGGCATTTTCGGCAGCTTGCTCGGCAGCCGTGAGCTCGGTATCGGTCAGGGAGTTCATGGGAAATTCAGCCCTCTGTTGGTCTGGTGCCAGCGCCGGCCGAGCCGGTACGGGAATTACCCCCGGCGCTTAAGCGGATGGAGACGGGTTTGTCGAGCAATGCCATGCCTGTCCTGACCGGTTTTCGTGTCGTCCTGACTACATTCGGGTCGGTGATTGCTCTTGGCCTTGCCCCCGGGCTTGCTGCACAGACGACCGACAGTCCCGCGCCGCCGCCTGCTGCGCAACCGGCTCCCGCGCCAACGCCCGCTCCTGCTCCCGATCTTGCAGTGGAGCCCCAGCCGCGCGTCAACCTGATGGTCACCGTGCCCCGCGCCGACGCCAACAAGGCGCAGGCCCAGCAATGCCGCAACGATGCGGACGCGGGCACGATCAGCGGCGAGATCGTGGTCTGCGCCGAGACCGGGAAAGACGCCAACGCCCTGACCGGCACCCGCGCCGAGACTCAGAAGCGTTACGCGCAGGAGACCGCCTTCAAGGGCGCGCCGCCGCCACCCAACGTGTTCGGCATCCCCGATAACGGCAAGGGCATCGGCATCGGCAAGGCCCCGCCGCCGCCGCTGTTCATCGATGTCGGAGCCCTGCCCAAGGCCCCCGCCGGCTCCGACGCCGACCGCATCGCGCGCGGCCTCCAACCGACCGGCGAAGAGGAAGAGCTGACCGAGGAGCAGGAACGCGCGCGGCGCGAGGCCGAGGGGATCAAGACCACCGTGCCGCAGCGACCGTCCAAGCGGAAGAAGGGCGGGTAAGGGCGCAAGTCCGGTGCTTTTCTCCGTCATCGTCGCCGCGCTCGCCATGCAGGTGGCGACCGATCCGCAGGTGCAAATCGGCCCGCAGGTCCCGCCTCAGCAGACCCTGCGCCTGCCGTCCCGCTCCGCGCCCGCCCTACCCGTCAAGCCGCCCGAGCCCCAACGCCCGCGCGTGCCGATCGACATCGGCGCGGATGCAACGACCGGCGAGCCGCCGCAGAGCATCGACATTCTCGCGCCCCCGCCCGCCATCGAAAAGGCCACGCCCGCCGTCGTCAAGGAATGCGACGACCAGCGCGAGGCCGGGGTGGTGGCCGGCGAAATCGTGGTCTGCGCCGAGCTCGAGCACGACACCTCGCAGCTCTACAGCGGCAGCCGCGAGGCGTGGGAAAAGTCCTATGCCGAGCGGACCCAGAACGCCGGGACCCTGCCGCCGCCCGACGTGGCAGGGCCGGGCATCTTCCGCGGTCCGGCGACGGTGGGCGGGCTGTGCATCCTCGGCGGCTGTCCGAAGGAAGAGGCGCTGATGATCGACCTCGCGGCCATTCCGGCCGCGCCCGCAGGCTCGGACGCAGACCGCGCAGGCAAGGGCCTCACCGCGCGCGAGGCTGACAATGCGCCGCTTTCGGAGGAAGACCGCAGCCGGGTGGAAGCGGAACTGGGTCTGCCGCAGAAGCCTGCGGACCCGCCCAAGGATTAGCGCGGCAGGATCGGCAGCACGAGCGGCTCGCCCGAGAGGCTTTCCGATCCTTCGAGCAGCGCCAGCGCCTTGCGCACGCAATTCTCAGGCCCCTCGTGCGTGACCATCGCCACCATCACCTCGCCGCCGCCGGCGCTGCGGCCCTGCTGGATGAGGCTCTCGATCGAGACGTCGCCGTCGCGCATCGCCGCAGTGATCTCGGCGAGCACGCCGGGGCGGTCCTTGACCATGAAGCGCAGGTAGGTGCGCTCCATGCGGTGGCCGGGTTCGGCGGGCGGCAGCGCGGCAAGCTGTGCCACGGGAACCGAGAAGGGCGCGCCCACCTCGTCCCGCGCGATGTCGATGAGATCGGCGGCGACCGCGCTGGCGGTCGGGCCATCGCCCGCGCCTGCGCCCTGAAACAGCAGGCGGCCGGAGAAGTTGCCCTCGGCGACCACCGCGTTGGTGGGGCCGTCGACAGCGCTCAAGGGGTGGCCCTTGGCGACGAGGCAGGGGCGCACGCGCTGGAGCAGGCGGGGGCCGGTGGGGCTCTGCTCGACATCGGCCTCACCGATCAGGCGGATGACGAAGCCTAGCGCATCGGCCTGCGCAATGTCGGCGGCGCGCACGCCGGTGATGCCGCTGATGCGCACGCCCGCAAAGTCGATCCGCGTCCCGAAGCCGATCGCGGCGAGGATCGAAAGCTTCTGCCCGGCGTCCACACCCTCGATATCGAAGGCGGGGTCGGCTTCGGCAAAGCCCAGTCGCTGCGCCTCGGCGAGGACGTCGGCGAAATCGGCGCCGGTCGCCTCCATCTCGGAGAGGATGTAATTGCAGGTGCCGTTGAGGATGCCGTAGACCTTGGTGAGCACGTTGGCAGAGGTGCCTTCGCGCAGGCCCTTGATGACCGGGATGCCGCCTGCCACCGCCGCCTCGAACTTGAGGGCGGCGTTGGCGGCTTCCGCCATCTCGGCGAGTTCGAGCCCGTGGTGGGCGATCATTGCTTTGTTGGCGGTGACGAGGCCCTTGCCGCCTTGCAATGCCGCGCGGCTGAGCGCCAGCGCCGGGCCGTCCGAGCCGCCGACCAGCTCCACCACCACATCGACGTCATCGCGGCGGGCGAGCGCGGTCATGTCGTCTTCCCAGGCGAAGCGGGCAATATCGACGCCGCGGTTCTTGCCGCGGTCGCGCGCGCTCACCGCAGCCACCTCGATCGCGCGCCCGGCCCGCGCCGCGATCAGCGCGCCGTTGGTGTCGAGCAGGCGAATGACGCCCGCGCCCACCGTGCCGAGACCGGCGATGGCGATACGCAGGGGTTTGGGGGCAGTGTCGGCCAAGCGGTGCTCCATCGGTGATGAAGTCCCGGCGCTTAACCGTGCTGCCCGCGCGGTCAAGCGGGGATGCGCCCGATCATTACTGCGTGACCCGCCGCTCGCACGGGCCGAGCGCCTCGCGGACATAGGCATAGTCGCCCGCCGCCAGCCGCCGCTCGGTCGGATCGCGCGAGAGGTTGGCGTTGCTCGGCAGCTGCGCAGGCAGCGCGCAGGCGAGGCGATACCAGCGCAAGGTGTCGCGGGCCGGTGCGGTGGCCGCCGAATCGATGATCTCGCCCCACGACACGCCCCACTGCGGGCGCTGGCCGGGGCGGCGAAGGACCGTGATCGAGACAGGCTCGCGGTTTTCGGTTGTCAGGAAGATCTGCGTCTCCGATTCGCCCGTCAAGGTTCCCGGCACCGCCAGAGCCTCGCCGACGCCCGTAATCCGCGGCGGAACATCCTTTCCGTAGAGCTCGGTGAGGATCGGGCGGACCCGCGCCTCGAGCTCGGGCGTGTAGGCGAGCTGCGCGCCCGGGGTGACCAGCTGGATCTCGGCGGCACGCCCGGGCACAGGGCGCGCGAACAGCAGAAACTCGCGCTTTTTCAGCGCCGGAACCTTGCCCTTGGCATCGAGCGGCACATCGAGGAGATAGGCGAAGGTTGCCGGAACCGCGCTCCGCCCGGCGATCAGCGCGACCGTCTGTGCCTCGATGTAAAGCCGCGCGAATCCCGGTGCGAGGCCGGGCGCGCGGTCGGGCTTCAACGTGGTCTGGCGGCGAATCTGGGCGCGGATGACCAGCGGGGCACTATCTGAAAGACTAGCCAAATCAGCATAAGTCGGCCCGCTGGCAACGATTGCAGCGGGCGCCGGAGCGGGCTGCGCAGACACCGCCAGCGGCACCATGACCAGCCCGCCAAGAGCCGCCGCCGACACCTTCAGAGGATTGAAAAACGCCATTAATTCACCTTTAACCTGTGTGATGGGCAGCGCCTTTGGGGCCTGTCATCTCCACGTCGCTTTAGCAGTGCCTATTGCACATGGCTCGCAGTGAATTGGCCCTGAACCGCAAAAGCGTTTGATCGGTCTGGGGTTGCCCGTTAAAGCCCCTAGTGCTGATTGCGCGGGACTGGGGACATTACCGCGGGATCAGTTCAGGTGGCGTGCTGGAATCAAGTGTCCAGCGCGTGCCAGCCGGGGAGCGGACGGGCCAGGCGTTTTTGCGTCGCGCCCGTTTGTTCGTATCCGGCGTGGGAGGACCGAAATTACCGGGATCCGCTTAACGGCCCCCTAAGGCCGGAAGGTGGGGAGTGTGCCGATCTACGGATCGGCGAGTATTTGGAGAGAAAGCGCTGGATGTCCTACGCTAGCCAACAAGAAGGTTTGACCGGCCCCAAGCTTGTCGCGATGATCATCGCGCTTGCCATCGTCGGTCTCGTCGGGACGGGCATGGTCGTCTATCTCGCTGTCGATGCCGTGAAAGAGGCGATCGACCGCGTGACGACCATCAACGTCGAAGAGCCCCCGCCGCCGCCGCCGCCGCCAGACGAACCGCCGCCGCCGGATGAACCGCAGGAAACCTCGCCTCCGCCGCCCAACGCGCCGCCGGCCCTGATCGATATTCCGCGTGACTCGCCGATCGAGACAACCCAGCGCGAAACGCCCAAGGAAGTGTACCGCGAGCCGGCGCGCTTGCCGGAAGCGCCTCCGGGACCGCCGACCCCGCCCGCCAAGTCGCAGGCCCGCGGCGTGCAGCCGAAGGGTCAGAAGCAGTGGGCCGCCCGCATCCAGGAAAACTATCCGCGGCGCGCAGCTCAGGAAGAGATCGAAGGCACCGTGGGCGTCCGCGTCACCGTGACCGCCGACGGCAAGGCCACTGGCTGCCAGGTGACCTCTTCGAGCGGATCGAAGGAACTCGATGGCGCTGCTTGCAAGGATCTGGAACGCTATGGTCGCTTCGAGCCCGCGCTCGATTTTGACGGCAATCCGATCTCGGCCAGCTGGTCCACGCGCATTACCTACAAGCTGAACTGATCCATTCGCGTCGGCGGCCAGACCTTCTGGCCCGCCGGTTGCCCACGACAATTCTTTCAAGAGGACTTTCGCAATGAACCTTTATCTTCTCGCCGCCGCTGCCGGTGGTGCCGCTCCGGAAAGCAAGTTCGGCTTCATCCAGGCCATGAAGGAAGGCGGCCCGGTTGCCTGGTCGATCCTTACCGTGATGGTCATCATGTCGGTCGGCTCGTTCTACATCCTGTTCACCAAGCTCTTCGAGCAGAACAAGGTGATGAAGCAGTACAAGACCGTCCAGACCCAGTTCTGGCGTGCGCCGAGCCTGCGCGAAGGCGCGGCCAAGCTCGAGAAGGACGGCCCGTGGCGCCAGCTCGCGGATGACGCGGTGAAGGCTCAGGACGACCACGGCAAGATGACCGACAGCCTCGAATCGCATGACTACATGCACGGTTCGCTGCAGCGTTCGGAAGATTCGATCAACTCGGTGCTCGCGGGCGGCTTGCCGTTCCTCGCCACCGTCGGTGCGACCGCGCCGTTCGTCGGTCTGCTCGGCACCGTGATCGGGATCTACCGCGCGCTGATCAACATCGGCATCGCCGGTAACGCCTCGATCGACAAGGTCGCCGGCCCGGTCGGTGAAGCGCTGATCATGACCGCCATCGGTCTGCTCGTCGCTGTGCCTGCGGTGTTCGCGTTCAACTACCTGCAGTCGCGCAACCGCAAGATCGCAGCCATGCTGAGCACCTTCTCGACCGACCTGCTCGCCTTCATGAACTCGGGCGGCTCGGTGAAGCCTTCGGTTCAGGCGGCTCCGGCGGCCAAGCCTGCTGCCAAGCCGGCGGCCGCTCCGGCCACCAAGGCCTGATAGCCATTGCCGCAAGACGGCGGGGGTGACCATCAGGGTCGCCCCCGCCGCTGCCCTCCACGGGCAGGCACAACAGTTTTGACAGGCTAGGAATTCACAATGGCGATTTCTACGGGAGGTGGGGCTGATACCCCAATGTCCGACATCAACACCACTCCGCTGGTGGACGTGATGCTGGTGCTCCTGATCATCTTCCTCATCGCGGTTCCGGTGGCGATCCAGACGATCGAGAAGCTCAAGATTCCGGTGTTCGAATCCGTCGAGGCGAAGACGAAGGCCGAGAATCTCCTGATCACCGTCAGCACGACCGACGATGCCGGTCGCAGCGCGGGTGAGCCGGGCTTCACGGGCGCCTCGCGCAACGGTCAGTGCCGGGTGTATATCAACAATATCACCCCCGTGACCTCGGACGAGCTTCAGGAACAGGCGTTCAACAAGCTGGACGCCATCGTGAAGCGTGCCGGCGGCGCCGAGGCGCTGATGGCGGATCCGGAGAACATCCCGCAGGTCCACATCCGCGGCGACGTCAATGCCCCGTGGCAGTGCGTGGCCGGTGCCATCTACAACGTCCAGCGTGCCGGTTATCCGGTCGTCGGGTTCATCTCGACCCCGGTCGATCCCAACGCCTGATCGCCAAAGCGAACCTAAGGAGTAACTGACATGGGTATGTCTGGAGGCAAGCTCGACGGCGAGCCGATGATGGACATGAACATGACCCCGCTGATCGACGTTTTGCTCGTTCTGCTGATCATGTTTATCATCACCATCCCGGTGGCCAACAACTCGGTCGATATCGACCTGCCGACGCCATCGAATAACCCGCCGCCGCTCATCGATCCGGTCAAGAACAAGGTCGTTCTGACCTCGGGTGACCAGATCCTGTGGAACGGCGCACCGCTGAGCGAGCCCGAGCTGATCACGACGCTGCAGGCGTCGATCAAGCTGGTGCCCGAGCCCGAGCTGCAGTTCGAGCCCGAGCCGCTGGCAAGCTACGACCTGTCGGCCAACGTGCTGCGCGACATCAAGGAGTCGGGCGTCACCAAGTTCGGCTTCGTCGGCAACGACAAGTACCGCAACTTCGGCAAGTGACAGGCGGTACTGGAGGCCCTTCCGGGGGCGTCCGGACCCCGGTTAGACCGGATTAAACAGGGCGCTGCGAGAGATCGCGGCGCCCTTTTTGCTTGTCCGGCCGGAACGGGTTGCAGCCTGCATACCGGTACGCGTTAGGCAACCTCATGCTTTCGCTGTAGAATGTGCCTTACCCAAGCGGCCGCGTCCCGCCTGGCAAAAGGAGAGCGCCATGCCGTATGTCGTGCCACGCAAGAACCTCTACGCCCCCCGCCCCCTCCCGATCAGCGCAATGAACGTCACCCCCTTCATCGACGTGCTGCTCGTGCTGCTGATCATGGTGATCCTCGCCTCGCCGATGCCGGTGAATGTGACGCCGGTGGATCTGCCCGGAGACCCGGTCACGCCCACGCTGCCCATCGAGGAACGCAACACGATTGGCGTCGACGCCGCCGACCGTCTCAGCTGGAACGGCACCGTGCTGACCGAGCCCGCCCTCCGCGCGCAGGTCGCCGCCGCCAGCAAGCGGGAGCGCAGATCCGAACTGCTCTTCGAACCCGATGCGCTGGCGAGCTATGACAGGTCCGCGCGCACCATTGCCCTGATGCACGAAGAGGGCGCGGCCCGCTTCGCGTTTGTCGGCAACGAAAAGTATCGCGATCTCGCGCAGTGATTGCACGCTCTAGAGGGGGCCCAGACGCGTCCAGACCCCCTCTAGACCCCTGTTAGACCCCCTTTAGGCCCCCTTTGAAACGCGTTTTTGGCGCCAAACGGGCCATGTTTCACGTGAAACATCGGTGTGAGGTCAATCTCCCTCGGGCGGCTCGTCGGGCCGCATCGCAGCGGCAATCAAACCCTCGGCCTCCAGCAGCAACTCGTCATCCACCGCCCCCTGCGGCACAGCCTCCCGCCCGATCATGGTCATCACCGGCACCGCCAGCGGAGAAACCCGGTCGAGGGTCACGTGCACCAGCTCCGATTGCGAACGTTCGAGCAGGTCGGCAAGCCGCCCCACATCGGTCATCCGAGCCCGCGCATCGGCCCAGGCGGCCTCGATAAGTACATGATCAGGCTCGTATTTTCGCAGCACGTCGTAGATCAGATCGGTGGAGAAAGTGACCTGCTTGCCGCTCTTCTTCTGCCCCGGATGCTGCCGCTCGACGAGGCCCGAGATCACCGCCACTTCGCGAAAAGCGCGGCGCAAGAGGTGGCTTTCGGTGACCCACTCGGTGAACTCGTCGGTCAGAATATCGGGCGATAACAGGGGGGCAGGATCGGTAACCGGCTTCAACCCCCACACCGCAAGGCAGTAGTCATTGGCAACGAACCCGCCCGGCAGCAGCCCCCGGTCCTCCATCCGCCGGGTGATGAGCATCCCGAGGCTCTGGTTCGCGTTCCAGCCCTCGAAGGTATAATAGGCGGTGTAGTGCTTGCCCCCGTGGGGGAAGCTCTCGACCAGCAGCTCGCCCGGAGCAGGAAGCCGCGAGCGGTAATCCTGCATTTCGAGCCATTCGCGCACATCATCGGGGAAACGCCCCCACCCCGCACGGTCCGCCAGCAGCGCCTGAACGCGGGTGGAAAGGTGGGTCGTCAGCGGCAATCGCAGCCCGCCATAGGAGGGGATCGTCGCGGACTTTTTCGCCGCGCGAACCACCACATCCATGTCCTTCACACCCTCGACCTCGAGGCTCATGCCCGCGAAGAAGAAGGTGTCGCCGGGGGAAAGTTGCGCGGCAAACCGCTCTTCGACCTTGCCGAGGCTGCGGCCGTTCTTGAAGCGGACGGTCAGCATTTCAGAATCGACGATGATCCCCGCATTCATCCGGTGGCGCTGCGCCTGATTGGGATGCGCTAGGCGCCAGGTCCCTGATTTATCGCGGACAATCCGCTGGAACCGGTCATAGGCTTTGAGCGCATAGCCACCGTTCGAGACGAACCCGAGCACCCGCGCAAAGGTCGCGGCATCGACCCAGCTATAGGCGAGCGCGCTCCTCACCTCGGCCAGCAAGGCATCCTCGTGGAACGGCCCCGCACAGGCGCAGGCCATCACGTGCTGGGCGAGCACGTCGAGACTGCCCGGCCGGAACGCCTCGCCATCGCGCTGGCCCTGGTCGACCGCCTCCTTGGCCGCCATCGCCTCGAGGAATTCGAAGCGATTGCCCGGCACCAGCACCGCACGGCTCGGGGTGTCGAGCCGGTGGCCCGCCCGCCCGATCCGCTGCAGCAGCCGCGAGGAGCCCTTGGGCGCGCCCATCTGCACCACGAGGTCGATGTCCCCCCAGTCGATCCCCAGATCGAGGCTGGCGGTGCACACCAGCGCCCGTAACTCGCCCCGCGCCATCGCCTCTTCGACCTTGCGCCGCGCCTCGGTGGAAAGGCTGCCGTGGTGGATGCCGATGGGCAGGTGATCCTCGTTCACATCCCACAGGCACTGGAAGATGAACTCCGCAAGGAAGCGTGTGTTGGTGAAGACCAGCGTGGTGCGGTTGGCCTTGATGGCCTCGTAGAGCTGCGGAACGGCCCAGCGCCCGGCGTGCCCGCCCCAGGGGATGCGCTCCTCGACGGGGAGCAGGATTTCCACTTCGGGATCGGCCCCCTCCTCTCCCAGCACCAGCGCGGCGGCGGCGATCTCGCCCTCGTCGCCCGTCTGAGGCGCGAGCCACTCCTGAAAGTCCCGCGGATTGGCCAAGGTTGCCGACAGCGCCACCCGCTGCGCCTGCGGTGCCAGCGCGTGAAGCCGCGCGAGGCTCAGTGCGAGGAGATCGCCGCGCTTGTCGGTGGCGAAGGCGTGGACCTCGTCGATGACGATCCGCTTGAGCCCCGCGAACAGGTCGATGCTCTCGGGGTAAGAGAGCAGCAGCGACAAGCTTTCGGGCGTGGTCAGCAGGACGTGCGGCGGCCGCTCGCGCTGGCGCTTCTTGCGGTCGGACGGGGTGTCGCCGCTGCGGGTCTCGACCCGGATGGGGAGGCCGATCTCCTCGATCGGGGTGAGGAGGTTGCGCTTAACATCCTGCGCCAGCGCTTTCAGGGGCGAGATATAGAGGGTGTGGAGACCGTCCGGCGGGAGCGTGCCTCCCGAGGGCGCAAAGTCGCACAGGGTCGGCAGGAAGCCCGCCAGCGTCTTGCCCGCGCCGGTATCGGCAACCAGCAGCGCATCGCGCCCCGCGCGCGCCATCGCCAGCATCTCCAGCTGATGCCGCCGCACCCGCCAGCCGCGCACCGCGAACCAGTCGGCAATCTCGGATGGGATGGCGGTAGCGGGGTCCGGCGCGGTCACCCCTCCCATGTGGCGGCTGGCTCCCCGAGGCGCAAGCACACGGCGCGAACTAGAGCCCCTTGAGAACCTCGTCCGGCACCTTGTCCTTCGCGGCGACCACCGCCTGCACCAGCGCGGTCTCGGCCTTGCAACGGTCGGGACTGTCGGGATCGGTGAGGGCCGCCTTCAGCTTTGCCTGCGAAAGCCCGCTGCGCTCCAGCGTATCGCCCACCAGCCAGCCCGGGACGTTGTAGCGCGTCTCGCCGCCCTTCGGCATATGGCTGAGCACCCTGGCTTTCAGGAGCACGCGCAACAGTTCCTGTTCACGGGCGCGGTCCTTTTCGCCGAGGTCGAGCGTCAGTGCGCGCAAGTCGCCATTGATCGCCATCCGGCAGATCTGCGCGGATTTGGCCTTGGCGGCGGTGAGCCAGATCGCCTTGAGCTCCGCCCTTGCCTCCAGCGCAGCACGGTCGGCCACCTCCGCCGATCCGAGCGCCTGCATCCGCAGGTAATTAAGTGGGAGGACGATCTCGGGCTTGTTCACCGCGACGCGCAGTTCGCGGGCGAGCTTCGGATCCTGCGCTTCGACCATCTTCATGTTGGTGCCCGGACCGAGCAGCAGGGCCACCTTCGCGTCGACCTCGGCATCGCTAAGAGCGGCGATCGGGGGGGTACCATCTTCGCTCCGGTCGGAGCATTGCGAGAGCATCCGGGGCACCGCGAGAACCACCAGCATGATGACGATGCCGCGCACGATCCGCGGGCCGAGACCGCCCGCCCCCGTGTCCGGCTTGGAATCCCACGAAGCGACGCGCTCGGGATCGAGGTGGCTTTCAAGCTCGGGATAGCGATCACGGATGCCGGTCAGGAGCTTGTGGACCTCGAGCCGCTTGACCTTCAACCGGTCGGTAATCCCCGCCCGGCCGGGCCGTGATAGCTCGGTCCACGCCTTGTGGAGCGGGTGGCCGGGCTCCTGCACCTTCTCGTGGAAGCGCATGCCCTTGAGCCGCTGGTTGAGGAACATCAGCGCGGGCCGCTCCTCGATGGAGCCTGCCTCGTCCAGCCAGTGGAACGCGGCATTGGCAGGCTCGACGAAAGGCGCGGAACGTGGCCAGGTGCGCGCGAAGAGATCGGCCAGCGCCCCGTCGAGCGCGTCGTGCTCGGCGATGTCGGCCTCTTCGGACCGCGTGATCAGCACATCGAGAGCGCCGAGGCCTGCCTGCATCTCGCCGAGCGTGACAGCCTCGTCGCTCGTCTGACCGTCGGGGTAGATTATGCCCGTCAGCTTCTGCCACGCGGCCTGTGCGCGCTCCTGCGCTTCGCTCTGTGCAGGGTCGGGCGTGCGGGCGAAGGGTTCGGGACGATAGCCGGAAGGCCCGTCAGCCCACAGGTCGTCGTCATAATCGTCGTCGAGCCAATCGTCATCGACATCCTGATCGTCGTCGAGATCGCCAAGCCCCAGATCGCCGTCATCCTCCTCGGCCCGCTGGCTTTGGGCTGCAAGCCACAGCGCCTGATCGCGCGCGCGGCGCAGGTCGGCATAGCCCGCGATGTCCTCGTCGACATTGGTGGCGCGCAAGGCGTCGGCATAGGCCTTGCGGATCGCGCCTGTATCGCTGGTCTCGTCGATCCCGAGGCGATCCCAGGGAAAGCGGCGGCGGCTCATCGCGGCGCCATCATAGCGGAGAGTGGGCGTCGATCTCGTCGATCAGCCGGCTTAGACCCTCGCGCGCGTCGGCAATGATCCGCGGGTCCTGCTTTTCGAGAGCGCCCTTGAACTCGGTCAGCGCCTGCCCGATCACCTCGCGCGCCGCGCCTGTGAAGCCCTCGTAAGCGCGCTCGGCCCGCGCCATCATGGCGACGTTCTCGGCTTCGTCGCGCGGGTGGACCTTGAGCTTCTCCAACCGCTTGCGACTCTCGGCGACGTCCTTCTGGGTGCGGCGGTCATCCTCGTCGACGATCACGAGATTGCGCGTCGTGCCGTTCGCCGGGACCGAAACGTCCACGTCGAGCAGCCCGCTGGTGTCATAAGTGAAGCGCACGTCGACCGCGACCTCGCCGGCAGGGCGGGGCGGCACGGGCACGGTCAGCTCGCCAAGCTTGACGTTCTTCTTCACATCGCGCGCCTCGCCCTGATAGATCGCGAAAGTGACCTGCTTCTGGTTGTCAGCAAGGGTGCAGAACTGCTCCATGCGGCTCACCGGAACCGGCGTGTTGCGCTCGATGATCGGCGCGAAAATGTCCTCGTGGAAGCGCCCGTGCGCGTCGCGGGTCGCCGTGCCGACGCCGAGCGTGAAGGGCGCGACATCGGTGATGCGGATCTCCTCGAGCCCCTCGCCGCCCGACAGCAGCCCCGCCTGAATCGCCGCGCCCAGCGCCACGGCATGGTCGGGGTGGACGGTGGCATTGGGGAAGCGCCCGAACATGCGGGTGAGCGCCTTCCTCACCACCGGCATCCGCGTTGCCCCGCCGACCAGCACGATGTCGGAGAGGGTCTTCACGTCGATATGGCAATCGCGCAGCGCGCGGATCACCGGATCGCGCAGGCGTTTGACAAGGCCCGCAGCGGCCTCCTCGAAGGCCTCGGTGGTGACCGTGGCGGTAACCGGCGTGTCGCCGACCGCGATGCGGAACTCGGCCTGCTCGGCGCTGGAAAGCGCGCGGCGGGTGCGTTCGGCGGCAAGGTTGAGGAGCGCGCGGCGCTGGTCGGCGGGGAGACTGTCGAGCAGCTCCCGGCCCTCCAGAAGCGGCTCGACCAGCTTGACCAGCACCTCGTCGAAATCGTCGCCGCCCAGCCGGTTGTCGCCTGCCGAAGCGCGCACCTCGACGATGCCTTCGAACATCTCGACGATCGAGACGTCGAAGGTGCCCCCGCCAAGGTCGAAGACGAGGAACGGCTCGCGGTCGCCCCTGTCAGTGAGGCCGAAGGCGAGCGCGGCGGCGGTCGGTTCGTTGATCAGGCGGCGGACGTCCAGTCCGGCGATCTCGCCCGCGCGGCGCGTGGCGCGGCGCTGGCGTTCGTTGAAATAGGCAGGAACGGTGATGACCGCCTCGGTGGGCCGCTCTCCGGTCGCCGCCTCGACGTCGTCCGCAAGGCTGCGCAGCACCATCGCCGAGAGGTCCTCCGGCGTCAGCGTGGTGCCGGCCAGCGTGACTGTCGAGGCGGTGCCAATCATCCGCTTGAAGCTGGTGACGGTGTCGCGCGGATGGGTCGCCATCCGGTCGAGCGCGGCCTCTCCCACCCAGGTCTGACCGCCTTTGGCGATCGAGACGGCGGATGGGGTCAGCTCTTTGCCCAGCGCATTGGGCACAAGCTGCGGCGCACCGTCACGCCACAACGCAACAGCGCTGTTGGTGGTGCCAAGATCGATACCGACGAGCATGCCGCACTCATAACGCGGGCCGCCGCACAGGCAATTGGATTTGCTGCCGGATCAGTGCCCGACGCTCTCGCCGCGTTCGAGGCCCGAGGCGGCGAGCTGCGCATCGATCTGGGCGAGCAGGCGCTCGAGGCCTTCATCGCTGTCGCTCTCCGCGCGGGCAACCAGCACGTCCTGCGTGTTCGAGGCGCGCAGCAGCCACCAGCCATCAGCGGTGTTCACCCGCACGCCATCGGTGGTGTTGACGCTTTCGACCTCGGGGCCGGGATTGGCGGACAGCCGTCCGGCGATCTCGTCCATCGCGGCAAACTTGCGGCTCTCGTCGACCTGGAAGCGCATCTCGGGCGTGTTGAGCATGGGCGCCATGCTCCCGCGCAACTCGGTGACCGACTTGCCCAGCCGCGCCGTGGCGGCAATCAGGCGGATCCCTGCATAGAGCGCGTCGTCGAAGCCGTAGTAATCGTCGGCAAAGAACACGTGGCCGCTCATCTCGCCGGCCAGCGGCGCGGAAGTTTCCTTCATTTTGGATTTGATTAGCGAGTGGCCGGTCTTCCACATCAGCGGCACGCCGCCGAGTTCGGAGACGCGGTCGAACAGCGCGCGGCTTGCCTTCACGTCGGCGATCACCGTCGCGCCCTTGCGGGTTTTCAGCACATCCTCGGCATAGATCATCAGTAGCTGGTCGCCCCAGATGATCCGCCCCTCGCCGTCGATCGCACCGATGCGGTCACCGTCACCATCGAAAGCCACTCCGAAATCGAGGTTCTTTGCGGCGACGAGCGCCTGCAGATCGGCCAGATTGGCCTCCACAGTCGGATCAGGGTGGTGATTGGGAAAATGGCCGTCAACTTCGGTAAAGAGCAGATGGTGTTCCCCCGGCAGTCGGGCGGCCAGCGCTTCGAGCGCGGGGCCGGCGGAGCCGTTGCCGGCATCCCAGCCGACGCGGAGAGCTTCCAGCTTGGTGCCTTCGATTCCAGCCAGTCCCTCGAGCAGGCGCTCGACATACTCGCCCATGATGTCGCGCGAGATCACTTCGCCGGTCCCGCTAGCGAAGGCCCCGTCTGCAGCCAGTTTCCCGAGCTTCTGGATATCCGCGCCGAAGAACGGGCGCCCAAGAAATACCATCTTGAAGCCATTGTAATTGGGGGGATTGTGGCTGCCAGTTATCTGAATGCCGCCATCCACCTGCTCGGCTGACGCTTCGGCGTAATAGAGCATCGGGGTCGCGCTCAGGCCGATCCGCACCACGTCGCAGCCGCTCGCGTTAATGCCCTCGATCAACGCGTGCTCGAGCATCGGCGAACTCACCCGCCCGTCATACCCCACCGCCACCGTCTTACCGCCCGCCTTGCGCAGCAACGTGCCGAAGCCGCGTCCGATCGCGCGCGCGTCTTCCGCGCCGAGCGTCTCGCCGATGATCCCGCGAATGTCGTATTCGCGCAGCACGGTAGGGTGGAACTGGTGTTGCATTTCGCGTGATACTCCTTGCCGCATCGGATCGCGGCTGCCGGTGGCGGTCCGTTACAAAGGCAGGCCCGATGATGCCCGCCAAGCGATGCATCTCCGGGCGCTTTAGCCGATACGCCAAGTTGTGCGAAAAGCCCGTGACTGGCTTATGTGTCAATGCCGCTGTTAAGTGATCGGGCGCCTAGTTGCCGATCCCGTCCCGTCCGGAAGGCAGCTCGTCGAGGAGCAGGTCTCGTGCGGCATTGGCCTCCTGCATGGCCGCGTTCGTTCCGCCCTTGTCGGGATGCACAAGCGTGGTCAGGCGGCGGTGCGCGGCGATGATCTCGTCACGCCCGGCCCCGGCCTCGATGCCCAGCAGCTTGCGCGCGCGGAATATCGCCTGCTGGCGGGTCGGAACGGGGTTGAGATAGTCCCACGGCCATTTGCCGAGGGCCCAGCGGCAGAACACGCAGAGCACTGCGATCAGGATCAGCGCGCGCGTCATGAGGCAAGTTCCAGCTCACCCTCGCGGCTGAATTCCGGCAGGCTCAGCGCCTTCACCAGCGAGCGCAATTCCTGCCGGGCGATAAGGTGGCTGGTGCCGAGCTCGCCGAGATGGCCTTTGTCGAGCAACGTGAGGCCGGAAGGGAACAGCTCGCGGTAGATCACGCGCTCCGAGAGGCCCTGCGTGACCCGGAAGCCGACCCGCTTGGCCATCTCGCCCAGCGCCTTGTGGAGACGCGCCTGGTTGCGCGCTTCCACATGGCCGGTGCGGTTGCGTACGACGATCCAGTCCATCTCCGGCCGCTGCTGCTCGAGCGTGACGCGGCTGCGCTTGATCCGCGCCTCCCAGATCAGCTCGGCGAAGAAGGACAGCTTGCGGACCTTGAAGGTCTCGGCATCGACCTGGCCGATCAGGTCGAAATCGACGAAGCTGTCATTCATCGGGGTAACCAGTGTGTCGGCATGCTCGACCGCGATCCGCGCGAAGGGATCGTCGCGGCCGGGATTGTCGATGATCAGGAAATCGCAATTCGCCTCGAGCCGCCGGATCATTGCGAGAAGATCGCCGGTGGTCTCGCCGCGGAACACCTCGCAATCGGGCGTCGGCAGGGTCAGCCCGCGCTTCTCGAGCGTGCCCAGCCGGTTCTCGATATAGCGGTGCATGGTGCGCTGGCGCGGATCGAGGTCGATCGATGCCACGCGCGCACCGAGGTAGGAGAGCGCCACGGCGACGTGCACCGCAGTGGTCGACTTGCCGGTGCCGCCCTTCTCGTTGGCGAAGACGATCCGGTGCGCCTGCCCCTTGCGCAGCCTGCGGCCGGCTAGCAGGGGTTCGGAAAGTGGGGCGCGCGGGGCGGGCGACATGGTCGGTCTCTCGGTTGAACTCGTCAGGTGCGAAGCTGGCCGGCACTCCGGCGGCTTGAAATGGGGCAGCGAGCGCCGCTAGGGCGTGTCCTTGCGTTTATCTGCGGAGGCCTGACGGTGCAAACGGTTAACTCTCTCGACATGTTGAGAACCGCTGTCGCCGGGCTGCGGCAGGGGGGCGCGCGGATTGCGCTGGTGCCGACGATGGGCGCGCTGCACGAGGGCCACCTCACGCTGGTTCGGCGTGCGCGGGCGGAGGCCGATCACGTGGTCGCCTCGATCTTCGTCAATCCCAAGCAGTTCGGACCGAACGAGGATCTCGACGCCTACCCCCGCCAGCTGGCCGCCGATGCGGCCCTGCTCGAAGCGGAGGGCGTGGCCTTGCTGTGGGCTCCCACGGTGGAGGCGATGTATCCGGCCGGCTTCGTCACCAATATCAGCGTCACAGGCGTCAGCGACGGGCTCTGCGGCGCGGCGCGGCCAGGCCATTTCGACGGCGTGGCGACTGTGGTGTGCAAGCTCTTCAACCAGGTCACCCCCGACATGGCGTTCTTTGGCGAGAAGGACTTCCAGCAGCTCGCCGTGATCCGGACGATGGCGCGCGATCTCGACCTGACCCGCCCGCATGTGGACTGCATCATCGGTGTGCCGACCGTCCGCGAGGCAGACGGGCTCGCGATGAGCAGCCGCAACCGCTACCTTACGCCCGACCAGCGCGCCGCCGCGGCCGCCCTGCCCCGCGCGATGCACGCGGCCATCGCGGCAATCGAGGCGGGCAGCGAAGTGGCCGGGGCGCTCGACGCGCTGCAGGCTGAAATCGTCGCGGCAGGCTTCGCAAGCGTCGATTACGCGACCCTCGCCGATGGCCGTTCGCTGGCGCCGCTGGCCGCTCTTGGCACCGACCCTGCCCGCCTACTGGTCGCCGCCCGCATCGGCGGCACGCGGTTGATCGACAATATGGCGGTAAGCCCGGCAGGAGCCTGATGCCGCCAAAACGGCGTTGACCTGCCTGCGCAATCGGTGGCATTGGCGCGCTCAGCGATGCGGGTATAGCTTAGTGGTAAAGCTCCAGCCTTCCAAGCTGGCTATGCGGGTTCGATTCCCGCTACCCGCTCCATCACCCCCTTCCCCAAACGTCCGAATTTGTCTATAAAGCCCTTGGATTTCCGAGGGTTTTTCGCTCATCGTCGTCCACGCAAATCTTCACATTTCCACCCGCATCCAACGTCGGTGGGGGCCAAATCGAAGATGAGGCAAGGACGGTTTTTGGGCCTGGCCCCCAACCTCGGGGCCACGATGGACAAAGGAGGCTCGATCATGCCGCTTACAGACCTCGCGATCCGCAACGCCAAACCGCGCGAGAAGCCCTACAAGATGGGTGATGCGCTGGGGCTGTTCCTGCTGGTGCAGCCCACCGGGGCCAAGCTCTGGCGGCTCAAATACCGCATTCACGGACGCGAAAAGAAGGTCGCCTTGGGCAGGTACCCCGAGATCGGCCTGGCCGATGCGAGGAACCGGACACGTGAGGCACGCGAGCAGCTGGCCCATGGGCTTGATCCGGGGCGGGAGAAGCAGAAGGCAAAGCTGCGTGCGCAGCTTGAGGCAAACAACACGTTCTCGGCGATTGCAAAGGAGTACTGCGAGAAGCGCAAACGAGACGGTGCCAAGGCGTGGGCACCGGCAACCTCGCGGCGGTGCGAGTACCTTCTCTCGCTCCTTTCAGGATCGATCGGCAAGCTGCCCATTACCGACATTGAGCCGATCGACGTGCTGGAGGCCGTGAGGCGCATCGAGCGGCAAGGGAAGCACGAGAGTTCCCGCCGCACGATGCAGCTGGCCAGCGCGGTATTCCGCTATGCTGTGGCAACAGCGCGAGTGAAGTCAGATCCGACCCGCGACCTTCGCGGGGCACTGACTGTGCCGACTGTCACTCACTATGGTGCAATCATCGATCCCGACCGGGTCGGAGCGCTAATGCGGGCTATCGACTCCTACGACGGCCAGCCGATCACGCGCCTCGCGATGCAGCTGGCACCGCATGTGTTCGTCCGACCAGGCGAGCTTCGCCATGCCGAGTGGAATGAGTTCAACCTCGACGGCGCATTGTGGACCATCCCCGCCGACAAGACCAAGATGCGCAAGGATCACCGCGTGCCGCTTTCGCGGCAGTCCATCGCGATCCTTGAAGAGACCTATGCGCTCACCGGACCCAAGGGCTACGTGTTCCCGTCAATCCGTACCCGAAAGCGCCCGATGAGCGACAACACCATCAACGCAGCACTACGCCGTCTCGGCTACTCCACCGACGAAATGACCGCCCATGGCTTTCGGGCCATGGCCTCCACGCTGCTCAACGAATGCGGCAAGTGGCATCCTGACGCGATCGAGCGGGCGCTGGCACACGGCGACGCCGACAAGGTGCGCGCGGCATATCATCGCGGCGCGCACTGGGATGAGCGCGTTGAGATGATGCAATGGTGGAGCGACTATCTCGTCCAGTTGCGCGATGGCGGCGGCGAGGTCGTCCCGATCCGCCGAGGGGCCAGACGATGAGCCACAGCCAGCACCCCGGCGCGCCGCTCCTCTGCGCTTTGGGGTGCGCCGTCGCGGCGCGCCTGTGCACAGGGCAGGTGCAAGCCGTTCAACCGCTTGCTACATCAATCTGACCATGCGCACCGACCTTGATCATCTGCCCCCGCAAAAGCAGCGCGAGCTTGAGCGCGTGGTGCAGCTGATCTTCGAGGAATTCGACGACGCTTTCGCCCTCGCCAAGCACGAGTGGAAGAAGGCCGGGCGCATTCTCAAGGTC
>JANNZG010000023.1:0-2037 GCA_031410495.1 Porphyrobacter sp.
TATCAGACCGGTAAAAACGGGCTGGTCGAAAAAATTGCCGAAGCCGCGAAAGACAAGCGGATCGAAGGCGTTTCCGACATCCGCGACGAATCGAGCCGGCTGGGTGTGCGAGTGGTTATCGACCTGAAGCGCGACGCAACACCCGAAGTTGTGCTCAACCAGTTGTGGCGACATACCCCCGCGCAATCAAGCTTTCCGGCCAACATGCTGGCGATCCGCGGTGGTCGGCCCGAGACGCTGACTCTGCGCGATTTCATCCAGGCCTTCATCGCCTTCCGCGAAGAGGTCATCACCCGCCGCACCAAGTTTGAACTCAACAAGGCGCGCGACCGGGCGCATCTTTTGCTCGGCCTGGTGATCGCGGTGACCAACCTTGACGAAGTGGTGCGGATTATTCGCGGCTCGCCCAATCCGGCTGCGGCGCGCGCGTCGCTGCTGGCACGGCAATGGCCGATTGGCGATATTGCGCAATATATCGCTCTGGTTGAGGCCATCGAGCCGAGCGCCGATCAGGCAGGCGGCACCTATCAGCTTTCCGAAGTACAAGTGCGGGCGATCCTCGACCTGCGCCTCCACCGTCTCACAGCGCTTGGCCGTGATGAGATCGGCGGCGAGTTGCAGATCCTCGCCGATGCAATCGCCGAATACCTCTCGATTCTGGCCGACCGGGTAAAACTCTATGGCGTGATGCGCGATGAACTGGTGGCCATTCGTGAAGCATTTGCCACCCCGCGCGTTTCCGAAATCACCGCCGCCTGGGATGGGCTCGACGACGAGGACCTGATCGAGCGCGACGACATGGTCGTCACCGTCACTATGGACGGTTATATCAAGCGCACCCCGCTCTCCACCTTCCGTGCCCAGGCACGCGGCGGCAAAGGCCGCGCCGGAATGGCGACCAAGGACGAGGACATCATCTCGGCGATGTTCGTCACCAGCACGCACAATCCGGTGCTATTTTTCTCGACAGCGGGCAAGGTTTACCGGCTCAAGGTCTGGAAGCTGCCCGAAGGCGGTCCCGCCACGCGCGGACGGCCCATCGTCAACTTGCTCCCGGCGCTCGACAAGGACGAGACAATCGCGGCAGTGCTACCGCTGCCTGAGGACGAGAGCACCTGGGGCGATCTCAACGTCGTCTTTGCCACCGCCAAGGGCAATGTGCGGCGCAACAGCATGGATGCCTTCGCTAACATCCCGTCGAACGGCAAGTTTGCCATGCGTTTCGAGGAAGATTCTGCGGATCATCTGATCGGCGTCGCATTGCTCGATGCCGGTGACGATGTTCTGCTCGCCACCCGAGCAGGCAAGGCTATCCGCTTTGCCGGCGATGATGTCCGCGAATTCGTCAGCCGCACTTCGACCGGCGTGCGCGGCATGACGCTGAAGGGTGATGACGAGGTTATTTCACTGTCGATCCTCCACCGCGTCGGCACGACATCGGAAGAACGAGAGGACTATGTCCGCTTCGCACCCTGGAAAGCCGAAAAAGAAGGCGAGCCGACAATGAGCGCCGATCGCTTTGCCGAATTGGCAGTGAAGGAGCAATTCATCCTCACCGTCTGCGCCAATGGTTATGGCAAGCTCTCCTCGGCTTACGAATACCGCCGCACCGGTCGCGGCGGCCAAGGCATCACCAATATCGACAACATTGCCCGCAACGGCCCGGTCGTGGCCAGCTTCCCGGCGGCGGTCGCCGATCAGCTGATGCTGGTCACCGACCAGGCCAAGCTGATCCGCTTGCCGCTCGCATCGCTGCGAGTGATCGGGCGCGGCAGCGCAGGCGTGCGGCTGTTCAATGTTGCCGATGCGGAGACAGTGGTCAGCGCAGTGCGGCTCGCGGATGCGGCCGGCGATGAGTCTGATGCCGAGACTGAAGTTGGCGCAGAGGAAGGCGAAGCGGAAGCGTGAGCGCGCTGCCGCATGTCGCCTTCAAGGTTCTGACCGCAGGACAGTTTGCCGACTGGAAGTCTGAGGGCACATTTACTGGTGCGCCGGTTGATCTGGCGGATGGGTTCATCCATCTTTCGACCGCCGATC